>CAYXVF010000148.1:0-12414 GCA_964468125.1 uncultured Bdellovibrionales bacterium | reverse complement strand
AGGCGCCGGCCGTCGTTCAACATCTGTGCAAAGGCATGTGTGTCCTGCGGCGGTACGCGCCCGACCGGGAGGATTTGAAACTCCTGGAAGCGCGTCTTCACGATGCAGTCGGAGAGCGTATTCTCACCGGCGAGCCATCCGGCGAGGCCCGGCCCGGGCTCCCGCTTGAGGGAGAGTCCGATCGCTCCCTGCGGGTCCGTGTCGACCAGCAAGGTTCGATGACGCCGCTGAGACAGCGCGAATGCGAGGTTGAGGGCAATGGTCGTCTTTCCCACGCCGCCTTTTTGGCTCGCGATGGTGATGGTTTTCATTGTTCGAGCTTCTGAAGGTTGTGTCGGACCCGCTGGTCGTCAGGTCGCATTTCTAGACATTGTTGAAACAACTCACGCGCACCGCAGTAGTCGCGCTTCAGGTATGCACGTGTCGCCCGGTTGAAGAGGTCGACGTAGGGCTCCGGTGGCTCCTCGGTCTCCGTCTTCTCGGGTGACTCCGCGTCCGGCGACGATTTCCTTTCCCTAGGCGGGGCAGGCGGCGTGGTGGCCGCAGGTTGCACCGCACCTCGAACATCGATTTGCGACGGGGTGAGCGCGCGGCTCAACGTCTCGTCGAGCCCCTCACCGGACTTTAGCGCTATCACCCCCATGTCCAAGAAACGGGCGAACCCACGGTAGGTCTTGAAACGCCCGAGCCGTGAGCATTCGACGATGTCTCCCACCGATGCGATTCCGTCGATGAGATCGACAAGCTCCCGTTCGTCGACGTCGAGCTTGAGACCACGAAGCGTGCTTTCGCTCGCCACAACCGCCGGGACCTGGTCGAGGCTACCGACGCGTTTGACATACTTCAGCGTGAGGCGGTCCTTGACGAGCTTGATGCTTCGAGACACTGAGGGGTCTTGAGGCGCTTGTTTGCGCGCGATGTAGAGCAGCGTGAGGGCTTCCTCATAGCGCTTTGACTCGATCAGCTCGACGATTTGCCGGCCGTCGACTCGGCGCTCCCGATTGCTGTCGTAGACCGTATGGCTGAGGTGCTCGCGCGCCGCGTGAAGGTCGATCACCTTCGAGTCCGGCCGCGGCGCTGCATGCACGTTCAATTTTGCTTCATCGCCCGCCGTCTCGAGGTAGTCGCGGGCGCGGAGCTCATCCGGATCGAGCTCTAGTACGCGCTGCCAGCAAGCGATCGCTTCCGGGACACGGTTCTGGCCGTAGAGGTCCAATCCTTTTTGAAGGAGCGACTCCACCTTCAGCTCTGCTTCGTCAGCACGGGCCATGCTTTCCGACTCCCTTTGAGTCGTTTAGGCTAGCCGATCGTCGAGCAGTCGCACGCGTCTTTTGACTATACTCGACTGAAAAATCATAGGAATCGAGGTGGTTTGTCACCGTTGTCGCGTTTTTCGGGGATTTCACGAAGGCAGGATGTGCTCACGCCTCGCACCCCCTAGCGAAACAGCTGAAAGAGAAGGTCCGTGACGACCTCCGCGACATCGAAGCCCGCGCCGGACCTGCGGGAGCCGAGCGTCGTCGGTCCGTTCACGGTGGCACGGGCGACGGCTTCGCGCGCCTCGTCGTCCGTCACCCGCACGGAGGCCCGCTCTGGCACGTAGGACGAATCACGGTCGCCGTCACCGCCCCGGCGCAACCATTCGAGGATTGCCTCGAGCTCCTGCGCATCAAACCAGATCCCGTGCTGCGCGCAGATGTCTATGATGATGCCGCTCCGACGCGCGTAGTTCTGCCGGTTCATGATATTCTGGCACTCGGGACACTTGCGATACATCGGTCCCTGCTGCCGTCGCATCTTCACTTGATGCACTTTCGAGCTGTCCCCGCGCACCCCTGCGGCGGCCGGAGGAACCGCCTGCTCTTGATTGTGGCGAACGGCGCGCTCGAACAGGCCATGGGAGATCCAAATCCCCGCGCAGGAGGGACACTCGAGCACCGCGGTTTGAGACGGCCCTAGCGATCGACTCACGAGCTTCGGTCCGCCGTCGCAGACCGGACAGGCGAGCTTCGATTCCTTGCCGAGCTCCTGCTCGATGACAATCGGTGTCGCACAACTGTGGCAAAACTTTGCGTGCGCACTAATGCGCGTAAAACAGGTCGGGCAAATGACGTGCAGGTCCTTCTCCAGCAGCGTGAACGTCGCCCCGCAGTAGTTGCACGACTCCTCCTGCCCGTGGCGGGGACCGCCGCAGCCCGAGCAACGCACCACCGCCGCATCGTGGCTCTGAGCCTCGACATCCGGAACGGTGAGCACTTTGGTGCAGCGACAGCGAAACTGCGATTTTGGGGGTCGATGGGAAACGTCGTACTGGCGGTGGCACGCGTAACATCGGGTGAGCAGTCGCATGATCGAAGTGTAGGCCGACCTCGGGTGCTGTCCAAAGAAGACTCGGGTAGACAAGTGAGCGCCCGATCGGCACACTGTGCGCGCAATCCGACATCGGGATGAGATAAAATGAAGAATTCCACACGATTACGCGCGTTTTTGCTGACCTGCGCCTCTTTTGGCGCCTCATGCTCTGGCACTCAGGACACTGCCATAGGTGACACGGGCCCCGCCGTCGGCGAGGAGAGAAGCCAGAGCGAGTGTGTCTTCGACATCGACTGCCCGCCGCGCAGCACCTGCGACGGCGGCACGTGCGCGGAAGCCCCTGCCACTGAGACGCCCCCGGTGGATGAGCCGGGCTCTTCTTCGACCATGGAAGACGTGCCGGTCACGCGCCTCGTTGCGATCGGCGATACGGGCAAAGCCAACGACGGGCAGCGGGCGGTTGCCGATGCGATCGGGGCGCATTGCAACGCGGTCGGCGGGTGCGACGCGATGCTGATGCTCGGAGACAACTTCTATCCCGACGGTGTCGAGAGCGTGGACGACCCTCAATGGCAAACAAAGTTCGAGGATATGTACGGTGACCTCGGGATCCCGGTCTGGGCGGCGCTCGGAAACCACGATTACGGCAACCTGACTTTCGAGTGGTTCCGGGGCCCGATGCAGGTGGCCTACGCGGACCAAAGCGACGTGTTCAACATGCCGGACACCTTCTACACGGTGACCTTCAACAACGTCGGCGTCGTGGTCTTGGACACGGACGCCTTGATGTGGGACCGCACCGAGTTTGGAGACCAGCGCGATTGGTACACGGAGGCGGTCGCGAACCTGGGAACCGACTGGGTTTTCGTGATCGGCCACCATCCCTACCGCAGCAACGGCACCCACGGGAACGCGGGACGTTACGAGGGCCTGCCGGGGCTGCCGATCGTCAGCGGCGAGGGGGTCAAGAGCTTCTTCGACCAGTACGTGTGTGGCTCGGCGCACCTCTATCTGAGTGGTCATGACCATTCCCGCCAGTGGCTCGAGGAGCCCTGGTGCGGAACGGAGCTCGTCGTGAGCGGAGCCGGTGCGACCACGACGCGAGTCGTCGACGACCGCAATCGCTACTACTGGCAAGATGCAGAGGACCTCGGTTTCCTCTACCTCGAGATCCGCGGCGATGCGCTCACGGGACAATTCATCGACACCGACGGCACGGTCCGCTTCACGCGGAACCTCTCCCGCTAGTCGAGGCGACGGTTTTTCTAGGGCTCGCGGCTGGCGCCAGCCTCCTCGAGGCGGCTGAGATACTCCTGCCAGCGCTCGTCGTGCTCGGAGCCGAGAACGTAGAGATACTCCCAGGAGTAGATCCCCGTGGAGTGACCGTCATCGAAGTTGATGGCGACCGCGTAGTCGCCGATGGGCTCGACCTTTCGGATCTTGACGTGTTTCTTGCCGGTCTGAAGCTTCGCCTGCTCCGGTGCGTGCCCCTGCACCTCCGCCGAGGGGGACCACACACGCAGGTATTCCGCGCCGAGCTCGAAGGTCTTGCCGTCCTCGAACTCGACGAAGAAGACGCTCGCGTCTTCGTTGAGTCGGATCGCCATCGGTTCCGGTGCCATCGCCATGCCAGTCGTCCTCCTCGTGTGGGCCCTGAGGGACCCGGATTTTCTCGGAAAATGCCTTTACAAGCCAGGGCGCGCTCGTCTATACCCCGCGCCTCAATAGGAGCAAAAAGATGAAGTGCGTGAGCTCGATTGGTGCCCTCAAGACCCGCAGTCGCGACTGCCAGGTGGTTCGTCGCCGTGGGCGCATCTACGTCATCTGCAAGAGCAACCCGCGATTCAAGGTGCGCCAGGGCGGCGCGAAGATGAAGCACAAATAGGGCGCCCTCTCTGCGTTTCCGAACCGCTACGTCTTCACGTTTTTGTCGCCCGCGGGCGACGGTTGAACGACGCCTTCCCGCCTCATCGAACCATTTCAAGTACGAGATCTGATACCTGCGCCTCTCGCTCAAACGAGAAGGTGAGCATCGTCGCGTCCTGAACAGCCTCCCAAATGGCCAGCGCCGCCTCCGCCGAGCGGATCGGCTCACCGTTGAAGGCCGTAAACAGGTCGCCGTTGTGCACCCCCAAATTGCCGAAGACCGAGCCCGGGCGAATTCCCGAGATCCGGATCCCCACGACGTTCCCCTCCTCAAACGCGGGCACAAAGCGCGCCTGGTACGTGAAGGCCTCCAGGGGCAGATCGAGCCCACGAACGTCGATGCGATAGCGGCCCGGGCCTCGTCGTTCAATCCGGTCCGCCAGAGACACGATCTCGACCTGAGGCTCGGGCTCGGGCTCAGGGGCCGCGAGGCTTCCGATCGGGTCCGCGAGTCGACGCTCGAGGGCTCGCTCGGCCGCCGGGTCCGTTGGGCCGGCCACAAACGCCAGGCGCTCGCGCAGCGCCCGGAGACGCCGCTCGAGGGCGCGATGCTCCGCGACGTCGGTTGTGGCCTCGAGCTGCTCGAGCAACACGAGCATCCTCCGGGTGAGCGCGTTGACCGATACCACTCGCCACTCACCCTCGTCACGGCTGAGCACCACCCGGGCCGGGCGCTCGGCGGATGGGAGCTCGTCCGCGCAGGCCTCGATCACCGGCACCACGTCCGCGGCGTTTGACCGCTCAAAAACGCACTCCAGGAGCATCGTCGGATCGGGCCCGCGCACGTCGAGGTTGACGACCACGAGCTCTTCTACGCTCGCAACGGAAAGCACTTCCTCGGGCGCAAGGGTCACGTTCCCCTCCCAGGCCAGTCGCTCGAGGTCACGGTCGTCGGCGCGGACGAGCGAAACCGCCCGGTCGATGTCGGCGGCGCCGAGGGCTTCGAGGTAGTCGGTGGCGATGGCACTCGCCGAACGCAGGCCCGCTGCGGGAGCCAGAGACTCCCGAGACGTCGCGCTGCAGGCGATGAGCGGCAGGATCAAGAAAACGCGGGCTCCCATCGCGGAGGAGACTACCCGCGAGCGCCGGGCGGCTCCACCGCGAAGATCTCGATGCACAAAGCGCTCAGAAGCTCTGGCGTAGGCCGATTTTGAACATGAGGGGTCGCCCGGGACGCGCGCCGAAGGGCCGATAGCTCGCGATGTACGCGCGATCGAGCGCGTTGTTGACCGTGGCGTAGAGGGTTCCACCTTCCCAGGGCCGATAGGCCGCTGAGACGTCGACGATGACCGCATCGTCCGTTCGGAAGGCGTCCTCATCGCTCCCGGTCGCGGCTTCGTCCAGCATCGCGCCGATGTAGGTCGCCGACGCGAAGAAGCCGAGGGTCTCCCCTTCGACTCCGGCGCCGAGATGTCCCTGCACGCGCGGTACGTAGGGAATGAAGTCGCCGGCCTCGACTTCGCCGAACTGCGGGGAGGCGGACTCGAAGGTGCTCTGAAACTCGCTCTGGGTCAGGGTCAGCGAGCCATCGTAGATGAAGCTCCAGCTGTCGCTGAGAGGCGCATCCCCGGCGAGCGAAGCCTCCAATCCGTAGACCAGGACGCTGCCCGCGTTGATCTGGCGGTCGAGGTCTTCGGCGGCGCAGCCGGCCGAAAAGGTGCAGTTCGCGAGGAGATTGTCGTAGTCACTGAAGAAGCCGATCAGCTCCGCGTTCAGACGGCGCGAGGAAAAGCGCGCGCCGAGCTCGTAGTTCACGCTGTCCTCCGGCGACACCTCCCCGTCCGGCGTGGGACCGGGCGCAACCGGCGAAAAGCCGCGGTGCACCCCGGCGAGCACGCCCAGCTGATCGGTCAGGGCGTAGTAGAGCCCGATCCCAGGAATGGCGATCGTGCTGGTGGCTTCGACGAGCGTGAGCTCGGAGAGCTCGTTCGACTGCGACGGATCCTCAGGCGTTCGGTCGCGAAACTCCGTGCGAATGCGCTCGACCCTCAACCCGGGGGTCAGGACGAGGTCAGACCAGAGGGTGATTTCGTCGGCGAGGTAGGCGGCCATCGCCCAGGTGCGCCCCGCATTCCAAGTGATGATTCGCTCTTCGCCAGGAAGAGGCTCGAGCACACCGTCGGTCATGGCGAAGTCGACCTCGGTTTGACGACGACGAATGCGGTCGTAGTGGTAACGGGCGCCGAGCTGCAAACGATGCTCGAGCGCCCCGGTGTCGAATCGATACTCCGCCCGCGCCTCGATCCCCTGGGAGACGAAATCCCGGTCGTTGGCGGGCTGCGCGATCAAGTTTCGGGTGGCCGGGTTTGACGGGTCGAGCGAATCGAGCTCCCCCGTGAGTGTCCGTCTCAGGATCTCGAAGGTCGGGTCCCGAAGCACGGTGTTGAAGCTCGATGTCACGGCGTTCCCGGAGAATCCCCCAACCCTCCGCCAGTTCCGGGCGAAGTCGTGACGATAGGCAGTCACATCGAGGGTGAGTCCGCCGACCTCGAGCAGATAGCTCAACTGCGCCTGAGTACGATCCCACACCATTCGGTCGCGCTGGCTCGCCGCGTAACGCCGATTCGGCGTCTCGCGAAAATCTTCGACCGAGAGGCCGAGGTAGGTCTCGTTTGAGTATTCGTCCGCGTAGCCGAGCTTTAGGTCGATGCGTTGGTACACCGAAGACGCGGGGTCGACGACGTAGCGCAGCTTCAGGAGCGTATCGTTCTTGCCAAACCCCGTATCCCCGCCGCCATCGAGGTCCTTGAACCCGGTGGTCTGAAGGCGGAGGCCCTCGAGAAGCACGGAGAATTGCTCGCCACCGTAGCCGACGCGACCATGCGCTTTGCCGTAGCGATACTGGCCACCGCTCACGTCGACCATCCCTCCCCAACCGGTCGGGAAGGCGGCGGTTACCAGATTGATGGCCCCACCGATCGTATTCGGTCCGTAGCGGATCGAGGACGGGCCCTTGTAGACCTCGACCGCTTGCATCCTCGTGGTCAACGGAAAGTAGTATGCGGCCGGCGCGGAGTACGGCGCCGGACCGAAAAGGACACCGTCTTCCATGAGCGTGACCTTGGAGCTTCGGTCGGAAGCGGCACCGCGCAAACCGATGTTCGGGCGCAGACCAAAGCCGTCCTCCCCCCGCAGATAGACTCCGGGCACCTTGCTCAAGACCCGCTCGATGTCATCGTACTCAAAACGCTCGAGCTGCTCTTCGTTCACCACATGGGCCGAGCCGGTGATCCGAGTGAGGTCCGCCTTGCGACCGAAGACAGAGATCACCTCTATGTCGGGGCCTTCCGGCGCGATGTAGTCGAGATTCAGGGCTTCGCTGCCCTCCTCTCGCGGCTCCGACTCGGGATCCGACGCGCGTGAATCCTCTTCCGCCGAGGTGGGCGGAGCGGCGAATGCGGTCGCGTGAAAGGAAGAGACAGCCAGCAGAACGCAGGCCGTATGACGGAGTTTCACGAAGAGCCTCTGAGCTGGGGCGGGGGTTTGCTTGGGCCGGGGAGAATCCAGTCGCGGACGCCGTGGCCGACGTTCAGAATATCGACGTCCGGATCGATCATTCGCCTCGGCGCGCGGCCGTTCAGCGAAACCCAGGTATCCACGAAGACCTGTACGGGCCCGAGCCCACGACGCTGAAAGTCCCCGGCGATGTGCTTGCCGAGCTGAACGATGAGGTCCGGCTGTCCACTCATCTCCATCATCTGTCGCAGGTCGAGGTATTCACGCGGACTCACGCGCCAGACTCGACCGGTCGATTTCTGGCGGACGCGGTAGTCGATGCTACCGTTCTTCTCGCGGACCATCACTTTCCAGGCGTAGCGCATCCCGCGTTCGTTCCAAAGAACGTCGCCTTCGTAGAAATAGTGGCGCAGGGGAATCAAGAGCTGCACGGTGGCGTAGAGAGCGAGACCCAAGAGAATCGGCGCTCGGAACGACCTTGGCGTGCGAGGCGCAGGATGAGCAAACCCCTTCGCCACACGCGGCCAAAGACGTTCGGGCCAATCCGGGTCGAAAAACACGGTAGCGGTCACGATCATGATGATCGGAAACATGCCTATGTCGAAGAGCACCCGGGTGAGGACGTGGAAGACGACCACCGCCACATACGCGAGCGGGCGCGTTCGCCGGATCGAGAGCCAGAGCGGAATTGTGAGGTCGTAGAGGAAACCGAACCAGCTCATCGCATAGGCGACCCAGAGCTGCCCAAAGAGCGGTCCCAACAGTGGCGTCTCCGTACGTGCGGTGAGCCAAAGATTGAGCGGCTGCGCATAGAGCAACCAGTCGATTCCGAGCTTTGCGAGTGCCGCGTAGAAGTAGACGGTTGCGACTTGAAACCTCAAGACGCCCAACATCCAAGCGGGAAGCGTGTCGCGTTGAACCCGTTCCGGCCACAACCACGCGTCGATGGACCAGCGGCCATTGAGAGGCATCAAGGCCATCAGGCCGCAAAGCAACACCACGAGATAGTAATGATTGAGGTAGTTCGTAACGTCCATGGCCTGGGCGTAGAGAAAGCCGAGAGCGAACGCGACGATCGAAAATCGATAGAGGAACCCGGCCGCGACGAAGAGCGCAAGGATCGCCAGGATCGAGTAGTGTACGTAGAGCCCGGTGGGTGACCAGACGGCGACCCACTCGAGACCTGGATACTTGAAGAAGTAGCTCGGAGCGACAAAAACGCGCTCGATCCAGCCGTTGGCCATGAACCGAACCGCGCCCACGAACGTCATGAGCCCGAACGCGATTCGGTAGAAAGCGAGTCCAGCGATCGGCGTCGGCGCAAACGCAGCCGTACTGAGTGCACTCCACCCCACACGAACGCGAGGTGGGCTCACTCCGACCACTACATCAGTCATTGTCCGCGGCGCCCTCATTGGGCACGCGAAGGCTCAAGACGCTGACGAACTGACTCTTGAGGGCCGTCGTCACATCCCGGAGCGCCTCGTAGCCGGAGAGCACCTGCGCGGTGCTGCCGCTCAGCGCCTCGGTCATCGGGACCGAAACGCCGTCCAAGGCGGCGCGTGCCTCGGCGATATCCGTCACCATCTGACCGCGCAGCGCATCCGCACCCAGGGTCGCGAGGAAATCGTCAAAGCCAACGCGCTCCTCACTGTCGCCCTCGAGCTGGCCGAGGAAGAGCGCTTCGAATGCGGCCACGTTGGCTCTGACCGCGTCGAGTGCCAGATCGGCGTGGGGGGCTTCGACGAGGTCGGGACAGGTGGTGCTCGACGTGCACGCACCGCTGACTCCCAAAGGAGCGGCGAGCTTCAGGTCTTTCACCTCGCGTTCAACGTAGAACATCGCGGCGAAGAGCTGATCGATCGCCTCCTGCGCCGAGCCATAGATCGACCCGCTCTCGCCGGCCCGCTGCAGATTCGCGAGGAAGTTGCCGCCGTCCGCGCGCCATCGGTCGTAGAGGGAACGCGCTTGGCCCGCGATGCGCTCAGCGAGACGAGCGGCGTACTCGGCGCGGCGGAGCTCGATATCCGTGGCGCTCAAGCTCGCCCATTGCCCGTCGCTGTTGAGCGGCACGGACAGGGCGCACGCGTTTTCCGTTCCCGTCGCGTAAAGCAGGTACTCCAGCGCGTCGAACCCGAAGGCGTTGACCAACTCGCGGTCGAAGAAGTCGCTCGCGGCGTAGTCCTGAGAGTAGACGATCTGGTCGACGCGGCAGGCGTTGGCGGTGGGCCAGGAGTACACCGCGTCACGAAGCCCCTGCCCCCCCTCGAAGACGCTCGGGCGCCCGGCGGGACCGAGCTGCATGACCTCGACCCACTGCCAGCGTACGAACGCAGCGCTGTAGGACTGGCGCGCGAGGGCGAGGGTCCCCGCCGCGTCCCCGCCGCCTCGGACCGCCGCGAGATGGGAAGAAACCGCAGAGTCGAGGGCCTCGGCCTCAATTGCCGCCTGCTCGTAGGTCGGCACGATCACGTGCTCTCCCACGCTCGCGACGAGCGCACGGCGGTCGAATCCATCGTCTGGCTCGACGGATCCGCCGCCGTCGCTCGTGCACGCAACAAGGGAGAGAATCGAGAGGGGCAAAAAGCTCTGCTTTACGAACATCACCATCCACCGTTGCCGTCGGCGTCACCGAGGTTCGAGGAATCGAAGCCATAAATGTCGAACAGCTCGGAGCGCGCGCTCCGGAGCGCGTCGGCGTAGTCACTGATGGTCGACGCCTCCGCGGTCGGGAGCACCGGGGCAGTCCCGATGAAATCGTGCAGAGACTGGAGCTCTGCACGCGTGATGATGCTGTGGTTCCGATTGAACTGGAGCGCCAGGGCGAAGCCCTTCAGCTCGGACCAGTGCTTGGCGTGGTCGAGGAAGCTGTAGTCGCTCGTGCCGAACGCCGCCATGTCAGCGAGCGTGTCGTTGATGTAGTGCACCACGGTCGCCGCGATCGCCTGCTCCCATGCCGCAACGGCCGTATCCCGATAGGCTCGAAGTGCATCGAGCTCCGCGGCACTCAGCGCACCTTCCGCCTCGGCGATGAGCTTGCGTCCCGCGATGAAGGCCTCAAAGGCATCCCCACTCAGGTCGATCGCCGCGTTCGATCCGAGGTCTCGTTTTGAGGCGTTGGTGGCGTGGCCGAAATTGAACTCGGAGCGGAAATCGATGAGTCCGTCGCCGTTCGTATCGTGAAAGCGCTGCCAGTCGGCCCGACCACCCTTCTCCGCAACCTCTTCGTCGGTGTAGTCGCCGAAGTTGCGCGCCGCTCCGAAGTAGCCGAAGCCCTCGTCCCACTGGTGCTCGAGCGCCGTATACGGTTGGCCCTCCACCGCGGCGGTGTTGTCGGAGAGCAGCCCTTTTCCATCGATGTCGTCGTCGAGGTAATCATCGGCGCCCTGCGAGTACGCGATGGCGCCGGTGAGGTATTTCTGCAGCAGCTGCTGGTAATCGACGCCGTCGGCGCTGACAAAAGGCTTCGCGATCACGCTGCCCGAGGGATCGGTCGGCAGGTTGCCTCCAACACGCTGGAGCACGAGCGCCTCGAGAGCTTCGAGCATATCCGAGAGCACCTGGCTCGGGCTGTCGGCGTCCGTCTCCCAACCGATCACCGGAAGATCAAAACCGGCGTCGACGTCGGGCATTTTTTCTTCGAGGCTCGTGAGGCTACCGATCTCACCAAACTGCGACTGAGCCGCGGTCATACCGCCGTTTGCGAGGTCAATGGCGTCGCTGGTCGAGCCCCCCTGGTTCTTGAAGTCGGTGAAGTAGCGCAGGGCGCCCACCACGTCGCCCGCGTTCGCGCTCTGAAACGTCGTGTCGGTCCATCGGCCGATGTACGCCTTCAGGTCCTCGATGTGAATGTGGCGCGCGGTTTGGCCGCTGTAGGCCACGCTGCTCTCGCCGGGCGAAAAGCGGCTTTCAAACGTGTACGTGGTGAGCGGCGTGCTGGTCCCGCCACCGGGTTCGGGGGTCGGTGTTTCTGATTCGTCGCCGCACCCGGCGATTGCGCCGATCGTGCTAAGGGCGGCCAGGATTAGAAGCTCTCTCCGCATGTTCTCTCCCGAGCGGCCGCCGTCGGCCGCAATTGAGAATCATTATTAATCTCGTCGGGAGAGGAGTAGCAGCCGGAAAGTGCGGACGCAAGATGAACTTGCGAACCGTTCGCATTTGCTTGATCCAGGTCAAGCCCCCTGGGGGGCGCCTGTCTGGCTCAACTGCGCAGGATGTCGACGGCCCGGCGTGCACCGAGGGAGAGCGCCTCGAGCGCTTGCTCCTGATTCCGGTAAGGCAGTGACAAGTCGGTGGCCGCTTCAGCCAGGTCGAGGCCTTCGTTCAGGAGCTCGCGGGCTTCGCTGTCTTTGGCGAGACGCTGGCGCGACTCGAGGACCGCGTCGCGGAGGATTTCGATCTGGGAGTGTCGCACGCTCACGCGCGTGCACTTGCGACCGTCGAGGCGCCGCTCGGCGAGGTCCACCTGTTGCAAAGCCGCGCTCAGGAGCCGCTCGACGAGGTGTTCGTCGCGCACCTGGGCGGTCGTGTTCCGGCGGGACGGTGCCGGCGTGATTTCGACGTCGATCAGCTTCGGCTGGCTCGACAGCAGACGGCCAAAACGAATGGGTCGGCGCTTGGTCTCCTGAATGGCAACGGCTGAGCTCATGATTCACCCCTCATCTCGAGCTGGGCACGCAAGTGGCCCATGTTCGCGAACCCGAATTGGGTTCGTCGGAG
>CAYXVF010000147.1:4592-12425 GCA_964468125.1 uncultured Bdellovibrionales bacterium | reverse complement strand
GTCTACAATGGTTGAGATTCGAGTACAAGCCGGAAATGCAGCAGCTGTCTGTGCTGTTGCGCCCTGGGTGAATGGCCCGAGGCGGTTCGGCTCTCCGGCGCGGGTCTTTCGAGCTCGTCCCGCATCGCTTCCACGCGCGCTTCGACCTCGTCGGGTAGCAGCGCGAAGAAGTCCAGGCCTGTGAGCGCTTCGACGTCGTCGATCCCCACGTAGCGCACGGCGCTACTGTCAGTGTTCTCCGCGATCGCGGCTGCACCGCGAAACCCGTGCTGGTCCTCCAGGAGAACCGCCTTCCACAGGTGAGAGGGAACGATGACGCCGTCCCCGATGCGGTCACGACGGCCATGGGTTCCCGTGAAGACCCAGACCGCTTCGCTTCTCCAGGCGACGCGGCGAACGGCAGCTTCCAACTCGCGCCATGCACCTCGATTGAGTCCAGGCGCCTGCGGGACCACGTTGGTCAGGAGAAAACTGGCTGACATGGCGCGCGGGCTGCCGCGGAAGAGTGCGGCGGGTGCGAGATGACCGCGGTCGTAGCCTGAACCACGATAGTCGTCCAGCTCGGCTCGGTTTCGCAATGGGACCCGCGGGTCCTCCCGAAAATCCTCCGTCCTTTCCGTAGCCCCCTTTAGCATTGAGAGATCGATCCGGTACGCGGTCCACTGTGCGATCTGACCTGAGTGCCGCATGCAAACGGTATAGCGCGGGTTCTCGAGCACCGGAGTGCTGCAGGCCGGGAGCGTGGTGAAGAGAGACTGTGATCCAGTCTTCGTTCCGGTCGAATGTGCGGGGGTCGAGGGCGCCGGGATTCGACTGCATGCGACCAGCGCCAGAGCGACGAGTGCAATGCTGCCCATTCTGGGTGTGACGATGCCTGTGAGAGCGCGAGGGATCATGGAGCCCTCTCATCGCCATTCTGAGCCAATCGGAAGCGAATGGGTGCTCTGAGCGTATGCTCGAGGATTCCTTCCTCGACGAGGTCCCAGAGCGCCCGATCAGGCCCCTTCTCGAACGCGATGTCCGCGGTAATGTCCCCGAGCTCGACGCAGAGCTGATTGAAGGTTCGCGGAACACCATCTTGCAGGTGTGCGACGATGGCGTGCCGCCATTCGTCGACGCTGTTCGGCCGAAGGAGTTCGCGCCAGCGCTTGTTCGAGTCTACCCCGCGCGACTTCCGGGCCTCGCGCGTCGAACGCTCCGGGTCGTCGTTCGCTCGAATGAGGTGGACGTAGCGGTGCGCATCAGGTCGAGCAATGGGCCCAGTGCGCCATTCTCCGCGCCGTTCCGGTGCGACGCGAGAAACAAAGAGCGACATCTGAGGATCACGAATGTCGTTGAACATGTAGACAACAGTAGTGCAGTGGGCCGACGATTCCTCTTGCGGTACGCCAGCCTCAGTGTCTACAACTGTTGAACATAGCAGACAGATACAGCGCCTGGTTACGGAGGTCTCATGACAGCGTTTCAACAATACGGCGACACCTTCTCTCGACTCATGCCAGGTGATGCATGCCTCGTCATCTGTGTCGGCCTCCACGATGGACGAAAATTCCATCTGGAGAAGGGAGAACAGATCTCGATCGGTCGTAGCGGCGCGGTCGCCGTCCCTCTCGACTCGGACCGGGTGTCGCGCGTGCACGCGAGACTCGCGAGAAGTGTGGACGGTGCGCAGGTGGTGCTAACGAGCCTCGGTCGCAATGGAACCTTCGTGAATGGCGAGCGCGTGGACAACGAGCGCGTTCTTCGAGATGGAGATCTGATCCGAATCGACGCGACGGTCCTGCGATTTCTCGAGGGTGAAGACGTTAACGCGAAGTACAGGCAAGAGCTCTACGACCTGTTCGTGACGGACTACCTGAGCGGCGCACATCCGCGCGAGTATTTGGTCAAGAACGCCGAGCTGGAGCTCACGCGCTCGAAGGATACCGGTGAACCCTTGACGCTCGTTGTCTTCGAGCTCGCGGGGGTCGAGGAGTTTCAGACGACGCACGGGAGCGACGCGTACTATTCCGTGCTCCGCGGTGTTGCTGAGGTCGCAAAGGGACATCTCGATACTTGGGAGTCTGTCGCACGGATCGATCTGCGTCGTTTCGCCTTGCTGCTGCCCGACCAACGGGGAAGCACCGCGACGGACACCGTGCATCGACTCGCGGCGTCGATTGAGAAGGCTCATGGGTTTCGAATCCACTTCGGGATCCGCCCTTTGCGCCGCGGCGACGACAACGTCAGCGTCGACCAGATGCTGCATGAAGCCAGCCTCTGCTTGCTTCGAGCGCAGACGGACGACGTGACGTCAGTGATCTTCCCAGCTCCGCGATAACCGATGCTGGAAAACACCGCGACGCCAGCGTTTGAATACCGTGCCCCGCGCAATTCGGGCCCAGCGGTACTGGTGCAGATCGCCGGCGAAGCGCACCAGCAAGGCCACGCGTTTGCAATCGAACAGTCGTCCGTGACCATCGGCCGAGCGACCGAGGCAGGGATGCAGCTCGGCGGACAAGGCGTGTCGCGCGAACACTGTAAGATTGATCGCCAGGGCGATCAGTACGTTCTGCAGGACCTCGGGTCGCGCAACGGGACATTCGTCAACGACGAGCGGCTCGCGCCTGGTGAGTTTCGCACCTTGCGGGAGGGCGATGTCGTACGGGCGGGTGAAACCGTGCTGCGCTACCTCCACGAGAACGTGCATGAGAAGGCCTATCACCAGGGGCTTCGCAACGCCGGCACGCGGGACGCGCTCACGCAGGCGATGACGAAGGGGCACTTCCAAGAGGTGGCACGACCCCTCCTGAATCGTGCGGCGCGAACGCAAAGTGAATGCTCGTTGATTCTGTTCGACATCGATCATTTTAAGAAGATCAACGACACCTACGGTCATCTTGCCGGCGACTACGTGCTGCGGGAGCTTGCTTCGCTCGTCTCTCATCAGATCCGTGACTACGACCAGTTCGCACGGTGGGGTGGTGAGGAATTCGCGGTCATGTTGCCCGCGCAGGACGCCGAAACGGCGCAGCGGGTGGCCGAGAAGCTACGTGAATCGATCGCGAGCCACAGCTTCAGCTACGAGGGTGTGCAGATACCGGTAACCTCTTCGTTCGGTGTCCACGCTCTCGAGCACGGGCAGAAGTTCAGTCTTGAACGCATGATCGAGCGCGCCGACCAGTGCCTGTACGAGGCCAAGGCGTTGGGGCGTAACCGAGTCGTGGCGCAGCAGCATCAAGTACATGCCATCGCCCAGGAGCGGTGATCTCGACCCGCAGAAGCCCGGCGACAGGTCGCACAAGGTCGTTCAGGGCATACTACGCGCATGGCTGATCCCCTGGATGACCCGCTCTACCAACTGTCGACACCAACTTTTTGTGGACGCTCTGGGGGCGGCCGAAGCGGACTACCACGCGATGCGTCTGCGCTACGAGGAGACCCGCAGCGCAGAGGACCGGCAGCGGCGAACCGCGGCTGCCGAGAGGCTCCGTCGCCTTGAGTCCGAGGCGATGCGACGCTCGATGGCGCGATCATGGCACTGAAGCGACGACGATTCCCCGTTGAGGCCGCCCGCATTGCGAACCTCGGGACAGTTGAGCTCCTTGAGAGGCTGACCGACGCCGAGCGCATTGTAGCTCGGGCGCTTGCACAAGACGCCCGAATGAAAAGTGCATCGTCGCATGCAGCCGTGTGCGTCGCCCGCGGCGTCTTGGCCTTGTACGAAGAGGAGGCTCTTTCGAGACACGGAGCGTTGCTCAGGCATTGACCTGACGTCGGCTGGCGTTTCAGTTGCCGGCGCTGCGGGCACGCATGGCAGCGCTAGCAAGCGCCGCCTCGAAAGATGTGAGTTGCGTGTGGCACTCGATGAAGGGGACAGCAAGCCGCGCGACGCTAAGGCCCATCGCGACGAGCGTACGCGTCGTGTAGATGTGTGCCTGCTCGAAGGCCGCAATGCGACCTCGCGCCCATGAGGTCAACTCGCTGCGCGTCTCACTCGAGTAGCGCGTGACTTCTGACCAGTCCGACACAATACAGATCCGCTCTGCGCGAGCCATCGCGAACTCGAGGGATTCGAGATAGGAGCGGCCAAGCGTTGCGTCGATTTCTCCTACGATCTTCTCGAATTGCACACCGCCACCCGCGTACCGTGCATGAAGCACCCCGGTGGTCGACTCGTAGACGCGAGCATCAGTCAGGTAAGAATCGATCAGTGGCGTCTGCACCGATGGGGTAGTTCGCACCTCCATTATGCCGTCTCCCGCAGCCGCCGGCGGTGCTCCGCCGGTAGCTCCCGCATCAGTGCCAGGCCCTCGTGCAAGCTACGGAATGCCGTGGCGACATTCTGCGCGCTCGCTGACAAGCGCAGGGCGCTGTTGAGCACGGACGGATGGCACGCATCGCTATGGTACTGGACAATTCCTTCGAGTGCTTCGAGGTTCGATTCCAACGATCTTAGCGCTGCCCGCATCTTGTCTAACTCGTCTAGGAGCAGAACCCCGGTCTTTCTCCTGCGCCCAGGACGGGGGGTCACGTCTTGCATGTCTACCTCCTGATATTGTCATCAGTTGTATACAAAACCAACAAAAATGCAACAGGTAAGAATGCGAAGCGTCGTGGCTGCGGCGTCGTCGCGGCCAGAGCTGCGGCAGTTGCTGCTAGAGCGCCGTAGAAACCCCGAGAAGAGGGGACGGAACCAATTAACGGCCTAGTGTCTGAGCAAAGGACTCGCGAAAGGTCTCGGGTGTCTTGTGAATGTAGAAGAACTTCACCGCGAGATTTGCGACGGACAGGCCCATCGCGACAAAGGGAAGTGTGACAAGGAGATGCGCGACCTCGTACTTCTGTCGGACGCCCAGACCCCATGAGGTCAAGAACGAGCGAGCTTCGGACGAGTAGCCGGTTACGTGGCTCCAATCCGAAAAAACCTGCAGCTTCTTGGTGGACGCGGCGAAACTGGCCTCGGTCGCGGCCGCATAGGAGTGTGCAAAGTCGAGATCTACTCGACCATGAATCACTTCCAAGTGCACGCCATCCGTGACGAGTTTGTAGGGCATCGTACAAACGGCGCTGTGCGCGATGTTCGGATTGAGCATATGCGGTCCGAGAACGGACCGTTGGACAATCGTCTGCACCTCAGGCGGTGTAGCCGGATTCGAGTCCGGCGTGAGAGACTGCGGGAGCGCCTCGAATGCGGCCTCCTGTTGCCTCCTGGGGCTTCGACGCTTCCTGGGAGTGTGGCTCCCGTGAGACGTGGCCTCGGTAAGCGTTGGTCGTGGCTCTTGCTCCTGTCGCTTGAACGTGGTCGCGATGGCCTCCAGCGTTCGGGCGCGTGCTAAGGCGCGATCGCTGAGCGATTCAGCGCCAGCTGGCCGCGAAGGAGCGTCGCTGTTTTCGCTTCCGAACCGCGGCGGCAGCGGTGGCTCAGTTTCCGGATGCTCCTCGTTTTCTAGCAAAGTCTGAAGGAGCTTGGTGTCGCGAACGAGTTGCTGGGCGTTCTCGTACCTCAAATCCCGGTACGGCGCGAAGAGCTTATGGAGCACGACCTCCCAATGTTCACTGATACCCGGGCGCAGGTCCTCCGGCGAGGGCGGGGGGGCACTCAGCGCGTGCGCCATGTCTTCCGCTGTCTCGTAGCGGGCGAAAGGAAGCTGGTAGGTCAGTGCAAAGTAGATACTCACACCAAGACTGAAGAAGTCGACTCGATGGTCCGGCGCCCCAGGGTCGTCTTTCGCCGCTGGGACTCCCTCCCCGAGAATGACTTCTGGCGCTATGTAGCCCGGCGTTCCAAGGATGGTGCGATGTCCTGTGAGCGTCAGTCGTTCGCTGTTCTCAATCACCGCAATACCGAAGTCGATGAGGCTCAAGCGCTCGATGTCGTCGGAGCCCCGTGAGAGCAGCATGTTGGCGGGCTTGATGTCGCGATGGACCACGCCGACGGCATGCGCAGCTTTTAGACCAAGGGCCGCCTGGTGCAAGTGCTCGCAGACCGTGATCTCGTCCAACCACTCGCCGTCTTGGTAGGCCTGCCACATCGCGTCTTGCAGCGAGAGCGAGCCTGGAATGAATTCCTGCACGATGAAGTAGTAGCCGTTGTGATCGACAACGTCGTAGATGGTCACGACGTGGGGTGAGGCGACCCGGGCTGCAGCACTCGCTTCGTTGAGAAACCGGCGGAGCCGGTACATGCGTGACTCATCATCGAGTTCTGGCGCATTTAGCTGCGACGGACGGAGCATCTTGAGCGCCACCTTGCGCTTCACGCCGCCTTCATCATCCGCCTCGAAAACTCGGCCCATCCCGCCCATACCCAGTTGGCGGACGACCCGGTATCGCCCGGCGACCAACTCGTCGGAGTCGAGTATTGCGCGCGTATCCATAGTATCCTGCGAGGCACTCTGATTATGGGCCGCAAGGTAATGCACCGCACAGTGGGGCGCCAACGTCCGGCGACGATTGCGGCACACACGTTTCCCCACACCCTCCCGAAGTACTGCTGGTGCAAACAGTTCCTCCGGACGTAGGCAGTGCTGTTGCACGGTGTCTAATTAAAACCGTTGTTTACAAAAAAACGCAACAGTTCTAGACTCTGATCATTGCAGTTGGTTTGTCGTTTCGCTGCAGTGATTGAGTATGGTGACCACGGCAAAGACCCCGCGGGGTATTCTCTTCAACGACACGAGTGCATCTATCGAGATGCTGGTCGAGCAACACGACATCGTGGAGTTCTTGTGGGCTGGCATCTTTGACAAGAGCTCCACGCAGCTTATTCGGGCCTACCTCGACGCGTTTCTTCAGTACACCGAACACGAGGGTGGAGCCATGAAGATGCTCCACGACTTGACCGATCTGGAGAGATACTCGCGGGAGTGCCTTCTCGAGCATGCCGCGTTCGCTCGAGCGCACCCAGAGTCGATCGAAAGCATTGCAGTCGTGTCGCACCGCCCGATTGTCCTGCTGGGTGTCGCCACCGTCGCGATGTGGCAGGCGCGGCCGATCCGCTGGTTCGGGTCGCGCGCAGCCGCGTACGATTGGCTTCAGACACCGCTAAAGAACGGTCCCCGGGACAGAACGCGGGGCAACAGACGCGCGACGGCGGCTTCATACTCTCCCCGCGAGTATTCGCCCAGGTAGACTTAGACAACTCTTCCGTTTTGAGGCGCACAGAGCACCGTGGTTTCGGACACACCGGGTGACACGACTGGTGTCGGTATCCGGGGCCGCTGCGGCTCTCTGCGATGCTAGCTTGCGATTCTTCTAGGAGAACGAGAGTTGCGAATGTAGACAGCAGACATGGATCGGAAGACGGAAACGGATGCGTTGCTGCTGCAGTTCGACGCGCCTCCTCGGGCTATTCGTGCAAGAGCGACACTCTACGAAGACACCGGCTTAGAGCCGGAACTCGCCGAACTGCGGCGCCTGATCGACTGCGAGCGAGTTGAGCTCGTTCGTTTGCCGCTTGGGGATCTCTGGATAGACGAAGAGTCTCTCCTGAAGAATCGGCCGGTGAATGCGAACGCTACGCTGATCTGCCAAACAGCGGGCATCGAGACGATCATCGCTGGCGACGCCGTTTTCATTCCTCGCACCGAGCGGGCGTTGACGCAGGTCCAAGAATTCAGTCTTTCGCGTGGTGGCGGCTGGTCGCACGGCTTCGGTTCGTGAGGTGTCAGATCTCCGCACGCGAATACGTCCTTAGAACGAAAGGAGGAGCCATCTCATGAGCCACGACAAAGTATCTGACGCCTTAGCTCGTACGAAAGCGGCCTTGCCGGACCACTTCGCGACGCTGGTTGCCGAGCGGCCGCGGGGTAGCCAGTGGGGAAGAGCCCCGGGAGAGAGAACGCTGATGTC
>CAYXVF010000147.1:3264-4492 GCA_964468125.1 uncultured Bdellovibrionales bacterium | reverse complement strand
CGCTGATGTCGAACATGCACAGCACCCTAACACACTTCCCGCGCTCGCGTACCTCCAGCGTCGCACCTATCCAGACACAGCCAGTGCGACCGAGCCTCAGCACCCCTGATTGAACTCTCGCCACAAGCGGATTTGCCCTCGCCACCTCGACCGGTGAACTGTATAAAACAACAACTAAAATAGACAAACACACAGTTGCCGGGCTCCCGGCAAAGGGGGGGGTGATGACTGAGGATGGGCGGCAAATCGGGCTCTTTGAGCACTCATCTAAGCCTGAGGCAAAGGGGTTGGACGAACCCGATCCCCTTGCGGTGTCAGAGTACGAAAGCCGACGGGAGCAGCGCGTCGAGAGGCTCCGCGAGAGGGCGCAGAAGAAGCGTGCCGAGGCGCGGGCACACGCCGCGCGCTCCGGGGACATCGCCGGCCGAATCCCGATGGGGCAACCGATCCTCGTTGGCCACCACAGCGAGCGCCGGGCGCGTCGCGACCAACAGAAGATCCACAATGCCGAGCGCAAACGCTTCGAGGCATTGCAGGAAGCGGAGGAGCTCCAACGGCGCGCGGATCGCGCGGAGCGAAACCCGGCTATTCGAGGGGATGATCCCGCTGCGGTCGTGAAGCTCCGAGAGAAGGTCGCTGCGCTCGAGCTCGAGCGTGAACGGGCAAAACGCGTGAACGCGCTCTACCGCAAAGCCGCGAGGAAGTGTGGCGAGCGGTTGCTCGACGTTGCGACCTGGAAGGCTATCGCTGCGGAAACGGGCGTCCCGGAGCGCGAACTCGCGCGCGCGATCGGACGCCTCCAGGACTACCCGTGGCTCAAACAGCCCTACGACACGTCACTCGTGTCCGCGACGATCCGCACAACGAAGCAACGCATCGAGGAGCTGCTGGAAGAGCACGCTCGAGCGCCTGCGCAGCCGCGAGTCTTCGAGGGCTTCCGACTCGAAGAAGCCGACAACCGACTTCGCTTCTACTTCGATGAGAAGCCGAGCGACGAAACCCGCTCGCTCCTCAAGAAGACCGGTTTCAAGTGGGCTCGCTCGGTGGAGGCGTGGCAGCGCCAAATCACTCCGAATGCGCGTGGTGCGATGGAGCGACTTCTCCCACGTCTCGTAGAAGCGGTCGAACACGACCGCGCGCGTCTGCAGCATGGGAGAACGCGATGACCACATCGCGTCCCCCTCTCACCGTGTTGGGCACGCGCGCTCTGGAGCAGTCAAGCACATTC
>CAYXVF010000147.1:0-3164 GCA_964468125.1 uncultured Bdellovibrionales bacterium | reverse complement strand
GATGCGAGAGTTCGAGAAGAAGGCTGCTGGCAGGTACGCCAGCTCGGAGGGGAGCATCGTGTGCAAAGAGGGCACCACGATTCAGGAGTTGGTCAAGGATAGTGCAGGTGTTTCGCGCTATCGGTCCAAGACAGTATTCCTCGAAGAGCCGGCTGCGGGCACAGTCTGCGGCCAGTTGTCGGCATTTGGGGGGACGAATGCATCCGGGCACGTTGCCGTCTTCAATATCCCCGAAGCGTGTAAGTCTTTGAGGCTCGAACACGGTGTAAGCTCTGCACACTGATCGCCATCAACCGGCGCCGTTGTTGCAAGCGGCTTTCTATCCCGAAGCGTTGGGCAAGTGATGAACCGGACCGGGATTCTCGGAGGCTTCCCCTACGTTGACGACGTTGCGCACATCCCCGAGCGCAGCTCGCATCTCAGTGGCGACTCTAGGTTATCGGCAAGGCGAGGAGAACGGCGCATTGATTCCGTCTCAGGCTTAAGTTTCATGAAAATTTTTTTTTTGTGAATCAATGGGATTCTTTGGTGCACGGCAACTTTTGCTGGCGGCAAATAGGGACCTATGTATGAGTCATTATCTGTGTTAGAGACTCATCAATGGCTCGCAAAAACCTCCAAGAAACTCTCCCGCTGTCGGTGTTAAGAGCGCTGAAGCAGCTCGGAGAGGATATCTCAGTTGCTCGTCGCCGCCGGCGGCTGACCGCGGAGCTCCTGGCCGAACGGGCCCTCACCAGTCGGTCGGCCGTCCGCCGCATCGAACAGGGGGATCCGACCGTCTCGATGGGCCTTTACGCTGCTGTGCTGCACGTACTCGGCCTCGAGGGCAGGCTCGCGAGCCTCGTCGCTCCGGAGGAAGACGAGCTTGGCATGGACCTCGAGCGTGAATCGCTGCCGAAGAGGGTAAGGCGGCCGCGATGAGCGAACAGGTCGAGGTTCACACGGGTTGGCGTGGCGAGACACACCGCGTCGGCACGCTGTACTACCACTCGACGAGTCGACGCGAGCGTATGAGCTTCGAGTACTCCAGCGAGTGGCTGGCGCAGTCCTTCGCATTCAGCCTAGACCCGGAGTTGCCACTACAAGCCGGAGCGTTCCACACACAGCCAGGGCACGGGACCTTCCGAGCGTTCGCTGACGCCGCACCTGATCGGTGGGGGCGAAACCTCATGCAACGCGCGAACAAGAGCGGGGCGGGTTCGCGGGGGCGCCGCCTGTCCGAGCTAGACTTCCTGTTGATGGTCGACGACGAAGCTCGGCAGGGCGCGTTGCGGTTCCGTCGCGCAGATGGACCCTTTCTCGCGCCGCCCACGCCTGCCGGTCGTGTGCCCCCGCTTGTTGATCTGCCGAAGCTCCTTAGAGCCGCGACGCGAGTGCTGAAGGATACGGATCGCGATGAGGATCTTCGGCTTCTGATCGCGCCGGGTTCATCGGTCGGCGGTGCCCGTCCGAAGGCGACCGTCCGCGGTACGGATGGGCGCCTATTCATTGCCAAGTTCTCGCGACCCGACGACCCCTACGACGTCAACGCCTGGGAACATGTGGCTCTAACGCTCGCGAAGAACGTTGGCCTCAATGTGACCAAGAATCGCCTCGAACGCGTCGCGAAGAAGCCAACCCTGATCGTTGAGCGGTTTGACCGAGAGAAGCGTCAGCGAATCCCTTTCGTTTCGGCGATGACGTTGGTTGGCGGCGAGGATATGGGCACGCACAGCTACCTCGAGATCAACGAAGCGCTTCGCCGCTACGGTACGAAGCCAAAACGCGACCTGGCAGAGCTTTGGAAGCGGATGGCCTTCAACGTAGCGATCTCGAACACCGACGACCATCTCCGCAACCACGGGTTCCTCTGGCGCGGCGACGGTTGGGAGCTTTCACCATGTTACGATTTAAATCCCATACCGGCTGCGTACGGTTCGGGCGCTCACGCGCTCCTGATCGACGACACGACGGGTGTCGGCGACGTGGAGCTCGTTATGTCGCTACGCGAGCGGTTCAATGTGGGGCGAAAGGCGGCCACGGAGTTTCGGACCGAGCTCGAGCGGGTCGTCAAGAGCTGGCACCGAGTCGCGAAGCGGATCGGAATTGCGCAGCGTCAGATCTCGCAGTTTGAGAGTGCCTTCGAGTTCAGCCGTACTCTTGGCCATAGCCGCGGACGCTGACAGGATTTTCATGAAAACAAACATTTTCATGAACGTTTTTTTCGCCCGAGAGTGCCTGGATCCCGCGGTTTTTTTCTTTGGGGCTTTCAACCTCGACGGGATTCGTTACAGCGACCCGTGATGAGCGAGCGAGTAGCAGAACTCGAAGGTGTTGTCCGAAGGACGATCGCCTCCGAGTTTCCCAGGCTCAAAGTTGAGCAACTACGGATCGACGAGGATGCGGACTTCGACGGAGACCCGGTTCTACGAATTGTTGTGGTCTACGACTCTGAGGCTCGCCCAGAACCGGCAAAGGTCGCGGGCCTCGTCCGCATGCTGCCTGCGTCCGCACTTGCTTGAGCACGACGAGCCCCGTTTTCCGCTTGTGAGGTTGGTCTCGAAGGCGGACAGCGCGGAGCTCTCACCTGAAGCCGCTTGATCTGGTTCCAACCGCCCGACGGCTAGCCAAAGCTGGCGGTTCACGGCGACCTCGACAAGCCGACCTACGGCGAGCAGTCTCCACTGCCTACTTTGCGCTGTTCCACGCCATGTGCAGGAATGCTCCGGATACCCTCATCGGTGCGACCAAAGCGATCCGCAGCCAAAAGCGCATGGACGCAGAGATATCGAGCGCTCGACCATGGCTACGCGAAGAGGCAATGCAACAAGCTCGTTGGCAAAGGCTTCCCGCTGGCCGTCGAGGACTTCGGGAACCAGTTCTACCGTAAGTCCTCTAGCTGCCCCGTCTGGTCGCGCCGGATGATCCGTTCGATGGTGCCCCGCGAAGGAGGCACCCACGATGGATGCACTACAGACTTTTCGTTCGGAGCTGAAACGGCTCTACCCTAACGGCGGCAGACGCAGCTCTACAGGGGCCCAGGTTGACATAAGACCCGATCGCGGTCGTTCGGGCGACGGCACGGGCCGGTTGAATTTCCTATCCGGACCCACCGCACATTTTCGACCGAGCGGCGCTCCCGATCAAGCTCATCAAGGATCTCTACGCGATTGAGGCCGAGGCCC
>CAYXVF010000146.1:0-12681 GCA_964468125.1 uncultured Bdellovibrionales bacterium | reverse complement strand
TAAACCAGGGCTCCCTCCAGCTGCTTCGAAGAAACCTCCGATCACTCATCGACACGATGCCCGGACGACCGGAGCGTACGCTGCTTTGAGGTCAGTCTGACGCGTCGCCCAGCGAGAGCCCCGGGGTGGGCGCCTCCGTCGACTCGGGGCAGGAAAAGCCGGGGATCTCGGTGTAATGCGTGCTCTCCCCTCGCTGAAAGACGAGTGGGGTCGCGCGACCGAAGGTGTAGAGGTCTTCGAGGCTCGGAACGGTTTCGACGCCGCGTGAATTGATCAACACGAGGAGGTCGCCGGGCTTCAGTCCGGTCGCCTCCGCGATCGACCCGGGCGCCACGTCGGTGACGACGACTCCTCGGCGCAGGTGACTCGGAATGGAGTAGGAGCGTCGGTGCTCCTCGCGAAGGGTGTCGGTCGTCACTCCGATCGCCTCGAGGCCTGTGGCACCCGATGCGGCGCAGGCCCGCGCAACGCGGGCTGGATCGAGGCCGGGCTCGGGCTCGTCCTGCAGCAGGAGCAAAAACGCGACGAAGCCCACCGCGACGACGGCCAGAGTAACGTACTTGGTCATGCGATCAGGACTTCAGACTGCGGCGGCAGACAGAAAAGAGTCTGGCGGGATGTGTTCAACACTCCCGCATATGCGCTGCCGGTGGCGAAAAAACAAGGAAGAACGGGCGTTTTCGCCCGATTCCGGCCCTTCCGCGTTCACTTTACTAAGCTCCTCTTTGGGCTCTTCCGGGGCGTCGCTCCCTCGTTGACCCGCTGCGATACCGCTCAAGAGCGCCGTCGCCTCATCAACATGGCCCACTGAGTACACGTGGAAACGCCCTTCTTTCACCGCGTCCACCACATCATGGCGCAACATGAGATTCTTCACGTTGGTCCTAGGGATCAGGACACCCTGTTCGCCGGTGAGACCGCGATCTGCGCAGATGCGGCGCTGTCCCCGTCGACGCCGCCGTAGGACTGCTCGAACACGAGGGTCGCGGAGACCGAGAGGGGAATGGATCGCGCAAAGCGCGAGCCGAGATAACCATTCAGGATCATCACCCCCTTGGAGTGAATCGGCCCGCCGAGGTCGACCTCGCGCTCGATGTCGAGCACCTCTCCTTTGCCGAGGCGCGTGCGGGCAGTGATGCGCGTGGGATGGCCGAAGTTGTGCTCACACTTCTCATCTGCATCGACATCTTCTCGCCATCGCCGGCCGTGCGGGCCGCTTCATCGATCACCCGGGCGACGGTCGAGGGTCGTGTCGAAGTCCACGAGCACTTTGAAGAGCTCGAGAAAATCCGGGTCGAGCGCGGAAAGGAGGTAGTAGAGCCGCCGTTCGCCGCAGAGGATGACCTCTGTGTCGCCCAACGGGATAGGCTCGGGCTCGAGGGACACGGTGGAAAGAAGCCCCGTGCTGTGGCCCAGACTCTCGATCTTGATCTCCCCCGCACGGAGCGTTCGCTTCAAGCTCTCCCACGCGAAGGGGTTCTGCAGCACCTTGATCGCATCGAGAACGAGATAGCCGCCGATCGCCCGGTGCAGCGCGCCGGCGCGGATGAGCGTGAAGTCCGTGATCAGCGCGCCGAACTGAGTTTCGTGCTCGACTCGTCCGACGAGATTGGCATGGGTCGGGTTGTCCTCGAAGACCACCGGGGCCCCGGTGAGCTCGCTTCGGTCCACGAGCACGTTCGCCCGGTAGCGCTTGAAGGTGGAGTCGGGCGGTACCTCACGCTGCAGCGCTTTCCGGAGTGCACCTCCGATGTCTTCGTCGTCGGAGCCGAGGAACTGAGCGGCATTGTCTACCGCATCGGTCTCCACCCGCAGCAGGTGCTACCGCCTGCTGCTGCCGCTCCTGGAGCCGCGTGGTTAGGTGCTGCCGTCGGTTTCGGTACTCGTCGCTGTCAAAGATGGCACGCATCGCGACGGCGAGCTGCACGACCACCTGGTCCAGCTCTTCGCGCAGCTGCGAGCCGACTCGTGCGGGGAGTGCGACCGCGTGGGGGCGCTCCGGATCGTCGAAGTTGTACAGGTAACACCAATCGTGCGGCGTAGTCCTCTTTGCCGCACGCTCGCCCAAGTACTGACGGAGCATGGTTTGTTTGCCGACGCCTGGCGGTCCCACGGCAAACAGGTTGTAGCCGTCGTTGCGAATCCCGATGCCGAAACGCAGAGCGTCGAGGGCACGCTCCTGACCCACGACCCCACCTTCGCTCGTGAGGGGCGGTGCATCGCGCGTGGTCTCGAAGGGGATCTCTTCGGGACGGAGCAGCGGCCTACGAGGTCGTAGCCTTCACCGCCGCTCAGATTCCGGACATCGCCGGCCGCCGCTACCCGACCGAGCTCGCAGTCCCGAAATACCCGGACGGTGTTCCCATTTACGATGAAGCCCGTTTGGACCTTGCGCGAAGCGGGCAAGAAGGTCGCAGCCATTCGCCACCCGATGCCCTACGGCGATCTCACGGAACAGGTCTGTCAGCGCTACGCCGAGCTCAGCGACCTCGACCGCTATCGCTGCACCATCGAAGAACGCGAGGAATACGAGCCCCACATCGCAGCGGGCACTCTCGTGTTCGCGGGGGTGGATTACGCGAAGATCCTCGAGGCCGCGCAGAACGAGGCCGACGTGATCCTCTGGGACGGAGGCAACAACGACCTGCCCTTCATCAAACCGGATCTGCACATCACGCTGGTGGATCCGCACCGTCCCGGCCACGAGCTCAGCTACCAACCGGGGGAAACGAATCTGCGCATGGCAGACGTGGTCGTGATCAACAAAGTCGAAACAGCGAGCTCGGACGCGATCGATACCGTACGTGCGAACGTGAGCGCCGTGAATCCGGAGGCGACGCAGCGGGATCGATCGCGGACACCTACCGGCAGTACCCGCACCTCGACACGGTCCTCCCGGCGATGGGCTACGGCGATGCGCAGATCGCCGAGCTCCAGGAGACGATCGATCGAGTGGATTGCGATGCGGTGGTGATCGGCACACCCATCGACCTCGGCCGGGTGCTGACGATCAACAAGTCGCACACCCGCGCGCGCTACGCCTTGGAAGAAGTCGAACCCGGACAGCTCCGTTCAGCACTGGAGCGCGTCCTCGGCTGAGAGGCTGCACGGCAACCCGCGAAACCAGCAGGCTCACGGGTGCCCGACCGTGCTCGCCCCGCTCTCCGGTCGATGCATCTGCCACCAGGCACGCGCGTCTTCCTGCTGCCACCGTCGCCGCAACGGCAGCGCCCGAAGCGCATCCCGGAGTGCTTCGGCACTCCGAGGACGTGCCGCGGGGTCTTTTTCGAGACACTGAAGGACAAGCGCGTCGAGCTCGGCGGGAATCTCCAGCTCGGAGACCTCCGAAGGCGCGCTCGGCTTCGCGTGCACGTGCGCCGCGAGGTTTTGCATGGGAGTCTCCGCCTGAAACACCCGGTTTCCAGTCAGCAGCCAAAACGCCACGCAGCCGAGCGAGTAGATGTCCGCCCGACCGTCCGAGTCTGCTTTGGCGAGAGCGAGCTCGGGAGCCACATAGGCGGGGGTTCCCACGACCTCGGAGGAGGTGTCGCTGAGGTCGCGCTTGGTGAAATCCCAGGCGAGACCAAAATCCAAGACCTTCACGAAGTCGCAGTCTTCGCCGTAGCGGCACAGGGAGATGTTCGCGGGTTTGATGTCCCGATGAGCGATCCCTTTTGCATGCGCTTCGGAAAGTGAGTGGCTAATCTGCTCGAGAATGTAGACGGCTCGATGCGCGGAAACCGGACCGTGTTGATCGACGAGCTCCTGGAGGTTCAAGCCGTCGAGCATCTCCATGACGTAGAAGAGCTCGCCCGCTTCGCTCTGACCGAAGTCGTAAACTTCGATCGTGTGAGGTGACCGGAGCCCTGCCGTGGCTTCCACCTCCTGCTCGAAGAGACGACGCATTTCCTCGGTGACGTTGCTGTTGTTGATCACCTTCAGGGCGGCGGGACGTTTGAGAAAGGCGTGGGAGGCCGCATAGACTTTGCCCATCGCGCCCTCGCCCAACTGACGCCCCAGGGTGTACTGACCGAGTTTCTGCGCTTGGCGGAACTTCTCGCGCAGGAGGTTGAGCCGTTGCCGAAGCCGGGCCGAGCTTCGGGCGATCACGATCCCCGTGGCCGCAAACAACAGGATCGTTCCCGCGACGTTGCCCGCATGGAGCGCGCGCAGCGTCGACGCCTCGAGACCCGCCGAAGGGTCCGTGCTCACGGCAAGAAGGACGGCGACGCCCCCGACGAGAACCGCGAAGCCCATCGCCGCGGCCATGTGCCGTGGATACTCCTGAAAGAAGAGGTAAGGAAACACGAGCGCCGAGACGAGGGACGTCCCCCAACCGCTCTCGAGGCCCAGAACGACCAGCAAACCCGCAACGAGGACCTCCGTCGCACCAAAGACCGCCCACAGACCGGCGAGTCGCGCCCCGCGGGCGATCGCGATGGCGCCGAGGACCAACACGAGTGCGCCGAGCAGATCCCAGCGCGCGATCCCCACGCGACCCAGAGAGAAGAGAACGGTCGCGAGGGCGGCATGAAAGCCCGCGGCCAGGAGCGCCAGAGTCACGGGCAACCAGACGCTATTCGACGCCAGGCCCGGCTGAAGCGTTTGCAGCTCGGGGACGACCCTCTCGTGTGCTCCCCTCGCGAGCCTTCGGGTCCGCAGCGTGTGTTCGACAGCATACATTCAAACGATTCCGCGTGCCGACGTCCACTGACACGGAGGAACGTTACGCCGGCGGGACCTAGAGCGACTTGCGCATTTTGATCACGGTGTTTGGCAGACCGTTCGCGCCGATGTGGGTCACGCGGGAGACCTCCTCGTAGCCGCGGGCTCGGTAGAGTGGCTCGCCGGGGATCGTCGAGCCGAGCTCGATGGTCGCAAACCCTGCCTCGCGCGCCGCGTTCTCACCGAGCTCGAGCAAGAGCGTTCCGATGCCTCGTCGGGTCCAGTCCGGGTGGGTGTACATCGCGCGGATGCGCGCGGGCTCCGTCGCCGGATCGCTGAAGGAGTCGTCCCGCCCTTGCGTGTGGTTGCCGCCGTAAAGAGTCCGGCGCTTGCCCCAGCCGCCGCAGCCGACCACCACGGTTTCACCGTCCACCACCGTCTCGATGATGAAGTAGGTGCCGTCGTCGGTCAGGGTTTGATCGACGCCCATGGTCTCCTTTGCCGCCTCGATCTCCTCCGGCGAGAGGAACGCACGCATGTTGACCTCGATGGCGCGCTTCATCAGCGCAATCAGCGCCGGCACGTCTTCTTCGGTGGCAACACGATGGGTGAACAAAGAGCTCATGGGCGTCGCATTCTAACGAATCGACGCGGCGCAGACGAGGCCCGATCTCACGACGCCATCAATCGCTCCATGAACTCGTCGTAGCTCTGTCCGACCATCGGCGGAGTCATCGGCGGCGACGTCGGGAGGTCGAGGTGAGTGAGACCGCGCACGAGGGCGTCCGGTTCCATCAGGGCGGCCGACCAAGCCCGTTCCCAGTGCAATTTGCGACCGGTGGCGCGGCGGTAGGCCTTTGCCATCGCAGCACCGAGGCGCGCGCGAACCCGCCTTCGGTGCTCGTAGTGGCCGTGACTCAGAAACTCGACGTAGCTCGGATCGACCCGCAGCCCCCGTACCATCAGCGCCGGCTCCCCCTCGGCCAGTCGAGCGACCGCCCGCTCGGCGGCCCGTGTGACCGCGTCGCGCACGAAGCCATCGTCGAGCGTCCCCGGTTCGATGAACGGAACGACGAAATGCCACCAACAGTCCTCGCCGGTGAACGCCGGCTGATCGACGGGATAGATGAAGGTTTCCGGGTCGTAGAGGGTCTGCAGAAAGTTCTGACCTCGACGCCACGCTTCGGGATTGGGGGAAAGACCAGTGGACATGATGCGCTCCTTTGAAGTTGCGATTGAAGGTTCGCCGCTAGAAGAGCATGCCCCGTGCCAAGGGCAGATCGGCCGAGAAGCGCCGAATTCGCGGAGTGGGCAGTCGGGAAAATCTCGCCCGGCCGAAAAATCGGTCGTCGAGCGTGTACGTCGCCCCTCTCGCGTCGTTCGTCGAGGACGCATCAATTCCCGCGCGCTCCGAGCACCAGGGAGACGCAGTTCTTCTCGAGCCAGTCCTGAACCGCATCGGTGTCGCGGTCGTACTCGGGGGGCGCGAGAGGCTCGCCCTCGAGGGGCCTGTTCACCCGCACGCGGAAGAGCTCGTAGAGGACCGTGTTGCCCGCGTCGAACCAGAGGGTCATCGACTCCCACTTGCGAACGCGCGCCTCGAGCGTCCGGCTCTCCCCTCCCGCCTGCACGTATTCGTCGACCACACGACGGCGGCCGGCGGCCTTACGCAACTCGGACAGCGCTTCGCGCACCCGGCAGTCTTCCACCGGTGCCGACGACACGGCGAAAAGGGCGGCAGCGTCCTCGTGTTTGCGAAGCACGAAGCGATCGCCGTCGGCGACCCAGTTCGGCCGGGGACCCGCCCCGTCATGGGCCACGGGCCCTTCAGCGTCATCGGTCGGTTGGAGCTTCTCCGTACTGCCGACGGACGGACATACGTAACGCCAGCGCTCGATCGCCATGAAGAGGCTCTCGTCCCGAGAAACCGAAGCGATGGGGATAGGAGGAGTCGAGGGCGTCTCTGTCTTGCGGAAGGATTTGATGCGGTAGAGCCCCAAGACCCGCGGAGGCTGCACCTGGACGTATCCCGCCACCTCCTCGACGAGCACGTCGGTGAGGGTCGCGGCAGAGCGCGTGGTCAGGCCGCCCCGCTCGGCCTTTTGCTCGATCGCGCGTGTCTTTGCGTATTTTGCGCGCGCCCTGTCCGACATCACCTCGCGAAACGTGCCTGCGCAGTTCAAACCCTGCCGGGTCTTCAGGGGCGCATCGACCACGGTGAACCAAGCCTTCTCTCCATCGAGCTCACCAAAGAAGACTCCGCGCCGAGTCCACTCCGGCGGGGGCGCGTTAGGCTCTTGAGCCTGCGGGGACGCAGCTTTAGGCGGCGCCTCCGAAAACGCGCTGCAGCCTAGCCCCGCAAGGAGGGAGATGCTCCAAAGATGCTTTCCGGTTCTGTTCATCGTCGGGCCAACCGTTACCACGAAGCGGTGTGCTTCTGAAATGGCGACGTCCCGTCTCAGTACGCGATGAACAGTGGAGCGACTCCACCCGTGGTTCTGAAGTGCTGCGTTTTGCGCACCCGATCTGACTCATTCTGCGCCAGCCGTGCCCCTAAACCCCTGATCTTTCGACGAGACCGGCGCGGCACGCAAACTGCTCTCTTTTTCGAGCACGAGAGGCGGCAACGGGCATGGGTGAGGTGCCGCCCTCTCGGCAGCGCGGGCGGCGACGGCGGCGTCGGTGCGGTAGTGGCTGCGGAAGAAGGGGCCGTAGTCGCTACCGCACGTAGTCGCGCGGCGCCGCGCGGCGGCATCACGCTCGCTCAACGCCTCCGGCACCTCTAATTGAGCCAGAAGAGCTTCGGCCAGGTGGTCTCGAAGGCGAGGATCCGAGTGTCGAGCATGGGAACGGGAATCACCTCGAAAAGACGTTGGCGATCTTCGGACCCGGAAAGACCTTCTCCGCAAAGGGGGAGCGGGACAGCCAGGCCAACCGTGGGGAGCACCACAGAAGCGTTCGGAATACTTCGCGGACGCAGTCGCGGACGCAGTCGCGGACGCAGTCGCGCTCATGCTTGATTTCCGGTCACGTGGCTGCTCGACTGAGCGCCATGGGCCAACACAGAGTGTTTCGATTGTGTATGGGGCTCCTCGTTGTCGCCGCGGGGTGCTCGGACGATGACGTCGACGAGTCCGGTATGAACGAGGGGGACACCTCTGAGTTTGTGCCCCCGTCATTTGGCGAGTGGGTCAAGTACGAGCCAGAGGGCGCTACCTGCAGCGATGGCAGTCCCTGGGCCTTCTACGTCGAGTTCTCGGAGACGTCGAAGAACGTCGTCATCTACTTCATGGGCGGCGGTGGCTGCTGGGATTTCGAAAGCTGCGTCGGGGGCAGCGCGCGCGGCGCGACGAACCTCGGCGAGCCGCTTCCCGACGACTACGCCAACACACACGCGCGCTTCAGTCTCGGGGGGACCGACCTCGCGGTCAACGTGAACCAGGTCTACCCGCTGCTCAACCGTGACCCGAGCGTCACGCCGATGGCCGATTGGAACAAGGTCTTTGTCCCCTATTGCACCGGGGACACCTACGCCGGCGCGATCACGACCACCTACGAAGACCCCAACGGAGTGGCTCCGTCGGTCGAGTTTGATCACCAAGGACACACCAACGTCCTCGCGATGACCGCGATGCTGAACGAGATGTTCTCCGCCGTTCCAAAGCTGTTTGTCGGCGGGTGCAGCGCCGGTGGCGCCGGAGCGATGACGAGCTTCTACTTCATTCGCAGCGGCATGCGCGGGGTCGAGCGTGGTTATCTCCTCAACGACTCCGGACCGATCTTTCCGAGTCAGGCGCCGACGTCTCGGTCGCTGCAACTCCAGAGCCAGGTGCGCGAATCCTGGGATGTCGACAGCGTGCTCGCGAGTGCCCCGCAGTCGGAGCGGCTCACGATGGACTTTGGTGAGATCAGCCGGGTGCTCTCCGAGGAGTTCCCGAACGACCGACTCGCGACCACGCTGTTTCGACTCGACTACAACTATTCGCTCTACTCCTACGAGCGCTTCTGGACCCGAGACGGCGAGAACATCACCGAATTCACCGGCGCAGGCCTCGGACTCGACGAGGACGTCGCCGAAGACCGCACGGCGATCTACCGTCTGTGGTGGGATGACGTTGAGTTGCTTCGCCAGCAATACGACGCGGCCGGCGGGGATAACCTGGCCTATTTCATCCCGTTTTATCGGGAAACCAACGACAGCCACTGTGTGACGGTACCGGGCATCGAAGACGTACCGCCGGAGGACCTGGTCCAGCTCTTCCTGACCGACACCGCCACCTTGTCCTGGGCCGGAAGCGAGATCGAAGCGGACGGAATCAACTTCCGCGGCTTCGTGGACCACCTGCTGAGTGATGATCCTTTAGAGAGCTACTTCGAGGACGAGGCCGAAGGTCGCTTTGTCGCGTGCACCCCCGACCCCGAGGACTTTGACGCGGTAGCCTGCCAGGCCGCGGTTGACGCGGATTAGCCAGACTGCAGCATTGCGGGTGACCTTGCTGAGCTCTCTCACTCCCAATCGGGCAGGCTCTCCACGTATTCGTCGTAGAGGCGCTCGTATCGCTTCCGCGTCGCTTTATCGGGTGCGGCCTTGATCGCACGCTCCAGCAGGCGCCCCAGGTGCGGATAAAGCTTAGAGCGGACGCCGAACCACCCCTCGCACGAGGCCCACCAGCCGGTCGTGAGCGCGACTTCTCGATCGATCCATGCAGCGTCCGGATAGGCTTTTACTTCGATCAAGGCGGTCACCGCCTTGCAATACGGCCCTGCGATGGGCTCGACGTTTTGCACGCCGCTGACCAGCGCCCGAAACTCCTCCCACTGCTCGCGTGCATCGCTCTTGCCGCGGCGTAGCGCATCCTTGATCCGCTCGGCGAGAATATCGAGGTAGACCTCAACGACGTGAGCATCTGGCGAGGCGGACTGAAATGGTGACGCTGCGATCTCCTGGAGTCGCGTGAACGGGTCGAAGTCGAGCCGGTAGCCACAGTGCAAACGGCCCAACATCAATTCCGCCATCGCGTCCGCAGCCGCACGCACGATTTGCCAGGAGTCCGGATGGGCCTTGGCCAAGTCACACAGCTCGAGCGCGACCTCGACCGTCGCCATGCCGCGCGTCGATTTTTTCTTCTTCTTCTCGGGCGTGCCTATCTGCTTGTCGAAAAACACCGACTTCGCAACCCACCCCTTCGCTGCGTAGGCGTACGCCTCCAGGCTCTCGATGCGCGTGTGGGCGGACAAAAGCTTACGGGCGCGTTCCAACCATTCGTGAATCAGCTCGAAGGTTCGATCCCATTCCACCGTCGAGCGCAGAAACTCACTGGCGGCCTCGGCCGCCACGTAGATCTGGTGGTCCACACTCGTCGCATCGCCGAGCTTCTCCAGATTCTTCTGGTGTTTCTCTTCCAACCACTCGAGCTGGACTGGATCACTCTCGTCTCGTCGCCTAGCCATCGTTCGTGTCCCGGGTGTTTCGGCACTCAGGCCTCGAGCTCGGTGTATCGCGAATCGACACGGAGAGGGATCAGCGAAGAGGGGCCGAGGCATCATGCCCGTGAGCAGCGGCCTGCACCCGCTCGAGATTCGGAAACGGCCTCGGATCTATCCGAGGCGTTAAGGGCATCGGTGGCTCCTCCTGATAACGGTACTCGACGTGGAGTGGTTCAGGAGGCGCATCGGGCCCCCACGAGAGGGTTTCGACGTAGCGCTCGCCGTCGCGCCCCGAGCCTGCGGCGAAAGGGCTCATAGCGGCCACCGCCCGCGCAATGCAGCGTTGCATCCGAGCCGGGATGGGCTGCGCGAAATCGACGACTCGCAGCTGGCCGCCCCGTTGCTCCACCACGAACGTGACTGATCGAGCGTCACCGATACAGCGGTCGATCTCCTCTCGTGCCCACCAGCGAAGCATGTGGCGTATGGGTGCACGGGTAATGGTGCGATGGGCCACCAAGTACACGTCAGGTATTTGCGACTGAGAGTCATGACGCACGGCGAAGGTCGCGAGACGATCGGGCCAGGCGCGAACGTTCGGATCGAGGTCAGGCATGAACGACGGCTCTCCCACCGCCGCGCCAATGCTGAAGGCCAAAAGGAGCATCGTAGCAAGCATGGCGACGGGAGATTTGTAGTCGCGTAACATCACTGAGCCTCCACGTGTCCCGCCTCGGGACCCGCCGAGAATGCGCAATCTCTCCGACACTTGCCAGATGGATCGCTTCAGCTCCTGGGGCGGTTTCGCGTGTCACACGCCTCGGCACCGCTCAGCACGCCGCGACGAGCGGACGGTTCTGCGGGGGACACTCAAACGCCGGCAGCTCAGTAATATGAATGGTTCCTCGGCGGTCGTACAACACCAACGTCTTCTGGCCGAGATCGTAGAGCTCGTTGAGGTCGTTAACCGACGCCACACCTCGCGAGTTGACCAAAATCAACACATCGCCGACCTGCAGCCCAGCAAACGTCGTAGGAGAATCTGCGCGTACCGCAGCCACCATGACGGGATTCGATGCAGTCGTCGAGATATCGAAGTTTTTTCGGTCGTCCGCGGTGGCAAATCGATATTCGAGACCCGCCGATTCAAATGGATTCCCACTGACTGCCCCGCAAGCCGCATCAAAACGTGGGGCATTAACAACGTGGGGCTCGCCGTATCGAGCGAATGAGGCAGCGGTTACCAAGGCCACCGTCAACCCGAGGAGCATCGCGATCACGATTCGGCCTGATTTTCGGATCTCCCTCAAGTGCCACCGGGCCCACTCGCCTCGCCGTTGCTCGCCGAGGGCTCATCGCTTGCGACCGGCGCGGGGACGGCCGGGAGGTGCTTTCCGATCATACTCATCAACTCGTTCAGCATCAGAGTGGCCGGCACGACACTCTTGGCGATGTTATCGATTTGCGACCTCGAGTACTGCGCTTCTTTCGAACTCGGATGCTCAGCGATGAGCACTCCGTAGCGACGACACGCTTCCTTCAAATCTTTGTCGGTATAGTGCGCTGCATGAGCTTCGGCGTACGCCTTAGTCGCTTGCGGGTCGTGTTTGATTTCGTGCATTGCTCTTGCCTTTCCAGTCGAGATGAATCGCTAGATCAACGTCGCGTCGATACCTTGGCTCACAGATCCGGAGAATCGAAGCCGCCAATTCGAGCGCATGGAATCACCGTCGCTGTCTCTCCAGGTTTGGGAGCTGACCGGGGCGGGTTGTGCCCATACCGTCGTACCAGCGCCGAATCCGTGGGCCGCGATCACGACCCGGCCGACGCGGGGATAGAGCTCCTCCAAGAAGGTGAGAAACTCCCCTGGCTCGAAGTCCTCGCCCTGCAAAGAGACGAACACGACGCCGAATCGAATATCCAGACGGCTCAGCTGGAGAATTGCGTCGAGGGGGGTTCGAGCCACGACAGAGGGTGTGCCCATCTGGGAGAGTCCTGCTCCTAACAACGCCACCGCTGACGCATCCCGAGCGTACAAGAGGGCGTACGCCTCGCGGGGTCCATCGCCAGGCTCTTCGGTCGGCGTCGCATGAAGCTCGGTGAACGTGCGTGTGGGGAGCCGGGGCAGGACAATCGGGATCAACATGAGCTCTCTCCGTGTCGCGACTGTCAGAGTCACGCGTTCGGGTACCAGATGAATTTCGAGAGAGAGGGCCAATCGCGATAGCGCGAAGAGAAAATCTCTGTCGGAGTCAGCCGCCAGCGTGTACACTATCACACTCGATGCAACATCACTAGGTCTATCTTGCAGGACAGGTTCCTGCGTCCCGCCTCAGGAGATGGGCAGGAACGTCTTGAAGCAGATCCTCATCCGGCACCTCACCGAATATCACTTCGCGACCCCAACGACGCTCCTCGAACATCGTTTGCTCGTGATCCCACGTGAGAACCGCACCGTCCGCGTGGTGGAATCACATCTATCCATTCGGCCCAACAACTCCGTGCGGTGGCAGCGCGATCCTTTGGATAACACGATGGCTCTCGTGAGCTTCACCGAGCCGGCCGAGTTGCTGTCGATCGAGAGCGTGG
>CAYXVF010000145.1:0-12774 GCA_964468125.1 uncultured Bdellovibrionales bacterium | reverse complement strand
TGGTTTGCCAGGTTGAGCTCCGGCATGTTCCCAAAGCAATAGACCTGTGGCGGCTCGCCCCTCGTCGCACAGGTAACGGTGCCGTGGGCCTCCACGAGCGTGGCGTCTGCCCAGAGCTGACCTTGGGCGAAGAGCGCGGCGTCGGGAGGCAGCCCACTGCCGAGTCCGTTGCGGCCGAGCTGGCTGCCGCCGTTCGATCCCCAGCAATACAGCTCACCTCGCGTGCTCGCAGTGTCGACTACGGCGCACCCGTGAACGTTCCCCAGTGCCACGTCCACGATGCGGTAGGCACCGCTTCCGAGAATCACGTCCGCCGGTTGTGGGTCGCAGTCGCCCTGCGAAACGTTCGCGGAGCCACACATCGGTCGAGCGAAGTCGCGGAAGTTGGCGGACTCGGAGCCGTACTGAAGCTGTCCCGCGCTGTTATCTCCCCAACAATAGATTCGCTCCTCGACCGTGCCGTTGCTCGCGACTGCACAAGCGAAGGTGTCGCTCACTCCGATCCAGCGGGCGTCGTCGAGGATTTCATCGGGCGCACCCGTACACGGCGGATTGGTGGCGGCGGTGTCGCCCGGTTCGCACACGCGCGTGGGGTAGCTGACCGTTTGCGAGCTGTCGCCCGTTCCGGTCTGTCCTCGGTCGTTTCCGCCCCAGCACCAGACGTCGCCAGAATCGTCGATCACGCACACGGTTTCGCCCCCGCTCGCGATTCGCGTGGCCCCGGAAAAAATGGTGGTCGTGTTGAAGGGGACCGGGACCGCGAACGCGGCGTCAGTGACCCCGGCACCGAGTGCGCCCTCTTGGCTTCGCCCCCAGCAGAACACCGCGCCCTGCGCGCCGCTCGTCGGTTCTGGCGCGATCGCACACGTGTGCCCGCGCCCCGCGGCCATCGCGCGCACGTCTTCCAGGAAGCTGTCGCAGTTGGCATCGCGGCAGACGCGAGTGAAGCTCTCGGCGCTCACCGGGTTGCCTCGCTGGCTCGAAGCTCCCCAGCACCAAACTCCGCCGTTTCGGTCGAGCACGCAGCCATGATCGTCACCCACCACGACCTGGCCGGGCAGGTCCGAGTTGCAGCGTCGGCAGCCGTCACTGCTCGTGGGCGTGAAGGGCTGCATTCCAGCGCCGAACCCGGGGTTCGTGCCCGTCCCGACGAGCTGCCGTCGGTAATCGGTGGTCGCGAGGCCGAGTGGTACGCTCAACGCCGTGAGCTCGTCACCATACGCAAACTCGACCCCGACGAGCCCGCCTAAAGCGAGCTCGTTTTCGTCTGGGAGGTCGAACAGGCCCACGGGGCCTGCGAGGACCGGCGCACCGGCCTCGAAGCTCAACGCCAGGCTGAGACCGCTCGCTTGCGAGCGCACCCCGGAGCCCACCTCGTCGACCGCTGCGAGTGGATCGAGAGCCACGAAATTCTCGAGGCGCACGGTGCATTCGCTCGCAGCGAGGGCGTCGATTGTTGGCGCTGGCACGGAGCTCGAGAGCTCGGGAGGCCGAAGGGTGCGTGCGGTCGCGGTCGCGGCCTCGGAGAGCGCTCCACTGCTCGAGCGGGCCCGAATCTCGAAAGCCACGTCTTCGCCAGCGGGAAGCTGGGCGAGGTCGAAGGTGAGCTGAGACGCCTCGGTGGTTTCTGAAGTGGAAGTCGGTCGGTCGAAGAGCAAAGGAACCGGTCCCGCGGGTAGGTCCGCGACCGGTTCCAGCCAAACCTGAACGTTCGCCGCCGTCGCCGGAGTGTCCCATCCGATCGTCACGCCATCGATTCGCTGCGCGAGAAGCTGCACGTTGGTTGGGGCAGGGGGGCGCGTCGCAACGGAGAGCTCCGTGCTGGAGGACGAGATTCCCGGCGACGCGGATTGAATGGCCGTGACGACGTAGGTGTATTCGGTCCCATCGGGCAGGTCAGGATCACGCAGCTCGCGGGTCGTCCCAGGGAGCGGGGTGGGCGTGAGCGCCACGTCGCTCATTCCTTCCCTCCGAATGACATTGAATGTCACCTCTCTGTTTGCGGTGGAATAGTCTTGCCAGCTCAGAATAAGGTCGTCTTCGTCAAAGGCCACGGAAACCTCGGGAACGAGCGGTGGGGTGATGACTGTGATGACGGGTGTGACGGGGCCGTCCGGACAGCCGCGGAGAAACGCGAAGGCCTGATAGCGCACCTCACTGTCGGCCGGTGCTGAGTCTACTCCTGTCAGTGCATCCGCATCGAAGGTCGCGTGGTCGTCAAAGCGCTCGCCATTGACGCTGCGTTGGATTTCGAGCTCGAGGTTCTCGACGTCGATCGCCCACTGGAAGGTGACCATCGCGCTCGCGCTGCTCGGGTCAACCGGGCTCGTCAGTGTGGCCTCGAAGGATGAGAGCTCGGGGATCGCTCCACACAAGGCCGTCTCGTTGCTCGGCTCGATCGAGTCGACGGAGCTCAAAAATGGGTCGCAGCCGGTGAGCACTGACGCGAGGAGGACGAGACGCAACCGCATGGGACCAGGATAGCCTGGAATCCTCGGCGAGACCCGGGCTGTTTTGCAAGTGCGACGCATTCTCACAGCATTTTTTTCCTGCGCTTCCGCGGGATTTCATGGGTGAAATCGGTGCTTTCGGGCCAAAATCGGTCCCCCTTGAGGTTAAATCTTGCCTGAGTGACACTCTTTCGAGCGCACTCGATTGACCCACTGCGTCTACGAGCGTACCGTCTCGGCTCTCACGAACCGGGGCCGCATCGGCCCCTGAAGAGGACCCACATGGCCAACAGCGCAGACGACGTACGCAAAATTCTGAAGGACGAGAACGTCCGATTTCTCCGTCTCGTGTTCTCCGACATTCACGGCGTGGTGAAAAACGTCGAGGTTCCGGACAGCCAATTCGACAAGGCCGTCGACGGCGAGATCATGTTCGACGGCTCTTCGATCGAAGGCTTCGTTCGGATCCAAGAGTCGGACATGGAGCTGAAGCCCGACTTCAATTCGCTCCGCATTTTTCCGAACGAAGGCGCCGAAGGAAAGGTCGCCCTGCTGGTCTGTGACTGTTACCTGCCGGACGGTACCCCGTTCGCGGGAGACCCGCGCAATGTCCTGCGCCGCGCCGTCGAGCGCGCTTCGAGGATGGGCTACGACTGCAACTTCGGCCCGGAAGCGGAGTTCTTTCTGTTTGAGCGCAACCCGGACGGTACCCCCTCGACGGTGACCCACGACCGCGGCGCCTACTTCGATCTCGCTCCGGTGGACCTGGGCGAAGAAGCGCGCCGCGAAATCGTCAACACCCTCGAGAAGATGGGCTTCGAGGTCGAGGCCGCGCACCACGAGGTCGCCCCCGGTCAGCACGAAATCGACTTCAAGTACGCGGACGGCCTCACCACTGCGGACAATATCCTGGTATTCAAGCACGTCGTGAAGACCGTCGCGCTCGACTACAATCTTCACGCGACCTTCATGCCCAAGCCGATCTTCGGTGAGAACGGGTCAGGCATGCACACGCACCAATCACTGTCACACAAGGGTGAAAAGAACGCGTTCTACGACGAGTCGGCAGAGTATCAGCTCTCGGCGATCGCGCGCTCCTACATTGCCGGTGTGCTCAAGCACGCCAAGGCGATCTGCGCGGTGACGAACCCGACCGTCAACTCGTTCAAGCGTCTCGTACCTGGATACGAGGCACCGACGAACATCGCCTGGTCGGAGAAGAACCGAAGCCCGATGATCCGCGTACCGGCGCGTCGCGGCGAGGGCACCCGGATTGAGGTCCGCATGCCGGATCCCTCTTGCAACCCCTACCTGGCTTTTGCGGCGATGCTGCAGTCGGGGCTCGACGGGGTCGAGAACTCGCTCGAGTCACCCCCGGCGGTGGCGAAGGACATGTTCACGATGAGCGATCGCGAGCGGAAGCGCCTCAAGATCGAAAAGCTCCCGGGCAACCTCGGAGAAGCGGTCGTGGCTCTCGAAAAGGACAAGTACCTCTGCGAAGCCCTCGGCGAGCACGTCGCCGGCCACTTCATCGAATCCAAGCGCCAAGAATGGCACGACTACATTGCCATGGTACATCCGTGGGAGGTGGACAAGTACATCTCGATGTTCTGATCGCCCTCACGCAACTGCATCTTGGCGCAGCCAAATGCAGTCGCGTGGTAAACGGGCGCCTCCGGGCCCCCCGAGGCGCGCAGCGCCGCGGAGGGGTGCTGACTAGCGCGAGTTGAGTCGCCAGTCGTATTCGAAGAACGCGACGTTGGGATTGTCTCCGAGCGTCGCGTGCTTTTTTGGGTGGAGGCGTTTGCGGACGAAGGCGACCGCGCCGTCCTTGCCGCCGAAATCGGCGGCGTACCACTCGAAAATCTTCGAGAGCCCGAGGGTCGTGCCTTTCACCCGCGCCCCCGCGTTCGAGCGCAGGTAGCGCACCGTCGCGTCTTCGAGTCGACGCTCCAGATTCGAGCCCGTGTAAGGACGCGGATCCAAAATGGGGCAGCCCTTTGCAGCACAGACCAAAACCATGTGCGTGCGCGGGTCTTTGGCCAGAGGGTTCAGGAGTTGCTTCTCGAGTTGGTCGAGACTCACGGTCTTGCCCGCGACCGTATGGGTCTTGGCCTGGAAGAAGCTCTTCACGTTCAACACCGATTCCGGCTGCCCCGCCTCCAGGACCGCGCGCAGCACGAGCGCGTTGTAGGCGTCGATATAAAACGCCATCGCCTTTTTTCGTTCCTGCGGAACCCGCGCGCTGGCGACGAACTTCAGAAATGCGTCGAGCTCGTCTCGCATGGACGCGACTCCGTCGTAGTCCACCTGTCCCTTTGCGACGTTTTGTTTTAGGACCGAGGCGTAGCCGTCGAGCGGTGCAGCCCCACCGCCGAGGAGTGCTGTGCTCATCAATAAGGCTGGGACCGACATGGACTCTCCGATCGTGAGATGTGAGCTCCCAACACCGTATCGAAGCAGGCTCCGGCGTTACGATTTCATGCGCGGGCGCATCTGCTAGGATCTGGCTGATGCGGGTCCTCATCGTCGAAGAAAACCCAAGTGTGGCGCGACAGCTCGCGACCGTGCTCACGAATCTCCGCCACGAGGTGGTGGGCATGGTTCGAGATGGCGCTGGGGCCGTAAGAGTCGCCGATGAGTCGCGCCCAGACGTGGTGTTCTTCAGTCTCGTGAGTACGCAAATGGATGCGCTCGCGGCGCTGCGCGTGCTCCGGCGGGTCGTTCCCGGCGCATCGCTCGTCGTTCTCGGCGGAACGCTCGAGCGCTCGCGGGTCCGGGAGGCGCTCAAAGCAGGAGCACAGGGTTATGTGCGCAAGCCATTCCTCCCCGCGGACATTCGCGACGCCCTTCGTCGCTACACCCATCCGGCGCGATAGAGGAGCGCGACCGCGCTGACGTAGGTGAGCTGCAGGCAGGTTACGCCGAGCACCAGCGCCGCCAGCGGTAGATAGAGCGCCCCTACGGACGCGAGGGAGACCTCGGCGAAGGAGATCGCGAGGGTTGCGCCGATCAGGAGCAACGCCACCAGGAGACCCCCGAGGGCACCGTTTTTCAGGTCCGAGGCGCTCGGGCTGAGGTGCGCGGCAACACAGAGCGCCAGGTAGAGCTGGAGCGGAAACCACTGAGTTTTGTGCGCCCAGATTGCATCGAGGAGGTCGCATCCGAGAAGCCAAGCGCCACTCCAGGCGCTCGGTGCGACGCTCGCCCGCTCGACAATCGCCGTGAGCGCTTCCGTGGGGACCGAGAGCGCGAGCAGCCCCAGGAGCACAGTGGTTCCTGCGAGAAGGGGCGCGACGCCGATGACGAAGGAGCCAGCGAGCTGCCAGAGGTTCCGGCGCGAGTAGGCGTGTCGAACGTAACCCAAAGTCCCCGTCACCGGGTCCGGATCAAAGAGCTGATAGGCGACGATGCGGTGACCGAAGAGTCGCGCGGTGAGGAGATGGCTCAGCTCGTGGAGGGGCACGCCGATCCAACCGGTGAACAGGACCGAGCTCCAGCCGAGTCGGTGTGACAGATAGCGGCTGACCCTGCGTTCGAGCCAGTGGAGATACACGAGCGCCGCAATCCCCGCGCCGAGCAGGCGGCCGAGGTGTGCGAGGTTTTCGTACACGAGCTCCATTGCCTCGAAATTCCAACGATTTGAGCCGCTCCACAATTTTCTCGCGGTTTTCTTTTCGCTCCGGCCAGGCCGCGGGGTCCGTATGGACAAACCTCACCTGGAGTGACGAACGATGAGAAAGATGCTGTCCCTGATGATGCTCGGTGCCCTGCTCAGTGCCTGTGGCTCCGAATCGACCGACGACGAAGTGCGCCTCGCCGCGTACAAGGCCGCCCTTCCGAGTCGAGCGGCACTCGAGGCTCCCCATGCGACCGCCGAGGCGTCGACCCGCGCGGTGGGAGATCTCGCGCTTTTCCCGGCGAGCTCCGTTCCGGTGGTGCTCGGGATCAACGGCACCGTCGGATGGGTCATCGACGTGCTCGAGGCGGTCACGGACCTGCCTCCGACGGTCTACAACAGCGATACGAAAGAATACGTCTGGGGCCCGTTCCCGAACGATGATGGCGTCGGCTATGTCTCCGTCTACATCAAAGAGAACGGGCCAGACGACGACTTCCAATACACCTACGCATTCGTCCGGGGCATCAACCGCGACCTCGCGAATTCGACCGTTGTGGTCGCGGGCGGTGCGACGCCACTCGACCCCGAGGGAGACGATCCCTCGACGAACGAAGACAATGAGTTTGGCTCCGGCGTGCTCTTTGTGGACTTTGATGCGGACCTCGCATTCGATGAGCAGCACGACCCCACCACCGACCCTGCGGAACGGGACAAGGGCAAGTTCGTAGCCGTCTTCGGCCGCGGTCCCGACGAGAACGATCCCTCGACGACCGTCGCGATGGTCGTTGCAGCATTCCGCAACTTCGTTCCCGGCGGTGACATCGCGGAACCCGCGAGCGTCGACTACCTCTACGGTCAGGTGGAACACGCAGAGTGGAAGGCGGACTTCTTGAACTATCGACTGCCGGTCGATCTCACCGAGGACCAGGTGGGCGAAGACACTGAGGTGCAGATCGCGTTCATCAATGACGGCTTTGGGCGCGCGGATGTACTCGCGAGCGGCGGCTCTCTGATGGCTGGTGAAACGGTGCAGGCTACCGAATGCTGGGGTGACCAGTTCGACCGCACCTATCTGGATATTTCGACTAACGTGAACGGGGGTTTCAGCTACACGGAAGGCGAGATGAGCGGCTGCGTCGCGCCCTTTGACCAGCCCCTCGCGGACCTCGACATTCCGACGCTCGCGGACATTCCGCCGGAAGACTACGCGGAGCTCGTGCGCGTCGCGGAGAATGGAATCGTCGACTAGGTCGACTTCACTCGCACGGGCTCCAACGTGCGAAGCTGTCCTTCGAGCCGGCCCTCGTTCGAGCGGGGGCCGGCTCTTTTTCGTGCTTCGCTTGTCCGAAGGTCCCCGGCTCGATACGTTCCCCGGCGACGAGAGGACGAAGAGCACATGGGACAGATCAGCACCGAGCGGCGAGGGCGCGTTTTTCTCATCACCATGCAGCGCCCGGAGCGCAAGAATGCGCTCACCCAGGACATGTATGTCGCGCTGAACGACGCGCTCGACAGCTACTCAGAAGATCCGGAGCTTCGCGTGGCGCTCATCCACGGTGCCGATGGATGCTTCACCGCGGGCAATGACCTCCAGGATTTCATGAACGCGTCCATGGACGTCGACAGCTCGCCCGTCTTCGGATTCTTGCGGCGACTGGTGGAGCTCCCGAAGCCCTTGATCGCTGCTGTGCAAGGGCCGGCGGTGGGGATCGGAACGACGCTCCTACTCCACGCGGATCTGGCCTACGCCGACCAGACCGCCGTCTTTCGCATGCCCTTCGTGCCCCTTGGCCTCGTGCCCGAAGGCGGGTCGAGTCTTCTCTTACCTCTCGCGCTGGGACACCGTCGCGCGTCGGAGCTCCTCCTGCTCGGCGACACGTTTGGCCCGGAAGTGGCGCGGGAAGTCGGCATCGTCAATGAGGTGGTCGAGGGGGACGTGCTCGCGCATGCGCACGCGGTGGCCGAGACCCTGGCCAAACGCGCGCCGCGGGCCGTGCGCGAAGCGAAACGGTTGCTCAAGGCGCCCTACCGTGAGCAGCTCCTCGAGGTGATTCACACGGAGGGGGAAGAATTTGCTCGGGCACTGCGTTCTCCCGAGGCCGCAGAAGCATTCCGAGCCTTCTTCGAGAAGCGCGAGCCGCGCTTCGACTGAGGACTGACGATGGAATTCGTAATATTCGCCATCGAGGCGTACAAATGGATGGTGATCGCAGCGGTGCTTCTGTCGTGGTTCCGCCTCGACCCTGAGAACCCCCTCGTGTCGCTCCTCGAGACCTTTACCGAGCCGCCTCTGAGCCTGATCCGACGCTTCATGCCCGACACCGGTGGGCTCGATTTTTCGCCGCTCATTCTGATCATCGCCCTGCAGTTCCTTCAGGGCTTCCTGGTGAGGAACTTTGGAGGAGCGGTGACGATCAGCTGAGTGGTTCAGTCTGCGCGTAGCGCGCGTGCGTTTGTTACCGCGGTGCGAACGTCAAAGGCGTGGTCGAAGCGGCTGAGATTTTCGTAGAGCGATCCGAGATAGACCCCGAAGGACACAAAGTTCGGGTGGAGCGTGCTTCCCGAGTCGATCGCCGTGGTGAAGACGCGGTGGAAGACCTGCTGGAACGCGTCGAGCTCGAAGCGGACCGCCTGTTGCTCGTCGCCGCCGAAGTGCTCGATGAAGACCGGCGCAGCTTCCGAAAGATCCAATTCGGCGAGCGCGGCATGAAAGCCCGCCTGGTCATCGTCGTAGAACGACGCGTAGAGCTGTCGCAGGCCATGAATGAATGAAGGATCCCAGGTCGTGAAGGCGCGCGCGGGCTTCCAGCGCAGACGATCTCCATGGCCTCGTACGCGGGCACTCCGCAAGTCGAGTAGGCACGTGTCGCGGGCAAAAATCTGCCAGAAGTAGAGCTCGATGAGCTTCTGACCGTATGCAACAGGGTCTTCCTCGTTTCCCTTGCTCACGTCCTCGACGAGATCCACTCCCATCGCGTGCAGCTCGGTTGCGCGGTCATCGATCAGCCGCTCGTAACCGCTCTTGTCCCGAAAGCCATTCATGAGCGCGCTCACCTCACCGCGAAGCGCACCGGGCGCGAGTACCTCGAAGAATCTGGGCGAGACGAGGCCCAAGAGTGCTCCCCAATCGCTTTGTCGAATCAGTCGAAGCATGTTCGTCGCAGAGGTGACATCTTTCCAGCGGCTTGGTTAGTGTGCGTCCCAAATTGGAGGTTGTCATGTCTGTCATCCCAGAAATCGAACAACTCGCCGGCGAAATGACTGAGTGGCGGCGAGACCTGCACGCCCACCCCGAGATCGCCTTCGAGGAGGTGCGCACCTCGGGTATCGTTGCAGAGAAACTCGCCTCCTGGGGAATCGAGGTTCATCGGGGCCTGGCGAAGACCGGCGTCGTGGGCGTGCTTCACGGCACCGCCGGTGAAGGTCCCATGGTGGGCCTGCGGGCCGACATGGACGCGCTCCCGATGCAGGAGGACAACGAGTTCGACCACGCGTCGAAGTACCCGGGAAAGATGCACGGCTGCGGTCACGACGGCCACACCACGATGCTTCTCGGCGCCGCAAAGTTCCTTGCCGAGAATCGAGATTTCAAGGGCAGCGTCGCGTTCATCTTCCAGCCGGCGGAAGAAGGCTTCGGTGGCGGACGCGAGATGGTGACGGAAGGTCTATTCGACAAGTTCAACTGCGAGCAGGTCTACGGCATGCACAACTGGCCCGAGCTGCCGGCGGGCGAGGCGGCGGTGATGGCGGGACCGATGATGGCGGCCTCGGACACGGTGCACATCACGATCACCGGCAAGGGAGGCCACGCGGCCATGCCCCACCTCTCCGTGGACCCGGTGGTGGCCGCGGCTCACGTGATCACCGCTCTGCAAACGCTCACGAGTCGGACGGTGGATCCGCTCGAGTCCGCGGTCGTGAGCATCTGCGACATGCACGGCGGCGTTGGAGCGAGCAACGTCATTCCGGAGACGGTAACACTCAAGGGCACCGCACGCTCCTTTGCGGAGCATGTGCGCTCGCAGCTGGAGGGCGGAATCGTTCGCATCGCGGAGCAGGTGGGCGGGGCGCTCGGGGCGAAGGTTGATGCGACCTACGTGCGGGGCTATCCGCCTACGGTCAACAGCACGGCCGAAGCGAACCTCGCAGCCGGTGTACTCGGGGACCTGCTCGGCTCGGAACGCGTGCACCGTGATCTCGCCCCGTGCATGGGCGGTGAGGACTTTGCGTTCATGTTGAATGAGCGCCCGGGGGCGTACATTTGGATGGGGCAGGCGGGTGGTCCGAGTGGCTGCATGGTCCACAACCCGAAGTACGACTTTAACGACGGCATCCTCAGCCTCGGCGCGAGTTACTGGGCCAAGCTGGTAGAGCGGGTCCTCGCGTAGCGACCGATACCCCAGGCGCAGAGAGCGCCAGTCGCGGAGAGCACTGCCAAAATGCCGAAGAGGTAGCGATAGCCAGGGCCCCCTGGGAAACCATCGACGAGCACGCCGGTGAGTGTCGGTATGAAGATGTCCGGGGAGTAGCCGACGACCGAAACGAACCCCACCGCGACTCCGGTCATTTTGCTCGGGACGCCGCTGTCCTTCAGCAGCGAGTAATACGTGCCCCGGAGCGCAAACGAGGCAGCACAGGCGAGCGCGGCGTTGAACCACAGCAGCCAAACCGTCGCGGCCATCGGTGGAACCGCGGCGAGCAAAGCCATTGCTAGACTCAGGACGATGAGGCAGCTGGTGACCGTTCGGCTTGCCCCAAAGCGGTCCGCGAGAAACCCGGCTCCGATGGCCGCCGGCGGTCCGAACCAGGTCCCAAAGACGCTGATAGTCGCGGACGCGGTCGCATCGAGTCCAAAGCCTCCCGACGCGTAGCCGGCGAGGTTGTAGGTACCCCAATAGGCGCTATACGCGCAGAAGATGACCGCCGCGTGGAGCCACACCGCGCGGACCTTCAAGACCTCGAGGGTCGAGAAACCCTGCGCCGGCGCGTCGGGCTGTGCGTTCGGTTCGGGTTCGTCCCGGACGGGGATGTAGACCCAGGTGAGCCCCGCACAGAGGAAGTTTAAGCTCGAATAGAAGAGAACGACCGCCTGTAGCCCGGCGAGCTCCGTCGTGAACTGGCCAAAGACAGCCAGCGCCATCGAGCCAAAGACGGCCCCAAAGAAAGCGCGGCCTCCATCCAGGATGCCAAATGCTCGCCCTTGCGCGGCTTCACCGCCCCAGAGGCGTGCTGCTTTGATCAGAGCCGACCAGAAGGTGAGAATCGTGCTGATCCCCCAGAACGAGAAGATCGCGAGGGCTCCGCTGTAGCCTGGAAAAGTTGCAAAGGCCAATCCCCCGAACCCGGTTCCAATCAGAGAACCGGTCAGTAGGTGGCGGGTGGACAAGCGGTCCGCGAGCCAACCACCCGGGAAGTAGCAGATGAGCGCTAGGACGCCGAAAGTAGCGCTCAGTGTACCGAGCTGCGTCTGGGAGATCTGCAGCGCCTCCGCCATCGTGGTGGAGTAGTCTCGCCGGAGGAAATAGGGCAAGGTGTAGATGCTTTCGCCGCCGAGGATCAGCGCAGACATGATCGCAATGCGCTCGAAAGGTGTGTTGCCTTTCACTGTCGTCTAATCCTCTTCACGAAATCTCAAACCCGTTTTTTCTCAAGTCTCACGAGGAGAGACAGTGAGCCAAGCGACGAACATCCATCGACCCTGGCAAGGGGACAATCAGGACTGGTGGGATTGGTACGTCAGTCTCGCCGAAAACCCAAATCCGGTCACGTCGCTCTCGGACGCCGATATTCCCGCATGCGCGGCGATCAGCGATGCAGCGATTTCCGACGAGCTGCACGAACCCTATCCTCTCGAGGAGGAACACGTTCGCCAGTTCCAGCGTGACGGCTACATTCGATTGCGCAACGTCATCTCGGGTCCGGCGGCGCTTCGACTCCGCGCGGAGCTCGTTTCTTTGCTCGAAAGCACCTTTGATGTTCGCCTCGACGGCGGCGTGCGCGGGCGCTTCCTGAGCGCCGAGCTCGTGTGGCAAGAGAGCTCATTAGTGGGCGCCTTCGTGACTAGCCCACGGATCGCCGAGATCTGCGCGCGTTTGCTACGAGTGCCTTCAGTCCGGCTCTACCACGACAACGTCCTCTCGAAGGAACCGGCGTGCGGACGAACCCCCTGGCACTACGATGCGACGCATTTTCCTCTCGATACGCTGGATGTAGTCACAGCGTGGATTCCCGCCCAGCCGATCCCCGAGGCGATGGGGCCCCTCGCCTTCGCGTCGCCGATCGAGACGTACCGGCTGGTTGAAGCCCTTCAGTTCAACACCCAAGACGTCAGCTACGATCGGGCGATCGCGGAAGTCTTGCGCGAGCACCGAGTGAAGATCGACGCCCGTCCCTTCGAACTCGGCGAAGTGAGCTTTCACCACAACTCGAGCTTGCACACGGCTGAAGCGAATCGGACCACGCGAAGTCGCGTCGTGCTCGCGAATACCTACTTTGTGGACGGTGCGCGGGTGGTGGACTCGCCGACGTTGATTTCCGGGGATTGGCAGAAGTTCATGCCCGGCGTGGGGCCGGGTGAGGTGGTGGAAACCGACGCGAACCCGGTGTGTTGGCCCGCGGGAGGAGCGGATCGATGAGCGATACCTTTGAGCGCAGCTGCGAGCACTGGAGCGAGGCCGGCCGTCGCGAGATGGAGGATTTCTA
>CAYXVF010000144.1:0-12870 GCA_964468125.1 uncultured Bdellovibrionales bacterium | reverse complement strand
AGCGAATCGCCGGTCGCGCTACGCCGAGGCTCGGGCGGCCAGGGCTTCGTCGTAGATCGCGCAGTAGTGGCGGGTCATTTCATCGGCGGAGAAATGCTCGAGAACCCGCGTCCGGGCGCCGTTCGCGAGCCGTCCGCGGAAGCCGTGGTCGCTGAGCACACGGTCGAGTGCCCGGGCGATCGGTGCAGGCTCTGTCGCGACGAGCAGTCCGCTGATTTCCGGCTCGATCACGCTCGCGATCTCGCCGACGGACGTCGAGACCACCGCGCAACCGGCCGCCATCGCTTCGAGCAGCGCGATCGGAAGCCCCTCCGCATGGGAGGTCATCAAATAGACGTCCGTTACCGCCAGGATCTCCGGAACATCCGATCGGCGTCCCAAAAAACGCACCCGATCATCGAGTCCCTTGGCGCGCACCGTTTCCTGGAGGGTGTCTTCGAGCCGGCCTTCGCCGACAATCGCGAGCACGAAGTCGTGCTCCCAGAGGCGCTGCACCGCCTCGAGGGCGAGCGCGTGGCCCTTTTCCGGGGTGAGGCTGCTCACCATCGTCACGACCAGCTTCTGCACCGGCAGCCCTAGGGCTTCGCGCGATCGTCGAGCCGCGTCTCCACGGGGTCGCTCGACGAATCGATCGGTGCTCACGCCGTTGAAAACCGTGCTCACCGGGGCGATGCCGGCGCGCTCCATCTCGTCGGCGATCGGCCGCGAGACCGCCACCACGTGGTCAAAGCGGTGCAGGAGGCGCTGGTCCACCGCCGCGTAGAGGCGCAGCCGCAAGGTCGTACGCTTCCAAAGATGATTCGTCGCCACCATGGCCTGACCCCGCGCCGCTGCCACCGCGTAGAGGTCCTCCCGATAGCCGTGGCTGTGGATCACGTTGACCCCTTCACGCTGCAAGGCGCGGTACAGGATCCAAACGGGGCGGACACTGAATTGTGATGACCCTCGAAGGGGGACGGTCTCGACGCCGGCCTCACGGCACAGGCGTAGCAGCTCGGGCTCGGGCTCACCACGACCCCAGGGCATGGCCACGATCGAGCGGTATCCGAAGTGCTCCGAGTGCGTCGCGATGTCGAGCACGACCCGCTCGGCCCCGAGCATCTTGCCCCCCGCGCGAATCTGAAGCACCGTCTTCATCGCGCACCGAGTGTAGTGAGACCCGAGGGCGATTCAAGCCCGATCGGCGGCGTCCGGCGGCGGCCTTTTTGGGGATTGTGCGCTCAGCCCGCGGAACGGACGTTTTGATGACCGAATGGTTTCATTCCCTGCTCCTCTTCGCCCTCGCGCTTCTCGTGATCTGCGTCACCGCCGGCGGAGTCGCCGTCCTGCGCGGGCCTCATCTCGCGGATCGCGCCATTGCCATCGACATGGTCGCCTTCGCGGTCACGTGCCTGATCGGAGTCAGCGCACTCTTGACCGGCGTAGGCGCTTTGCTCGACGTCGCGCTCGTGCTCTCGTTGATTTCCTTTCTCGGAACCGTCGCGATCGCCCGATTCATCGAACGCACGACGGAGCGTGTTCGTGGCGATTAGCGAGCTCGTCGCCGCGCTGTTCATCGCGCTCGGATCTTTCTTCACCCTGAGCGCGGTGCTCGGACTCCTGCGCTTTCCCGATGCCTTCACCCGGATGCACGCGGTGACGAAGGCGGGCACCGTCGGCGTCGCGTTCTTCATGCTCGCGACCGCCACGGTCTTTGGCGAGCCGTCGGTGATCACCCGTGCGGTGGGGGTCGTGCTCTTTGTATTGCTGACCGCGCCGGTTGGGGCGCAAATGATCGGGCGAGCCGCTTATTTGTCGAAGGCGCCGGTTGCGCGCTCGACTGTCGTCGACGAGATCGCCGAAGCCTACAGCGAAAGCGAAAGCGAACCGCCCCAAGCCGACACGGATGAGGGGGCCGCACCGTGATCGGCGTTTTGCTCCTGATCGGGATGCTCGTGGTCGTGAGTGCCTGGGTCCCCCGTCTTGGACCCTGGGCGTCGAGCCTTCTGGCTGCGGGTCCCCTCTATGGCTTTCTCTGGCTCGTGCTGCACCCCGTCGGTGACGGTGCGTTGACCGAGTCGGTGCAATGGATCCCGAGTGTCGGCGTGGCGCTGGCCTTTCGTCTCGATGGGCTGTCGCGTCTCTTTGCGCTCTTGGTCCTCGGAGTAGGCGTCGCCGTGGTGGTCTATGCGGCGTTCTACATGCGATCGCATCCGTTCGTGACCCGCTTCTTCGTGCTCCTGTTTGCGTTCATGGGCTCGATGCTCGGACTGGTCCTCGCCGACGACGCGATCACCCTCTTCGTCTTCTGGGAGCTGACGAGCCTGAGCTCTTTTCTTCTCATCGGTTTCGAGCACGGCAAAGAATCGGCGCGGCGCGCGGCGCGCAAGGCGCTCGTGGTGACCGGCGCGGGCGGTTTGGCTCTCTTGGGGGCGATCCTGGTGCTCGCATCCGGTTTTGGGAGTTTTCGGATCTCCGAGTGGCTCGCCGCCGGGGATCCCATCGCTCCCGAGCTCGCGACCGCAGCGCTGATCCTGGTGTTCATCGCAGCCTTCACGAAGTCGGCGCAGTTTCCTTTTCATTTTTGGTTGCCGGCGGCGATGGCGGGGCCCACGCCGGTCAGCGCCTATCTGCACTCCGCAACGATGGTCAAAGGCGGTGTCTACCTGCTCGCGCGCCTGAGCCCGCTTTTCGCCGAGCACGCGGCCTGGACCCCGACTCTCGTCATCGTTGGCTGCTTCACGATGGTCAGCGCGGCCTATGCATCGCTCAAATTCGATGACCTCAAATACGTTCTCGCCTACACGACGGTCATGGCCCTCGGCCTGTTCGTGGCGCTTCTCGGGGTCGCGAGTCCCTTGGCGGTGGAGGCAGCGGTCGTCTACCTCGTCGTGCACGCCTCCTACAAAGCCGCGCTCTTCATGGCCGCAGGCAGCATCGACCACGCGACCGGTACACGAAACCGCTCCGAGCTCCATGGGCTTCGCCGCACGCTTCCGCTCACAAGCGCTGGGGTCGCGCTCGCCTGCGCGTCCATGGCGGGTCTTCCGCCCTTTTTGGGCTTCATCGGCAAGGAGCTCGCCTATGAAGCGACCCTCGACGGGGGCTTCGAGCGCGCGCTTGAGCTCGGCGCCTTCGTGCTCGCGAACGTCGCGCTCATTGCGGCGGCGGCGCTCCTGATCCGCCCGCTCCTCGGCGCAAAGAGCAGCCATTCGGTGTCAGAACCGCGAGGGCTCGCGGTGCCGGCGCTCGTGGTCGCATTCTTGGGGCTTCTCTTCGGCTGCGTCCCGGGCATGCTCGATCCGCTCGCGAGCTCCGCGACGGGTGCGATCCTCGCCCACGCCCATGGCACCCATCTGGCGCTCTGGCACGGTCTCACGCCGGCGCTCGTTGCCACCCTCGTCACTTACGCTCTCGGTGTGGGCCTCGTGCTCCTGGGGGAGCGCCCCTGGTCCCTCGCCTGGGCACGCGGTGCCTTCGAGATCTACCATGGCTGGGCCTCGCGGCTGTTTGAGGCCCTCCTTCTGTCGCTCTATCGCGTCTCGCGGGTGGCGATTCACCGACTCTATCCACGGGTCATGAGTGGCGCGATCCTCACCGTCGTCGGCTCGCTCACCGTCGTTGTCTTCGTGTTTGTACTCGCGGACATCGACGGCGCTTGGCCCAGCGTCGGTGCGGTCCGGCTGCACGAAGCGATCCTCGCGTTTTTGCTGATCGCGAGCGCCTGGGCCGCAGTCACCACGCGCAATGCGGTCACCGCTTTCATGGCGGCGGGGATCACGGGGTTCACCCTGGCGCTGATCTATCTGCTCTTCAGCGCCCCGGATGTGGCGATGACGCAGCTCGCGGTCGAGACGTTGACGGTCTTTCTCTTCGTTTTGACGCTCGTCCACATGCCGCGCGAGCTCGAGGACACGCGCTCGAAGACCCGCAGCGTTCTGGAAGCGGGGGTCGCGGCGCTGACGGGAGCGTCGACGAGCGTGCTTTTGCTGATGCTCCTCGCCCGGCCTTTCGAGTCGGAAGTCAGTGAGTGGTATCTAAAGAACTCTTACGTAGAGGCGCACGGCCGCAACGTGGTCAACGTGATCCTCGTCGATTTTCGTGCCTTTGATACGCTGGGCGAGATCACCGTCCTCGCGCTCGCGGGGATCGGCGTTTGGGCGCTCCTCGTTGCGCGCACGCAGGCCCGCACGGACTCCCACGAGAAAGGAACGCGCTGATGTATTCACTGCTCTTGCGCGTCATGGCCGCGGTGATCTTTCCGGTGATGGCCCTGTTCTCGTTCTTCGTGCTCTTGCGCGGCCATCACGAGCCCGGCGGTGGTTTCGTCGGGGGGCTCGCGGCGGCTGCGACGGTGGGGTTGTGGATGCTCGCCCGCGGTGCGAGCGAGGCGCGGGCGCGTCTCGTGGTTCCGCCGGATACGATGGCGAGCTTCGGTCTCGCCTGCGCGGCCGCGGCCGCCCTGCTCCCCACCTTCTTCGGAGAGCCGCTGCTCACGAGCCTGTGGGTCTCCGTTCCGCTTCCGGGCAGCGGGCACTACGAGCTCGGGTCGACGCTCCTGTTCGACGTGGGGGTGTATTGGACCGTCGTGGGGGTCGTGTCGCTGATCATTCTTCGTCTCGAGCTTCGCCCCGAGCGACTCGTGGAAGAGGAGGACTAGGGAGATGGAGGTTGTGCTCGCCATCGTCGCCGGCGGCATGCTCGGTGCCTCGCTCTACGCCTTCATGAAACGCGGGCTCCTCCGTCTGCTCGTCGGTTTCGTTCTGCTCTCGAACGCGGTCAACCTGTTCGTCTTCGTCGCTGGCCGGCTCACCCGCGGCGCACCGCCGCTGATCGGCGCGGATGCGAAGACCCTTACGGAGAGCGCGAACCCCCTGCCCCAAGCGCTAATGTTGACCGCCATCGTGATCAGCTTCAGTCTCACCGCCTTCGCCCTCACCCTCGCCTTCCGCGTGTTTCGAAATCTGGAGACGCTCGATACGGACCAGCTTCGCATTGCGGAGGAGGACGACGACCAAGAGGGTGACGGAGGGCTCGCCGCATGAACCTCCCACTCTGGCCCCTCGTAGTACCCCTGCTCACGCTGATCGCGACCTTTGCAACGAATCGTTTGCCGTCGGTGCAACGCCTCTTCGCCGCGCTCGGCGCGTTGGGCTCGCTCGCCGTCGCGGGGCTCCTGCTCCGCGAGGTTTCGAGCCGGGGGCCAGTGCACGTGGCGGTGGGAGGCTGGGAGGCGCCCTTTGGCATCATCCTCTACGTCGACCATGCTTCGGCCGGATTCGTGCTCTTTGCGGCGATCGTTCATGCAGCGACCACCGCCCGTCAGGTTTTTCGCCGCGAGTCTTCCAGGCTCTACTGGCCCTTGCTGAACGGGCTCGTCCTCGGGGTGCAGGGCGCGTTCGTGACGGCGGACATCTTCAATCTCTACGTCTGGTTTGAAGTTCTGCTCCTGTCGTCCTTTGTGCTCGTTGCTCTCGGCAACGCGCGGGAGCAGAGCGGAGCGGCTCTGCGCTACGCGGTGCTCAATTTCTTCTCCTCGGCGAGTTTCCTCCTCGGAATCGCGCTGCTCTACGGCAGCACGGGCACCCTCAACTTCGCGGAGCTCTCGCTGATCGTGCGTGCGGGCACGACGACCCATCTGGATTCGGTCGCGGCTTTCTTCTTGGTGGGTTTTGCGATCAAGGCGGCACTCTTTCCTTTCTCCATGTGGCTGCCCTTCGCCTATTCGACTCCCCCCGCGTCGGCTGCGATCCCCATGGCGGCCCTGCTCACGAAGGTGGGGGTGTACGCGCTGCTGCGCACGGGGGTGCTGGTCTTTGGTACCGTGTGGTGGTTCGACGAGGTGCTGAGCATCGCCGCGATCGTGTCGATTGTCATCGGTGCGGTCGGTATGTTCGCCGAGGTGCGCTTGCGCGCCATCGCCGCCCACACCATCGTCTTCGCGTCCGGGTTCATGCTCCTCGGCGTCGCGCGCCTCGAAGCGGGGGCGCTCGCAGGTGTCTTGACCTACGCCTTTGCTGACATGCTCGTCGTGTGGACACTCTTTGTCTTCATCGCGGAAATGGAAGGACGCAGCGGCGCCATCCGGCTCGACCAGATGGGGGGCTACTATCGCCACGCGCCCTGGAGCGCAGCGGTGCTCGGCCTGCTCCTGCTCTCCGTCGCGGGGTTTCCGCCGATGGTCGGCTTTTGGGCGAAGCTCTTGTTGCTCCAGTCGGTCGCGGAGGCGAGCTGGCTTCTCGTTGGCCTCGCGCTCAGTGCGAGCGCGCTCGTGCTGCTCGCCGTCTGCCGCGCATGGAGTCGGGCCGCCTGGCGTGACGGGGAGCAGGCCCCTGCGGCGCCTGATTCACGCCTGGGCTTTGCGGTGGGCTCGCTCGTCGCCGTGGCTTTCGTGGCCCTGTCGGTTTACCCTGAGCCCCTCGTCGAGCTCGCCCGGGCGGGGGCGCGGGACATGCTAGACATCGCGCTCTATCAGGAGATCCTCGAGCGATGAGGCACGTCATCGTCATCGGCCTGCTGACCGTCTTGTGGGCGCTTCTCTCCGCCTCTGCGGACCCCTGGACCCTCGTCGCGGGCGCATGCTTTTCGGCGCTCGCCTGGGGATTGAGCCTCCACTTCATTCGCAAGGATCAGCGCTCGAGGCGACGCGTGCGTCTAGGCAGCGCGCTCCGCCTGCTTCTTTCGTTCGTCATTGCTCTGCTGGGCTCGGCGATCTCTGTCGCGCGGGAGGCGTTTCGCCCGAGGCTCGCGATCCGACCGGCGTTTCTCCGCTACCCAATCCGCGATCGCTCCCCGGGGGCGGTCACGGCGCTCGCGAGCATGATCTCGCTCACACCCGGCACCCTGAGCCTCGACGTGAGCCAGGACCGCGACGAGCTCTACATTCACGTTCTTCAGAGCGGAAACGGCAGCGACACGGTCCGCGACGACATTCGCGCGCGCCTCGAGGGCCCTCTCAATCGCGCCTTCCCTCCGGTCGATTCAAAAGAATCCTGAGAGTGGTGCCTCCCGCAACGACTTGATCGCCCAGCGCCGCTGCAGCATGGCATGGGTATGCTCCAGCGTCTGGTTCGTGCGGCAAAGGTCGTCGCAAAGCACAGTGCTGTCGGGCCCGCCCTGCGCCGTTCGTTGCGGCCGCATCCGCTGCAAGCGGCCTTCGACCTGGGTGAAGCGGGAAACTGGCCTGCGGCGCTGGATTCGCTCTTTTCAGAGGAGGGACAGCGCGCAGTCGCGGAAGGCGGCCTGCACGAGAAGCTTCGCGCGCAGATCAATCACGACCTCCTCCTCGAGATCGTGCTCACCCACACTCGACGGCGTTTGCTCCTCGACCCCCCCCCGGACTATCCGTACCCGCGATGGCTCGAGTGGGAGGTGCCCGCGCCCCGCAGTCGCATCGACCGCATGGCGGGCTTCTTCGGGCGCGAGGCCGTTCGCTTCACGGAGCGCCCCTTCGACGTGCTCTTTGCCGGGTGTGGAACCGGCGCCAAAGCCATTACCTACACCATCGGTTATGGGCCCAAAGCGCGGGTGCTCGCGATCGACCTGAGCCTCGCGAGCCTCGCCCACGCCAAGCGCATGGCCGAACGCTACGGCGTGACGCACCAGATCGAATGTGTCCGCGCCGATCTCCTGCGCCTCCCCGACCTCGAGCGATCCTTCGACATCGTCGAGTGCTCCGGGGTTCTCCATCATCTCGACGACCCGGTGGCCGGGGGGCGGGCCTTGGTTTCGCGCCTTCGCCCCGGTGGAATCGCGCACATCTCACTCTACAGCGAGCGCTCGCGGCGAGAGCTTCTCCACCTGCGCGCGCGCGAAGATTTTCCCGGGGTTGATGCTTCCCGAGACGCGATGCGTGCCTTCCGGTGGCGCGTCATTCACGACGACCCGCAGAGCATCGAGCGGCGCATTCCTTTGCGCTGGGATTTCTTCGATCTGTCTCGCTGCAAGGATCTGATCTTCCATCCGCTAGAGCACCGCTACACGGTCCCCGGGCTCGCGCGTTTTCTGGACGCGGTGGGTTTGGAGTTTGGCGGCTTCGAGCTTCCCCCCATCCCCGAAGACCTTCCCTGGCTGAGCTATCCGTCCGACGAGCAGCGCTCCGATCTGATGGCCTGGGATGCCTTCGACCGCCGCGCTCCCATGGCGTTCTCGAACCTCTTTGAGATCTGGGCGCGGAGCGCACGATGAAAGCGGCCGAGTTCTTTGCGGACCCGAGTCAGCCCACGCTCTTTCAAACGCGTGCATGGAAATCCGCGTGGTTCGAGGTCTGGGGGCATCGCGCCTTGGAGGCGCAGGCTGGGTTTTACTTTCGACCCTTTCCCCTAGCTCCCGGCCTGTCGGTCAGGACCGCGGTTCCCACCGGCTGCCCGGGACCGGGCCTGCCGTCGATCCGGAGCGAGTACTGGGGAATCGGCGAGGACCGGTTGCACGAGCGCTTGGAGCAGCTCGCCTCGCGCCCGTGGGCGCAGTGCCTCGTGCCTGACGTGGTGGGCGGATCCGAGGGCCACCAGGAGCTGCGCCACTGGGCGTCCGCGCACGACTACCGCCTCATGCACCGCGAGCTCACCCGCGCCTACGCGGTGGACCTTCGCGGCCGGGATTTCTCCGACTATCTCGCGGGCCTGAGCTCCGTTGCGCGGCGCAAGCTCTTCAATCGTCGCAAACGCTTCGAGCAGGCGGGCGCCGTTCGGCGCGAAGACCTTTGGCCCGACGTGGACCCTTTCCTCGACCTGATCAACTCCTTTCACCGCGATCGCTTCGGGCGCGAGTGTTTTGCCGGACCCGATCGGCATTTCATCGAAGCGCTTCTCCCGGCGTTGGTCGGCGAAGGGGCCCGCGTGGAGCTCGAGGTCTTGTTCCTAAAGGACCAACCTGTCTCCGTCGTTTTGGACCTCACCGTCAACGGCCGTCTTCACAACCTACAGCTCGGGTTCAATGCGAATGCGGTGAAGGGCGTCGCCATTGGGATCGTGCACCTGGGCTATCGCATCGAGAGCGCCTTCAAGCGCCCCGGCGTCGAGTTCTACGACATGATGGCCGGCGGCGGGAAACAGGCCGACTACAAGGCCAAGATCACCAACCGCCAGTGCGAGCTCCACAAACTCGTGATCGTGCGCAGCACTCCCGTGAGCTGGCTCTACGAGGCGAAAGACCGTTGGGCGTCGTATCGCCGAAGATCATCAGGGGACTAAAGCGGCGTCGCCCTTGCGCACGATGAAGTCACCGAGGACCAAGACGTCGAGGCCGGTCGAGAAGAAGCAGCGGATCGCCTGAAGGGGGGACTCGACGATGGGCTCACCCATGATGTTGAACGACGTGTTGAGAACGACCGGAACTCCCGAGAGGTCCCCAAACGCGTTGATCATCCGGTGGTAGCGCGGATTGGTCTTGGCGTCGACGGTCTGCAGACGTGCGCTCCCGTCCACGTGGGTGATCGCGGGCACCTTGTCGCGCATCTCCGGTCTGACCGGGCACACCTTCAGCATGAAAGGCGCCTCGACCTCGATGTCGAAGTATTTGCTGCGATGCTCCGTTGGGCACGAAGGGGCAAAGGGACGATACGCTTCGCGGTGCTTCACTTCGGCATTGATCTTGTCCTTCATCTCCGGGCGTGTCGGGTCGGCCAAGATGCTCCGGTTCCCCAGAGCACGGGGACCGATTTCCATCCGGCCCTGGAACCAGCCGACGATTTTGCCATCGTGGAGCAGCTTCGCGGTATCGCGGCAGATGTCCTCCGAGCGCTCAAAGGGGAGCTTGCACGCGTGCAGCTCGCGTTCGATTTCCGCGTTCGTGTACTCGGTGCCGAGGTAGGGGTTGTCGTGGTGGAAGCGCTGCGTTTGATCGAGCACCCCGTTGTAGAGGTAATAGGCCGCGCCGATGCAGGTGCCGTTGTCCCCGGCAGCGGGCATGACGTAGAGGTCGTCAAAACCGATCTCACGCACGATGCGTCCGTTCATGACGCTGTTCAAGGCGACGCCTCCCGCGACCACGAGATGCCTGGCCTTCGTGCGGCGCTCGAGCTGACGGCAGAGGGTCAGCACCGTGTCTTCCAGCACCTTTTGAAACGCGGCGGCGACGTCTTCGTGGTGCGACTCGATCGGATCTGGTGCCCTGCGAGGCTCGCCGAAGGTGTCGATGAACTTCTGTCCAATGCGCCGGTGACCCGCGTTTTGGTACTCGAAGTAGCTGAGATCGATGCGGACTTCCCCGTCGTCGGAGACGTCGACCATCTTCGCAACGACATCGTAGAAACGATCCGGATCGCCAAAGGGCGCGAGCCCCATGGTTTTGCCCTCGTCGTAATTTGGCCGAAATCCGCAAAACTCAGTGGCAGATTCGTAGAACGAGCCGAGCGAGTGGGGGAAATGGGTTTCACCGTAGACGTCGATCTGGTTGCCTCTGGCGTAGCCCACCATCGCCGTCGACCATTCGCCGGAGCCATCGAGCGAGAGGAGCGCCGCTTCTTCGTAGGGCGACACAAAGAAGCTCCCGGCGACGTGGGAGAGGTGATGCTCAATGAAATGCACCGGGGGACCGTTTTTCTTGCCGCCCCAGGTATCGGTGTACCACTCCCAGAACGCTTGCTGCTTGTAGTAGATGCCCTTGAGCTCGTGATTGATGAAGGGTTTGGCGCGGAGCCCAAGGGTCAGAGAATAGGCCGCTTTCTTCTCGATGTCTTTGAATGGCGCGATCGAAACTGCGACGTAGTCGATGTCTCGCGGGTCGAGGCCGCAGAACTCGAGGCATTGGCTGATCGCCCTGTGCGGGAAGTCGTAGGTGTGCTTGCGGCGATTGAATCGCTCCTCTTCCATCGCGACTTTCAAGTCGCCATCGCTGACGATGCAGGCAGAGGAGTCGTGGAAAAAGTAGTTGATACCCAGAATGTTCATGGCGGATTCGTCTTTGCGTTCAGAGGTGGAACCCAGCTTTCGCAGGCCAGCAGCTCGAGATACTCGGTCTTCTCTTTGTCATCTCCATATCGAACGAGTCGGTCGTGCAGTCTGCCTAGCATCAGGAGGCGCTGTAGGCGATGGATCCGTGCGCGCTCCCGTCGTGCCGCCACAACCCTTTCGTCGGAGCTCGCGACCTCGGCTTCGAGCCTGCGAAGCTCGGCAAAGGCGGGTTGCGCGCGAACCCAAGAGTCGACCGCCCGGAGCTCGTCCCTCACCGTCTCGTGGTACGCGGCGGTATGAGGACGCCCCAGCGTGGGCCAACGCAGGGTGAGCGTCTCCTGAAGCGCCCGTCGGACCGACTCGGCCTCGTCCAGGAGCGCTTCCCACTGCGCCACTTCCCTTTGAAGCTCGACCTCGGCGGCGGCCACGCGCTGCCGTAGCGCCTGGAAATAGGCCCGGGTGCGAAACCGGCTCTCGAAATCTGCGCTGAGCGCTCGGGCCGCCCGGTAGTAGTCGTTGTCTTCCGCCGCACCGTCGAAGGAGAGCCAGCGCAGGTACCAAGGTTTCCAGGCCAGGAGGTACGCCTCGCTCGTGGCGCGGGGAATGTCCCCGCTGATGCCATGGGAAATGGCGTAGAGATGCGCTTCGTGCAAAGAGACCCGCCCGTCGCCGTCGCTGTCGGGGTTTGCTGCGAGGGGGCGGCCGTCGCGGGTTTCGCCGTCGAGGGCCGCGAAGAAGAAGGTCGAGTAGTCGCGGTAGTCGCCTTCGTCGGGATCGGTGATGCACCCTTCGGCCGGGCTGTCCTCGGACACGGAGGCAAAGGCGCAGACGCGGGCTCCCGTGCGCAGCCCCCGCGCGGGCTCGAGGTCCCGGAAGGCGAGCCGATTGAACGCGCCGGAAAAACACTGGGGCCAGACAAAGCGCAGCTGGCTCTCGGCGGGGGCGTCCCGGAGGATCGCATCGATCTCCGTCACGGTGACCGCGGTCTCTTCCCACACGCGCAGCCAGTTCTTCGTGGGGTTGGGGTCGTAGTCGCCGTGGCCGTTGTAGACCAGCAGAAAATCGTCGCCCGGGCCCAACGCCGCCATTTCCTCTGCGAGAACCTCTTTCCAGCGCTCCGCGGTCAGCGGTGGATGATCGACATCTAGGACGGTCGGCCGGTAGCGAAAGCGAGCGCCCCAGGACTGGCCAAAGACCGTCGCCAGCGCCTCGAAATCCTCATCGGCGGGTGCGGTGGTTTGAATCTTCACCTCCGTTGGAGAGCGACCGCCGGTGCCGAAGAAAAAGCTGCGGCTCGCGAACCCGCTCGCGAACACCTCGTTCAACCAGCGCATGTTCTCTTCGATCGAGACTTGCGAATCCTCCGGGGTGGGGCCGCCCCCGATCAGCACGAGGTGGCTGTCCGCGAGCGCGATGCTGCACGACAGCAGCGTGCCGATCACCGCGAACGCGCGAAGGGTGCAGTTCATCCGGCGGGCTCCTTGCGTGGTGCGGTCACGGCTAAAAACGCGAAGGTCGCGAGGCTTCCAGCGAGCCAGGCCAGGAGCCAGAAGAGCGGCAGGGGGCTCAGGAGGTAGACCAGCACCGGAACGCACGACACCGTCGCGACGCCCGCCCAGCCGATGCGCCGTTGGCCGAGTCGCAGGGCCGAGCCGCCGGCGCCGATCAAGATGGCCGCGAGGGCAAAGGTCTCTACGAGCTGCCACGCGAGCTCACGGCGCGAGCCGAAACGCAGTTGATAGACGAACTCCCCGGTGCCCCACCAGAGGTCTCCCAGAAGGAGGGCGACGACGCACGCGGTCACTGAGAAGCCGAGCGCAATCGCTCCGCGTAGGACCGTCCATAGGACTTCGCTTCGTTCCATCGCTCTCCCAGTTTCTGTTTCAGCGGCCGCAGCCGGTCGCGTGACTCGAGGATCGCCCATTCGAGCAGGCCACGCGAGAGCGGGTTGAAGAGACGGAATGACCAAACCGGTCGTTGCTGCGGGTGCCATCGCTCC
>CAYXVF010000143.1:0-12949 GCA_964468125.1 uncultured Bdellovibrionales bacterium | reverse complement strand
GGGTCTCCGGCGTACAGTGGCTGCCGATCCCACCAGGGAAGGAAAACTCCTCAAAGAACTCCCGAAGGCCATCGAGGTCTTCCGCCTTGTTCGGATAGATTTCCGAATAGGACCCTTCGAGATAAACCGGTGCGAGCACGCCTGGCGCCCCGTGTCCCGGCCCCGCGAGGAAGATCATGTCGAGGTCGCGATCCCGAATGAGCCGGCACAAGTGCAGATAGGTGAAGCTCAATCCCGGGCTGGTCCCCCAGTGGCCGAGGAGGCGGTTTTTCACGTGCGCGAGGGTCAGGGGCTCACGCAGGAGCGGGTTCTCGCGCAGGTAGATCATCCCCGCTGCGAGGTAGTTGCTTGCGCGCCAGAGCGCGTGGAGCTTGTTCAGGTCTTCGCTGCCGGCCATCGATGGACCTCCTCATGACAGACTATGCCACGACGGCGGGCGCCATCGAGACCCTCCTCAGGCCAATTCGATCAAAGTCTTCGAAAGCCCGAGGCATTACGCCTCAGACCGCGGCGAGTGCCTGGGTCGAGCGGTGGCCGCGGTAGAAGTCGAGCCCACGGATCGTCGCGATCAGCTCCCGCACGTTGCCCGTGATCGCCGCAGCCGCCCGGAGCGAAGCGATGCGGAACAAAGTTTGGCGCGCTCGGTCACTCACTTGGCGTGCAGCGATAGGGCCTGGCGCGGTTTGATGAGCCAATCGGGACGCACCGCCTATGTCCCTAGAGGTCCAGGGCGAGCTCCACGCGCGGATCGAGGGGCTGTTTCGGGCTCAGGAGCGAGACGAGAACGGTCGTCACAATCGAGAGCACGAGCACGTTGACGTACCAGGGCATGCCCCCTGGCCAGCGAAACCCCACGAATTGCTCTCCGAAGACCGAAAAGAGCGTCAACGACAGGGAGCACAAAAGCCCCGAGAGCGCACCGACAGCGGTGGTTTCCTTCCAGAGCAATCCTATGACGAGCGGCGGAAAGGTGGCGACGGTCAGAGTCCCGAACCCATAGGTTCCGAGGATCGCCACCATTTCACCGCTGCCCGCAGAAAAGCCGATCGCGAGAAGGCCGAGCGCAGCCATGCTGATCCTCGACACGGACACCTGCTTTTCTACCGGCAGAGCAAATCCGAGGGCGCTGGTGAGGTCACGGGAAATGACCGTACCAGCGAGTGTCAGGAACATGCTCGACGTCGACATCGCGGCGGCCAAAACCGCGCTGTAGAGCAACAGCTCGGCGTAGAGACCCAGGTAGGCAGCCACGCCGAAAACCGCCTCGTCGGGCCGCGCAAAGGGCGTGACCTCACCGGTCGCGACCAGATGGAGGGCGGCAAAGCCCATGACGACGACCATGAAGCCGACGAGCACATTGGCGACGGTGGCGTAGATCGACAGACGCGGCATGTCCAAGGGCGTCTTCAACGCCATGATTCGGGTCATGACCTGCGGTTGGCACATGATGCCAAAGGCGGGCAGCAGGACCCAGGTCACCGCATAGGTACGGGGCAGGATCCCCCAGGCGTTGAGCATGTCCGGACTGAACGCCTTGCTGCCCTCGCCCCCCGAGACCTCGCCTGCGGCGGAGACCGAATCGATGACGGCGGTGAGGCTACCGAACTCGAGGAAGAAGGCGACCACGATCGTGAGGCCGGCGATCACCATGATCAGCCCCTGAAAGGCCTGCGTCAGGATCCCACCGACCTCGCCACTGAGTATCGTGTAGACCACGAGCACACCGAAGATGATGAAGGCCGCTGCGATGGAGGGAATGCCCAAGAGCACCTGAAACATCTCGGCACCGGCCTTCACTTGGGCTGCGAGGTACATGATGCAGCCGACGAAGAGCATCACGACAAGGATGATCTTGATCCCGCGGTGGCCGTTGAAACGCAGATCCGTGATGTCACCGAGACTCGCGACGGAGCCGAGCTCGGCCATCGCTCGAAGCTTCTTTCCGATGATGAGATAGCCGAGAGTGAAGCCGGGCGCGCACATGACGAAGAGCAGGATCGTGTTCCCAAAACGGTAGACCGCGCCGGGCACACCTACGAGAGCAAAGGCGCTCGCGACCGCTGCCATCGTGGAAAGCCCGATCGCGAGGGGCCCAAACATGCGCGCGCCACCGAGAAATGCTTCCGGTGAGCTCACTTTCTTCCGCGCCCACAGACCGATCCCGAAGGAGACCGCGATGATTGCGACGGCGAAGGCGAGGATGAGCGCAGCGTTCATGGGGAGCTCTCCTCGTCTCCTTCCACGCTCGCTTTGAAGGCTTCCCAGCGCTCCTCGGAGAGCCAACGATCCCGATAGACGTGAAACGCCCAGGTGATGGCGACGGTGGCACCGACCCAATAGAAGACGACCATCACGCCGTAGGAGGGGTGCAAGCCACCGAGTACGAAGGACGGTCGCTCGCCCGCGCTCGCGCTCGCGAAATACTCCGCCAACGCAAAGGCCACGGCCCACAGGACGGCCCAGGGAACAACGACTGGCCCGAGGAGTGGCAGATCGAGCGCGCCCGCCCGGGTCGTGCCGAGCGCTGCGTGCACGACGAGCAGCGCGATCAACACAAAGAGTGCGACGAGCCAGTAGCCGAGGGGGGGGAGTATGGCGACCGCCGCCCAGAGAAGCGTCGTGCCGATAATGAGAGATCGAACCATGAATACGCTCTCGGGTGAAAACCGACCGAGCCATCGTCAGAAAAACCGCGGAGCGTCAAGAGGGGGTGACGCGTCAACCCGATTCAAATGCCCAGCGTCTCAGTTTTGGCAGCGTTCGCAGCGATAGAGACGTCGGCCCGCGAGCTCCACCCGTTCGATCGGGGCACCGCACCGGAAACACCCCTCCCCGGCCCGGCCAAACACATAGTGGCGATAGTCGCGTCGACTCCAGCCCGCGTCTTTCTTCGCGCGAACCAGCGCCGGGTCGGTCGTGAGACCGCGTTTCACGTACGCGCGGTGCACGATGGTCGCGACGGCCTCGGCGAGAGCGTCACGCTCCCGGTCTTTCAGCGAGCCCAGGCGGCGCTCCGGATTGACGCGCGCCTCAAAGGCGATCTCGCTGCGCAGGTAGTTGCCGAGGCCGGCGATGAAGGATTGATCCAGGAGCAAGGCCGCGAGCTGGCGCCGCGCGAATCGGCCATCGTGAACCCGTTGGGTCAGCGTCTCCAGGGTGGTCTCCGGCCGCAGCGGGTCCGGACCGAGCTTGGCGATGTAGGGATGCTCGACGAGCTCGTCGACGTGGCGCACCTCGATCTCCGATGCGCTGTAGAGGAGCGCCGCCTTTTCGTCCGTTTCGACCGAGAAGCGTAGGCTTCGACGAGTGCGGGGCAAGCTCCCCGCGCCACGCACATACCAGCGACCGTAGAGCTGATTGTGCGTGTACACCGCGTAGCCACACTCGAATACGAGAACGAGCGCCTTCGAGTAGGTCTCGACGCGACAAACGCGGTCGCCGGTGAGGTGCTCTTCCCATTCCTCGAGGTGCTCGAAGGCGAAACTCACCTGTCGCGCAGTCTCGCCGGCAATCGCACGCGCAATTTGGTCCGCCGCGCGGCGGACTTCAGGGCCTTCGGGCATCTTTCGCCTTCAGGCGCTCGCACACTCACGCGTATTGGAGCGCCGGGGCATTGGGAACGTGGCGAGCAACGACCTGGCGCACGTTTGGCGGCAGGCGCGTGCCCTCGTACGCCCAGAATCGAGCACGGTTTGCGTGCATGTCCAAGTGAATCCCGGCGTCACGGGCACCGTTGTCCATTCCGAAGCCAACTCCACCCCAGCCCCGGTCCAACCAGTAATCGACGACTTCGCCGAGCTGATCGCCACTGAGGAGCTGCCCGTTGCGATAGATCCGGCAGTCCGCAGCGAAGCCATGATCATGGCGCGTGGAACCCGTCCGTCGCCCGCCCTCCCCTGCCGCTTCTTGCCCACCGCTATAGACCTCGATGCGAACGCCCAGGTCGCGGGACATCTGTTGCAGGTACCCCTGAAGGCGTGGGTCGAGGGGATCGTTGCGAATGGCTCCCGCGTTTACCATCGCCACTTCGTCGCCGAGGCGTGCCGCGTTCGCCCGGGTGGGTCCCGGACGGTAGGCGTCGATCGGCTGGTTGCCGGCGCGCAGGTTCACGCCCGAGGTGCTCGAACGCGGCGTACCGGGGGCAGGAGGCGCAAAGAGCTCGGAGAAAAAACGCTCGAGCCCGCTCGGTCCCGAACGCCGTCTGCCGGTCGAGAAGAGGTCGTCTTCCTCGCGAAACGGATGGGTGCCGTCGTCGATGTGCTCTCGCGTCCCCCCGACCGGCGGAAAAACGACGAAGCCGCGCTCGCCGCTGGCGGTCACATAGGGGTACTTGAGCTCCCGATCGGCGGCACCCGGGTTCATCTCGCGATAGCGCTCGACCCAGCCTTGGCGCTGGCGAACTTGTTCGCGCGTCGGCGGCTCTGCGCCGCTCCACGAGAAGCTGAAATCATCGTCGCCGCCGCCCCGAAATCTGAGCAGGGTGTCCGGGTGAGCGTGGAGGACTGCTTTCGGATCGATCGCCGTGTCCCGATCTACACCTTCGGCCGCCGTTGGGTTTCAAGAAACCAAACGGAATCAAACACTTACACTCAACCACACCCGTCGCCGGTGTAGGTCACTCGCCCCAAATCAGACCTGTCGCATCGAGCTTTGGAGCCGCACCGCACTTGCGCTCGGTCAGAAACTCGAGGACCGAGTCGGCGATGAGCGACGCGAGCTTTCGACGAAAGGCTGGCCGTTGGAGCCGTCTCTCTTCGTCGTAGTTGCAGATGAAGCCGTTCTCGAGCAGCACCGCTGGAACCTCGACGTTGCGGAGCAAGTAGAGAACGTCGCCGTTGTAGATCCCGTGCTCTACCTGCCCCCAGAAGAAATAGCGCCCGACGGGCCGGCCCGCGGCCATGAGTCTGTCCGATAGACGTCGGGCCGCGTGATAGGAGGCCGGCGCGAATTCGTCGACCGTGTCCAGGTAGAGCGAAAACCCGTAGTGCTCCTCGCAGGAACGAAGCTCCTGGCCGTCACGGACGAGGGTGAGACGTTCAGCGTCCGCAACGGAATCGTGGTGCAACGATAACAAGAGATCGGGCGCTTCGCGATTGACTCGCTTCACTCGCGCGCGCAGCGGACGGTTGCGGGTCGCCTCACGGGTGAGCTCGACGCGCACCGGCGCGCGCGCCCGGATCGCTTTGCGCGTTTCGATCGCGAGCAGGTCATTGAACACATATTCGTCCACTCCCGTCGCCGACACGCCGCCGGTGTTGACGCCCGGTCCGTGTCCGGGATCCAGCATGACGAAGGTCTCGGAAAGGTCACAAGCCTTCGAAACTGCAAACCGCGTTGTGCTCACCGTCTCGCGCGGCGCCTGACGGCAGCGCCGAAACTGACGAGGTCGCGGCGGGTCTCGAACTGCTTTCGAGAGGTTCACCTCGAGGGTGCGCTCGACACCGTGAGCGGACATCGCGCCCAAACGCAATGCCCCTTCTGTCCCTGGGCCAACGCGCAAAGCGAGCCGCAGCTCAGAAGCCGCGCCCGAGCGCGTGATCCGATAGCCTTCGCCACTCATTTCGCAGCTCGCGGAGGCCTCCACGTGCAGGTGTCGGACGAGAGGTGTGGGAACGAAGGTGAGGTCCCAACCGTGCGGCTCAGCCGTTTCGGCGCGCACCGTCACACGCACCCATGTTTCAGATCGAGAAGGAGCGTCGCTGACTACCGCGGTCCATCGTGCAGCGTCTGCCGGAGTGGCGGCAGCGCTCGTGGTAGGGGCCGCCCCGGCTTGTACCGTGAAGATCGCAGCGATGAGTGGCGTCATCGATTGCGAGCCTCTACTCAGACGTCAGCGTGGTCCAGTAAAAGAGATGTCAACGGGACGAGGAAATGATCATCGGCGACCCGCGGATCGCTCCGCGGGTCTGCCGTCGCTCGATTAAACCAAGCCTCGGACTCGCCGATACGGCTCTTCACGCCGTTCTTGATGTCCTGCCGGGTGCGGTAGAGGCTGTAGACGCCAAGACCGACCGTAGAGCTGAGAGTGGTAAACATCATTATCGCAAGTGTGCTCATGGATTTGCTCCTAAATTTGGAGCCCGCGATTGTGACGACTCCCTCTTTTGATCCCCAGGTCGGCTGCAAGCGCGCTGAGACGACGACCATCGCCACCCCAGTGCGCTACGCGAGCATCATTCATACAAGAAGGTAAACAGGACGATCAGGAAGAGAAGGAACGCAACATGGAGTTCGACTCTGCTGAGCGGTGCGTTCGCCCCAGAAAGTTACGAGCTAGCGGGCGCTTGGCCTGGATACGCTGACCTTCCCGGCGTAGAGGTCGTCGAGATCCAAACCGTCGTGCAGGATCACCCTCTCGAGCATGCGCTCGACACGCTGCCGGATCTCCGCGGATTCGCGCCCGAGTCGATTGTGAAGAGCCGCATCGTCCGGGGTCTGGTTCTCGCATCGCGCGCAATAGCGCTCGAACGCCATCACCGACTCCAGGATTGCAGCGAGATTGTTGAGACACTCACATTCGATGGAAGACTCGATCTCCTGCAACGACTGCAGCATCGCAGGCGTGTAGCGCGGCGCAGCCGGCCGATGAGGCTGCACCCTTCGGCCGAGCTCCCGCCGAATCAACCGTTGCAGTCGCTGAGCGGTGAGGGGCGCGCGCAAGGGGATCCAACCGCGGTCCTCCCACTCCAGGAGCTGGCGTGAAGACGCAAAATGATAGGTGAGAAACACCAAGGGTCCCGCGGGCACCTCGAAGCCAGCCACGTCGACCTTTTCGCTATCGATCACGAGCGCATCCCACTGACCCGATTCGATCGCCTCGCCAGAGGGCACGTCGACCACCATGTCGAGAAAATCTGGCTTGAGGGCCGCGGCCAGCGCCCCGTGAATGACCCCGAGTCGAATCGGTCCAGCCGCCATCGAGCCGTCTCCATCATGAAATCGCCGACGTAGGTCTTCGTCGCTCATGCGCGCCACTGAGCGAATCGCTTCGCCCTCATCAACCGCGCGCTTTAGCAGTCTCAAGCGCTCCACCTGCTCCGGCGTATAGCGCCGATGCGACGTCACCCCACTGCGTGGAGGACCGAGCGCGCCGTAGCGCCGCTCCCACGTACGGATGGTAGGCGCCGGCACACCGGTCATTTCCGCGACTTGCCCAATACGAAACTCACTCATAATGAGCAAAATTAAAGTCGAACGAACGATTAATCAAGAAGATCGCAGCCTGGACCTTGATCGGAAGCGAACAATGAACAAGTTTTCGATTCAACCTGGCTCAAAAAGGAGACCGAAATGCCAGAACTTACTCAAAACGAGTACATGTTGGTCTACAACATGCTCTCTTTAACCATTGCGGCGATGTTCGCGTCTTTTGTGTTCTTTGTTCTCGCACGCCAGCAGCTCGCACCGAAGTATCGCCCGGCAATGATCATGAGTTCGTTGGTGGTCGCGATCGCCGGCTACCACTACGTCCGGATCTTCAACAGTTGGGAAGGCGCCTACGAGCTGGTCAACGGTGCCTACGTGGCAAGCGGGGCCGTGTTCAACGACGCCTATCGCTACGTCGACTGGCTGCTGACCGTGCCGCTGCTGGTTGCGGAGCTCGTCGCCGTTTTGGCTCTTCCGCGCGCGCAACGTGGACCCCTGATGACGAAGCTCATCCTGGCGTCTACTGCGATGATCGCCCTCGGCTATCCGGGTGAAGTCGCTGAGGCCTCTGGGAGCCGGGCGCTCTGGGGCACACTGTCGACGATTCCTTTCGTCTACATCCTCTTCGTGCTCTGGGGTGAGCTCGGTCGCGCGACCGAGAACAACTCGCAGCAGGTCAAGGTTCTGCTTCGAAACACCAAACTTCTGCTTCTCGCGACGTGGGGATTTTATCCGATAGCCTACATTCTGCCAATGGTTGGCATCAGCGGGTCGGCGGCAACCGTGGGCCTGCAGATTGGGTACACATTGGCAGACATTACCGCGAAGTGTGGATACGGCATCCTCATCTACAATATCGCTAAGGCGAAGATGGAAAACGAGGTGGCGGAAGCCAGCCCTGCGCTCGAGCCAGCCGTTGATGCGTCGTGAGCAACAGCCGCGAACACTATGGAAGCGCCGGCTGGGCCGTCTTCGCCATCGGGGTTCTCGGCATCATCCATGCGACACTCGTACACTATGCGGGTATTGCTGGAGGGTTCATCACCCCGGTGGACGAGACGGTGATTGGCGGGGCGCTTCTTTTAGTCGGATTCGGCATGGTTCGCCACGGCGCTGGACCTCGCGAGTAGAGCTCCCATGAATGATAGTCTGCGTTTGGGCGGGTGGATCGAAACCCCACCCGCCTCAATGATTCGTCTCGCGCTGAGCGCTCAACTCGTCATCCTCGAGAGGCTTCCAGACACCTCTCCTGCCATCAGAGCGGTCTGTGCGCTCCTCTTCATCGCGGTCATCATCCCCCACGGTGCGATCGACTGGTCTGTCGCGAAGCGTCTGCTCCCAAACTTGGGGGCACCGCGTTTTTTCACCTTTTATGGAGCATCGATGGCGCTGATGGCGGTGCTGTGGTGGTTCTCGCCGTCCGCTTCGCTCGTTCTCTTCCTGGCGTTGTCCGTCTACCATTTCGGTGTCTCTGATACGACAGAGCTCCCGGATCGGGGATTCACCCTGCCGCGCGCAGCGCATGGGCTTCTGGTCGTCGCTCTGATGACCGGTGCAGCTCCGTTGACCCTGTCGTCGGTCCTGACCGTCTTGGGAATCGTGGTGAACGCGAGCACGGTTGCAGGCGCCGCCCAGCTGATCGTCGTCGCGACCTATGTCTCTTTGGGAGTGCAGGCCAGTAGGTCGAACAAGGTACGACGCCTCTTCGCGGACGACAGCGTGCTGATCGTGCTCTTCGTCGTTGCGAGTCCTCTTCTCGCGATCACCACATACCTCGCCCTCTGGCACTCGTGGACCCATCTGTCGAATATGTGCCGAGCCGTGGGTCGAGGCTCGAACCTGCTTCGCGAGGCGACGCCCTATACGCTCATTCCTACCGTGGTGCTGGCGGTCGCCCTTTCCCAAACGAACATCGCCACGCCGAATATCCTCGCCGTGGCGATCGTGGGATTGAGTGTACTCACTGTCCCCCACGCCCTGCTTGTCTCACGCTTTCTCCGAGTGAGCGGCGCTGCGTACGACTCCCGAACCATCTAACGCGTCGTAGCGATACGAATGGCTCGAATCCCGCACCGTCTTGCGACGTTCATGACCTCGACGACACGACCGTGCGGTTGCTGCGCACGAGCGCGAGCCTAGAGGCCCTCCGCGGTTCGAGGGAAGGGCTCGCCGCGACGATCGTTGAGCAGATCGAGACCACCGATGGCCCCTGGCGAAGAGAAGGGCCGCCGCAGAATGACCTAACCCATCATAATCACAGCGCTTTTAATAAAGAGCGGCGATTTAGAGATCATGGACGGCACTTTCGCGCAACGCCATGCACCTCGCGCCGATACGTCTCGATGTCAACGCAATAGCGGTGGCGATGGAGCATGGAGTTTGGTGGCCGCCCACACGTTGACGCTTGGGCAAGCGTTAGGGCGGCGAGGACGAGGGCAACGGTGATGACGACCAACGGAACCAGGAAAGCTCATCGAGACGCGGCGGATGTCATTCGCGAGTCCGCGGCAGCATTTCTGATGGAGGATTACCTGGGCACCCTTTGCAAGGTCTCAGGACCGCAGGCCCGCGTGGGTACCCGCGTTTGCTGGCACCTCGTAGGCGAGCTCGAAGGTCGGTGGGAGATGGTGCTGACCCGTGACGAAGTCGCGGTTCGGCCGGCCACCGAGCCTGAGGACGCCTACGCGGCGCACGTAATCTGGGCGCTCTCCCTCAAGGAGCTCCGGCAATACCTGAAAGGCGAATACTCGATGGCCGAGGCCCTCGGGGATCACCGCCTGCAGATTGTAGCGAATCGCACGGACTGGATTCGTTTGTCGCGCCTCTTCGCTGCGTGGTCGAAAGTCGACCTCGTCGCTCACTGGCACGACAGCGAAACCCTGACCGAGCGGTTCAAGGAAAAACAACAACAGCGGAATAGCAGAGCCAATCAACGGCGTCGTGTCGGCGTCTCTCTGCGCTCCGCAGGCATGACTCTTTGAGGAGAAGACAATGACTGACCCTATTACTCGCAACGACTCTGGTGATTGGATCCGCAACGGCCCGGGCCTGATGGCGAACACCCGCTGGGACCGCTTCAATGAATCGCCGGACGACATCCGCCAGGAAATCGCCGAAGGCGAAGCGATGGTCCGCCACTATGCAGCGGAAGTCGGTGCCGACTCAGCGGAGATCGACCGGCTGATCACTCAGTTCACCAACAGCCTGGCCGCCTCTGGTTTGAGCCGCGACCAGGTTGAACGCTACCGCGCGCACCTCGAAGCGGCGCGCGACGGCATCAGGAGCGGACACGATGCGCTCGAACAGGCGAGCGATTCCCTCGAGGAGCTGCAGGAGAGCGCCCTCGCCGGCCTGAACCCGGTAGACGCGGCAGCGATGCAGGCGCTCGCGGGCATCAACCCGGATAGGATCGTCACTCCGGAGCTCCAGGGTGAAGTCGACGCTCTCCAGGCAAACAACGATCCGCTTCACGGCGCCTGGCTCGAGCACCGCCAGCAGGTGGAGCAGGCAGCAGCCGGCGTACTGCAGGCGCGCAACCGCATTATCGAGGCCCAAGCGGAGCTTCGCTTCCTTCAAGGCTCGGACGAGGCGGTCGAAGGGCTTCAGAATCAGCTCGACGAGATCGACGCGTGGATCACAGAGTACAACGTCGACGTGGGGCTCCTGCGCGACTGGCAGGGCGCGGTCCAGCACGACCGTACGCACCTCGCGGAAGAGACCGGCGCTCTCTCGGCGGAAGCTGCCGCCGAAGTCCGTGAGATTGCAGCTCAGCTCCGCGCGGCGCTCGACTCCGCTGCCGAGGCTGCCGCTGCGCACAGTGCCGCCGAAGCAGCGGCCGAGCAGGAGTTCGACGCTCCACCGGCTCGCCGCGAACCCTTTTAAGACTCAGACCCTCTCGAAGACCCCCGTGTCCTCCCGCAAGGAGGCGCGGGGGTCTTTCGTTTGATAGTCCTCTAAATCTGAGGAACGGTGCCGACCTCCCTAAGCGTAGGATCATCGGTGCGTCGACGTACGAACGCACGCGACACTGTGCGCCGGGAGAGCCGCCGCCGGGGCACTCAAAGCAGGCACAGCGCGGGGGCGAGTCGACGCTCTGTTCGAGCCCCAAGGTTTTGTAGAAGGCGACCGGCACCGCGTAGTCGAGACACCCGACGGTGACTTCATTGAGCTGCATCCCTAGGACCTCCGCCGTCCAGAAACACGAAAGCCCGCCGACTCGAAAAGAGCCGACGGGCCTCGCGCGGCGTAACGGAACACCGCGCGAAGCGCTTGTTTGCCGCTGCCCTCCGCCCGCACGGATGGGATTCCCTTGCGGTCGGCATTGACGTCTTCAAAAACCGAAGCGCGCAGGCGATTATGGAGAGATGGAGATTCGTCCGGGAGATCGCGTCGCCGAGATCGACGGTGGACGGCAGATCAACGTTCGGGAGGTCTTGGCCCGCCACGCCGCCCGCGAAGACGCCGAGGCCGCAGCGTTGGCGGCAGCGTCGAGTCCCGAGCGCGATGCTGCGGTGGTGCTCGACGGCGACGCCTACGTGGTGGTCAGCACCGAAGAAGTCGAAGCGCTTCGCACGCCGGAGACCAACCAGCGGGCCCTCACCGCGACGCGAGGGAGCGTCGTGGGGCTCGCCACCGGTGACGCCGGCACCGGCGTGACGCTGCGTGGCCGCGCCGACGGGAGCACGCGTCTCAACGACGTGCGTTTGGTGCGGGGGCCCGGAGGCGAGTTGAGTGCGCCGGGCAGCCCGCAAGCGGTGGCCGAAGCCGAGCTCGCGCTCGTCGAGCGGGAGACTGAGACCCTCGGGCTCGGCTCGGTGGAGCGCCCCTTGCGCGCGGTCGACGCCGGAGCGGCACACCTCGCGGGGGGCCAGCCGGAGGTGGCCGCCGAGATCTACCGGCAAGAGGCGCAGCGCATTCGCGCGTTGCTGCCCGCGACCGAGCCGGTCGCGGACCGGAGCGTCCTCGAGCTCATCGCCGACAACCTCGAAGCGCGCGTGCCTCTCTACGCGGTTCAGGGCAGCCCCGATGGCCGGCGCGCGGCGAGTAGTCTCTACCATGCGGCCCGAAACGCGCAGCGCCTCGGCGAGATGATGAGCGACCGGCCCGAGCACGCCGAGGTCCTGAGGGCCATCGGCGCCGACTCGATGATGCAGGCGGTGGCGGTGCACGAGCAGGCGGTCGCAGCTGACGCAGCGCTCTCCCGGAGCATCAGCACGATCTACGAAGACATCGTCGACATGTCCTTCCGGGTGCGGATCGACGAGGCGAGCGACCTCGGCAACCTCTTCACCGGCAACAAGACCGACCTCATTCGTGACCGAGAGCGCATGACGCACGCCTTCGCGTACATGAATCACCTGATCGACCAAGAGGGCCTGTCGTTGCACCGCGCTTGGGATCGCATGTTCAACGACGCGCGGATCGGAAACGCGCAGATCCAGGGGTTCATCACGCCGCGGGAAGCCGCGGTGTTCTTGCGGGATCACGACATCTCGGCGGGGCTCCTTTCCCCGATGGCCGAGATCTCCGAAGGGCTGTGGCAGGGCGACGCCGAGCGCATGGATCGAGGCCGGTCCCGCTTGGTCCGCGCGCTGCGCGCCAACGACCAATGGTCGATCGCCGCGAGCGTGCTCGATGACTTCGAGGCGAGCGCAGCCTCCAAGCTGGGAGAAGCCGAGGCGGCGCGACTGCGCTCGTCGCAATCGAGTGAGCGCTGGATGGCCCGCGGCGAGGCCTTCAACGAGGAGCTGCCGCTCTTGCTGTTGTCAGGGCTCGTGTCCGGCGGGGCGGGCTGGGGCGTTCG
>CAYXVF010000142.1:0-13151 GCA_964468125.1 uncultured Bdellovibrionales bacterium | reverse complement strand
CCCCCTCGCCGGCGGTGGGGAGCTCGCCGTGGAAACAATCTGCCATTCTGTTGCGAAGGTGGGGTGCGCGTCCCTGAGTGGTCAGCACGGCGTCGACCCGCCGCGGGGCGCACCGGCACGCTTCGGTTGCCCGCTTTGTCGATCGCTACGAGGAACGGACGCTCCCGTTCGGTGAAGTCGAGGGCGAGCGTAGCTAATCCGCCGGACGCCGTCGCCACCGCACTCGCTTCCGACTCGTCTCCTCGCGCCCTGAGCTCAGCTCCGAGGCCTATGAAGAGCTCGCTCGCGACGACGGCGTGAGCTTTTCGGCGCAGACGGACTCCGCTGCCGGCGTGGCGCGTGCTTGAAGTGCCCCCGCGGACATGGCCGCCCCGAGTCTCGCAGGGAGTTTCACCTACGACACCAATCGCAACACCGCGATCGCCTCGACGATGAAGACGACGTCGCCCTCGGGGATCGCTGCGTTGACGCTCGCTGTGCAGCGGCAGCGTGTGCCGTCTTGGAGGTCGATCGAACAGGAGGCGCCGATGGCCCCAAAGCTGCCGCGGCAGCTCTCGTCGTTCACGCAACGAATCGCGGCGCTGTCGGGCACGCTAACCGTATCGGCGCGGGCCCCTGCCGTGAGCAAAAGCAGACTGCTCCATCGCTCATGAAAGAAGCGTAGCTGGCCTCTCAATGGGAATCGAAGATTTGAGAGGCTTACGGGGCATCGTCGGAAGAAGGCTCTTCCGCGCCGTCGGTTGCCGGTTCGTCGACGGGCGCGGCCTCGGTCTCAGATGCGGCATCGGCAGGCTCCCGGGCTTCTACGGGCGCTTCGTCGTTCGCGGGCGCGCTCGAGCTCGTATCGTCGGCCGCCTCGCCTTCGATGGGTGCATCTTCTGCGGTGTCCGTGCTGCCGCCGTCGCCTTCGCCCGAGAGGCTGCCGCCCTGCTCCTGCTTTTCGCGCAACAGGCGCTCACCGGTCGATTCCTTTCGCGAGCCTAGGCCCGCGAGGGTGATCGAGGTCAGGAAGAAGATGATGGCGGCACCGCTCGTGATGCGAGTCAGGAAGGTGCTAGCGCCGCGGCCGCCGAAGATCTGTGAACCGGCACCGCCGCCTCCGCCGCCGAGCGCAGCGCCCATGCCGCCGCCTTTTCCGGATTGCAGGAGAACGGTCAGGATCAGCACCAGACAGGTGGTAACGTGAAGGATCGTGATCAGCAGTTCCATGGCGCCGTCGAATTTCGATCTGTATTTGGTGCGGCGGAGAAGACTCGAACTTCCACGAGGTTTCCCCCACTAGCCCCTCAAGCTAGCGCGTCTACCAATTCCGCCACCGCCGCACGCAGTGGAGAGCGGCCTCTTACACAAGGCCTTTGGAGTCTGTCAACCGAATTGCGGTGAGGGACGGGATTGGAGACCGAGCGACGTGGTACTCGCGCGAAGTGTCCCGCTGCCGGAATTTAGGGGAACCCTCGTGGGACCGGGCCGCGATAACCGGGAAGTTCCGGGGGCAGCTGCGTCCGTCTGTTGAGGGCGCTCCCCGGCGGTGGTGCCCATGGGTCTACGGCTCAAGCTAGGGCTGGCGGTGGGACTCCTGATTACCGCGGTCTTCGCGGTTTATGGCGTCTACACCATCCGGTCCGAGCGACAGATCTTCATGCAGGAAATGCGTCAGCGCGGAGTGGCGCTTCTGCGCGCGTTTGCGATCCCGTCGGCGGTCGCCATGGCCAACAACGATACTCCTGCCATCGACAACTATGTCGTCGAGTTCAGCGAGGCTTCGAGCGAGCTCAATCTCGAATCGCTCGCGGTGCTCGACTTTGAGGGTCGCGTCGTTGCGCACACGCGCGACGGAGAGTTCGGCAAAGTCTACGGCGACGCGCTCACCCAGCGCGCGCTGCGCAGCGCACGACCCCTGACGGAGGAGTTGCACCTGGATGGAGCTCCGCGGCTCGTGGTCGCCATGCCGGTGGTGAGCGGCTTGCGCTGGGGAACGCTGCGCGCCACCTTTGACCTCACCGAACTCGAGGCGGCCATCGCGGCAAGCCGCAACAGTGTCCTCGTCATCGCGCTCGTGCTCGCGCTCTGCTCGACAGCGGTCGCATATTTCGTTCTTTCGTTTTTGGTCATCACCCCGGTCCTGCGCATGCGCGGTATGGCCCTGCGTTTTGGTCGCGGACAGCTCGATGCTCGGGTCAATCTTTGGCAGAGCGACGAAGTCGGACAGCTCGCTCGTGCACTGAATGGCATGGCGCAACAGCTCCAGGACTACACCGAGTCTCTCGAAGCGCAGGTGGAGCAGCGCACCGCCGAGCTCGCCAATGCGAACGTGCAGCTACTGAACGCCAACGAACAGCTCGAGCGCCTGGCAAGAACCGATCCGCTGACCGGGCTCCACAATCGGCGCCACTTTCTCGAACAGCTCCAGATGGAAGTGCGTCGCGGGGCTAGAACCCATCACCAGTTCGCGGTGATCCTCCTCGATGTCGACCACTTCAAGGCCTTCAACGACACTCACGGGCATCCAGCGGGAGACGAGCTGCTTCAACGGCTGGCCGCATTGCTGCAGGTCAACCTGAGGTCCACCGATGTCGTCGCCCGCTACGGCGGCGAAGAATTCGTGATTCTCCTCCTCGATACCGGGCTCGAGGAGGGCTACGCGACCGCACTGAAGCTTCAGCAGGCGGTTGAAACGCAACCGTTCCCGAAGGAGCACACCCAGCCGGGGGGGCGCCTGACGATTTCCGTGGGAATCGCGTTTTACCCTCATGACGCGCGCGACGGGCGAACCCTGGTACAGTATGCGGACGAAGCGCTCTATCGATCGAAGGAGCGGGGTCGTAATCAGGTGACACGCCATGATGAGCTCAGAGCGACAGTGGAGCTGCCCCGAGCGCGATCGCTCTAGGTGCGGGGTGTCGGTGGGGCTTCTCGCGCCCCTGTGCATCAGCGGTCTGCTGGCCTGTAGCGGGTCCGCGCCCGACGGGTCTTCGGAAATGGAGCCCCGAAGCGCCGAGGCAGAGGCGAGGGTCGCGGTACCAGAGGAGCGCCTTCGCTTCGCGGTGACGCCCATCGCAACGAAATCAGTCATGGAACGCGAGTATGGGCCGCTGACGGCTCATCTCGCCGAATCCCTCGCGGTGCCGGTGGAGCTCGTGATCCCGGAAAGCTACGCCGACATCACCGACCGGGTCGTGAACGGAGACGTAGATGCCGCGATTCTCTCGCCGCTTGCCTACGTGTTGACTGCGAGGCGACGGGAAGGGCTCCGGGTGATCGCAACCCCCATTGCGCAGGGGGCACCGACCTACGCGAGCTACATTCTCGTACGCGAGGACTCGGGCCTCGCGGAGCTCGAAGACCTCGAGGGAGGCTCCATCGCTTTTGTAGACCGACGCTCCACCAGCGGCTTCCTCTACCCCTACGCTTTCCTCCTCGAACAGGGCATCGAGCCGGAAGAGTTTTTCGGAAAGATCGAATTCAAAGGAGACCACGCCGCAGTGATAGAAGCGCTGCGCACAAAGAAGGTCGACGCGGGGGCGACGTTTGCCGCGGCAACCGAATTCCTCGACACCAAAGGTAGCCCGCCTGACCTTCGCATCCTCGCAAAGACCGGGCGTATCCCCTACGACGCGGTGGTGGTGGTCCCGTCGGTCTCCGAGACGACCGCCGAGCGTCTGCGGGAGGCGCTGCTCGCTCTCAACACACGCACGGAGCAGGGGCGCCAGATTCTGAGAAGCAGCAGCGGGATCAACGGGTTCTTGGCGGCCGATGATCGGCACTACGATGACATTCGACGGGTCCTCGAACGAGTGGGGACCGCGGCGGGCATCGCGCCTGCCACGTCTGAACCCCCTACCACTCCGCAGTCGGCCACACCGGGTGGGTCGCCGCTTGACACGAAGAGTGGTGCTCATTAAGTCGGACATGCGGAGAGAAAGAGAGTGAACTATGGCCACGATGATCACAGAAGAATGCATCAACTGCGGCGCCTGCGAGCCTGAGTGCCCAAACGAAGCGATCAGCGAAGGCGAAGAGACCTACATCATCGACCCAGACCGTTGCACCGAGTGCGTCGGTCACTTTGACGAAGAGCAGTGCGCCGCCGTGTGCCCGGTGGATTGCTGCGTGACCGATCCGAACAACAACGAGACCGAAAAGACTCTGCTCGAGCGCGCCGTACAGCTCCACCCGGACAAGGGCTTCGGCGACGACTACCCGTCACGCTTCAAAAAGTAACTTGCGGCTCAGCGAAAGGGATCCAGGCGGAAGGGATCCACATAGCCCGCAAACGCGTCTCGGAGCGTTTCGCCGGCAGCCAGGAATGTACCCTCACCCTCTTTGCTGACTCTGATGGGCATCTCGACACCCTCGGGTCCGAGGGAAAACCAGCCGCGTAGGGAGACCGCGTCGTCGGTCACGTCCGTGACGACGGCGGCCATGAAGAGTCGGCCATTCTTCTCGCGGAAGAGGGCGAGGTCACCTTGGCGCGGCGTGGCGCGGTGAAGCTGTCCGCGGCGCCGGGCGCTCGCTTCGATCACGGTCCATCCGTCGGCGGTCGGGTCGGTTGCGACCTCGGGCTCGAATAGATCCACCCCTGCAGCCCAGTAGACGGCGCGCAAATAGCCGACGGGATCCGGGTCGAACTCGACTCCACGGACTTCGAGCGGCGCTCGCTCGAGCTCTCGGAGAGCCCGGAGAACCTGCGAGCGGGCGAGCTCGATGTCTCCGCCGGGAGCCTGGCCGAGCAAGGGCGGACGTGCGGGTTCTCCGCAAGCGGCGACCATGCCGATCAGGCACACGAGGATGAGCGGGCGCAGCATGGCGCCATAGTGCCCGAGCCGACTCAGGCGCCAAATTTTTTGCGTGCATCACCCGTCGAGGGAACGTGCCCGAAGATGCTCTACCCGCTGGCGCAACGCCGCCATCAAGCGGGGTATACTGATGGTGTTCGCATAGTTGGCGGCCCAGGCGGGAACGCTTCCTCCCGGGTCGGCAAAAACGACGTAGGTCAGCACGCTGGCGTCGTCTCCCGCGATCTGCACGGTCCATTCCCCTTCGAGCAGCGTCAGGCGGACCGTGTCCTCATCCGGCGAGGGGGCGGACGGATGATGCGCGGCGTGATAGCGACGGCGATAGACGCCAGCGGACCGCTCGGTCTCCACCCGCATGATCACGTCGCGCGCGGACAGAATCGGCGGATCGATCTTCTGGTACTGGTAGAGGACCGAGTCACCGATCCGTTCGAGGATTGCTGCGTCCTCGAGATAGGGCATGAACTCGCGATAGCGCGCGACATCCTCGAGGACCGCCCAGGTCTGCTCCGCGGACGCCGCGATACGAATGCGCGCCATCACCTCGTCGAAGCTCGACCCACCCCGCTCGCGCGTCCACACCTCGAGTCCTTCGTCGCGCTCGGCGAGCTCCCATTCTCCACCCGTCTGCAGGAGTACGAGTGTTAGTAAGACGTTGAGTGTCACTTTTTCCTCGCGGGGAACGGCGGCGCATCCGGGACCATTTCGACGAGCTCGAAATCGTCGTAGCTGACCTCATCCGATTCCGGCGTGGGGTGGTAGACCGCTACCGTGGGATTCAGGATCGGGAGGCTCGGCCGAGACTGCATCTGTGCTGCGACCCGCGATGCCACTCGGTAGCTGCATTGGGGCATCAGCTGGGGAGCGTCGTAGTAGGGGAGGACCGGATAGGTACGGCAGAGCATCGGTCGTCGCCAATAGATGCCACAGCGGTTGTCGGCGCGAAGGTGTCCGCAGGAAAAGATGATCTCGCCGTCTTCTCCCCGCGCGACGGGGCGAAAGTTGTGAACGAATCGGTGGTAGGCGGCAAACCAGCGGACCCACGGGTCTCGTTTGAGAAAACGCGGGGGATTCGCAACGATGCTCTTGCAGCAGTCGCCGCACTTGACGCACTCGCCTAGCACAACGTGCTTTGGCGGGTGCATCCAACGCACGAAACGCACCGCGGCGAGCTCCATGTGGATGAGGCCGACGGTGAAGGCCGAGCCGATCGTTCGGATAACCCTGAAGCGATTGAAGATCTCCAGAAAGCCGAGAGCGATCACCCCGAAGGCGGAGAGAAGATAGAGATCCATCAGCCACCAAAGGGTCGCACGCCCGGGCGGCGGAGCAGGACGTAGAAGGCACCGGGGCCGCCGTCGTGCGGTCGGGCCGTACAAAAAGCGAGGACGTGGGGCCGGTTGGGGTGTCGACTGAGCCAACGAGGCAGCGACTCGCGCAGGACCGAGATCCCGCCCGGCGATTTCCGCCCGCGCCCGGTGACCACCAAGACGCAGCGCTCGCCGGCGCGTCGGGAGTTCGAGATGAACCGAGACAGCTCGGTTTTGGCCTGCTCACGACTGAATCCATGCAGATCGATGTGACGGCGGTAGGAATGCTCGCCGCGCCGCAGCTGACCCAAGAGCTGATGGTTCACACCAGGGGCCGCGCCGGAGAGGAACTCCTCAGACTCGTGCATCTCGAACAGCTGATCGCCATTGACGAGGGCCTCGAGCTCCGCGACCGCCTCCTCGTCTTCGCTTCGGCGGACGTGGACCCGCTTCTCGACAGGAGGCCGCTCGAGTTTCTGGTCGCGGCCGCCCATCGGCGAGACGTCACCCATCGCCGAGAGGAAGACGTCTTGCTCTGTGGGCGTGTCAGCGAGGGGCTCCGGGGCTGGAGCCTTGGGGCGCGCCGCCTTCGGTTTGTCCTTCTTCGGAAGCTCGATTTGGAGCCCCTTGAAAGGCGTATGGAACCCGCTGTTTTTCCCCATGGCACCTTAGGGGTAACAACGCCTGAGCCCGAGGAAAAGGGAGGGCGTAGCCGTCAGCTGAGCAGGGCGGTGAGCTCGGTGACGAGCTGCTCGGGCGTGTAAGCCGTGCCGTACTTGCGCTGGTACTCCTGGAGGGCGGTCAAAAACTCGCCGGCACTCTGGTAGCGCTTCCGTTCGCGGCGATGGAGGGCCCGCATGACGATTGAGTTGAGCGCGCGGGTGAGCGCTCGATTGATTCGTCGGGGCTTTGTTACCTTGGCGCCCTTGATGCGCAGCATGATGTCGAGCTCGTTATCGCCGCTGAAGGCGCGCTCGCCGGTGACCAACTCCCAGAGAATGATACCCGACGCCCAGAGGTCGATCATTGGGGATGGGGGCTCACCTGCCACCTGCTCCGGAGAGAGATATCCGAGCTTGCCCTTCAGTGACCCGGCCATGGTCCAGCCTTCCATGCCCATGAGCTTCGCGACGCCGAAGTCGCCGAGCTTCAGGTGGCCGGTGCTGGAGATGTAGATGTTCGACGGGGTGACGTCGCGGTGGACGATGCCGAGCTTACGTCCCGATGGGGCCTTCGCCTCATGGGCATATTGCAGCCCGCGAAGCATTTCTATGCAGATGTGGACCGCGATGTCCGGGGGCATTACCGTGCCCTTTTGCTGGAATCGCGCCCAGATCTGCTCGAGGTCTTTGCCGTGCACGTACTCCATCGCCATGTAGTAGCGATTGCCGACCTCGCCGGAGTCGCAGACGCGGATCACGTTCGGATGGTCGAGGAGGAGGGTCACGTCCGCCTCGGTCAGGAAGAGGTCCACCGCGTCCCGGTTCTTCTCGAGCTCCTGATGCAGGCGCTTGATCACAATCGGCGGTGCGCCCGGGTGCCGGTCCGAAGTGGCTAGGAAGACCTCCGCCATACCCCCCTGGCCGATCTTTCGAAGCAGCTTGTAGTCGCCAAACTGCTCGATCGGCTGGGGCAGCCCCTGTGCCGCCGCTTGGGGCTGAGTGGCAGTCGGCTGTTGCTCCGGTCGTACACCCGCGTTGGTGTTGCGCCGAAGAGGGGGTGGGGACTCGCTCATCCGATCAGCCGCACTCCCGCCTCAGCTGACTGCGTTGCTGATGGCAAAACGATCGTGAAGGTCGTGCCTTCGCCGGCCTCGCTCTCGACGGCAAGGCTCCCGTCGTGGTCGTCGACGAAGCGCCGAACGATGGAGAGGCCGAGACCCGTTCCGTCTTCTTTGCCGGATGTCACGAATGGCTCGAAGAGGCGCGTTTTGATCTCCTCTGGGATTCCGGGGCCCGTGTCTCGAACGCTCAGCGCCAAACCACGCTCGCGTTCTTCGAGAGTGACCGTCAACGTATCACCCGCGCTCATTACATCCATGGCGTTTTTGGCCAGATTGTAGACGATGCGTTTCACGCGACCGGGGTCGATGTACGCGATCCCGGCGCTGGCGTCGAGAGTGAAGGCGATCTCCCGAGCGGCGCAGTGCTCGCGCAGGTTCTCGCCAATTTCTTGGGCGAGCGCGGGAACATTGACCTGTTTCACACGCAGCTTGCTGTCGCCCCGGGCAAAGGCGAGGAGATCGCCGATCATGGCGGTCATCTCGTCGATCTGCCGCAAGATCCGGTCGCAGCGGTCCTGCCGCGAGGCATCGAGCTGGTCGATCGCCATCAGCTGGGCATAGCCGGAAATGACCGTCATGGGGGTTCGGAGATCGTGGGCGACTCCTGCGAGCATGCGCCCCATCAGCGCTAGTCGTTCCGTTTGAACTTTTGCCGCGCGCTCCTGGGCGAGGCTCACCGCCCGGGCCACCTGTCCGGCGATCACCGTCAGGACCTTGAGGTCCTCAAGTGTGTACTGCCCGGATTCAGAGCTGCCGTCCTCCGGTACCGGGTTCATGACCTCGACGGCGCCGATGATGCGACGATCCCAGACCAAGGGTACGGCGAGGATCGCGTGGGCGGGAACCTGGATTTCCTTCGCGAGTTGGCGGTCGTGGCGCGGATCGTCCTCTGGCGCGTTGACGATCACTGGCTCGCCGTGTTCCGCCACCCAACCGACGATGCCTTCGCCGGGCTCGAGGATCACTTCCTTGAGCCTGTGGGATTCGGGTCCGGATACGCCGCGGAAGAACAAGCGCCCAGTCTCCTGCTCCGTTAGGAGGATCGACCCACCTCGTGAATTCAAGCGCTCGCAGACCCGCACGATCATGGAGTCGAGCATTTGGTCGAGCTCATCGAAGGCGCTGCTTTCCTGCTCCAGCTGAAAGAGAAGGTCGAGCTCCGCGCGTCGGTGCTCGGAACGGCGTCGCGCGCTTTCGAGCTGACGGTTTTGTTTCAGTAGCTCCTCGGCGAGCTGGGCGTTTTCGATCGCGTAGGCGGTCTGCGTCGCGATCGAATCGAGGAGGCGCAGATCATCCTCCGTGAAGGGGCCGCCGCGTTTGTTCAGAACCTGGATCACCCCAAACCGCTCGCGTTTGCGGTTGCGGACCGGGACCGCGAGGACGGACGTGGTTCTAAAGCCGGTTTGCGCGTCCACCTCGCGGTTGAAGCGTGGATCGCCATAGGCGTCTTCGACCCGCAAGGGCTTTTGCTTGTGAGCGACCCAGCCAGCGAGTCCTTGGCCCGGCTCGAGGCGGATCGTGTGGCGCTGTTCGCCCTCCGCCACGCGGGACCACAGGCCCCCGGCCGCACGGTCTTCGAGAAACAGGGTGGAGCGCTCCGCGTTGAGGGACTTGGAGATCAGCGGCACGACCCGTTCGAGGAGGCCGTCGTAGCCGACCGCGTTGGCCATCACCTCGGAGATGGCCCAAACGGCGTTGAGCTGCTCCTCGAGTCGCTGCTCGTCGGTTGGGCTCGTGACCTTTCCGGCCGTTTTGCGGCCCGCGCCCGCTTTCGTCTTCTTTCGGCCGTTCTTGCTGCTGCCGGCGGCGCGCTTTTTTACGACGCGGGCGCTGCTCGCCTTCTTTCGCGAGGTTTTCCCTGCGCTGGTCGCCTTCTTTTTGCTCGCCATGAATATCCTTGAGTCTAGCCGACAATCGGATGGTGACGCACCCCCCCTTGGCGCGGCTGGTGGAGGACGTGCTATGGCAGCGGGCCATGATGCGTTGGACCCTCATTTCGTTGTGTGCCCTCTCTTCTCTCCTCGGCTGTGTGAAGAAATCGGAGCCTGAGAAGCAGAAGGAAGAGGTCGAAGTCAGTGACGCCAAGGCCCCTCCCCTCGGACAGCTCCCGGGTGACGTCCTGCCCCTGGCCTACCGCCTCGACCTGACCCTGGTACCAGATCAGGAGCGCTTCTCCGGCGTCGTCGAAATCGACGTCGACGTGAAGCAGCCGACCCAACGCATCTTCCTTCACGGTCGCCGCCTCGACGTTTCAGTGGCACGAGCCGGGAAGGTGGACGGGGCGTTCACCGAGCTCACGGAAACCGGAGCCGGAGAGCTCGTCCTCGACGAGAAGATCCCTGTGGGAAAGACGACGCTTCATTTCGAGTACACTGCGCCGTTCAATCGTGCGCTCGAAGGGATCTATCGGGTGGACGAGGGGGGCGAATCCTACGCCTTCAGCCAAATGGAGGCGATCAGCGCGCGACTCGCCTTCCCTTGCTTCGATGAGCCCCGGTTCAAGGTGCCCTTCGACCTTTCCGTGACCGCTCGCGCCGAGCACGTGGTGATCACGAATACGCCGGAGCTCGAGAAGAAGGTTCTCGACGATGGCATGGTCAAACACACCTTCGCCAAAACGCAGCCGCTCCCGACCTATCTTCTCGCGTTTGCGGTGGGCCCACTCGATGTCGTCGACTGGGATCCGATCCCACCGACCGAGCTTCGCGACCGCCCGATTCCGCTGCGTGGGGCGTCGGCGAAAGGGAAAGGGGAGCGCCTGAAACTGGCGCTCGCCGACACGGGACTCTTGGTGACGACGCTCGAGAGCTACTTCGGGATCGCCTACCCCTACGCCAAGCTCGACCTGATCGCCGCGCCGGACTACGCGTTTGGCGCGATGGAGAACGCAGGCGCCATCGTCTACCGTGAGGAGCGTCTCCTGTTGGACGAGGACTCACCCATCGAGCAGATCCAGGCCTATTTTGGCACTCACAGCCACGAGCTCGCGCACCAATGGTTCGGCGACCTGGTCACCCCCGAGTGGTGGACGGATATCTGGCTCAATGAGTCGTTCGCGACCTGGATGGGGAACCGAGCCACCGATGTCGCCAAGCCGGACAGTGAGTATGGTCGCAAGATTCTTCGCCGTGCGATGGCAGTGATGGATGAGGACGGCCTCGCCAGCGCCCGTCGCATTCGCGAGCCGGTGGTTCGTGATGAGCAGATTTGGAACGCCTTCGACGGGATCACCTACTCGAAGGGAGGCGGCGTGCTCGCGATGTTCGAGAGCTATCTCGGCGAGGAGGCTTTTCGAGAGGGCGTGCGCCTTCACATGAAGCGCTTCGCCCACGGCGTCGCGAATGCGGAGGATTTTGCCAAGAGCCTGGCCGATGGCTCGAAGCAACCGGAGGTGGTCGATGCCTTTCGCACCTTCGTCGAGCAACCGGGGATCCCGCGGGTAGAGGTGGAGGCGCGTTGTGAAGACGGCAAGGGCTCTCTCGCCCTGACCCAAAGCCGTTACGCTCCGCTTGGATCCTCCATCGATTCGGACACGGTGTGGGGGATTCCGTTCTGCTACGCGACGTTCAACGGGAAGACCCGCAGTGCGAATGAGTGTCAGCTGATCGAGAAAGCGAGCCAAACCTTGGCGCTCGAAGCCTGCTTTGACGCCGTATTGCCGAATGCAGGGGGAGCCGGCTACTACCACTTTGTGCTCGAGGGGGGCTTCGAGCCGCTTCTCGAGCGTTTTGCATCGCTCAGCCCGGAAGAGCAGCTGGCGACGTTCAGCAGCATCGAAGCGGCGTTTCGCGCTGGCGATGCGCCCCTGGAGACCGCGCTCGCCGTGTCGAGAGCCGCGGTGGCTTCAAAGCACTGGGATGTACAGTTGGCCCCCTTCGATCTGCTTTGGCAGCTCTCACGCGATTTCGGATCCCAAGAAGCAGCGGAGCTCATTCAGAGCCTCTATCGACCTACGATCGAGCGAATCGGGTTGGCCGAACGTGAGAAAGATACCCTCGGCGACCGGCTGAAGCGCTCCACTTTGGTGAAGCTGCTCGCGATGGCGGGCAGGGACGAGAAGGTCCGCACAGAGCTCGAAGCGCTCGCGGACCGACATTTGGCCGGGAAGACGACGCCGGCGGAGACGCCGGTGGCGGCGCTGGCCCTGGCGGTGGCCGCGCAAGAACGTCGCGCGCCGTTTGTGAAGACACTGAGAAGCAAGCTGTCGACCGAACGGGACGGCTATCGTCGTTCAGAGATGGTCTTTGCTCTCGCCAACGCGAAAGACGCCGACGACGTGCTTCCCCTGCTGCTCGAAGGGGAGCTGCGCACCAACGAGCGCATCGTATTGTTGCGCACCTTGTTCGAGTACGAGCACCCGGAGGCGACGCTCGGCTGGCTCGAACAAAACTTCCGCGCCCTCGCGGACTCCTTGCCAAGCCAATTCCACGGCCGTGTGTTCTCGGGTACCGCGGAAATGTGTGACGAAGGCGCGATCGAGACCGTAGCCGGTTTTCAGAGCTCGGCGTCGGATCTCCGCGGCGTCGATCTCGAGCTCGCGCAGGCAAAAGAAGCGGTCGAGCTCTGCGTCGCCTTGAAGAAAGGGGTCAACACGAGGAAAGCACCGTCCCCTGAAACCGTGCGATGATGGGCCGGGGCCCGGGCGCTCCACGCGGCGCCCGAACCCTTTGGTGTTCGTTTACGGTGCTTCGCAGGCGCCGTTGATGCATTCGAGTCCCGCGTCACAATCGCTGTTGAAGACGCACTCGCTCACCCGTCGCCAGTCCGGACGGCAAACGCCTTCGTCACAGAAATCGACCGGATTCACGCAGTCGACATCGCTCGCGCAACCCGCATGGCACGTTGCGTTGATGCAGGTGTCCGTGAGCTCCGGGCAGTCCTCGTTCAAGAAGCACTCGATCTCCGGTTGCACTTCGAGCTCGCAGACGTTCAATACGCAGATCTGACCGGTGCCGCAGTCTCCGTCGATCGTGCAGGCCGCGAAGCACAGGCCCTCCCGACATTGGCCGCCGCCGCACTGGACGTCCGCGGTGCAGACCGAAGCCAGAGAATCGTCCGGAACGATCAGCTCGCAAACGCCATTGACGCATTGCTCGTCGAGGGCGCAGTCGACGTCTTCGAAGCACTGCAGCGACCCGTCTCCGCCACCGTCCGACCCGCCGCCGTCGTTGGCGTTTCCGTTGCCGTTGCCGTTGCCGTTTCCGTTTCCGTTTCCGTTTCCGTTGTCTGCTCCGTCGGCGGCGCCGTCGTCCCCCCCGCCAT
>CAYXVF010000141.1:0-13205 GCA_964468125.1 uncultured Bdellovibrionales bacterium | reverse complement strand
ATGGCGGGGGGGACGACGGCGCCGCCGACGGAGCAGACAACGGAAACGGAAACGGCAACGGCAACGGCAACGGAAACGCCAACGACGGCGGCGGGTCGGACGGTGGCGGAGACGGGTCGCTGCAGTGCTTCGAAGACGTCGACTGCGCCCTCGACGAGCAATGCGTCAATGGCGTTTGCGAGCTGATCGTTCCGGACGATTCTCTGGCTTCGGTCTGCACCGCGGACGTCCAGTGCGGCGGCGGCCAATGTCGGGAGGGCCTGTGCTTCGCGGCCTGCACGATCGACGGAGACTGCGGCACCGGTCAGATCTGCGTATTGAACGTCTGCGAGCTCGAAGTGCAACCGGAGATCGAGTGCTTCTTGAACGAGGACTGCCCGGAGCTCACGGACACCTGCATCAACGCAACGTGCCATGCGGGTTGCGCGAGCGATGTCGACTGCGTGAATCCGGTCGATTTCTGTGACGAAGGCGTTTGCCGTCCGGACTGGCGACGGGTGAGCGAGTGCGTCTTCAACAGCGATTGTGACGCGGGACTCGAATGCATCAACGGCGCCTGCGAAGCACCGTAAACGAACACCAAAGGGTTCGGGCGCCGCGTGGAGCGCCCGGGCCCCGGCCCATCATCGCACGGTTTCAGGGGACGGTGCTTTCCTCGTGTTGACCCCTTTCTTCAAGGCGACGCAGAGCTCGACCGCTTCTTTTGCCTGCGCGAGCTCGAGATCGACGCCGCGGAGATCCGACGCCGAGCTCTGAAAACCGGCTACGGTCTCGATCGCGCCTTCGTCACACATTTCCGCGGTACCCGAGAACACACGGCCGTGGAATTGGCTTGGCAAGGAGTCCGCGAGGGCGCGGAAGTTTTGTTCGAGCCAGCCGAGCGTCGCCTCCGGGTGCTCGTACTCGAACAAGGTGCGCAACAATACGATGCGCTCGTTGGTGCGCAGCTCCCCTTCGAGCAGCAGGGGAAGCACGTCGTCGGCGTCTTTCGCGTTGGCGAGAGCAAAGACCATCTCTGAACGACGATAGCCGTCCCGTTCGGTCGACAGCTTGCTTCTCAGTGTCTTCACAAAGGGCGCGCCACGTTCTTGCGCGGCAACCGCCAGGGCCAGCGCCGCCACCGGGGTCTCCGCCGGCGTCGTCTTCCCGGCCAAATGTCGGTCCGCGAGCGCTTCGAGCTCTGTGCGGACCTTCTCGTCCCTGCCCGCCATCGCGAGCAGCTTCACCAAAGTGGAGCGCTTCAGCCGGTCGCCGAGGGTATCTTTCTCACGTTCGGCCAACCCGATTCGCTCGATCGTAGGTCGATAGAGGCTCTGAATGAGCTCCGCTGCTTCTTGGGATCCGAAATCGCGTGAGAGCTGCCAAAGCAGATCGAAGGGGGCCAACTGTACATCCCAGTGCTTTGAAGCCACCGCGGCTCTCGACACGGCGAGCGCGGTCTCCAGGGGCGCATCGCCAGCGCGAAACGCCGCTTCGATGCTGCTGAACGTCGCCAGCTGCTCTTCCGGGCTGAGCGATGCAAAACGCTCGAGAAGCGGCTCGAAGCCCCCCTCGAGCACAAAGTGGTAGTAGCCGGCTCCCCCTGCATTCGGCAATACGGCGTCAAAGCAGGCTTCGAGCGCCAAGGTTTGGCTCGCTTTCTCGATCAGCTGACACTCATTCGCACTGCGGGTCTTCCCGTTGAACGTCGCGTAGCAGAACGGAATCCCCCACACCGTGTCCGAATCGATGGAGGATCCAAGCGGAGCGTAACGGCTTTGGGTCAGGGCGAGAGAGCCCTTGCCGTCTTCACAACGCGCCTCCACCTCTACCCGCGGGATCCCCGGTTGCTCGACGAAGGTGCGAAAGGCATCGACCACCTCCGGTTGCTTCGAGCCATCGGCCAGGCTCTTGGCAAAATCCTCCGCATTCGCGACGCCGTGGGCGAAGCGCTTCATGTGAAGGCGCACGCCCTCTCGAAAAGCCTCCTCGCCGAGATAGCTCTCGAACATCGCGAGCACGCCGCCTCCCTTCGAGTAGGTGATCCCGTCGAAGGCGTTCCAAATCTGCTCATCACGAACCACCGGCTCGCGAATGCGACGGGCGCTGGCGAGGCCGTCCTCATCCATCACTGCCATCGCACGGCGAAGAATCTTGCGACCATACTCACTGTCCGGCTTGGCGACATCGGTGGCTCGGTTCCCCATCCAGGTCGCGAACGACTCATTGAGCCAGATATCCGTCCACCACTCGGGGGTGACCAGGTCGCCGAACCATTGGTGCGCGAGCTCGTGGCTGTGAGTGCCAAAATAGGCCTGGATCTGCTCGATGGGTGAGTCCTCGTCCAACAGGAGACGCTCCTCACGGTAGACGATGGCGCCTGCGTTCTCCATCGCGCCAAACGCGTAGTCCGGCGCGGCGATCAGGTCGAGCTTGGCGTAGGGGTAGGCGATCCCGAAGTAGCTCTCGAGCGTCGTCACCAAGAGTCCCGTGTCGGCGAGCGCCAGTTTCAGGCGCTCCCCTTTCCCTTTCGCCGACGCCCCACGCAGCGGAATCGGGCGGTCGCGAAGCTCGGTCGGTGGGATCGGATCCCAGTCGACGACATCGAGTGGGCCCACCGCAAACGCGAGAAGATAGGTCGGGAGCGGCTGCGTTTTGGCGAAGGTGTGTTTGACCATGCCATCGTCGAGAACCTTCTTCTCGAGCTCCGGCGTATTCGTGATCACCACGTGCTCGGCGCGAGCGGTCACGGAAAGGTCGAAGGGCACCTTGAACCGGGGCTCATCGAAGCAAGGGAAGGCGAGTCGCGCGCTGATCGCCTCCATTTGGCTGAAGGCGTAGGATTCGCCCCCCTCGTCCACCCGATAGATCCCTTCGAGCGCACGATTGAACGGCGCAGTGTACTCGAAATGAAGCGTCGTCTTTCCCACAGGGATCTTCTCGTCGAGGACGAGCTCTCCGGCTCCGGTTTCCGTGAGCTCGGTGAACGCCCCGTCCACCTTCCCGGCTCGTGCCACTGAAACGTCGAGGCGGCGACCGTGAAGGAAGATGCGTTGGGTCGGCTGCTTCACGTCGACGTCGATTTCGACGACGCCGGAGAAGCGCTCCTGATCTGGTACCAGGGTCAGGTCGAGGCGGTAGGCCAGGGGCAGGACGTCACCCGGGAGCTGTCCGAGGGGAGGGGCCTTGGCGTCACTGACTTCGACCTCTTCCTTCTGCTTCTCAGGCTCCGATTTCTTCACACAGCCGAGGAGAGAAGAGAGGGCACACAACGAAATGAGGGTCCAACGCATCATGGCCCGCTGCCATAGCACGTCCTCCACCAGCCGCGCCAAGGGGGGGTGCGTCACCATCCGATTGTCGGCTAGACTCAAGGATATTCATGGCGAGCAAAAAGAAGGCGACCAGCGCAGGGAAAACCTCGCGAAAGAAGGCGAGCAGCGCCCGCGTCGTAAAAAAGCGCGCCGCCGGCAGCAGCAAGAACGGCCGAAAGAAGACGAAAGCGGGCGCGGGCCGCAAAACGGCCGGAAAGGTCACGAGCCCAACCGACGAGCAGCGACTCGAGGAGCAGCTCAACGCCGTTTGGGCCATCTCCGAGGTGATGGCCAACGCGGTCGGCTACGACGGCCTCCTCGAACGGGTCGTGCCGCTGATCTCCAAGTCCCTCAACGCGGAGCGCTCCACCCTGTTTCTCGAAGACCGTGCGGCCGGGGGCCTGTGGTCCCGCGTGGCGGAGGGCGAACAGCGCCACACGATCCGCCTCGAGCCGGGCCAAGGACTCGCTGGCTGGGTCGCTCACAAGCAAAAGCCCTTGCGGGTCGAAGACGCCTATGGCGATCCACGCTTCAACCGCGAGGTGGACGCGCAAACCGGCTTTAGAACCACGTCCGTCCTCGCGGTCCCGGTCCGCAACCGCAAACGCGAGCGGTTTGGGGTGATCCAGGTTCTGAACAAACGCGGCGGCCCCTTCACGGAGGATGATCTGCGCCTCCTCGATTCGATCGCGACGCAGACCGCCTACGCGATCGAAAACGCCCAGCTCGCCGAGGAGCTACTGAAACAAAACCGTCAGCTCGAAAGCGCGCGACGCCGTTCCGAGCACCGACGCGCGGAGCTCGACCTTCTCTTTCAGCTGGAGCAGGAAAGCAGCGCCTTCGATGAGCTCGACCAAATGCTCGACTCCATGATCGTGCGGGTCTGCGAGCGCTTGAATTCACGAGGTGGGTCGATCCTCCTAACGGAGCAGGAGACTGGGCGCTTGTTCTTCCGCGGCGTATCCGGACCCGAATCCCACAGGCTCAAGGAAGTGATCCTCGAGCCCGGCGAAGGCATCGTCGGTTGGGTGGCGGAACACGGCGAGCCAGTGATCGTCAACGCGCCAGAGGACGATCCGCGCCACGACCGCCAACTCGCGAAGGAAATCCAGGTTCCCGCCCACGCGATCCTCGCCGTACCCTTGGTCTGGGATCGTCGCATCATCGGCGCCGTCGAGGTCATGAACCCGGTACCGGAGGACGGCAGCTCTGAATCCGGGCAGTACACACTTGAGGACCTCAAGGTCCTGACGGTGATCGCCGGACAGGTGGCCCGGGCGGTGAGCCTCGCCCAGGAGCGCGCGGCAAAAGTTCAAACGGAACGACTAGCGCTGATGGGGCGCATGCTCGCAGGAGTCGCCCACGATCTCCGAACCCCCATGACGGTCATTTCCGGCTATGCCCAGCTGATGGCGATCGACCAGCTCGATGCCTCGCGGCAGGACCGCTGCGACCGGATCTTGCGGCAGATCGACGAGATGACCGCCATGATCGGCGATCTCCTCGCCTTTGCCCGGGGCGACAGCAAGCTGCGTGTGAAACAGGTCAATGTTCCCGCGCTCGCCCAAGAAATTGGCGAGAACCTGCGCGAGCACTGCGCCGCTCGGGAGATCGCCTTCACTCTCGACGCCAGCGCCGGGATCGCGTACATCGACCCCGGTCGCGTGAAACGCATCGTCTACAATCTGGCCAAAAACGCCATGGATGTAATGAGCGCGGGTGATACGTTGACGGTCACTCTCGAAGAACGCGAGCGTGGTTTGGCGCTGAGCGTTCGAGACACGGGCCCCGGAATCCCAGAGGAGATCAAAACGCGCCTCTTCGAGCCATTCGTGACATCCGGCAAAGAAGACGGAACGGGTCTCGGCCTCTCCATCGTTCGGCGCTTCGTCGACGACCACGACGGGAGCCTTGCCGTCGAGAGCGAGGCCGGCGAAGGCACGACCTTCACGATCGTTTTGCCATCAGCAACGCAGTCAGCTGAGGCGGGAGTGCGGCTGATCGGATGAGCGAGTCCCCACCCCCTCTTCGGCGCAACACCAACGCGGGTGTACGACCGGAGCAACAGCCGACTGCCACTCAGCCCCAAGCGGCGGCACAGGGGCTGCCCCAGCCGATCGAGCAGTTTGGCGACTACAAGCTGCTTCGAAAGATCGGCCAGGGGGGTATGGCGGAGGTCTTCCTAGCCACTTCGGACCGGCACCCGGGCGCACCGCCGATTGTGATCAAGCGCCTGCATCAGGAGCTCGAGAAGAACCGGGACGCGGTGGACCTCTTCCTGACCGAGGCGGACGTGACCCTCCTCCTCGACCATCCGAACGTGATCCGCGTCTGCGACTCCGGCGAGGTCGGCAATCGCTACTACATGGCGATGGAGTACGTGCACGGCAAAGACCTCGAGCAGATCTGGGCGCGATTCCAGCAAAAGGGCACGGTAATGCCCCCGGACATCGCGGTCCACATCTGCATAGAAATGCTTCGCGGGCTGCAATATGCCCATGAGGCGAAGGCCCCATCGGGACGTAAGCTCGGCATCGTCCACCGCGACGTCACCCCGTCGAACATCTACATCTCCAGCACCGGCCACCTGAAGCTCGGCGACTTCGGCGTCGCGAAGCTCATGGGCATGGAAGGCTGGACCATGGCCGGGTCACTGAAGGGCAAGCTCGGATATCTCTCTCCGGAGCAGGTGGCAGGTGAGCCCCCATCCCCAATGATCGACCTCTGGGCGTCGGGTATCATTCTCTGGGAGTTGGTCACCGGCGAGCGCGCCTTCAGCGGCGATAACGAGCTCGACATCATGCTGCGCATCAAGGGCGCCAAGGTAACAAAGCCCCGACGAATCAATCGAGCGCTCACCCGCGCGCTCAACTCAATCGTCATGCGGGCCCTCCATCGCCGCGAACGGAAGCGCTACCAGAGTGCCGGCGAGTTTTTGACCGCCCTCCAGGAGTACCAGCGCAAGTACGGCACGGCTTACACGCCCGAGCAGCTCGTCACCGAGCTCACCGCCCTGCTCAGCTGACGGCTACGCCCTCCCTTTTCCTCGGGCTCAGGCGTTGTTACCCCTAAGGTGCCATGGGGAAAAACAGCGGGTTCCATACGCCTTTCAAGGGGCTCCAAATCGAGCTTCCGAAGAAGGACAAACCGAAGGCGGCGCGCCCCAAGGCTCCAGCCCCGGAGCCCCTCGCTGACACGCCCACAGAGCAAGACGTCTTCCTCTCGGCGATGGGTGACGTCTCGCCGATGGGCGGCCGCGACCAGAAACTCGAGCGGCCTCCTGTCGAGAAGCGGGTCCACGTCCGCCGAAGCGAAGACGAGGAGGCGGTCGCGGAGCTCGAGGCCCTCGTCAATGGCGATCAGCTGTTCGAGATGCACGAGTCTGAGGAGTTCCTCTCCGGCGCGGCCCCTGGTGTGAACCATCAGCTCTTGGGTCAGCTGCGGCGCGGCGAGCATTCCTACCGCCGTCACATCGATCTGCATGGATTCAGTCGTGAGCAGGCCAAAACCGAGCTGTCTCGGTTCATCTCGAACTCCCGACGCGCCGGCGAGCGCTGCGTCTTGGTGGTCACCGGGCGCGGGCGGAAATCGCCGGGCGGGATCTCGGTCCTGCGCGAGTCGCTGCCTCGTTGGCTCAGTCGACACCCCAACCGGCCCCACGTCCTCGCTTTTTGTACGGCCCGACCGCACGACGGCGGCCCCGGTGCCTTCTACGTCCTGCTCCGCCGCCCGGGCGTGCGACCCTTTGGTGGCTGATGGATCTCTATCTTCTCTCCGCCTTCGGGGTGATCGCTCTCGGCTTTCTGGAGATCTTCAATCGCTTCAGGGTTATCCGAACGATCGGCTCGGCCTTCACCGTCGGCCTCATCCACATGGAGCTCGCCGCGGTGCGTTTCGTGCGTTGGATGCACCCGCCAAAGCACGTTGTGCTAGGCGAGTGCGTCAAGTGCGGCGACTGCTGCAAGAGCATCGTTGCGAATCCCCCGCGTTTTCTCAAACGAGACCCGTGGGTCCGCTGGTTTGCCGCCTACCACCGATTCGTTCACAACTTTCGCCCCGTCGCGCGGGGAGAAGACGGCGAGATCATCTTTTCCTGCGGACACCTTCGCGCCGACAACCGCTGTGGCATCTATTGGCGACGACCGATGCTCTGCCGTACCTATCCGGTCCTCCCCTACTACGACGCTCCCCAGCTGATGCCCCAATGCAGCTACCGAGTGGCATCGCGGGTCGCAGCACAGATGCAGTCTCGGCCGAGCCTCCCGATCCTGAATCCCACGGTAGCGGTCTACCACCCCACGCCGGAATCGGATGAGGTCAGCTACGACGATTTCGAGCTCGTCGAAATGGTCCCGGATGCGCCGCCGTTCCCCGCGAGGAAAAAGTGACACTCAACGTCTTACTAACACTCGTACTCCTGCAGACGGGTGGAGAATGGGAGCTCGCCGAGCGCGACGAAGGACTCGAGGTGTGGACGCGCGAGCGGGGTGGGTCGAGCTTCGACGAGGTGATGGCGCGCATTCGTATCGCGGCGTCCGCGGAGCAGACCTGGGCGGTCCTCGAGGATGTCGCGCGCTATCGCGAGTTCATGCCCTATCTCGAGGACGCAGCAATCCTCGAACGGATCGGTGACTCGGTCCTCTACCAGTACCAGAAGATCGATCCGCCGATTCTGTCCGCGCGCGACGTGATCATGCGGGTGGAGACCGAGCGGTCCGCTGGCGTCTATCGCCGTCGCTATCACGCCGCGCATCATCCGTCCGCCCCCTCGCCGGATGAGGACACGGTCCGCCTGACGCTGCTCGAAGGGGAATGGACCGTGCAGATCGCGGGAGACGACGCCAGCGTGCTGACCTACGTCGTTTTTGCCGACCCGGGAGGAAGCGTTCCCGCCTGGGCCGCCAACTATGCGAACACCATCAGTATACCCCGCTTGATGGCGGCGTTGCGCCAGCGGGTAGAGCATCTTCGGGCACGTTCCCTCGACGGGTGATGCACGCAAAAAATTTGGCGCCTGAGTCGGCTCGGGCACTATGGCGCCATGCTGCGCCCGCTCATCCTCGTGTGCCTGATCGGCATGGTCGCCGCTTGCGGAGAACCCGCACGTCCGCCCTTGCTCGGCCAGGCTCCCGGCGGAGACATCGAGCTCGCCCGCTCGCAGGTTCTCCGGGCTCTCCGAGAGCTCGAGCGAGCGCCGCTCGAAGTCCGTGGAGTCGAGTTCGACCCGGATCCCGTCGGCTATTTGCGCGCCGTCTACTGGGCTGCAGGGGTGGATCTATTCGAGCCCGAGGTCGCAACCGACCCGACCGCCGACGGATGGACCGTGATCGAAGCGAGCGCCCGGCGCCGCGGACAGCTTCACCGCGCCACGCCGCGCCAAGGTGACCTCGCCCTCTTCCGCGAGAAGAATGGCCGACTCTTCATGGCCGCCGTCGTCACGGACGTGACCGACGACGCGGTCTCCCTACGCGGCTGGTTTTCCCTCGGACCCGAGGGTGTCGAGATGCCCATCAGAGTCAGCAAAGAGGGTGAGGGTACATTCCTGGCTGCCGGCGAAACGCTCCGAGACGCGTTTGCGGGCTATGTGGATCCCTTCCGCCTGGATCCCTTTCGCTGAGCCGCAAGTTACTTTTTGAAGCGTGACGGGTAGTCGTCGCCGAAGCCCTTGTCCGGGTGGAGCTGTACGGCGCGCTCGAGCAGAGTCTTTTCGGTCTCGTTGTTGTTCGGATCGGTCACGCAGCAATCCACCGGGCACACGGCGGCGCACTGCTCTTCGTCAAAGTGACCGACGCACTCGGTGCAACGGTCTGGGTCGATGATGTAGGTCTCTTCGCCTTCGCTGATCGCTTCGTTTGGGCACTCAGGCTCGCAGGCGCCGCAGTTGATGCATTCTTCTGTGATCATCGTGGCCATAGTTCACTCTCTTTCTCTCCGCATGTCCGACTTAATGAGCACCACTCTTCGTGTCAAGCGGCGACCCACCCGGTGTGGCCGACTGCGGAGTGGTAGGGGGTTCAGACGTGGCAGGCGCGATGCCCGCCGCGGTCCCCACTCGTTCGAGGACCCGTCGAATGTCATCGTAGTGCCGATCATCGGCCGCCAAGAACCCGTTGATCCCGCTGCTGCTTCTCAGAATCTGGCGCCCCTGCTCCGTGCGTGTGTTGAGAGCGAGCAGCGCCTCCCGCAGACGCTCGGCGGTCGTCTCGGAGACCGACGGGACCACCACCACCGCGTCGTAGGGGATACGCCCGGTCTTTGCGAGGATGCGAAGGTCAGGCGGGCTACCTTTGGTGTCGAGGAATTCGGTTGCCGCGGCAAACGTCGCCCCCGCGTCGACCTTCTTTGTGCGCAGCGCTTCTATCACTGCGGCGTGGTCTCCTTTGAATTCGATCTTTCCGAAAAACTCTTCCGGCTCGATGCCCTGTTCGAGGAGGAAAGCGTAGGGGTAGAGGAAGCCGCTGGTGGAGCGTCGGTCTACAAAAGCGATGGAGCCTCCCTCGAGGTCTTCGAGCTCCGCGAGGCCCGAGTCCTCGCGTACGAGAATGTAGCTCGCGTAGGTCGGTGCCCCCTGCGCAATGGGGGTTGCGATCACCCGGAGCCCTTCCCGTCGCCTCGCAGTCAACACGTAGGCAAGCGGCGAGAGAATCGCGGCATCTACGTCTCCGTTCACGACCCGGTCGGTGATGTCGGCGTAGCTTTCCGGGATCACGAGCTCCACCGGCACCGCGAGGGATTCGGCGAGATGAGCCGTCAGCGGCCCATACTCGCGTTCCATGACTGATTTCGTTGCGATGGGCGTCACCGCGAAGCGAAGGCGCTCCTCTGGTACCGCGACCCTCGCCTCTGCCTCGGCGCTTCGGGGCTCCATTTCCGAAGACCCGTCGGGCGCGGACCCGCTACAGGCCAGCAGACCGCTGATGCACAGGGGCGCGAGAAGCCCCACCGACACCCCGCACCTAGAGCGATCGCGCTCGGGGCAGCTCCACTGTCGCTCTGAGCTCATCATGGCGTGTCACCTGATTACGACCCCGCTCCTTCGATCGATAGAGCGCTTCGTCCGCATACTGTACCAGGGTTCGCCCGTCGCGCGCGTCATGAGGGTAAAACGCGATTCCCACGGAAATCGTCAGGCGCCCCCCCGGCTGGGTGTGCTCCTTCGGGAACGGTTGCGTTTCAACCGCCTGCTGAAGCTTCAGTGCGGTCGCGTAGCCCTCCTCGAGCCCGGTATCGAGGAGGAGAATCACGAATTCTTCGCCGCCGTAGCGGGCGACGACATCGGTGGACCTCAGGTTGACCTGCAGCAATGCGGCCAGCCGTTGAAGCAGCTCGTCTCCCGCTGGATGCCCGTGAGTGTCGTTGAAGGCCTTGAAGTGGTCGACATCGAGGAGGATCACCGCGAACTGGTGATGGGTTCTAGCCCCGCGACGCACTTCCATCTGGAGCTGTTCGAGAAAGTGGCGCCGATTGTGGAGCCCGGTCAGCGGATCGGTTCTTGCCAGGCGCTCGAGCTGTTCGTTGGCGTTCAGTAGCTGCACGTTCGCATTGGCGAGCTCGGCGGTGCGCTGCTCCACCTGCGCTTCGAGAGACTCGGTGTAGTCCTGGAGCTGTTGCGCCATGCCATTCAGTGCACGAGCGAGCTGTCCGACTTCGTCGCTCTGCCAAAGATTGACCCGAGCATCGAGCTGTCCGCGACCAAAACGCAGGGCCATACCGCGCATGCGCAGGACCGGGGTGATGACCAAAAACGAAAGAACGAAATATGCGACCGCTGTCGAGCAGAGCGCGAGCACGAGCGCGATGACGAGGACACTGTTGCGGCTTGCCGCGATGGCCGCCTCGAGTTCGGTGAGGTCAAAGGTGGCGCGCAGCGTTCCCCAGCGCAAGCCGCTCACCACCGGCATGGCGACCACGAGCCGCGGAGCTCCATCCAGGTGCAACTCCTCCGTCAGGGGTCGTGCGCTGCGCAGCGCGCGCTGGGTGAGCGCGTCGCCGTAGACTTTGCCGAACTCTCCGTCGCGCGTGTGCGCAACGACGCGACCCTCAAAGTCGAGCACCGCGAGCGATTCGAGATTGAGCTCGCTCGAAGCCTCGCTGAACTCGACGACATAGTTGTCGATGGCAGGAGTATCGTTGTTGGCCATGGCGACCGCCGACGGGATCGCAAACGCGCGCAGAAGCGCCACTCCGCGCTGACGCATTTCCTGCATGAAGATCTGTCGCTCGGACCGGATGGTGTAGACGCCATAAACCGCGAAGACCGCGGTAATCAGGAGTCCCACCGCCAGCCCTAGCTTGAGCCGTAGACCCATGGGCACCACCGCCGGGGAGCGCCCTCAACAGACGGACGCAGCTGCCCCCGGAACTTCCCGGTTATCGCGGCCCGGTCCCACGAGGGTTCCCCTAAATTCCGGCAGCGGGACACTTCGCGCGAGTACCACGTCGCTCGGTCTCCAATCCCGTCCCTCACCGCAATTCGGTTGACAGACTCCAAAGGCCTTGTGTAAGAGGCCGCTCTCCACTGCGTGCGGCGGTGGCGGAATTGGTAGACGCGCTAGCTTGAGGGGCTAGTGGGGGAAACCTCGTGGAAGTTCGAGTCTTCTCCGCCGCACCAAATACAGATCGAAATTCGACGGCGCCATGGAACTGCTGATCACGATCCTTCACGTTACCACCTGTCTGGTGCTGATCCTGACCGTTCTCCTGCAATCCGGAAAAGGCGGCGGCATGGGCGCTGCGCTCGGCGGCGGAGGCGGCGGTGCCGGTTCACAGATCTTCGGCGGCCGCGGCGCTAGCACCTTCCTGACTCGCATCACGAGCGGTGCCGCCATCATCTTCTTCCTGACCTCGATCACCCTCGCGGGCCTAGGCTCGCGAAAGGAATCGACCGGTGAGCGCCTGTTGCGCGAAAAGCAGGAGCAGGGCGGCAGCCTCTCGGGCGAAGGCGACGGCGGCAGCACGGACACCGCAGAAGATGCACCCATCGAAGGCGAGGCGGCCGACGATACGAGCTCGAGCGCGCCCGCGAACGACGAAGCGCCCGTAGAAGCCCGGGAGCCTGCCGATGCCGCATCTGAGACCGAGGCCGCGCCCGTCGACGAACCGGCAACCGACGGCGCGGAAGAGCCTTCTTCCGACGATGCCCCGTAAGCCTCTCAAATCTTCGATTCCCATTGAGAGGCCAGCTACGCTTCTTTCATGAGCGATGGAGCAGTCTGCTTTTGCTCACGGCAGGGGCCCGCGCCGATACGGTTAGCGTGCCCGACAGCGCCGCGATTCGTTGCGTGAACGACGAGAGCTGCCGCGGCAGCTTTGGGGCCATCGGCGCCTCCTGTTCGATCGACCTCCAAGACGGCACACGCTGCCGCTGCACAGCGAGCGTCAACGCAGCGATCCCCGAGGGCGACGTCGTCTTCATCGTCGAGGCGATCGCGGTGTTGCGATTGGTGTCGTAGGTGAAACTCCCTGCGAGACTCGGGGCGGCCATGTCCGCGGGGGCACTTCAAGCACGCGCCACGCCGGCAGCGGAGTCCGTCTGCGCCGAAAAGCTCACGCCGTCGTCGCGAGCGAGCTCTTCATAGGCCTCGGAGCTGAGCTCAGGGCGCGAGGAGACGAGTCGGAAGCGAGTGCGGTGGCGACGGCGTCCGGCGGATTAGCTACGCTCGCCCTCGACTTCACCGAACGGGAGCGTCCGTTCCTCGTAGCGATCGACAAAGCGGGCAACCGAAGCGTGCCGGTGCGCCCCGCGGCGGGTCGACGCCGTGCTGACCACTCAGGGACGCGCACCCCACCTTGGAAACGTTAACGGAGCTCGCAACGCTCGGCGTGTCTGACGTCACGCAAGAGCTTCCGCCCGCACCCGCAACAGAATGGCAGATTGTTTCCACGGCGAGCTCCCCACCGCCGGCGAGGGGG
>CAYXVF010000140.1:11989-13236 GCA_964468125.1 uncultured Bdellovibrionales bacterium | reverse complement strand
GCGGTCCGGGCGGGCACTCGCCAGCGCCGCATCGACCGTGCGCATGGCCGCGCGCTCCCGCGTCGCCCACTCCCGAGGTCGAAACGGCAGCCGTCGCCGACGCCCGGCGCGAGGTGCAGGCGGAGATGGAGCGGGTCGAGCGTCGTGAGCCGCCGAGCGACTCGAACAGCCAAAGACGTCGCGCCGATCGAGCGAAGGTGCGCGCTGAGCTATTGAATTCGGAGGTTCTCGCAACCCTGGCGAACCATTCTTTTGAGGAGCTCGCGGACGTCAAAACAGGCCCCCGAACACGTGCCGAGCTGAAGCGAGGGTTTGCGCGCCGGGGAGAGACGAGCGGCCGCTCAGTGGCGATTGGCACACGCGACCCTCGAGGCGATCCCGATCTACGATTGGAGCGACGCGAAGTCGCCGTAGACGCGCCGAAACGGCGCAAAGGGCGCAAGGCCCAGATCGACCAGAGCATTCTCAAGAAGGTGATCCGCCAGAGTGAATCGCGCGTGCACCTGTGCTACCTGCAGGCGCTCGAGTCGCAGCCGTCGCTCCGCGGTCGGATCGTCGCGAATCTCGACGTCGGTCCCGAAGGAACCGTGGAGCGCACGCAGATCGCGGAGTCGACGGTGGACGACTCGGAGGTCGAGCGCTGCGTGAGCCGTGTGATCCGCTCCCTCACCTTCCCCAAGGACGCGACCCCGGAGCTCACGACGGTGACTTACTACTGGCGCTTTCAGCCACCTCGGTAAAAAGACACGGCCCCTGAAACGTTTTTCGGACTTCGGGCTCCAACGCTGCATAACCCGAGGCGCGCCTAGGCGCATGCAAAAACGGAGACCGTGATGTTGGCAAAACTCTTCCCCCGCAACGAGAACCTGATCGACCGAAGCCTTCGCGTGGTGGTCGGGGCGGCGGTTCTGTCCCTCGCTTTCATCGGACCGCAGACGCCGTGGGCCTTCATTGGGCTCGTTCCCCTGGTCACTGGCCTCGTTGGTCATTGCCCGGCCTACCGAATCCTTGGCATGAGCACCTGTCCGCTCGAGCGTTGAGATGGACCCGAGCGCGCTCGTCCTGGAGCATCGCGCAGCGGTTTACCGCTACTGCCGTATGCTCACCCGCAGTGACGAAGCCGCCGAAGACGCTCTTCAGGAGACTTTTCTCGCCGCGGTGCGGGGACTCGAGGGATTTCGCGGGGATGCATCGCCGCGGACCTGGCTCTTCACCATCGCCCGGCGTGTGGTCTGGAAATCGCGGCG
>CAYXVF010000140.1:0-11889 GCA_964468125.1 uncultured Bdellovibrionales bacterium | reverse complement strand
CGATCGACCGACTTCGAGAGCGTTTGAACGAAAACGGCTGAGTCTCAATCGCCGCTCGGGTCTTTCTCCTCAATGCACCGAGAGTAGCTGTCGAAGGGACAAGCTCTCACGTCATGACAGGTCGAACAGCTCCCGATCAACTTGCCCGCGGTCACGTAGGTCGGCGATTCATCGCGCGCCTGGATCAAGGCAAACTCCACCTGCTCTCGGAAACGCGGCAAAGAAGCGCTCAGCATAGGATGGCGGATCGCCTGGTTCGCTCGCTGCAGGTCGTCGGTGATCGCGAGGATGCGCTCGAGCTCGGCCTCGATCGCGTAGCGGTCACCGTCGCTCGTCTTGCCAAACTCGAGCTCCTCGTCGAGGGCACGTACCTCGTTTGCGAGGGCCCACATGTATTCGCGCACCTCCGCGCGCTCCTCGCTGGAGACGAAGCTCGGCGCAGTGTCAGACACCTCTGCTGTCCCGGTGATGGGCGCTTCGCGTGGCGTCGGCGCTTCGGCGCTCGGCGGGGGCACGGGTTTGGCGCATCCAAAACTCAAAGTGACCACGAGCAAGACTCTCTTGTGCATCATTCCTCCCGGGAAGCGATCCATTCGTCGAGGACTTCGTCGAGATCGGCGCGGCCCCAGGCATAGCTCGCACCTCCGTTGAGTCCAGGCAAGCCATTCAGAGGACGATCGAGCTCGTGAAAGGACGCGGCGGTGATGAAACCCGCCTCGTCGATCACGGCAACGGTGGCTCGCGACTCGAGCTCTTGGAGCAGGGCCTTCTTGACGCTGCGAGCCAGCGGTTCGTCGAGCCGAAGAACGATGAGATTCGGGTGCGGTGAGAACGCGGCATCCGCTCTCGGCAACACGCTCGCGATCAAACGACGCTCCGCCTCTGCGAGCGTATCGATCTGTGCCGCGAGGTCACCGGACTCCTTGCCGGGCGGCTCCCGCGCGATCAGGGAATGCGCGCACCTCTCGAGCAAGCGAATGTAATCGGACATCGCCAGGGCGTGCGATCCATGCGCAAATGCATCGGCCAATCGGCGCCCACGGTCGGAGAGAGAAAAACCCCTGCCCGGCGCGTCTACCGCCCGTGCGTCCTCGTCCGCCCTCGCGTAGGGCTCATGCCCCCTGAGGGCGACCTTCACCGCAGACAGGCAGCCGTCGAAATCCCCGTGAGCGAGCACCGTCTCGACCTCCCGCTCCACCATCACCGCCGCCCGCGCCTCGGTCACGAGCTCGGGGCAGGCCGGCGCACGCCCTTTGTCCACCAAAACGAAGCGGGGATCCTCCACGTAGTGTTCCCACTCCGGATGCGGATGGTGGTCGATCCACATCACGAGATCTTCGGCGGCTTCCGTGATGAACGGCCGCGTCGCGGCGTCGTAGCGCTCGCCCCATGCAAACGCGATGTCCACCAGGACCACCCTCCCCTGCCGTTTGGCGCGCGGGAGAGCACCGGGCCAGGGCACAAAACGCAGGGTGGGGTTCCAGTCGGTCACGGGAGCCAAACCTTACTCCAGCGATCGCTAAAAGACGAAACCCCTGGGGGCCAAAACCGATAAGTCTAAACGGGTCAGAATCCGATCCCATCCGCCATCCCATCGCCAGCAACAGGAGTCGACCGTGAACCGGTTCAACGCCGCGGTGTGCATAGCCTTGCTCGGCGCATCGCCCCCCGCGGGGGCAGTCTGTCCCGAGACGGTGGTCGAGAACGCCCTCAGCGCGCGGGTGCGTGGAGACCAGGCCGACGCTCTCATTCGCGAGGCGGTGGAGCTCTTGCCGGACGCCATTGAGCTCGACCCCATCGTCTTTGCCTGCCCCGCGGTCTGTGACGGCGTCGGCTTGCGGAACACAAACGTCGCACTCGATCTCCAGCAGACCGAGGTGTGGCTCGAAGCGAACACGATCGCCGTGCGGGCCGTCTTTGACGTCGATGTGGAGACCAATGTCGACGTGGAATTCTGGGCGCTGCCCGACGCCTCCTGCCCGGCGACCCTCGCCGGCGAATCGCTCGAGGTGCTCGCCCGCGTCGGCTTGAACGTGGTGCAGTGCGAACCGGACGTGGTGATTCAACAACTCGACGTCAATCTCTCCCCGGAGAACACGGAGCTCGCTTTGGGTAACTGCGGCCTCTACGACGACGTCGCGAACGCGCTATACGGTTGGTTCGAGGGTCGACTCATCGACTACGTCAAGGAGCTGATCGTCGAGACGGTCCCCGCGCTCGCGCCCGAGATGCTCCAGGAAACACTCGATGGCGTCGCCACCGAAGGCGTCGAGGCCTTGGGCTTCAAGATCTTCGTCGCGCCCCAAGCCATCGACGTGACCAACCAGGAGATCGCCCTCACCCTCGGAGCGGGAGTGACTTCCGTCCTACCCCCGGAGCGATGCTCACCTGGTGGGATTGCGGCGATCCCATCGGCCGGAACCACCCCGATTCCGACAACCAGTGGCGGGGCATCTCTTGCTGTCAGTCGCCATTTCGCGAATTACCTCGTTGACGTGGCCTGGCGTCAAGGCTGGCTCTGCGTGGATACGCGTGACTTCGGCCTGAACTTGGGTGCGGTCCTCGAGGACCTCGCCCCCGGTGTCGAGGTCAACGCCGTAGTCTTCGCGCCGATTCGACCGAGCTTGCTTCTCGGGGAGAACCCCGGTGGAAGCGAGCTCGGCGTCGAGATCCCCAGCCTCGAAGTGCAGGTTGGCATCGAGCTGCCCAACACGATGCCGAGCCTGATCACCATCGAGGGGAATGCTTTCGCGACCGCCGCCCTCACTCAGGACCCTGTGGACGGCGGCCTACTGCTGACGCCCATCGCTCTCGATACCTCGCGCCTCGACGTGCTCACCGAATCGGGACCGCTCGTCCTCGATCCGGATGGCCTGCGTGGGACCATCGACACTCTGGTGATGCCGCTGTTTCGAGAGCAGCTCGCTCCCCTCGCACTGACCGGTGGCGTGTTTTCCGCGGCGGGAGTGGTGGCTGAGCTCACCGAGCTCACGAGCGACTCGGAGTCCATCGGTGTGTCGTTCGAGCTCTACGGTGCCGCGGATTTCGACAACACGGCTCCGGAGACCCGTCTGGAATCGGAGCCACCGCAGACGGTAGGATCATCGATGACCCTGACCATGGCGTCCCTCGACGACGCCCCCCCTACTCGATTTGTCAGCCACTGGGTCACCATCAACGGGATTCGGGAACCTGAGCCTCGCACCGGTCGCGTGCTTGCGTTCACCGATCTCCGCGCCGGCGAGCAGACACTCGAGATCGCGGCCATGGACCTCGCTGGAAATGTGGACCCCTCACCGCTCTCGATCACGCTCGAGGTCGACGCTCAGCCTCCCATCCTCGAAATCATCGACGCCCCGAGGGGTCTCGCCAGGAATTCGACCCTGCGCATCGAGCACGACGTCCGCGATGACCGAACCGCCACCGCCGACATTCGCATGGACTATACCATTGGGGAGATCGCTGCCCAGAACGAGCCCGACCTCGTGGTCGCGCGTGGCTCCCTGCGCCCAGATGAGATCCTCGTGCTCGAAGGGTTGCGCGAGGACCAGGCCTACCGCGTGACCCTCGCCGCGACGGACAGAGCGGGCAACGTCACCGAGCGGGTTCTGTCCTTTGCGGTTGATCAAGACCCCACGCTCGATTGCTCGAGCACCGGTTCCGCCACTGTTTGGCTCGCGCTGCTGTCGTTGTGTCTCGTCCTCGTCCGACGAAGGTCACTCGCCTCCGTGTACCTGGTTGCGGTGGTCTCCTTCGCCTTCGAGGCACAGGCGATCACCACGGGCGGTGCTTTCGCCGGTCCGACGCTCGAGAGTGGAACCTCGGCCTATTGGAACGCTGCGTCGCTCACGCAGAAGCGCGGCGGGACGCGCTTCTATTTCGAGGGGGGTGGCTCGCTGATCGACATCGACTATCAACGGACTGGAGCCGGCCTAGACGTCGGGCAGAGCTACGAGAACGTCAACTTTGGCACCATTTCGCCGTCCTTTTCGTTCATGCTGACGACCCAGACGCCGCTGCCCTACCTCGATCTGATGGTCGGCGGCTTCTCTCCGACCACGAGCGGGGCGAGCTGGCCGAGCGATGGGCCCCAGCGCTTTTTCGGGACAGACCAGACCCTCTTCACCTACTCCGTCCCGGTAGGGGTGCTCCTGTCTCCGTCAAACACGTGGGGTGTGTCCTTCATGGTCGGCCCTTCCTGGGGATTCGTGGACACCTACAACGCTTTCGACTTTGGCAACTTCGCCAACGACCAGCTTCCCCCGGGGGCTGAGCCCTTCCCGACCGAGTCTGAGCTGCTCGAAGGGGTGACCTACATCGATGCGTCCGGCTTTGGCTACAGCATGACGGCGGGCGTCTGGGCCTCGCCCTTGCCCGACCTCCGGATCGGGATCGGTGGCATCTACAACTCGAGCGTCACCATGAACGGTCAGGTGGAGCTCCGGGTACCGAGCTCGGTGGAGGAGTCGACCGGTCTCGCCCTCACACCCGTCGGTGACATCGAGCTGCTCTACGTGCTGCCTTGGGCGTTGAATGGCGAAGTCGAATACCGCGTTGCCCGCCACCGCTTGGCGGTCACCTTCGACTTTCAGCAAAAAGCGCGGCAGGACGTTACTGTCGCCAACGTCACCAACGGCGACCCTAGCTTTGTGGACGGACCCCGGCTTTCGGTCAAGGCAGCCGTGGGGGACTGGACACTGGGCGTTCGCGACCTCTGGCGTGTATCGGCGGACTGGGAGGTGGCCCTTCGCTTCGACTACGATCCCCGCTCGATCCCGGATGAGAGCCTCAACCCCGTCAATCTCGATTTCACGTCCTATGAGGCGGCGATCGGCGGACGCTACCGAGTGGGCGAAACGATCAGCCTCTCAATGACCTACGCGTTCCGCTACCTGGAACCGGTGACGATTACCAACTCGCTCTTCAACCCGCGTCTCCCCGGAGACTCGGGGCTGAACCTTCCGTCAGCCAACGGGGTCTACGACCCGGACCCGGTCCATCGCTTCGTACTCGGAGTGGATTGGGGCGGCTGACGATCGTGTGTTTTTTGAACCAGCTCTCAAACCGGCGAGTAGATCCCTTCGAGCCGCGTGGAGTCCAATAGAGATGGCCCTAGAAGGCGTCCGACCCGCGGTCGGCACCGAAGGCCCCGCCGAGAGCGCGCGTTACGCGGTCCGCTGGGGAGATAATCTCACCACCATCGCTCGGCGGCACGGGACTACGGTCTCGAAGCTCGTGGCGTTGAACCCATGGTTGGCCGACCGACCACGCTATTTGATCTACGCCGGCCGCGACCAGCTCGTGGTTCCCGCGCCCGCATCGGCGCTCCCGCGCGCGAATGCGGTCAAACTCGACCGCAATGGCGACCCGATCCTTCGCGTGGGTCAACGGCACGCGAAGGTCGTCGAGCTGCGCGCACTTCTGATCGAGGCGGGCTATGCCGTGCCTGCCGAAGGCGACACCTACGACGGCGCGCTCTTCGAGGCGGTGAGCCACTTCCAATCCGAGAGCAGCTTCTACAACGGAGCGAGCGTCGAGGGCGTGGTAGGTCCCGCCGTCTGGGCCGCGCTGCGCCACGAAGCGGCCGAACGGCGCGCCTTTGAAGCCCATCGGGAGCCCGCGCGACACCCGAGCGCACCCACGATGACCGAGCCAGAGGACGGGGGAGTCAACCTGCGGGTGGGAACGGCCGCCAACGACGGGGTCGCACGCTCCAATAGCACAGAACATCCAGTGTCCGACACTCCCCCTCCGCCATTGGTGTTCGACACTCCGAGGCGCGTGATTCAATATGGCCGAGTCGGAGAGGACGCACGCATGGCTCAGCGCATGCTGAACCGCGCGGGTTATCGAGTGGAGGTGGACGCACGCTTTTTCACCGAGGGCCAAAACGCCGCTGAACAATTCCAGCGCGACCATGGCCTCGGCGTCGACGGAAAGATCTACACCGCAACCTGGCCCGTGTTGCTCGAGGAATCGCTCGAGCCGAGCACAGCCGGGCGCGTCCGCTTCGAGGTCGAGGCCGCCGACCTCGAGTCCCTCGAGCAGCGCGTCGCCTTCGACGTGTTCCAGAACCTCGCCTACGATGATCCGGACCGCATGGATGACCTGATGCGCTTGACCGGCGCCGGGGAGAACGCGAGTCGGCGCGAGGTACGCCTCACGCTGGAGCACGTGAACACTCTCGCCCGACTCTCACGGGATCGCGGCCTTCCCTTCACCCCGGCGAACGCGGAGGTGCTCCGACACTTGGGAACCGGCCGTTCCGGCGAACGATTGAACTACCACGGGGCGTCGATGGTTCACTACTTCCTGACCCGACGGCCTCCCGAGGACAATCGAGAGTTCGATGACATCATTCGGGACGTGACCCGCGACCGAGAGCCAACGCCCTCACTGGCGCGCGCGGTGATCTACCGGGAGTCTCGCTTCAATCCGAATGCTGGCTCCCATGCCGGTGCCGTCGGCCTGATGCAGCTCATGCCCGCGACCGCGCGCGAGCTCGGAGTGAGCAACAGACGGAACCCGCGCCAGAACCTCACAGGGGGCACGGAGTATTTGGACCGACTGATCCGTCGCTTCGACAATTGGTTTGAGGCGCTCGCCGCCTACAACGGGGGGCCGGGACGCATGGGGAGTCGCGAGCTCCTTGAGATGCCGCTCGAGTCGGTCAACTACGTCAACCGTGTGACACTCACTTACCTTTACTACGCGAATCGAGTGGGCGAGGATCCGAGATTCCTGATTGGCGCAGAAGCGACGTCGTGAGCCCTTTGATGCGCAGTTTGCGCGCCGCGGCTCTCTGAATCGCCGTATCCGCACCATCGGCCATGATCACCTCGAGCCAGGCGCGGTCATTGGTCGGGTCGAGCTCGGCGGCGGAGAGAGCGCGCTCGAGGCTCGGAGCACCGACGATGCGTGCGCGGGTAGCGTCTGCTCGTCGCCATTCGGAAGCGAAACGCACGGCGAGATAGAAACAGGCGACCGCGAGAAAGAGCGCAACACCCGCGATGAGAAGGCGCCCTCCGCGCCCGGCTCGTCGAGGCGTCGTGATCGCCCCGAGACTTGCGGCGAGCAGGGCGCCGGGCACGAGCACCACGGTCGGCTGAAGCAAGCTGGCCAGGAGGAGGCTCACGAGCCCAACGGCAGCGAGTGCGCGGAGGGTCGAGAATTCGCGACGTCGAGCGAGGAGACCATAGAGAGGCGCGAGCCACAGGAGAAGTCCGAGAAGGCCGAGCTCGATCCACCACTCGAGGGGGTCTAGGTGAAGATGTCTGAAGCTCGCGCCCGCCGGTCCGCCGTAGCTGTCGCGCCAGAGATGCCAATGGTGGGCAAACGCCTCTGGCCCGAGTCCCGCAAACCAGGCACCGCTGTCCGCGAATCCGCTGAGCGCGACGCGAGTGGCGCTCAGTCGCTCGCTCCAAGGCTCACTCGCGAGTACCCCACGCAAGAGCAACGCCCCCACCGCAGCCCCGCCGAGCCCCACGAGCGCAAAGAACGTGAGCAGGCCAGACGTACTTCGCTTCGGACGCAGAGCCACGACTGCGCCGAGGGCCCCTAGCGCGGCCAAGCCCATGGCCGTGCGGCTTTGTGTGGCAATGACTGCCGCGGTGAGAAGCGCGGCGGTGGGAATTGGAAAGGGCGCCCTGAGAGCAAAGCACAGGGGCAGGAGCGCCGCGAGCCAGATGCCCAAGATCGTCGGGTTGCCGAAGGTTCCCACGGCGGTTCGCCCCTGAAAGGCGACCTGTTCGGCGAGGCCGAGCGGGTCACCGGCGAGGCCCTGGAGTGCGAGAAGAGCTTGGAGGACCGCGGCGGCGGCGAGCCAGCAAACGAGACGCGGACCATCCACGGTCCCCGCGAGCCACCAGAGTAAGAGCGCGAGCCAGGGAACGAGCCAGGCTTCGAGTGCCGCGCGCAAGTCCGGTACGAGTGTTCCGAGGGCGGCGGCGAGAAGGAGCCCGATCCCGAGGCCCACGGTCACGTCTCCGCCGTCGACGATCCGCCACGCCGCGAACAACGAAGCACAGATGACGACCACGAGCAGCTTCGAGACGTCGAGGCGATCGATCAGGGGAAACCAGCAAGCGGTCACGGCGAGCGCGGTAGCTCCGAGCGCATTCGCGCCGGTCACCCCGCCCCGGGGGCTCACAGTGGGTGAACCTCCACCTCGAGCTTGCCGCTTTCCTCGAGTCCCTTGATCAGCGCGACGTGTTTGCCGGTCGGCGCAACGCAGGGGAGAATCGGGCCGCACTTGCCCTCGAGGGTGTCGCATGAGCCCGCCATCGGCTCGAAGGCGAACGGCGCTTCGCGAGCGAGCTCTTTGCCCTCTTGGTACTTCTCAGACTGCACCACCACCGCGCCATTCACACGGACCTCCACGTCCTCCACCGCCTGCACGCACTGGTCCTCGACGTACTGAGCCGGCGGATACCAGGCGGCGCCGTACTCCCGATCCCCTTTGGCAACCTCGCTGACCCGGTCTTCGCGCGGATCGTAGCGATACCAGGCCGCTTTGTCGGTCCAATTGTCAGCAAAGAAGAGCACGCCTCCACCCTTTGCCGGCTGCGTGTTCAAGACATTCTCGTCCGGTGTCTCGATCTTGCGCGCGATCGTGTCATCGCCATCGAGTGTCGCAACGAATAGACCGCTGTTCTCGTGGTCTTCGTACTCGCTCACGCCCCAGGCGATCTGGTCGTTGCTGAGCCAAAGCGGGTGGTAGGCCTGCTTGCTCCACAGACGACGCCGCTCCCCGGTTTCGACGTCCACGACAAAGAGTCCCATGACGTCGAAATCGCGCTCTTCTTCCTTGTCAAAGCCGTAGTACTCGTAGGCAGCGTTCATCAGGAGCTTCTTACCGTCCGGCGACCAGGCGAGGGTTGGGGTCGACCCGTGGAGAGGGAAGGTCATTTTGGCGCTCGCCGCAGCAAGCTGCGCCTCGAGCCGGTCTGCGGCCTCCGGATCGACTTCCCGGACGATCGCCGGCAGGATCGGCGACGTCGGGTAGCTGCCGCGAGCGACTTCGACTAGGCTCGCGATTTCCTCTCCGTGGTCTTTGCCGTCATCGGCGGCGAGAGCACGTACCCGGTTGAGCAGCTTGGCGACGTCGTAGGACGCGGAGTCTCGCGCCAGCGATTCGCTCAGAACCCAAGCGGTGCGGGTGCTCGCGTAGTTGACTTCGCTGAAGTCGCCCTTTTCGCCCACGACGAACAGGAGTGCCCCCACCGGGAGCTTCAGTTCAGCGAGCGCCACGAGCGCGGGACGTTTGAAGGTCTTCGTCTCGGCAGTGACGGTCGCGGCGGCGGAGCTCTCACGCAACACGGCGCTCGTGCGCACGAAGCCTTCGGTGCCGTCCGACGCGACGACCTGCGTGTAGTCGTCCCGTTGCTGAAGGATCCTCACGCGCTCGCCACGGTAGAGGGTCGCGAGATAGTTCCTGACGTTCTTGCCGTCGACCTGGATACGCCGGTCGTTGCTCGGTCCGCGGTAGAGCGCGGCGGTGCTCACGACGAAAGAGCCCCCGCCCTCCGTGGCGGGCTCGGCCGTGGCTTCGGCCGCGGTTTTGGGGACCGCTTCCGCCTCCTCAGGTGCGCTTTCGCGCTCGGTGGGGATTCGGTCCTGGAGCACCGGCGCTTCCGGTGGGGGAGCCTTCTCCTGGCACGCCACCAGGAACAGAGCGAGCATCATCGGGAGTCGACGCATCTTTGCTTCCTCCTGCGGATCTCCGTCATCAATAGCGCAAACCCTCGGGTCGACTCCAACCGCCCTGGTCACGACCCGGAGGAGATGAAATAGGGGGGGACGATGGAAACCCTTCGCAACGAGCTCAACGAGGCCCTGCTCGACCTCGTCGGTCGGGTTCAACGCGCGGTGGAGGCACACCGCGAAGAACGCTACGCATCCCTCGGGATCGACGCCGCCGACGGCGAGGCACTGAATCGACTCGCCTCATTCCCAGGGGGTCTGAGCAGCTCGGACTGGGGCGAGCTCTGCGAGCTCGACGCAAAGCAGGCCCTGGCCCTGGCTCGCCGGGCGACGCGGGCCGGTTGGGTCGCGCGCAAGCGCATGGGTCAGAAGAGCATTCTCGTGCTCACGGAGGAGGGTTCGGCTCTGGTTGAGCGAGCGCGGGGGGCGACTCTCGGACTGTTTCATCGCCCGCTCAAGGAGCTTCGCCTCGACGAGATTCGCACGCTCGTCGCGAGCCTGAACCGACTCCTCAACGCTCTGAACGAGGAGAGCTGACTCTAGGTTGCAGCGCTCGTCGCTTTGCCCTTCAATCGCGTCATGAGCTGGTTCTCCCGCAATCGCAAAGTCACCGCCGAGCAGTTCGCCGAGCTCGTCTCCGAAGCCCTCCGAGGCGCCGGGTTCGATGTCCTCGAAACAAATCTCGAGGAATTCACCCTCCGAGGCTCCTTTGGAACCGTGAACCTCACGAACTTCATCAACAACTACAACGTTGCGAGCGATCAGGTGCGAAAGCAAATCCTCGCAGGCATCGTCGAATCGGCGACCGTTGCGGAGACCCATCAATTTCCCGCGTGGGAGCAAGCGGCGCCTCATCTGCGCGTGGTTGTCCGCTCGGACCGATTTCACCAGCTGCTCGCGCTGATCGCGAGAGCGGAGCAGCACCCGAACGGCGGCACCCTCGCTGCACTTCGTCCCCTCGTACCCGGTCTCTTGCTCGAGCTCGCTTACGACACGGAGCGTGTGACAACCAGTGTTCCCCGGACACAGCTCGAGGCCTGGGGGGTCACCTTGGACGAAGCGATGGACCGGGCGGTCAGCAATCTTCGAGACCTCGACGAGCTCCCGTTCAAACGCCAGCCCGCCGGCTTCTATGTTGCTGGAGCGCGCGACGGCTACGAAACCGGGCGCATGGCAACGCCGGATCAGTTTCACCGGCTGGAGCTCGCGGGCGATCCGGTTGTGATTCCGGGGGTGAAGCAGGCGTTTTTGCTCGCGGGAAGCCGCGATGAGGACGCGCTCGTCGCGATGGCGGAAACGGCCCTGGACCTGATGCAGAGTGGTCAGTGGGTTAGCTTCAACGCTTTCGTACACGACGGGTCCGGATGGGCAAAGTTTCGACCGGACTTCGACCATCCGGTCTACGACCTCCTGCGCAAGCTCGAGCTCATCGAGCTTCGGGAAGACTATGAAAGTCAGCGTCCTTATCTCGCCCGCCTCTTCGGCAAGGAAACCTTCGTGTCCCAGCTCATCATCGGGGAGCGAGAGGGCCGCGTCCGAAGTTTCGCGACCTGGGGCGAAGGGGTGACCCCCCTGTTGCCCGCCGCGGAATCAATCGTCTTCAGCCTTCTCGACCCGGACGACCCCGAGGCCTACGGCGAGATGATCGACGTCCCCTTTGACGACGCCCTTGAAATCGTCGGCCACCGGTTGGCACGCCTCGAAGGGGTAGAGCCGGTGCGCTATTGCGCCGAGAGCTTCCCGAGCGCGGAGGAGATCGAAGAGCTCCGGGCCCGAAGCGACGCCCAAAACCTTCACTAGGGGGCGTGCGGTACTCGCCGCACGCTTCCTGCTGAATTTCTACATTCCCAATCGGTTCTAGGCGGACCGGGCGAGCCCCGGAGGCCATTTCTCTAGGTCCGGACGGAGCCGAGCGGCCGCGGTCGGTAAGCGGCCATAGTGCAGCGAACGAGGCGGTCTCGAAATGTGAACGTGCGGAGCGTGTGGAGCGTGTGGAGCGTACGTGGGCCGGTCGATTTCAGTCACGACAGGCGACCCGAAAACGGGCCGCCTGTCGATCCTCTTTGCGGCCTGTACGGGTTGGAACCCGGCAGCAAAGCAAAACAAGGAGGTTGAGATCGGATGCGAACACAGCGATGTCTACGAGAGCCCGACGCGCGCAAGCACGTCCGATTCCCGCCGCGTCAA
>CAYXVF010000139.1:0-13376 GCA_964468125.1 uncultured Bdellovibrionales bacterium | reverse complement strand
GAGGGCGTTCGCTCAGGCCGATGGCCTGACGTGAAAGTCATCGTGTCGTTCACCGGCGAGCTCGAAGGGCAGCCGAAGCGCACCGTCGTGATGAATTCCAAGGGTGAGGCCCGGGAACGCTCCGCCGCCGAAGGGCGCGAGGACGACGCGGTGCTTCGCAAGAACGCCCTGCCACCTCTGGCGCTCCACTCGTCGGAGTGTGACTGATGGCCAGCGTCGTCGGCGTGCGCGCCGCGCAGATCGGTGGCGGCTCCATCGAGCCGGAGAAGCCGATCGAGGTGAAGAAATCGGTCAGAGCACTCACCCGCTCCGGGGACGTCATTCAGTGCCGAGGCAATCGTTGCGACGTCGACCTCTATGGATTCAGCGTCGGGGCGGTGAGCGCGACCGATATCGGTGCCGGCGACACTCGGACACTCACCGATATCGCGACCATCGTGTCGCAGAACAATCACGTCACACCGCTCCTGCCGGAAAGTCTCGCTCCGGCGGACAAGCGCTCCTTCGATATCCAGCTCGATGAGCTGATCGACCAGTCGAAGAAATACATCTTCATTCAGGGTTACGATCTCAGCCGCGAAGACCTCGTCGACACGCTGATCGCGAAGGCGGAAGCGGGTGTGCAAGTCGTCGCCTTCTTCGAGCCACCGTCCAAGGAAGGCGATACGAAACACGAGCTGCTCCAACGTCTGCTGGAGGCGGGGGAGAAGACGGGAAATCTATTCGTTTCGGTGAGTACCCCGGTGAGCCGGGATCAGATCATGCACGTGAAGCGGGTCATCGCGGACACCGCCGACGACTCGATCGCCGAGGTCAGTGGCGGGATAAACTTCGGTTCACGCGCGAGCCTGAACGTGGACAGCGCCTGGCGGATCGAGGGGGTTGCGGCTCTCGACTCTCTGCGGGACCTGTTGCTCCAGTTCCCGTCGAATCACGCGCTTCCCTTCGACCTCAGCGCCATTCCGAGTGTGGAGCACGTCGAGAAGATCGCTCGCAAACGGATCGAGGAGAGCGGTGCGGAGCCAGTCGAGATCGAAACCGCCCGCAGTGGCACCCGTATCCTGGGAGGCGCCCACAGCTACCCGAAGAAGAAGTTTCTAGAGCGCGCCAACCGAGGTGACAAGCTGATCATCAGCGCCGCTGAGCTGAACAAGAAGTGGGTTCCCTCGGCTCTCGAAGCCGCGGTCCAAAACGGCTCTCTCGTGAAGATCGTCGTGCCGAATGGATCCCGAGATGAGATTGCGGAGTGCACGAAGGCGATCGAGGCGAACGAAGCGCTGCTCGAGCGGCTCGGTCTGGGAGTGACCCACGAGGGCATGACCGTCGTCGACGCCTCGTACAAAGCGCTCGTCTTGCGCGAGCTCAACGCCGCGATCGAAGCGAAGGAGACGATCGACGTCGCCGCGTTTGCGATCTCAGACTCAGACGTGCTCGACCGTTTGGTGGCGGCCCACGAGGCCGGTTGCCGCGTGCGCGTCATGGTCGACGACACCAAGATGCAAGGGACCCTGCTGAATCAGCGCGCGATCGCACTGCTCACCGCCGCCGGGATCGAAGTCAGGGCCTTCACCGACGAGGTAGGCAAGGCGATGAAGCTCGAACGGAACGACGAGCACCACGTCAAGCTCCACGCCAAGCTGATCGTCATCGGTGGCAACCGGGTCTTGGGCGGCAGTGCGAACTTCACGAGTCAGGGGCTCACCGAGAACATCGAAGACGGTAAGCTCGTACGCTCGCGGACGGTTGCCGAGCACTTCACGAATCGGCTCTTTGAACCGATCTGGGAGAATGGCCTCGAGGTGTCGAAGGTGACCCTCGTGCCGCACACCGATCGCACACTCGCATTCGATCCCTTTCCACGCGATGCGACCGTCGCCGGATCGATCTTCCTGGTTTATGACCTCGAGACCACCGGTTGGCGCGCGGAGCACGACGAGCGGATCCTTTCGCTCTCCGCGGTTGCGGTGCGGATCACCGAGGACGGCACGCTCGAGGAAGTCGCGAGCTTCGACGGCTACGCGAAGCCGGGTAAAGACGCGGTGGGGGGCGACTTCACCATTCCGTGGCAAGTCCGCGCGGTGCACGGGCTCACCCAGGAGGTGCTCGAGGAGCTCGGGGCCAAACCGATCGACAACGTGCTCTCGGGCTTCATGGATTTCCTCAAGGAGATCGAAGGGCACGGCGCGCCGATCGTTCCGGTGGCCCACAACGCCCGTTTCGACCACGCGTTCCTCGACCACGTGCTCCGACGAGCGGACATCGACGTGAAGATGAACGGCACGAGCGGGCGTTTTCGATTGCCTGCAGCGAACGTCGACACGTTGTCCTTGGCCCGCACCATCGACATCGATGCCGACGGCTATTCTCTCGATGACCTCGCCCTACGATACAAATTGATCAAGAAGAAGCGCGACAAGCACCGCTCCCTCGAAGACGCGCGGCTCACCGCGAAGATCTTCGCCCGTCTCGTGAAGGACGGCGGGCTCGTGACGATTTCCGAGACGATGGGTGATGATCGCCTGCTCATCAGCGATCCGATTCAGCTCAGTGTCTCTCCCCGAAACTTCACTGTTCGCTACGAGCTCGAGAAGCCCAAAGGGGGCAAGCTCACCGTCCGCGAAATGGACCGGAAGAGCGGCGCCTTTGGCGAGGACGAGCGCGTGCTCGACCTCGAGCTCTTGGGTGTCGTCGGCGAAAACGTTGAGGTGCGTTTCTTCACGGCGGACGACGAAGAGGGACGCACGGCCTATATGCGCGCAAAAGACGCGGCCTTTACGGAGACCGGACGCGTGTACCACGCGCTCCGCGACGCCGGATGGACGCCGGAGGTAAACGCCTCCAAGCGACCAAAGCGCAAGCGCGAAGCGAGCGCGGTTCGCGCAAAGGGCGCCGTCCGTGAACAGCTCGACGCGAAAGAGCCAGCGAACGAGGACCGAGAGAGCACGAGCACGAAGAAGAAGGGTCAGAAATAGGCCGTGTGACCCAGCTGTCACAGAGCTTTTGAGTACGAATGACCCGACGGGCCGATACTCCCACCAACGCTAGAATGGAGTGTCCGCCAAATGAAGCCTGCTGAGCTGCGCGAAGTCCTGGAACAGGGCTCGGTCTTCTTCAATCGACTCGAGGGACTCTCGGAGGATGTGCTCGATGAGATTCGTGCGGAGAGCCCGAAGAATCGCGCCCCTCTCACCGTCGACGACTTCGACAACATGTCGCCAAAGTCGCGAGAGAAGGTTGCAGAGCTGCTCGCTGGGCAGCCCCTCCATCTCGCCCAGGCCGCGAGCAAAGACACGAGCAAGCGCCGATCTGGCCGCTCGGCGGTCAACGTCGCCGCGGGAGACGTTGTGACCAAGGCCGACGCGCGGCAGGTGGACGAAAAGGGCGCGCGCTCGACCCACAATGTTACCGAGCTGCTCCTGAGTGATGCGCTCTCCGAACGGGGCGACGACGACAACTACATGACGCAGCTTCTCGCCGAGTTCAAAGCCGCGAAAAAATACATCGCCTTTCGTGCTTTTGAGCTCAGCGAGGAAATGGCGGACGTGCTGATCGAGCGGGCCAAAGCGGGCGTCATCGTCGAAGGTCTCGTGCAGCCGGTCTCCGAATCGATTCGCCCCGAGGTGCAGGGCGCGAGCATGAAGAAGATCCAAGAAGCGATGAAGACGCTTCGGAACCTGCGCGTCTCAGAAGCCGAGATCCACCAGCGCAAGGGCAAGCCGTTTCGCCCGATCATGCACATCAAGGAGTATCTGACCGACGGCGGTGACACTGAAATCCCCACGCGCTTTCTCGCGGGCATCAACGCGGGAACGAACTCCCCGAACAACGTCGACCACGGACGAAGAACCCGCGGCGTTTCCGCACTCGATGCGCTGCGGCGTTTTCTTTCGTCGCTGCCCGAAGGGCACGAGCCGAATCCGCTGCTCGTGGAAGCGGCCCAGGACATCGAGGGGGTCCAGGCAAAGGTAGAAGCCTTCGCAGAAAAGAACGGCCTCGAACTCGTGCCTGTGACGGTCAGTGGCTCGGGGACTTCGGTCGCGCGGGCGCGCAGCTACACGCCCGAGCAGCTCGCCCAGGCCGCCAAGCTCGGAACCAACATCACGATTTCCGTGGACGACGCGATTGCGAATCTCGAAATCCTTCACGAGGCCGCGAACAACCACTCGGTGGTGACCGTGGTTCACCCGGAGTGGTGGACCGCTGATTGGCCGCGCGAACGAATGTCACGCGCAGAGGTGCAGGCGCTGTGCGAAGCGGGAGAGCCTCTCGTCGTTTCCGCCGCCGACGCTCTCGAGTTCTCGAACCTGCTGGAGGCCCATCTCAAAGCCGAGCATCCCGTCCGGATTTTGCTGCCTGAGCGGCTCCGGGCTGAATCAAAGGAGTCGGACGCGGCGGAGTTGATGGAGAAGCTTCAACCCTTGGCTTCTGCGGGGGCGAGCGTGTCTTTCGAGCGCGACCGGGTCGAGTTCAACCACGCGCGCAAAGCACTCGGCAACCTCACCCGCAAGTCTGCGCTTCTCGTTTCCGACGCGGAGGTTCTCTTCGAGGAATCGTCGCGCAAGCTGCTCTGTGAGCGGCTCGACCGTGCGATCGAAAATCAGGAATCGATTGAGATCGGTGCTTTCGCACTCACGGACGTCGAGGTCCTCGAGCGCCTGGCCAAAGCGCACCTCGCCGGCAGTCTGGTCCGGGTGATGGTCGACGACCTGACCATCGACGACAACTTCATCAACCGAAAAGCCGTCAACGCACTCAGTGCGGTGGGCATTGAAGTTCGGATCTTCGACGAGGCCGCCTCGGCGAAGGCCGCGAGGAATGGTGTCGACCCCGAGATGGTCAAGCTCCACGGCAAGGGCGCACTCATCGGCCGGGTCCGGGGCGACGACAAGCCGCCGACCCCCCATCTCTACGACGGCACGTCGAATTTTTCCGATGCGGCGCACTCGCAGAACACCGAGGCGGTGGAGCTCACCGAATCGGCGGCGGCCGCGCTCGAGTACCACGAGCGTCTCTTTGAGCCCGCGTGGGACATGGCGAGCCCCATCGAGCCCGTGACGCTCGTCAACGACGCCGAGCGCAAGCCGATCCTCGATCACGTTCCGATGGACACGCCGATCAAAGACGTCGTGTTCGCCGGCTGGGACACGGAGACCACCGGCTTTGCGCCTCATTTCGGCGATTCGCTCACCGAGGTGGCGGGGGTTGGCTTCAAGGCCAAGGATGGTAGGGCGGAGGTCGTCGAAGGCACCACACTCGAGACGAAGGTGGATCCGGGTTTTGAGGTGCCGGAGCCCGCGCAGAGAATCCACGGCATGAACCGCGAGGCGCTTCTCGCCGCCGGCGCCGTCCCCGAGAACAAAGGGCTCGAGGGGTTCGTGGAGTGGCTCGAGGGCCTGCAAAGGCACGGTGCAACTCTCAGCTACGGCCAGAACATCGCCTTTGACTATCGGATGGCCGACCGCCTGCTGCAGAAGCAGGAGAACGCGGTTGGCGGGATTCATCGCACCGTTGACGGCCCGTCCGCGGACTCGATCGACCGGGCGAAGCTGACCTTCCCGGACGAGTCCTACCACAACCTCGACGTGCTAGTGACGCGTGACTATTTGGTGGATCGCGCGGCTAGGGGTGAGGGCATCACGGTCACCGCCCCCGACGCCGCGGGGGCGTACATGAGTGTCCTCGCCGACGCGATGAAGAACGGCGCGCACGTGACGATCGCGATGGAGAGCGGGCCGCGGCCCGTCGAGGTGGAGGAGGGGGAACCCGAGCGCATGGAACGCGAAGAAGTGCCGCCTCACAAGCTCCTGAAGTTCAACGCCGCCCTCGAAAAGCTCGAAGCCCTGGCCGCGGAAGGGAAGGGCCAGCTGACCCTCGTCGACACCTGGAGCGAAGACCCTGAGCGTCCGCACCTGAGCTCGCTCACCGAAGCGCAGCGCAAGGGCAGCTTCATCGATTTTCCGCACCTGGAGAACGACGCGCGTGAACGCGCCCTCGCTCGTTGGGTCGAGAGCGGGACGGCCTCGCCGCGCGAGAACCACAAGGCCCTCGAAGACGTGACCCTCGGCGCAGCGGTGTTCGCGCGCATGATTCACGAAGCAGGGGCGAAGACGGTCGCGGACATCATGCCGAAGGACGATCTGCTCTTCGCGGAAGCTACGAGCGTGCCCGTCTACGCGCGCGCGGGGTCGAAGAACGAAACCTTCACGGTGCAAACGCACAACGAGGGCAGGGCGCGGCTCCATTCGGGCAAGGACGCCAACGGCACCCTGATCACGGACCTGGAGGTCCTCGGCATCGAAAAGAGGCGCCTGAAGGTGAAGATCACCACCGGCACCGGCAAGAAGGCCGAAGAACGAGAGGCGTTCCTCGATCCGCAGGACATTCGTTTCAAGACCGCCGGCGAGTACTTCTTCCGGCTCCGCGAGGCTGGGGTCGAGCTCGCGCCACCGAGCCTGTACCGCGGCGGCGAGAAGTTTGACGCGAACCGCCCGGCCAAACGTGCGGCGTGAGCGCCGTGGCACGTTAGGCGACTTTACACATTGGAACCGTCGTGTTTTGCTTCGGGTGTGGAGGTTCCATGGCTCGAGTCACGATGATCGCTCTGCTCTCGTTCAGCAGCGTGGCCTGCGTTTCCATGCGCGCGCGCACCTACCCGGTGCCCACCGGTCGAAGCCAGCCGGTCCTGCAAGTCCAGGTGACGAACACCCTACCGGCGGTCTCTCCCGCTTCTGTGGAGGTCGTGAGCCGCGCGGAGCTTTCCGAGCGCGAGGGCGACCGAATCCTTCTGGGAAAGATCACGATCCACGACGTCGTGCAGCGCTGTATCGAGGGTCACGGTTGCCAGAGCTGGCCCGAGCGCAACGTGGTGCCGGACGCGATCTCCAAGGCGGCTCCGATCGGTGGAAACCTGTTGGTGATGGGCAGCGTGCGGGAGTCGAAGCAACGGGTCTCGCCCAAACGTCGCTGTAGCACGAGCCCATTTCGCTTCCGCGACTCGAGCGTTCTCGGCCGCAAGAACGGCAAGGTGACTCGCACATACTACGAAAGCTGTAGCTATTACGAAGGGCAGGAGAGACGTCGAACCCTGGACATCGAGATCTACCGGCGCGTCAATGAACGGGAGCGCCGGGCGCTGGAACGCTCAGTGACGCTTCAGAGCTATTTCAACGCCCGCAACGAAGACGAAAAGGTGACTCTCATTCGGAAGAATCCTTCACTCTCGCGCGCGGTGGTGGGCCGTGACGACGGAGTGCCCCTTTGGATGGGGAATGGGCCCATGCTCGAAATCGTCGCGTCGAGGGGGAGCAACCGGGAGCTGCGCGCCCTGCTCGACGCTGGGCAGTTTCGATTGCGTGGGACCGATCGCGAAGCGGGTGAATCGGCGCTTCGCTCCGTGGTCAGCGGTTTCGGCTACGTGAGCGGGTCTAGCCCGGTGTTGCCGGATGAGTCCGCGCGGGAGGGGCGTCGCAGGCTCGGTAACCTCGAGCTTCTTCTCGAGGCGGGCGTATCGCCGGCGAGACTGGACTGCCAGGCGGACAGGCCGGGAGCCGTTGCGCCGATCAAGGGGCTCATTTCCTGGTCTCGGTCGATTCCGCGGCTGTCACACCGGGCGGTCGAGCTGCTCATCGAGCACGGTTATCGCTACAATCTCCCGAAAATCCCCTCGGGTGCGTCTGTGGCGATGGGCAAACTTCTCGAAGCCAACCGGGGGCCTGCACCCCGCTGCGCCGGCCTCGAGCTCGCGCTAGGCCCCGCGACTCGCGATTTTTAGCGTTTTACCCTTGACGGCCGGCGTCGAATACGGAATTACGCCGCTTCCTTTCCGGGGATCGGACTGTCCACGTGTCGTCCGAATGCCGTCCTAGGCCGTCCGGAACAGGCTGTAATACGAGGAAATGACGTCATGGCGAAGAAGGTTGCGGGACAGATCAAGCTTCAGATTCCGGCGGGCAAAGCCAACCCCGCTCCGCCGGTGGGTCCTGCGCTCGGTCAGCACGGCGTGAACATCATGCAGTTCTGCAAGGAGTTCAACGCGAAGACCCAGAAGGACGGCGAGATGGTGATCCCGGTCGTCATCACCGTCTACGCGGACCGCTCTTTCACGTTCATCACCAAGACCCCGCCGGCCTCGGTCCTGTTGAAGCAGGCAGCCGGGCTGAAGATCAGCAAGAAGCCTGGGGCCGGTGCGAAAGAGCCGAACAAGCAGACCGTAGGCAAGGTCAACATGAAGCAGGTCCGCGAAATCGCGGAGCTGAAGATGAAGGACCTCAATGCCAAGGATGTCGAGGGTGCGATGGCCATGATCGTGGGCACCGCGAACTCGATGGGCATCGAGGTCGCGAAGTAGATTGTACGCTTCAGCCCAGGCTGAAGCACATAGCCGGCAGGAGACTGGGTCGCATCGAGGCCCTTCGTTTGGACTGCGGAGTGGCACATGGCACGAAAGCCGAGCAAGCGCGTTCGCGAGAACGCGGGCAAGATTGAACCCCAAAAGCGCTACCTCTTGGACGAGGCCCTGGCGGTCCTGAAGGACGTCGCCAAGGCGAAGTTTGACGAGTCCGTCGACGTGGCGATCAAGCTGGGCGTCGACCCCCGCCAGTCGGATCAGATGGTGCGCGGCGTCGCGAATCTGCCCCACGGCACCGGAAAGACCGTGCGCGTGCTCGTTTTCGCGAAGGGCGATAAGGAAGCGGAGGCCAAGGCGGCCGGCGCGGACTACGTCGGCGCTGAAGACCTGGTGGAGAAGATCAAGGGCGGCTGGCTCGACTTCGACAAGGCCATCGCCACCCCGGACATGATGCCGAAGGTCGGTCCCATCGCGAAGATCCTCGGGCCCCGCGGCCTGATGCCGAACCCGAAGGTCGGCACGGTCACGACCGACGTCGCCAAGGCCGTCGAAGAATCGAAGAAGGGCCGGATCGAGTTCCGCGTGGAGAAGGCGGGCATCGTGCACGCGCCCATCGGACGGATCTCCTTTGATAGCGACGCGCTCAAGGCGAACTTCCAGACTCTGATGGAGCAGGTGGTTCGACTGAAGCCGCAGGCAGCGAAGGGCACCTACGTGCAGGGCGTGACCCTGTCGAGCACGATGGGGCCGGGGCTCAAGATCGATACGGCGGATGCGCAATCCGCCGCGAAAGAGGCGTAATCATGCAGCGGCAGGAAAAAGAGCAGTTCGTCAAAGACGTAGCAGCCGAGCTCGAGAAGAGCGCGGGCGTTCTCTTTGTGGACTTCACCGGGCTGAACGTCGAGCAGCAGACGAGCTTCCGGGTGAAGATGCGCGAAGCCAATGTGAAGTATCAGGTCGTGAAGAACACCCTGATGCTGCGTGCGCTCGAGGCCGCCGGTGTCACGGAAGACGCCTCGCCTATCCTCAAGGGTGCGCCCACCGGCGTGGTGTTTGGCTACGATGACCCGGTCGGCGCGGCGAAGGCCACGGTCGATTTTCAGAAGGACGTCGACAAGCTCAAGATCAAGGGCGGGGTCCTCGAGAACAAGGTCCTCGACGCGAAGGGCGCCGAGGCGGTCTCGAAGATGCCGGGCCGACAAGAGCTCCTGTCTGAGATCGTCGGTCTGATCATGGGCCCGGGCCGCAACCTGCAGGCGCTCTTCAAGGGACCGGCGGGCAAGCTCGTGGGCGCGATCGAAGCGAAGGCAGACGGAGGCGAAGAAGGCGGCGAAGGCTGACCCGACTCGCTTTGGAAATAAATCGAGCCGGGGTGTCCCGGCGTAGAAGAACGTGCCCACGCGAAAGCGGGGCACGAGGAGTGAAAGATGGCTGAGGCAGCACGTGAGTGGAACGCCGATATCAAGGATCTCGGCGAGAAGATTGTGGGTCTGACCCTGCTCCAGGCGAAGGAGCTCGGCGATTACCTGAAGGAAGAGCACGGCCTCGAGGCCGCTGCCGGTGGCGCGGTCGTGATGGCTGGCCCGGCGGCCGGTGGCGAAGCCGCAGCGGTGGACGAAGGTCCCTCGGAAGTCGACGTGATCCTCGAGGGTCCCGGCGGCAACAAGATCGCGGTCATCAAAGAGGTGCGCGCGATCACCGGTCTGGGTCTCAAGGAGGCCAAGGACCTCGTGGACAACGCCCCGAAGCCGATCAAGGAAGGCATCGAGAAGGAAGAGGCCGAAGAGCTCAAGAAGAAGCTCGAAGCGGCAGGCGCGAAGGTCGCGATCAAGTGAGTTCCTGGACCGCGCGCGTGCGTGCGGTCGATGCCTCAGCCAGCTCGCTTCGGCGTGAGCGCGGGATCGTGGTCGTCTGGGGTATTGGCCCCAGGCGACCCGTTCAGCGGGTCCATTCCGGTGCGCAGGTCACGAAAGCAGCCGGAATCACGGCACGTTTTCTGTTGACAATTTAGGCTGGCACAGGGCTTGCGCTCTCTAGACTTGATAGCTAGATTGCGATCCCGAAGGGGAACGCACAGTATTTGCGTACCCTTGACCCAGCGTAGTTAGAGCTTAGCTTGCGTCTAATCGACGGTGGGGATCCCGAACGACGGGTGGTGTGGTGCACTCGGATCGGACGGCTTGAGGCGCGGGTTTGTTGGTGCTCACATCTGAATCGTTCATTGGAACAATTCGATGGGAGCGGGACCGAAAGAGCGTGAGTGGACGGCGAGCCGCCCACGAGCGAACGGGTCGTTTCGAAACTTGAAGTTCGATCGTTATCTGGAGAGCCGGTGCGCATGCGAGCGCAACTCTGAGAAAGCTTCCTGCTTTCTCCTAGGAGATGTTTGCGATTCAGGGTGGTCTCGCAGACTACGTCTCTCACCGTAATTTGACACGAAAATGGGCGGGGGCCTCAAGGCTTTCTGCCTTTTCGTGCGTTTTTCTTCTGGTGGTGTCGCGTAAAGTCTCACGCGTACGCCGCTGAAGGGAGCAAACCTTTCATGGCTTCCGTAGTCCAGGACAATTTTCGTATTCGCAGCAGCTTCGGGAAGATCGATTCGCAGATCAAACTGCCGAACCTGATCGAGATTCAGAAGCGCAGCTACGACAAGTTCCTGCAGCTTGGCGTTGACCCGATGGAGCGCGAGGACATCGGCCTGCAGGCGGTGTTCCGGCGCGTTTTTCCGATCAAGGACTTCAACGAGAGCGCCTCGCTGGACTTCGTGAAGTACGAGATCGACGCGCCGAAGTACGACGTCGACGAATGCCACAGCCGGGGGATGACCTTCGCCGCGCCGATGAAGGTCAGCATTCGACTCATCGTCTGGGAGAAGGACGAAGTCACCGGTCAACAGAGCATCCGCTCCGTGAAGGAGCAGGACGTCTACTTCGGTGAAATCCCGCTCATGACCGACCACGGGACGTTCATCGTCAATGGCACCGAGCGCGTCATCGTCTCCCAGCTGCACCGCTCGCCCGGTGCATTCTTCTTCGTCAACGAGGACAAGTCGAAGACCAGCGGAGCGGGCAAGCTGTTGCATTCCGCGCGCATCATCCCGAACCGCGGCTCCTGGCTCGACTTCGAGTTCGATTCGAAGGACATCCTGCACGTTCGCATTGACCGTCGGCGCAAGATGCCAGCGACCGCGCTCCTGAAAGCGCTCGGCTACAGCACGAAGGAGCTCCTCGACTACTTCTACGACACCGAGACCGTGGTGATGGACGGGGACACCTTCACCAAGCGCGTGGACACTGAGTTGCTGCTCGGCCAGCGCGCGACCCGCGACATTTTCGATGCGTCCGGGGAAAACGTCATCGTCCGCAAGAATCGCAAGTTCACCCGCGCGGCGATCCGCAAGCTCGCCGACCTCGGCATCGACACCTTCCCGGTGGAGAAGGAAGACCTGGTCGACAGCTTTCTCGCCGAGGACATCGTCGACGAGGAGACAGGCGAGGTGCTCGCAGGTCTCAACGAGGCGCTGACCGAAGAGAAGATCGATCAGCTCAAGGAAGCGGGCGTCACCGCGTTCAAGATTCTCTTCATCGACGGATTGAACGTAGGCTCCTACCTGCGCGACACGCTCGTCCTCGACAAGGTGGAGACCGAGGACGAGGCGATCCTCGAGATCTATCGACGTCTGCGCCCCGGTGATCCGCCGACCATCGACACGGCGCGCAATCTCTTCAATAACCTCTTCTTTAACCCCGAGCGCTACGACCTCTCGAAGGTCGGCCGCCTCAAGCTGAACCACAAGTTCAACCTCGAGGAGCCGATCGAGAACACGGTCCTCACCAAGCAGGACATTCTCGAGGTCGTCCGCTACGTGTTGGAGCTCAAGAACGGTCGCGGCTCCGTCGACGATATCGACCACCTGGGCAACCGCCGAGTGCGTTCGGTCGGTGAGCTCCTCGAGAACCAGTTCCGCGTTGGCCTCGTCCGCATGGAGCGCGCGATTCGTGAGCGCATGAGCCTCCAAGAGATCGAGACCCTGATGCCGCACGATCTGATCAACGCGAAGCCGGTCTCCGCAGTGATCAAGGAGTTCTTCGGCAGCTCGCAGCTCTCCCAGTTCATGGACCAGACGAACCCGCTCTCCGAGGTGACGCACAAGCGTCGTCTCTCGGCGCTCGGGCCAGGGGGACTGACCCGCGAGCGTGCTGGCTTTGAGGTCCGCGACGTTCACACGACGCACTACGGCCGCATCTGCCCGATCGAGACTCCGGAAGGTCCGAACATCGGTCTCATCGCGTCGCTCGCGACCTTTGCGAGGGTCAATGAGTACGGCTTCGTCGAGTCGCCTTACCGCCGCGTGATCGATGGTCAGGTGACCGAAGGCGTCGAGTTCTTCAGCGCGCTGCAAGAGGAGCAGCACACCATCGCCCAGGCGAATGCCGAGATCGGTGAAGACGGCCGCTTCGTCGAGCCTTTCGTGGCTTCACGAAAGAGCGGTGACCCGATCATGGCGCGTCCGGAAGAGATCACGCTGATGGACGTTTCGCCGAAGCAGCTCGTGTCGGTGGCGACGTCGCTCATCCCGTTCCTCGAGAACGACGACGCGAACCGTGCGTTGATGGGCTCGAACATGCAGCGTCAGGCGGTTCCGCTCCTGCGCACGGAGGCGCCGTTCGTCGGTACCGGCATGGAGCGTCCGGTGGCTCGCGACTCGGGCGTCACCATCGTCGCCAAGCGCGATGGGGTGGTCGACTCGGTCGACGCGACGCGCATCGTCGTCAAGGCGGACAGTGAGTCCACCGCAGACACGGACGTCGCTGCGGAAGTCGACATTTACAACCTGACGAAGTTCCAGCGCTCGAACCAGAACACCTGCATCAACCAGAAGCCAATCGTTCGCAGCGGCGACCGGGTGCAGGCGGGAGATGTCATCGCCGACGGACCGTCGACAGATCACGGCGAGCTCGCTCTCGGCCGCAACCTCGTCGTCGCGTTCATGCCCTGGCAGGGCTACAACTTCGAGGACTCGATCCTC
>CAYXVF010000138.1:0-13442 GCA_964468125.1 uncultured Bdellovibrionales bacterium | reverse complement strand
AGCACAGACAGCTGCTGCATTTCCGGCTTGTACTCGAATCTCAACCATTGTAGACAGCAGCAGCAGCAGCAAGCAAGTTATGCAGGAGGCTTTGCAGATGCGATTGAAGCAGGTTTGGCGTGTCGCGGCGGGGGCGATGGTTTTTGCGGGCCTGGGTGCAGTGTGGAATTGCACCACTGGACGACCATCTGGGACTGAGGTTGTAGAGACCGAGTTCACGGGAAACGTGAATTTCGGCACCCCACTCGTTGCCGCAAATATCGAGCTTTTCGAGATTGTCGATGGTGATCGCGGTGTCTCTCTTGGGACGGCGATCACCGACGACAACGGCGAGTTCTCGGTTTCGACGTTCTTCTACGAAGGCCTCGTCGAGGTCTGCGCCGTGGGAGGGAGATTTGAGGACCTCCGGACTGGCCTCGCAGTGAGCCTCGATGAGCCGCTTTGTACGGTGGTCGAGAACACCGACGAAGGACTCCGGGTGCATGCCTGGAATGTGCTCGTCTCCGCTGCCTTGCCTTCAGGGGGTGCCGAGCCCGCCGCGCTGCTTGCTGCCCAGCGCGACTGGCGCGGTCGCCTGGCCTGCGCGGCCGATGGGCTAGACGTTATCGGGGTCACGCCGGAAGATCCACGCGTTGCCGGTGAAGGCTCCGCGCTGTCCGCGGCCCTCTACTCTGGCCTCCTGCATGGCGCGCTCAGCGAGTTGGCGTCCGAGATCAGCATCGAGCTCGGCTTCACTCCAGGGGCTCGTTTCACCCCCCTCTCCCTCCTGCGAGGTGCCATTACCGATCTCCGCGACGGCGCGATCGATGGATTCAATGGTTCGACGCAGGTCGCCGTAGAGGGCTACGCCTTCACGTCCGAGACGTTCGCCTCCAGACTCGCCCTCGCGCTGCGGGGCTTCCTGGCCACAGATCTGAACAGCGGTGGGTTCGATGAAGGCGATTTGGGGGACGCGATCTCGTGCATCGGAGGAAACCTCGATATCGCCGCACCGGTGGTGACGTGGCTCTCCCCCGCCGAGGGCGCCATTGCGAGCGGTCCTCTGCCGGTATCGGCGGTGGTCGTCGATGACTCCGCTATCACGGCGCTGAACTTCGACGATCCGAACGCGTTCAGCGATGTGAACGCGATCACCGTCGCGACCAGCACCAACGTTTCGGCGGTGTTCGACCCTGAGGCCCTGCCGAATGGTGAATACGCGCTCACGCTCCGGGCTGTCGACGCTGAGGGGAACGAAGCTGTCGCGACACGCACAGTCGTCATCGACAAGGATGCGCCGCGCATCACGGTTGCTCAGCCCGCTGCAAACGCCACGGTCTCTGGGACAGTGACGATCCAAGCCAATGCGGAAGATCCGCAAGGGCTCATTCGCTTTGACCTGATCGCGCCGGAGGGCATCACGGCCGCCGTCTCAAACGGCGCGTTAATCGCACAGTGGGACACGACGCTCTTCACCGATGGCCCCGTTGTGCTCGTATTCGAGGCGGAAGACAGTCTCGGGAACGTAGGCGAGCTCAGCGTCCCCGTTGTGCTCGATAACCTCGCGCCCTCGGTCATCAACGGAGCGGTCCGGCTCGAGACCGACGTGGTGGGGGCCACGATTGAAGCCTTCGACTTCAACGGGTTTGAACGCGGTGACCTGCTGGGTTCAACTGTTTCCGAAGACGACGGATCGTTCTCTATAGAAATCCCAGATTTCCACTCGGGGCTCCTGGTCCTCGACGTATCCGGCGCTGCCGCAACCTACGAAAGCCTCATCGACCGTGCGACGGTCCGATTCACCCTCGATGATCGGCTATCAACGATTGTCGAGCACCAGCCATCAGTTGCGGGCACGGTCATTGAGCCGATCTACATCAACGGACTCACGAGCGTCGGGACCCGTTTCGCAGAAGCAAATGCTGATGGTGGTGGGGATCCCCTCCGAGGATTCGGCCTGCTTGGGGAATACCTCCGGCCGGCAGACCCCATTGACGTGCGGCGAACACTCGGCTCTGACATGACTCAGAACGTGGTCGCTGACACCGACGAAGCGCAATTCGTTGGGCTCTGGCACATTGGCCTCTCCCGATTGGGCGGGGACATCGCTACGACGGTGAGCGCGCCGATCTCTTCGGGTCGCACCACGAACATGCTCGAGCGACTGCTGCAGGACATGGAGAGCGGACAATTCGACGGGACGAACGCAAGTGGCGGTGCAGTGCGACTGCTCACGACCGCGGAAGCATTCGACACCAATACTCTACGCTTCGCCATCGCCAATGCGATCATCCGCTTTCTCGAGGCGGAACCGATTGGAGCGCTGCCCCAGACCAACGAGACCGGCCTAGTCCTCGCAAACTTCTTCGGACCCGGCGGCTATCTCTTCGCACTGGCCGAAAACGAGAGCGAGCTCTTTGGCGACGCACCACCGCCGATCAGCCTCGATATCGAGCCGCCGGTTGTCACGATTCAGCTTCTCGACGCAAGCAACCAACCGATCGGGGCTCTTGATCCGGTCCCCGTCGGAACCGTCGAGACCATTCGAATCCGTGCACAGGACGCATCGGGAGTGCCTGCCGCACCGGTATATTCGCTCTCGCCGGGCCCGCAGTCTGCGCTTGGGATCCCCGGCGCACCGATGGTCGGCGCGACCTCGACGATTCTCGACATCCCCGTCACGGTCCTCAGCCTTGATGATGGCACGCAGACGTTCACCGCGGAAGCTACCGATGCACTCGGAGACACCACTACCGAGGTCCTGACGTTCGTGACGGATAAGACGCCACCAAGTCTTACGCTCAGCGCGCCCACGAACGTCACGGCATCGCCGGTCACCGCGACGGTAAACGTCGCGGACGCTTCGGAGATGACACTGACCTACCGGCTCAACGGTGCAGCGATTGCAACTCGAGTGAACTTCACCGGCACGACTGACTCGCTGTCAGTCGACATTCCCTGTAACCAGGCGTCGACGCTCAGCGTGATCGCAACCGATGCTGCGGGAAACAGCACCGAGCGACAGTCGACTACCGTCTGCGACAACACCCCGCCGACGATCACCTTCGAGCCGAGCACCTACCGGCAGGAGTCAGGCGTCACCGCAACCCTGAGCAACGCGGTGGTTCAGTTCGGCTCCAACATCGATCTCACCAGCGGCGGGGTGCCGACCATTCAAAAGGTTGAAGGCTTCTACAACAACGCAACGAACGCGCCCCGGCTGGTCTACTCTGTCACCGATCCGACAAGCGTCGGGACCGCAAACAATGCGCTCTCGATCAATTATCGCTTCCAGGGTTGCGCGACAGGGAGTTCGACTTCCGTGGCGGCAGATCCCTCGGGCAGCTACTCGCTGAACCTCACCCCTGAAACCCTGCATCCGTGCCTACGCACCGTTCCGAGCTCGCAGACCCAGCAGGTCACGATCACAGCCACCGATGCCTTGGGCAACACCGCGTCCCGCACCCTGGCGTTTCGAGTGCAGCTGCGGCCGATTCCTGTTGTCATCGACCAATGCGGCATCGGTAGAGATTTGAACGATCTCGCCTACTCGGGCCTGAAAGGCACCTTCAATGGGACATCCGGCTCCGCATGGGGGGCGACGGTCGCATGGCCTTACCCAGCCACGGCTGCGCACGACTTCCCGGACATCGTCGTCTCCGTCAGCGGGGGCGCAGCCAACTACACGATGAACCGCTGGGATGAGCTCACGGACATCGTCGAAGCGAATATTAAATACGCGGTGGGGTCAAACCCCCCTCCGGACAACAGCTACGTGCGGTATACCTGCGGGCCGGGCGAGTTTATAATTGAAGGCAGCGGCGGCGTGAACCCCCGCCAGAATCAGACGTTTTCCGCCCCCTACAATCTCTACACGGGAACCTCATTGCGTCTAAACGGCAATCCGGTGAGCGGAAATGCGATCTCGCGCGGTGCGCAATACTCCGCGGCGATCGATGCGTTCTTCCCGGCGCTCTTCGAGACCTCCTACCACGGAGGCTCGGATTTCATTGGCGACAAATACGTACTTCGCGGGGAGGGCACGATCCGCGAGTACGTGGACGTCAGCAGTATCCCAGGAGGTTGGAAGATCACGCGCAATGACTACATCTGCGGGGCCGTCCTCGATCGCTCCGTTGTGTCAGTGTCACCGCCTACGATCACGGCGAAACGGGGAGCTAGCGCCTATCCTGTAGTTCGAGTTAATTCGTGCACGACATTCCCGAGCGTGAACCGAACAATCACCCCCTAATGGAGTTTGGAACCATGAAACTAGCATTACTCTTCCGAGCCGCCGCTGTGCTTGGGCTTGCCACCGCGTTGTCCGCGTGTGGGGACAGTGAGGAACCACTTACGACGCTCATTCGATCGACGCCTGCCGACGCGGCAGATTGCCCGGACGGCGGCACCAGCGTCGCTGTCGGCGGTGATGCGAATGGTAATGGGGTCTTGGAAGATGCCGAGGTCGACTCGACGACCGCGGTTTGCGGAACGCCGCCGACAGGGATTGGGGACCTCGCGGGATACTACACCTGTTCGTTCTCCGTCGAGGTGCCAGAGCTGAGCACAGACTTGCGGATCAACTATGAGCTTCTGATCTTTGAGACAAATGCGACGTTCATCACCGCCGACGTTGCCGCCGATGGGCAGAAGCCTGTGAACCAGGTGGAATTCAATCCGCCGCAATCGGAGTTGAGGAATGGCATCCGCGTCGTTAACGACGTCCTCGGCGGGATCAATGGCGGTGAATTCACGTTCGTGTTCGACACCGAGGCAGAGCAACTCACTCTCACGTATCAGGACACTGAACTGGCGGAGGCCCTCACGATCGAGTCGGAGGAGAACCAATGCTTCGATGGGGAGTTTCGCTGAAGCCTGGCATAACGCGGCGGCAGGTTGCGCACTGAGGTGCGGGGACGGAGCGGACACCGCAACGCTGCAGCCTGCCACACAGCCTCGCGGCTTCATGTCGATCGCCTGGCGCCAGACTCGGGGGGATTGGGTTTTTGGTCGCTGCTCAAGCGCGTTGTTGTAGCTTTCGTGCGGGCTGCCATCGCGAAGGAGGGGGTTGGTGGAGATCAAATCTGAGCACGTCAAAGCCTACTACCGCTAAGCGCTGGCGGGGCTTGCCTATCTCGAGGCCCAGCGCCCCACCGGGCGGCGCTTTGGGGCCGATGCCGATGCACAATGGAAGGCTTTTGCCGGCAGCTTGACTGCCGCCGACCGAATCAACTTGCTCATTCGCGATGCCGACACCCAATGGCCGCAATCGCTCGGCGCGCGGACCGTCTTTCGCGTCACCAACGTCTCGGAAGACGAGGCTTTCGGCCCATCGTGGCCGGGGCTGAGACCCGTCGACGCTGAAGAGCTCTGGCGTGCGCAAGCCCAACAAGACACCCCCGCGAACCCCAAGAAACTTGCCGAGACCATCGCGAAGAATTGGTCGGCCTCCCTTGGTCGCGTGGAGCTTCCGGACATCAATCCCGCCGACAAGCTGGTCGTGGCGGGGCCGGCGGCGGTGGTCGCGCTCGCCGAGCGCTTTGCGGGTGACGACCGGCTCGACTGGGGCGATCAGGTTCTGTGCATCGCGTCGCCGCCCGCGCATCGCCAGATTGCGGCTCTTGCCACTGCGCTCACCGGAACCACGCAGCGCGCCGCACTCATTGCTGCGGAAGATGAGCCTCCAAAGGGGCCGACGCGAAAACGCGTTGTCTCCGACGATGCGAGTGAAGACGATTCTGCCGTTGCGCGAAGTCTGAGCTAGGTCGCGCATGCTCAAGGCGGGTCGCATATCCTTTCAGGGAGAAACACCCTACGCGCACGAGCGCGACGGGCTCGAGTGCATTTTTCAGGGACTCCCCGACCGCGACCCGTTCCATCTCTGGGCCCTCGTCGACCTCTTTGATCCGACAACGGCCAGGTTTTACGAAATTGACGCGCTCCTTCTCGGCGAGAACCTGAAGCGATTCCAAGCTGGGTGTTCTGAAGGAGGCTGCTTGCCATCGAGGGGCCCGACGCCACGGAAGCCGCGGAGCCTCAACGAGACAATCCCCAAAACGGCAGCGTCTTCTCTGTGACCTCGCGGACGATCTCTCCACTCTGGTCGTTCACCAGCTCCGCGCATGTCTCCGCAGGTACTGTCTGACGAATCATCTCGGGCATCGGGTTGCGCGATGACGGCCGCAGCGCGAACTCCAATCGACATGGCGTTGCGAACCCCATCTCCCGGAGCTCGTCTTCACGATCTTGGCGTATCCATTCGCGGCGCTCATCTGAGATGTACTTGGGCGGCTTGTGGCGACGGCGGCGCTCGCGGCAGCGGCGCTCGCGATCAATCTCCAGATCGTCCTGGCGACGTTCACCGGGGTGGCGGGGCTTCCTTGGCTCGGGCGACGGCGGCATACATGCTCCTTCTAAAGTGGTTGATTGTATACTTTATAATACATAGACCGAAGGGATCAAGGCGGATCCCGCCGAACCGTCGAGAGGAAGCGTGCCGAGTTCCTCCGGAACTCACGATTCCAGCAGCTCCTGATAGGTGGCATCGGCGCCCAGCGCGTGTTGCGTAAGGGTCGCGGGCCGCCCAGCTGCGAGGGCTTCGAGCAGCCCGTACAGATCGCGGGCATCGTGCGGCGGTCGGTGCTGAAGGAGAAAAACCGTCGAGTGAGCGACGAGCTCGGGGACCCCGTCGGCGACCAAAGCACCAACACGAGACGCCACGGCTGTTGTAGCCGCCAGATCGGCCGAGGAGAGTGTCCCCACCTTGGCGGCGGCGTATGCCACGTGGAGACAGTCTTCGACCACCTCGAGCAGAGCGATTGTCTGCTTGGGCACCCTCAGCCGTCTGCGAGCGTATACGAGTAGCCTTTCGAGCGCGAACGGAAGCCGCAATTCTGCCGCGGTTGGCGCAAGTCGACGGTGATAGCGCAGAAGCATGAGGTATTGCTCGCATAGAGCAGCACCACAGGTGGGCATGGTCCGTCGTGTTCGCAAGCACGCCCGCAGCCTCTCACCGGTCTTCGCGAGCTCCCAGAACTGCTGACGCAAATTGATGGGCCCCTCCACTAGGACAGCCAGGCGCCCATTCAGCTCACTTGTAGAAAGCATCGTCCCCTCCCCTCTTTGCGCGTCGGGACGGCTGGCGCATGCTGTCGAGACCCTGGTCCTAGCGCGAGCGTTGAGAACGCTTACGGCGCTTCCGCGCACGTTTGCGCCCGCGTTTCTGCTTCCGTTGGCTTTCATCTACCAGCGTGGCCGCCGGTGGAACCTCGCGCGGCAGCAGCTCCGCGAGACTCGCGCTGCTGCTTTCTTCTCTGCTATCCCAGAGTGCCGCGAATTGGCTCTGTACCTCAGCGTCTCCCGAACTCTCGATGAGAGGCTTCAGGGCGGCGAGATGGGCTTCCTCCGTCACTGTTTCCGCGTGTGAGCGCAGGTTCCCAAGCACAAGCAACGCCTGGCGAAGCGCCGCGCGCCTGCGCGTGCCGCGAGACTGCAACGCCTCTAGTCTTAAGAGCTCGACGAGGACGATCCGATCCCGAGGGTTTGGGCTCCTGGCAAGCGCGTCATACCGACCAGTCTTTGCGGCGCGCGTAAGCTCTCGTACTTGCCGCTCGAGCTCGACACTCGAAGGTTGCCCTTCCAAAGAGTAGCTGGCGGCCGTCATTGCTGCTTCGCCATTCGGCGTGATCGACACGAGCGCCTCCTCGCCCGGCGAAGCTGTCACACCACAGGCAGCTGTGGTCGTGACAGGACCCGAAGGCACCTCGCCGAGCACCTTCCGAACCGGAGCAACGGAGTATTCACACTCTTCGACCCCTGTAACTCGGCCCACGAAGACGGCTTCGTCCCCTGAAGCGATCCGTTGGATCTGCTGCGTGAATTCGAGCCGCTCTCTTGCGAGGTCGAGATCGGCGGGCCCAGTGATCGTCCAACAGAAGATCGCGAGTGGCCACATTGACAGTCTCCCTTCCTTCAACAGTTGAGATGAATTGAGTTTTCGATTGCGCGCTCTCGCGAGACGACCTTGCATCGCGACAGATACACGCAGGGTTTGCCGCGAAAACTGTCGACCTTCTTCACGGTGCCCTTCAGCACGACGCGGTCGCCAAGCTCGAGTTCTTGCCGCGACGAAGCGAACCACGTCATGCGAAGTCCCTCTCGGGTCAGAAAGCTGTAGCAGTGGCTCACGCCGTAATGGCCGCGGGTCGGGGTCCACTGCGTGACTTCAAGCTCGAACTGGGTGCGGTCCCCAGGCTTTGGTAGCGTCGGAGCACACGGCGCGGCCTTTGACTCTCGCCCGCGTCGGAAGGCCCGCTGAAAGGCAGGGATCAGCGAAACAGCCAACCCCATCGAGCGCGGCTCTACCCAGCCGTGGCGCGCAAGCACCGAGAGATTACCGAGGTAGTTGTCCGAGCCAGTTTCCAGATTCAGAGCCCAGTCCCTGGCAGCACGCGCCGCCGCTTGGTGACGCTCTTCGGGATCCGGATCCTTCGGGTGCGGCCGCGATAGCTGGCCGAGTACGTTGTCCGCTGTCGACTGCTTTGGCGGAAAACTCGTCTCCGCTGCAGCGCAGCTGATCCAACCATAGGCCTCAACCGTCGCGGCCGTTTTCGCCAGTACCACATCGAGCGAGTAGACCTCGCGCCCCAGCCCAAAGCTCCAGGTGCTGACATCTTCGGCCAGTTCAGTCAGCTGCTGTGCAAGCCGCGCGTATTTCCATGGCTGGTCGCATTGGTGAGGATCAGCGTCTCGGAACCGCTCCGGCACCTTCTCTCCAGGCACCGCGGCGAAGAGCGTCTGACCGTCGCCGAGGTGTCTGAGCGCTCCAACCGAGGAATCGTCGTGACACGTTCCTGGTGGGTAACCGAGACGGCGAGTACCGACGCGGCCAACTTCGCGCACGCCGTCGTGTCGCTTCTTCCAATCCAGGGGCGCCAGAAGTACGTGCCGTTCGAGCGTCTGATACTCGAACGCGAGATCGAGGCTTCGCGCCGCCTTCTGCAGCCCCGCTAGCCGTCGGTCCAGAGTCTCGGCTGACGAAGCGGGAACGAGATAGGTGACGTGCATTAGGGGCTCTCCGACGCGCGAGCGGGAGCATTTGTGCCGACCGTGTGTTGACGCAGCTTCGCTTCAAAGGCTTGCAGAATCCCAATGAGCTTTTGCTGCATCACGGAGGACACCCCGTAGAAGTCATCGATCTGCTCATTCAAGAAGCTGATCGCTGAATCGGGCCCGAGCCGGTCATTGCGATCTTTCGCCTCAGCAATGATCGCTTCGAGTTGCAGCTCCTCATCTGTGTACGGTTCGACCGGCGTCGCGAGGGTGAATCCGGCGTTGACCGAAGGGATATTGGTGAAGCCGTAGTTGACCTTCCGAATGGGGGCCGACGGCAGCTTCAGAAAACCGGTGCAATTCGGGAGGTTCTGGATCTCACTCGCCATCACCACCGTCTCATCCTTGCGCTGGCGATTCAGATTGACGCCGTCGCGCTGGGAGTTCGCACCGTAGCTTTGCGACTCGACCGTACGCTCGAGCTCGGCCTTTCCAAGTGCCTTCTCCAGCCACTCGGCCGTGGCGTGGTGGGTTGTGCGCAGGACCAACATCGTCTGCGGTTGGCCCAATATCGACTCGGCCACGTCGTTCCCGTAGGCATGCCGCATGCTCGCCACTGACTGAAGTCCGAGCAGGAAGCTCATTCCCTTCTTTCGACCCTCGCGCACACCCGCATCGAGGCCCTCGAGCTTCTGCAAACGTGCCAGCTCATCCAGCAAGAAAAAGATCCGCCGTCGCTGTTCCATCGGCGTCTCGTGCGGTTCGTTCGGCAGAGCCAGCGCTGCGTTGATCGCAATATCGTACCAAAGACTGATCAACGGACGGATCGACGCTTCGTCTTCACCCCGCATCGAGATGAACAACCACTTGTCCGAGGGCTCTTCGATGAAGCGCTTGATCGAGAACGCTTCCTCTCCTGGGCGGAGGTCGCGCAAGAACAGCAGACTCTCCAACGACCCACTCAGCGTGGCGAGCAGGTTCTGTGACATCGGGCCAGCGTTGCGGTCCATAAACCGCTTGCCGGTCGTACCCTCGACCGCTTTTGCCACATCGGCGAGAGTGGCGGTTGTGAGTTTGTGCGCGAGCTTGCGATTCGTGTCGTAGCCGAGCTTGGGAGCCTGCGCAGCTACCGATGCGAATAGCGACGCCCCAGCTATGCTCCAGAATTTCTCGTTGTTCGAGATCTGCGGAAAGAGCGATTTGCCCATCGCAAGATAGTCGGCCCGGGTGCGAATCTCACCCCATGGGGTCCACGGCGCACACCGGGCGTCGAGCGGGTTCAGAATCGCGTCGTGCCCTGGGCGATAGAAGCGCTCGATATACTCGCCACTGGTGTCAAAGATGATCGCGCGCTGCCCGCGTTCGCGGATCTTTTTGCACATCGGCGTGATTGCAACTGACTTGCCTGCTCCGGTATTGCCGCAAACGAGAAACGAGTAGACCTCCCACATGCGAGGTACCGGGATCCCACCTATCGACAACAGCGTAGGATCGTCTCGCCCGAATCTCCGACGAGCTACGATGAACGCGACGAGCAACCCGACGCTCATGGCTCCGGCGCTGGCGCCCGACAGCGCGAGTCGGCTGACGCCTGCATCGGCCCGCGCCTGCGCGAGGGCCTGGTCGATGGAGACGAAACGCCCACCGCTCCACAACGACCCGGCGTGTTCACGCATGCTCAACAGCCACGGAGAAACGGCTGTGAGCTCCTCCACCCACCATCGAACCAAGGAGTTCACGCCCCCGCTCATCACAGCGACAGCGACGACGAAAACGAATCCCGAGACGAGGACGATCGTCTCGGTGGCGGCGCGCGCGCGCCGGTATCGATAGGCGGGTTTCATCGTATCGATGAGTTCAGCCCCGCGCAGATGTTGACCTTTCACGAGGCGTTGCCCGTAGCGCAGGAAAGAGAGCGCCATGGTCGGACCGACGACCAACGCCGAGACGAGCATATGGAGGCCCCAGGAGCGGCCAACGAACCATGGTGGACGCCCACCGAGCCAATTCGTGTAGAGTTGGCTTGCCCGGAGGACGGAGACGCGGAACGTCTGACCTGTTGGAGATGCCACGACGACAGGATCATTCGAGAGTGAGCGCAGCGGCTTCGTGAAGTACTCGAACACGAGAGCATCGAAGACGACCTCCCGCCCCGTCGCGTCCATGTCGAAGAAATAGAGCCACATCACCACGATCGGCGATGCGATGAGAGTGTAGATGACCAGCGTCTTCACTGCCGCACGGAGCATCGAAAGCCCGTGCGCCACCGACTCGCTGCCCCGCATAAACTCGCCGAGTCCGCCCAATTCACGCATGGCGATACTCTAAAGTATACAACTTCAACAACGGAAGCGTTTTATTTACACTACTGAATGAGCTGCGGCACGTGCGCCTGCGCAGCCGGACCCGCTGGCTCGAGTCCGCGCTCATGAGTACGTCGTCGTTGCTGCTGTGTCACGGTGAGTGCCAATCCTTCAGGAATCGCTCGCGGGGCAAAGCCGCCATCGAATCGCGGGACCATCTGGAGGACCTGCCCAACGTTTGCACCCGGGGCCGGTGGAACCCAGACCGATTCTCCACCGTAGTGCCCCTTCACGGCCTTTGTTGCCGCCTCGTACTCCGAGGTCGCAGGGAGTCGGTAGGTGGGAGGGGTTGGTTCGTCAGAGAGCGACAACGTAACGATGTAGAGTTTCAGGCCCTTTCGGGGGACTGAGATCCTCGCCAGATGGCGTCGCAATTCATGGCAGAGCTTGGGTGCGGCTGCCGGACCCTCGAGCTTGCGCCCGAGTGTCCACAGCCCCTCCAGGTCCTGAAACACTCGGTAGCGCGCTTCTACCGCGGCATCGGAGTGCACGGCGAGTTGGGCGTCGTAGCCGTCATGAACACGCTTTCTGACCTCGACATCTAGAGTCCAATCCCTGCGATAGTCGGCGAAATCCAGCGTGAAGATCCCACGCGTGATAGGCAGCACGCGTCGCCCGACGTTTCCGAGCTTCGACAGACGCGGTGCGAGCGACTCGCGGTCACGCGCCGACATGATGGTGGAAGCAAGCGTCTCAGGCACATTCTTAGCGTGCACACATCTCTTACTTTTGTCTACATTAGTTTTTATCGGAACCAGTAGTACGAGAACCGCACGGGAAAGATCACGGCCCAACGATACAGGTCGTCGAAGACGTGTTGATAGCGGGCCCCTACTCCAACCGTCATCGTGTTGACCAAACGCATGTCGACATAGAGTCCAGCAGACGCGGTAAAGGCACCGCGCCCTTCATCGCCGACGTCGCGCGCAAGGATGCGGTCCTGGGCGTCGAGGATGTCGATGTTTCGATACTGGCCAAACAGGTAGCCGCCGCCGAGCTCGAGGTACGGCGCCGTATCGTAGCCGCCATACACCAGGTAGCGCATGAGGAGTTCGGTGGAGTAGAAGGCGCCGTCGAATGCGCCGCGGCCTCGCACTTCGCGACCCTCAACCTGCTCGGAATACTCGTCGATCACGCCACCGACTTGCGAGTAACTGAAACGACCACCAAGCGTGAGCGAAGGCGTAACCCCAAACTCAGTACCGATCCCCACTTGCCACGTCGCAAGCCCGAATGATGCAGCATCTGCCGACTCAAACGTCGGCGCAGAAACCGCCGCTTCGACCATGACCTGTCGCTCCCCCTGATCCGCATGCGCTGACGACGTCACGAGGAGTAGGCAAGAGAATCCGAATCCAAGGGTGGAAAGTTTCATCAGTCAATCACCAGGAATTCAAAGTCTGTACCCGCACGCACCGTCAGATACGTCGGATCGTCCGGTTGGTTCTGGCGGCGGACCTCGTCGGCCTGGCCCCCACCGATTCTTCGCATGGCGCGACCCGCAGTACCGGACACGATTCCCACAGCATCGGCCGCGACATCGGCTCCCACCGAAAGCGCATCATTCTCGCCCCTCGCGCGCTGCCGCTCCGAATCGGAGGTGCGCATCACGCGCGCGACTATGCCCGGGCGGCCTCCTTGCACTGCATAGCCTGAGAGCGGATGCCGCTTGCCTTTGACGACGACGTTCCGCAGTTGGAGCTGCACCATTTGCTTGGCGGCAGTTGCGCTTGCCGTGACCAGTGCGCCCTTCGGGATCACAACTTTCCCGTCCACCTTCACTGCCTTCGTGACGCGCGCTGGCACGTTCTTGGCCGCTCGCGAATCCACGGCGACTTCCAACCGAGCAGGGATCCGAGTGCCGGTTGGGACGAGCGCCTGCTCGGCCTTGTCCGTAGCCTCCGCGCGAAAGAAGATCGTAGCCGCCTGGCCAACAGCAGGTTCCGCCGCGGGTTCGGGCTTGCTGACCGTGGGCTCTGGCACCTCCGGCGGCGCGGAGCTCGCGCGCGTGCTCTTGCGCCGGCCCCGACGGCGGCCCTGTCGCTTCGG
>CAYXVF010000137.1:0-13663 GCA_964468125.1 uncultured Bdellovibrionales bacterium | reverse complement strand
CGGTAGAAGCGATTTCGGCACAGCGTTTGGTGATCATCGTCACCGCTCGGGGCGGCCAACTGGTCGATAGTAGGATAGGATGGTTGAGGCGCGTTGGACGCTCGAATACCATCCGGGACATTCACAAGTGAGAGTACGTGTAATGCAGCAGGATTCGATCGGCCGGAAGCGGATTGCTTGCTCCGTGTTTGTCCTCTTTGCCATGGCGTTTGTGCCAGACCTGGCGAGTGCGGAAGAAGAGTCGAAAGAAATCCGGATTCTGCTCCGTGATTTTGAATCGCTGAGTGGTACCGAAGCCACCCTCGCCGCCTTCGAGATGACCGTCTTGTCACAGTTGCAGGGGCGAGAAGGCTATTCCGCATATACCTTCAAGACGGTACGCGAGAGTCTCAAGGCAGGGTGCGAGTCCGACTGTCTGGCCGAGGCGGTCGACAAGATGAGCCCCAACTACCTCCTCTACGGTTCTGTCGGCCTCGTTTCGGGAGATCGAGTCGTCAGCCTCACTCTGATCGATATCGAAACCATGCGTCCCATCGGCGGCGCGAGTGGGACTTTCGGAACCGATCCGGAGATTCTCGCCGCGACCCCGGCACTGCTCGGCCAAACCTTTGGTTGGCCCGACGCTCCTCGACTCGAAACCCAGACGTTCTCGCTCCCGACCGAAGGGCAAATGAGCTTTGCGCTCATGGATCTCTCAGCCTTGGGACTCGAAGAAGACCAGGTCAAAAACATGACTCAGGTCCTGAGCAGCTCGCTCAAGCAGATCGAGGGCGCGCGGATCGTCACCCAAGAGGACATTCGAGCGATGCTCGAGCTCGAAGCCAGCAAGCAAGTCTTGGGTTGTTCCGACACCAGTTGCGTCGCGGAGATCGGCGCGGCACTCGGGGTCGACCGGATGATCACGGGAAGCGTGGGTCTGATGGGCGACCGCTACGTGGTGTCCTTGCGCTTGATCAATCCCCGTGAGGGCACGGTAGACGCTCGGGTCACCGAGAGCTTTGCCGGGGACCCCTCCCAGCTCATCCCCGCGGTGCGCTACGGCGGCAAACAGCTCCTCGGTGCCCTGGGTGACGCGCGCGGCTCGATCGCAGTGTCGGCGAACGAAGAGAGTGCTGCCGTATTCGTGAACGACGAAGAGCGTGGCGAGGTACCCATGCAGGCTCTCGGGGACCTCGAGCCCGGTCGTTACTCGCTCCGGCTCGCCAAGAGCGGCTACTACGATTGGCGCTCAGACGTGTTCGTTGAGCCTGGAGGAGTCACCCCAGTGTGGGCGGAGATGAGCGAACGGCCTCCCCGCTTTTACGAGACGTGGTGGTTCTGGACCGCGGTGGGCGTCGTGGCAGTGGGAGCGGGCACGTTTTACGTCGTGAACGCGACTGCCCTGCCCAACAGCGACCTCGGAAACGTGAGTTTTTGAGTGCGGCGCATCGAACACGGCGACGGCGAGGGGGCGTGCGCGCCATGACAGCTCAGAATCGGAGCTCGGAACGAGATGGGATGGTCGAGCAGCGTCGACTCACCCGCGAGCACATCGACTGGCTCGATGAGCTCCTCGCTCGCGGCTTGACCGTGCGCATTCGCGCCACCGGAAACAGCATGCGGCCGTTCATCCGCTCCGGCTCGCTGATTTCCTTTCGACGACTCGCGGGGCCCGTTCGCATGGGTGACGTAGTCCTCGTGCTCGAACACGGCCACCGCCCCTTGTTTCATCGTGTGCACCGCATCGAGGAGCGCGCAGACGCCGTGTGGATTCAAACGCATGGAGACGGCGCCGCCCGCCCGGATGCGTTTGTGCCGAGCACGAGCGTCCTGGGGCGGGTGGTTCGAGTAGAAGAAGCGCGCACCGCCGAATGGCTCGCGACCGCGGTCGCGCTCCAGGTGGGACGCCTCGGCGCCCGGTGGGCGATCGCGCGGCGTGGAGCACGTCGTTTGGGATCGCGCGCGAAAGCCGCGGTAGGCGCCTTCCCTCGCGGCACAAAATGATCCGACGGAGCACGAAGACCTTGAATGGCAGTGCACAATACGGTCGCTTCGCCTGGGTCGCGGCATTGGGCTTGGCCCTCGCACCGTCGAGCGCGTGGGCGGCGGTGACCCCGATCGTGGGGCAGGCGGGGTACAAATGCGCGGTATCGGACTGTGGTGACCGCGTCAGCGCTCTGAGCTCCTTGGGAGGCTATGCGGACCCGCTCGGCGGTGCCTACGGTCCAAACATCGAGTACAAACCGGTGATCTACACGGTGGAGGTGCCCCGGATTCTGCCAAACGAGCCGGGCTCGCCTCCGGTTGCGTTTACGCTCGCGTTTTTCGACTTGGGCGTGAGTGGACCGTCTGCTGCAGCAGGCACGAGCTTTGGCGATTATTGTTTCGGAGCCAATGGCTGCGACACGCCGGTCCTGGTTCGGATCTTTCCGCCACCGACCGTCGACTGCGCCAACGAAGTCGCGGAGTTTGCGATCACCCCGGGCGCGCCGTGCACGACGCTTCAAAACGCCGGGGTCATCGGACTAATGGAAAACTGCAACAGCCTCGACGGACGCGAGATCGGGATTACGGTGCAGCCCTACCAAGACGAGCAACCGATCATCGACCTCGGGATCCCGCAGAGCTGCATCAATCCAGGGTTGTGGCGGGTTGAAGTGCACACGAGCGAGACGGTGAACGAGCTCGCGCCATTGAATGAGTTCGACGACATCGATGTCTATCGCTTCGCGGCGATTCAGGCCCCCACCGAGGCATCCGATGGCTCCGGGTCAAGCTGCGAGCAACCACTGAGCTTCATTCGCGCCTTCACTCCGTCGCTCAATCTCGTGCGCCCCTCCGCGGACATTCCCTTGGCCGGAAGTCTCGTTGGTGCGATCTTTTACTCCGACATTCGCGGCGGCTGGGCGATTTCGCTCGACGCTTCCACCGCTGGCTTGAACCTCGAGGAAGGCGATCCGCTGCGTTTTCTGATCCCTCCGGACAGTACGCTCGAGCAGGTCTTCGACCTCGTGAATTTCCCCCAAAGCGATGTGCAGACTCTGAGCACGCCAGGCGAGGGCTCTCAGTCGATCCGTCGGAACATCATTCCGTTCTGTTTCTTGGGAGACGCAGCGGACAACTGCGTCGACTACGGCGAGGTCGCCGGCTACCCGGTCAACGTCAATGATGTCGACAGCGAGGGCGTGTGGGCCTTTGCCTACGGGTTTCAGGGTTTCGACGAGAACGAGGCCACTCCCACTTATGTGCACACCGTGACCTTGCCGGTGCAGGCGGATGACGCGTTCGCCCCGGTCGCCTATCCAATCACGTCGTCCAGCGCGTTGACCCAGGAGCTGACCGTCAATCGCAACGCCCATGCGATCTATTTTGGCCCGGGTCCTGGTGCGCTCGAGTCGGCGTGCAACGAGCTGCCGAGCGGTTTCACCTTCGACGATCCCGCGCCGATTCCCGACCTCGGCAGTGCGCCGACCCCCGAGGAGCGGGCGCTCAAGCCGCGTTTGATCCATCGCGTCCGCGGGCTCGGGATCGACGAGAATCTCGGGGACGGCAACGACAATGGCACCGACGAGGTTCTCCGCTGCTACGAGCAGGAGATCCGCGTGCTCACCCCACCGACGGAGCTCTTCCGGGGCACGATCAACAACGTCGAGTTGTTCGTGACGGTTCCAAACGATCCTCGGCTGAAGTTCATCGACTTCTCCGTGTGCAGCGTGGGCGTCGCGGACAGCGCGGAGATCACGCGAGAGATCACCAACGGGCCTCCAAATGTGAGCTGCGAATTCTCCAACGCGATCGACGCGCCGAACTCCGAGATGGACCCGAGCTTCAACCCGTTCGACGGCGACGCACAAGAAGGCTGTCCCACCAGTCGAGACCTCTTTGAGGCGCTCCCGGACACCGCTTTCGAGGCGCGGTTTGATGGCACGGGCCCGATCAGCGGAGACCGAGCACTGTTTGTGCGCTACCGCTTTGCAACGCTGACGGACGTCGGTGATCCGGTCTTCTTCACCGAGCGCGACGACGACGGGACCAACCCGAATGACCGCGGCAATCGCGCCAACTGGGTCGACGAGACCGTCGACCCCGACGCGCTCCCCGCCAACCCAGGCCTACCTCCGCCGATCGGGCTCGAGATCCAGTCGATCGACCTCAACAGTCTCAGCTACGGAGGGAGCGACGGCAGCGGGGGCACCTCCACATCCGGCGACGGCAACGATGATCCAAACCAACTCGCGACGATCGACTCGGTCCGCGCCGTCGCAGACGACCGAGGAGCGCGAATCTTCGAGTTCAGCACGACGAGCGAGATTCTGACCGGCGGCTTCGAGGTTCAGGTGCGCACCGGCGACGATGAATGGCAAACCTTGAGCCCCTTCTTGAGCACGCACCCCAACCGGATGAGCGGCATTTATCGCATTGCGCTTCCGCTCTCATTCGGCGAGCGCTTCGAGGCGAGGATCCTCGAGCTCGAGCTCCGAGGGACGAAGCGGGTCCACGGCCCCTACACGCTCGAGGTCGAAGCGGTGCGCGAAGCTCCCACCGTTGGTCCAAATGGTGGCTTCACGATGGAGCGCCCATCGCTGCGCAGCGCCGCTGCCCCTCTGGTTCTCCACAATCCGACAGCACCACCCAGCAACCGCGCTCAGTTCACCGTGCCCGTCGCGGGCGGTTACCGAATTCGTTACTCCACCTTGGCGCAGGCGCTCACCGCCTCGATGCCCGAGTTGGCCTCCCGCGCGGGGCGGGGACAGCTTCGTTTGACGAGAAACGGCCGTTCGGTGCCCTACGTTGCTGATGGCAATGGCATCGCGTTCTACGCCTCCGGCGAGCAGGGGGCGGGCTCCACTGAGCCCGCTTTCGTAGTCGCGCTTGGTCCCGGAGACCAGGCCCCGCATGCGGAAGAGCCTGCTCGTCCCCTCACGCCGACCGGTCGAATGAACGCACAGCGAGTATGGGAACAGGATCTTCTCCCTGCTCTTGCCACTCAGTCTCTCTACGGAGACGACTACATGATGTGGGCTGTGCTGCGCGCCGGCACCTCGACGGACGCCGTCTTCAGCCACGTATTCGACGCCCCGGGCGTGCTCGATGAGCCCGCCGAGCTGACCCTCGCGGTGCGGGGAGGAAGTCAGAGCACCCGCTACCCGGACCACGGGCTCCAGTTCCGAGTCAACGGGGAGATTATCGGGAACGCGACGTTCTATGGACTCGACGATCGACGTTTCTCCATCCGGCTTCCCGCGGGATTGCTGCAGCCGGAAGCCAACGTGCTCGAAGTCGAGTCCTTTCTCGCCCCGGATCTTCCATTTGCCATCGAGTGGATCGATTGGCTGAGCCTCCGGTACACCCGCAACACCGTCGCGGAGAATGACCAACTGAACCTCCTCGCAAGCCGAGAAGGCGCGGTTCGGGTGGAGGGCTTCACGAGCTCCAACATTCAGGCCTGGATCGTCTCCGGCTCCGGGATCCGCAATGTATTGAGTGTCGAGCCCACCGAAGACGGGGTTGGTTTTTCTGGCACGATCACCACCGGCTTCAGCTCGAACGAGAGACTGTTCGCCTTCGTTCCTTCGAGCTTACCCGAGATCGAGATGCTTCAACCGCTGAGTGGCCAAGCGGTTCGGGAGTTCCGTGCCGGGGCCGAATACGTGGCGGTTGCACACCCCGCCCTGCTAGAGGCCGCGCAGGCCCTGGCAAGACATCGCGAGACGCAAGGACTGAGTGTCGCGGTGTTCTCGGTGACCGATCTCTACGACACGTTCACCGACGGACGAGCGGATGCGAGCGCACTGCGCGACTTCTTGGTGGATGCCGAACGTCACTGGGAGATCTTGCCGAGCTACCTGGTGATCGTAGGTGACGGAAGCTTTGATCTCGAGAACGCGGGGGGCATGAATGACAACCTGATCCCGATTCGAATGATCGAGAGCGACGCAGGTTTCTTCGGCAGCGATACCTCTCTCGGCGATCTCGGTGCCAGAGCCGGCCTCGAAGTTGCCGTCGGGCGGATCCCCGCGCACAGCGCCGAAGAGGTTTACGACTACATCGACAAGGTACGCGCCTTCGAAGACGCCGCGAACACCGTCGGCGCGGAGAGTGCGTTCCTGCTCGCAGACGACCCGGACGACGCCGGCGATTTTTCGGTCTCATTGACCGAGGCGATCGCCGCCCTGGACGGAACCCTCAACGTAGAGAGCGCTCAGCTCACCCCTCAGTCGATTGCGAGCACGCGTGAACAGCTTCTGAGCGCAATCGAAACCGGCACGCGCTTTCTCTACTACATCGGTCACGGCGGTATTTTGGGCCTCGCCGGCGAGAATGTGTTGACCCGCGATGACGTGGGTGGTCTCGCCAATGCGAGCTCGCCGATGGTGCTCCTGGCCGCGACGTGCCTCGTCGGCCGCTTTGGTGTTCCGGGCCTGCGTACCTTCTCCGAGGCGCTGCTCTTGGACGGAGCGGACGGCGCCGCCGCGGTCTTTGCTTCCTCGGCGCTCGAGACCAACGCGCAGGCGACCCTGTTGAACCGGATCCTCAGCGAGCAGCTCGCCTCGCGACAGCACAAGCGCCTCGGCGCGTCACTGCGGGACGCGAGTGAGCTCGCCCGCGGCGTCGGGTTGAGCAATCGTTCTCTCTATCTTCACACCCTGCTCGGCGACCCGGCCCTGGTGCTGTGGCCCAACGCCCCAGAGGCGGCGCAACGTCAGCGTGTTGCCTTCGCTCCGATGCGACCACCCGGTGATCGCGTTGCCGGAGACCCCACGAGCAACCGCCCCGAGGACCAAGCGGAAGAAGTCCTCTCGGGGCCGCGAACGTCCGGCTGCACGTCGTCGTCACCGACGTGTCTTGCGTTCCTCGGGCTCGTCGCTCTCTTCTGGCGACGGCGCGCACTTCACCGAGGAGAGCGACAATGAGAGCAATCGGACGAGGAGCCCTGCCGGCCGCGATTGCCGCACTGGCGTTGACGCTCAGCGGCACGCATGCACGAGCGGCAGTGTCACCCGTGGTTGGGCAGGCGGGCTTCAACTGCAGCGCCCGAGTCTGCGGCGATCTGGTCAGCGCCTCCGACGGATACCTGGCTCCTTTCACGGTCAGTACCTTCAGAGGCGACGTACCGTACAAACCCGTGGTCTATGGGATCGAAGTTCCACGAATTGACCCTGCGCGAGACCCCCGTCCGGTCCCGTTCGACCTTCGTTTCTTCGACCTCGGCATCGAAAGCCAGGTCGGGGGGGGCGAATACGGCGACGCTTGCGGCCCAGAGGCCTCGCCGGTCTGTAACACCCCCACCTTGGTCCGAATCTTTCCTCCATCCACGAGCAGATGCGATGGCTCATCGAACGGTCAGTTCGTGGACTTCGCGGTCAGCCCGGGGGGTGACTGCTCAGCCCTCGGGGTCCCCAACTGCGATGGTCTCAATCAGAAGGAGCTGGTGATCGCGTCCATCCCAGACGCAGACGCTCTCGACCTGGTCGATCTCGGCCTAGATGAAACTTGCATCGCTGCCGGCATCTGGCGCGTGGAAATCCACACCGGCGAATACGCAGGAGCGTACCTGAACGGCTCGTTCGATGACATCGACGTCTATCGCTTTGCCGCGACACAGCGACGACTCCGCGACAACAGCTGCGCGAGTCCGGTCCCGATCAAGGTGTTCACGTCCACCTTGAATCTGGCCTTCGCTCAGCGTGTCCAGGAAAGCGTGGTTCAAGGCTTCAGCTGGGCCGACATTCGCGGCGGCTGGTCCGTGGTGGTCGATACGAGCGGAACCGCGGAGCTATCGCAAGCTCGGGACCCGCTTCAGGCGCTCCTTCCCCCCGGGGCAGCCGCACCGTTGGCGCTCGGAGCCTTCCCTTCGCAGGATTTCATCACCCTCGATACGCCGGCTGGGAATCTTCGGCGCACCCGCGTTCCCACCTGCTACCTCAGCGATACCGACACGTGCTCGAAAGGGGGAGCCAACGAGGAGCCAGGCTACCCGGTAAACGTGACCACGGTCGACAATCAGGGATCATGGGGCCTCGGCTTTGAGGCCGACCCGGAAACGCCGATCATGAGTGTCACCGTACGCTTGCAGCGCGAGCTCGACTCGGCACCGATTGCGGCTTTTCCTTGGCTGAACCGGGTGACGTACCGGAGCGACCCGCCCGTCGCGCTCTTCCCCAACGCTCTGCCCCTCTATCTGCCGTTTGCGCGAGAGGAGGTGCAGAATCCATGCGGCGGATTGAGCACCTTCAGCTTCACGGCACCCGATCCGAAAGACCAGCAAATCACTCCGAACGCACAGAACCTCGCGGCCAAGCCCCAGGTGTTTCATCGCGCTCGTGGCCTCGGGATTGGCCCCGACCCTGCCGGTGTCAACGACGGGGAACCGGTGCTGCGCTGCTACGAGCAAGAGTTGCGGGTCGTCGTCCCTACCGAGGTGAACGGCACCATCGACAACCTGAATCTTTCGGTGGTGTTACCGAACGAACCCAATTTGAAGTTTCTCCGCTTCTCCGACTGCAGCACGAACCTCGATCCGGGAGGGCAGGTCACAGCCGGCACCCCCCCGGGGACCACCCGCTGTGTGAATTCGACGACCGACGAAGAAACGCCGTTTGTTGGCAAGTCGGAAAGAATCCCGTGCCCCGAAACGGAGGACGCGTTCAGACAGCTGCCGAGTACGGGGCCGTCTGAGGTGACCTTTCGCTCGAGTGACGGTGCCCAGGGTCGACTGGCCGCGGGCGACGTCGCTTTTGTCCGGTATGGCTTTGCCGTGCTTACTCCGAAGGGCACCCCGGTCTTCTTCAACGAACGAACGCCACTAGAAGGGCTCAATAGGCCGCCGGGCGCACCGATTGGCAATCGGGCGAGCTGGACCGATGAGAACTCCGACCCGACACAGGCGCCGAGCGGAAACCCGGCGCTCCCCCCGCCCACCAATCGACTGATCGGTGAGATCGTTCAGAATTCTTTGAGCTACGGCGGTGGCAACGACGGCGGCGGTGGGACCTCGACCTCGGGCGATGGCTCGGACGATCCCAACCAGCTTGCGACCATCAACTCGATCCGCGCGGTGGAGGCCCCAGATGGAGTGCGCGTCTTGGAGTTCACGACGGGAGGTGAGGTCCTCACCGGCGGCTTCGAGGTCTGGATCGCGGAGGAAAACGGCAACTGGCGTGATCTCGACCGCTTCCTGCCCTCGTCGCCCAACCGGGTGGCCGGCCTCTATCGCGTTGCGCTTCCCGACCACCTGACTCCAATCTTCAGTGTCCGTTTGGTTGAGCGAGAACTCACCGGTCACAAGCGAATTCACGGACCGTACCCCTTGGAGCTGGCGCCAGTTGCGGTGACACCCCACCTCGACGAGCGGAGCATTATCGCGATCGATCGCCCCGATTCGACGGCGCCCCTGAGTCCGATCGCCCTGCGCAGCGCGACCATGCCAGTGAGTGACCGCGCGCGCTTCCAGGTAACGGAGGAAGGTGGCTACCGCATTCCGTACGCAACGCTCGCCGTTGCACTGACCGCTTCTGCGCCCGAGATCGCCGCACGGGCAACGATCGGCGAGCTGAAACTCTCCCGCGACGGGAGCTCGATCAGCTATGTCCCCGATGCAGACGGCATCCTCTTTTGGGCGGAGGGCGAAGAAGGTGAAGGGTCCGCCCCCGCGAGCTACATCGTGTCTCTCGAGGCGGGTCGACGCGCGCGCTTTGCTGAAGCGACCGACTTCATACATAGCGCGGTGGAACAGTCCAACAGCAAGCTGCGGTTCGAGCGCGACCTCGCTCCCGCACCAACCACTCAGTCGTTTTTTGGCGATGACTATATGATGTGGAAGGCACTGCGCGCCGGGGCAGGAGAAGACGCGCTGCTCGTCCACCGCTTTGACGCGCCAGGAGCCAGCGGCGGCGACGCCGAGATCACCGTTGCCGTGCGGGGCGGGAGCGCGAGCGACCAATTCCCGGACCACGGGTTGCAGGTCCGCTTGAACGGCGAGATCGTCGGCAACTTCACCTTTTATGGCTTCGATGATCGGCGCTTTGCACTGAGCGTCCCGCCGGGTCTCCTCCAAGCGACGGACAATGTGCTCGAGATCGAGTCCTTCCTCGCTCCGGACTTGCCCTTCGCGGTGGAGTGGATTGACTGGCTCGGGGTCAGCTACCAGCGTCTCACGCTCGCAATGGCGGATCGCATCACCCTCACCCCAAACGGCGAAGGGGCGATCGCGGTCTCCGGCTTCACGAGCCCAAACGTGCACGCGTGGCGCATCGGCCGCGGCGAGATCAGCAGCGTCCTTCCGGTGTCCGTCGAGCAGGAAGAGGACGGCTACGTCGCGGCCCTGCCGAACGACTACGTCGAGCGCACGAAGCTCTTCGCGTTTGTTCCCTCCCAGCTGCCGGTGATCGCGAGGCTCGATCCGGTGGGCGGTGCCCGCGTCGAGCAGTTCAGCAGTGGCGCGGAATATGTGGTCGTCGCCCACCCCGCACTGCGCGAAAGCGCCGAGGCCCTCGCTCGTCATCGCGAAGAGCAGGGACTCAGCGTCGCGCTGTTCACGGTCGACGAGCTCTATGACGCCTTCACCGAGGGCGTTGAAGACGTGCGCGCACTCTCGCGTTTCGTGGCGGATGCGGAGCGACGATGGACGATACGGCCAAACTACCTCGTGCTCGTGGGAGACGGCAGCTTCGACCTCGAGAACGCGATGAGCCACAACGACAATCTCATTCCCACCCAAATGCGCACGACCGAGCTCGGATTCTTTGGCAGCGACACCGGGCTCGGGGACGTTGGGGGGCTGCCCGGACTCGAGATCGCCGTCGGGAGAATCCCGGCTCACGACAACGACGAGGTCCATCGCTACCTCGAGAAGGTGAGAGTCTTCGAGGGGGTCTCCGACACCCTCGGAACTGAGAGCCTACTGCTCGTCGCGGATGACCCGGATGAAGCCGGGGACTTCGACCTCTCCCTGGGCGAAGCGTTCGATGCGCTTCGAGACCAGATGAACGTCGAATCGGTGCAACTCGCTCCAGACCGCCTAGGAGTGGCCCGCAGCCAGATCCTCGACGCATTGTCCGACGGGCTGCGCTTCGTGAGCTACATCGGTCATGGAGGTATTCTCGGACTCGCGGGTGAAGGCGTGCTCACCCGCGACGACGTTGGCACCCTGGGCAACGCACACTCACCGCTGGTTTTGCTCGCCGCCACCTGTCTCGTGGGCCGATTCGAGGTTCCGGAAATTCGTACGTTTGCCGAAGCTCTTCTCCTGGATGGACGAGATGGAGCCGTAGCGGTGATCGCTTCGGCCGCGCTCGAAACAAATGCGCAGTCGACGCTCCTGACTCGGAGCCTCAGCGAAACGCTGGCGCGCCGCGCGACCAGGCGACTCGGCGCAGCATTGCGCGAGGCGAGCCAGCTCGCGCGAGCCGAGGGACTTCGCCCCCAAGCGCTCGACCTTCACACCTTGCTCGGTGATCCGGCTCTCGTCGTGTGGCCCGAGGCCGAAGAAGCTCCGGTGCGAGAACGGCCGGCGCCCAAGGTGTTTGAGCCCAGCGGTCCATCCGCCAATGCTCCAGTGGGAGAGGTGACTGACGCAGGAGACGTCGGCCTGTCCAGCCCGCGAACCTCCGGCTGCGCCGCTCTGCCACCGAGTGTGATCGCGATCATGGCGTTCCTCCTGCTTTGGCGGCGACGGTCGCAGGGGGAGTGAGCCGAGGGGCGTATGGAATACTCGTTTTCGAATCGTAGCGCGGCGGCGCTTTGGGCTCTAGCGCTGCCTTTGGCCGTCGCGGGATGTACGCCGGACGACTCCACTGCGCTCGAGCTCGAGGATTGCAGTAACGAGATCGACGACGACGGCAACGGTCTCATCGATTGTCAGGATCCCCGGTGCACGACCGATGCGCGCTGCCTCAAAGAAGCCGAATGCGGCAACCTCCTCCGAGAGGGCTTCGAGTTTTGCGATGGTGACGACCTCGCGGGGCAGAGCTGCGAGAGCCAGGGTTTTCTCGCCGGAGTGGGCGAGCTCATCTGCCGGTCGGATTGCGCCGGCTTTGACACCAGCGGCTGTATCCGCGCCGACCTCTGTGGCAACGGAACCCGCGAGGGTGGAGAGCAATGCGACGGTTCTGATTTCCGCGGAGCCACGTGCCGGAGCCGTGGCTTCGCGGAGGGCGACCTGGCTTGCACTGCGCAATGCACGTTTGACGAAAGCCGCTGCAGCGGTGTTAACCCGTGCGGCAACGGGAGCGTCGACGCCGGCGAGCAGTGTGACGGAGACGACCTCGATGGTGAGAGCTGTGCGAGTCTCGGCTTTCGCGGTGAGGGTCTCGCCTGCAACGCGACCTGCGATGGCTTCGACGTCTCCGCCTGCGAAGTCGAGCTTTGCGGCAACGGGCTCATCGACCCGGGCGAGGTCTGCGATGGCACGGTCTTCGCGGACGGGATCGGCTGCCAATCCGAGGGCTTTGCGGGCGGAGCTCCGGTCTGCAATGCAACCTGTGACGGCGTCGACACCGCCGGCTGCACTCGATGCGGCGACAATCAGATCGACCCTGGAGAGACATGTGACGGCTCAGCGCTCAACGGACGCGACTGCGCCCTCGAAGGATTCTTCGGCGGCACGCTCGCCTGCAATGACAGCTGCGACGGCTACGGCACGTCCCAGTGCTCGGATTGCGGCAACGGTGTGATCGACGAGGGCGAAGACTGCGAAGCGTCAATCGCGTTGACCGAGAGCTGCTCGAGCTTGGGCTATCGTGACACCCCGGACCTCGCCTGCGGACAGGACTGCCGCTACGACACCAGTGCGTGTTCCGGCTTTTCCGAGTGTGGTAACGGTATTTTGGACGGATTCGCCTCGCAAGTCAGTGGCGGCGGTGATGTCCGCCTCTACCAGGAATTCTGCGATCCAGGCAGCGAGTTCTGGCTGGTTCCAATCGATTTCGCCCGCTTCTCCCGCATCGGAGGCTGCGGGATTCTCGGTCTCGGCAGCGGCGACATCGGCTGCACCGCCGACTGCGCGCTCGACTTCAGCGCTTGCCCAGGGGCCGGAGGTGAAGCGAACTTCTGCAAGGTGGCTGGTTGGTGGGACGACGGTACGGTCTGCGATCCGTGCGATCGCATCGCTGGTGAGGCCGACCCCGACTGCGTGCCGCCGCCGCTCACCGCGCCGGCAGCCGGACGTGTACCACCTCCTCACCCCTACACGCAAACCGGATGTCGGAAGCTCCAACATATGCCAGCGCATCGAGCCTCGCCCAACACGACGGCAACGAATACCCAAATCCTCCACCAGGCACTTATGACGGATAACATGCACCTCTTCCATCCTGAGCATCTCGTTCCCTTCACAGAATCCCAAACTGCGGAGAAATCTGCCTCAGGGTGGGGGAATTTCCGATTGCCGGCAACAGATGCCGCCGGCTGACGGTCCGGCAGAACGGCACGGCCCGGTTCACGGCAAGGCATATATGCGCGAGGCGATTCCTCCCCTATACGGAATGAGCTCCTCAGGCCGCACCTGGAAGCAGGGATACGTGCGGCGAGAAAACCACATCTTCCTCTTCGTCACGCTCGATAAGTCAGGAATGCCAGAGGAACATAAGTACGGCGACCGGTTCTTATCTTCCGAACTGTTCGAGTGGAAGAGCCAGAATCAGCAGGCTCGAACGCAGCCCAAGATGCAGGAGATGCGGGCGTA
>CAYXVF010000136.1:0-13850 GCA_964468125.1 uncultured Bdellovibrionales bacterium | reverse complement strand
CAACCGGCCGTACTTCACTGCCGATTCCGAACGCACGCCGAGGCAAAACCAATTGAGCATGCTCGGGCGGCGGTCGAGCGTCGATCTGCCACGAGGAAGGGTGACTCATTTCGCACGAAACGAAAGGTTTAGAGGAGTGGTGCGTAGAGTCCCCAGAGCGTGGCTAGGACACCCAAGAGACCCACTCCGAGGGCCGCTGCGAGCGCTGCTCTGCGACCGCGGGGCTCGCGTCCCAGCGGTGGCAGGAGCGCCGCGAAGACCGCCACGGCGGTCACCACGCCCGCACTGAGTGGCAGCGTCCCTTCGAGAACCAGCTTGGTGAGCGCCGCGACCTCGAGGTTGCGTTCTTCGTAGATTTCCACCGCGAATACGCCGGCGTAGAAACGGAAAAAGAACAACACCATCCCGCAGAAACCGGCCACGAAGACGGAAATCCACTCCCCGGTGGAGAGGCCGGACCATTCGTCGTGCGCGGACGTCTTCATGGTTGGTCGTCTTCGGAGCGCCCGCGATTCGCGATCACTTCAGCAATTCGGTAGACGCCAAATTTTGGGAGACGGGTGAAACCGGACCACGCCGCAGCCGCGAGCGTCCCCTCGGACAGCATTTCGTGCAGCCATTCACCGACGTGGCTCGGATCTCGTTGCTTGATGCCCGCGCCGCGTTCCATGGCCCAACGTCGATTGTATCGCTCGTGGACACCCACGGGCCAAGAGAGAATGAGCGGAATGCCGAGGGCGCCGAAAAAGGTCATCTCGCTCGGCTTCGTCCAAAGAATGTCCGCATCACGCAGGAGTCGATTGAAGGCTGGAAAGTAGTGGTCGAGGTCTGGTTCGTAGAGGATCGAGAGCGTATCGCCGAGGGCGCCGGTCAGACCGTGCTTGTCGATGGTCTTCTCGAAGTAGTCTCGGACCTCGTCACGGATGCCCGCCACGAGCGTCAACCGCAACTGCTGGCTTCGGAGCACACCGGTTAGACTCGGAAGGAACGTGTCCACCATGGTGGATTGGGCACCCGCACCGCCGACCGCGAAGACGAGATGAGGCGGGTTGGGGCTCGCCTGGTGGGGGAGCTCGCCTAGGAAGTGTCGAATCTCGTCGCGACTCTGTCGCCGGAACATTGCCTTCGGATCCAGCCGCTCGATTCGCCCTTTGAGCGTTTCCCGCAGCACCGGAAGGTCGCTCCCTCCGAGCAAGGAGGGCGGCAGCGGGAAGCCGGTGAAGTGGACGTTCGACTTCGGCACGCCGTAAGCCGCGAGGCGCCGCGCCGCCTGCATCGATGGAACCAGGTACTGAATCGCGGTGCTGGAGGGATCTATTGAGGCCCAGATTCGATGAATGTCCACGTCGGTCACCACGCAGTAGACCTGGTCAAGGCCCATTCGGTCCGCGATGATCGCGGGCGCGTAAAACGTGGTGAGGAGCGGAAGCTCGTGCTCCTTCAGGTAGCTCACCATCCCTTGGCCCATTCCGCTCTGAACCATTCGATCGAGGAGCTTCACGCCGAGGTGGGGCGCGGAGAGATCGCGGTAGGGGTAGAGGTTCGGGATCTCGGTCATCGAATCGATGATCGCTTTAAAGGGGCGGCCCATCAGGGGCAGGGTGGAGAGCCGAGAGGTGGTCTCGTAGAACGCGCGTGTGCGCTCCCAGCTCTTGGTCTCCTCCTCTGACGCAAGCGGGGCTCGGTCTACGTGCAGAGTTTCCGTCTCGAGATGCTCGGCGAGCGCGTGGGCTGCGCGCATGTGGCCGTAGCCCATCTCGATGGAGACGAGAGCGACGTCGGGTTTGACTTGCGACTCAGGGGCGGTGGAGGCCATCGCCTCGGTTTTACGCGCCGAACAGGATTCGCACAAACATTCCGGTGCACGCGCCAATGATGGCGCCCACTCCGACGTCCAGCGGGTAGTGGGCTCCGAGGTAGACCCGGGAGATCGCAATCAGTCCCGCGAAGCTCATGGCCAAGGGGCCGAGGAGCACCCCTTGGTCCAGCAACGCAACGGCGACCGCCACGGCGGTCGTGGTGTGCCCGCTCGGGAAGGAAAAATGATCCGGGTTTTCGGAGAGCGCGGTAAACCCTTCGATCCGTAGATTCGGCCGTTCACGGCGGCAGGAGCGCTTGAGGATCTGCGCGAGGAGCGTACCGAGGATCGCGGCGGAGCCCAGGCGAAGGCCAGCATCCGTCGCCGCTCCGCCGGTGGCCGCGAGGGTGAAGCCGATGGCGAACCACATCTCCGCATTGCCCAAGCGCGTGACCACGCGCATCACCGGGGTGAGCCAGTTGCGCTCGAGGCGTCGGACCCACACGAGAAGCGATGCATCCCAGTCCAGAATCTTTGCAAAGGCCTTGCTCACCTGCTCTCCACGGGTCCTCTTTCCGGACCCCTTAACAAACGCGAATCCGCGAGTCGACGTTCTCAACACCCTCTGACGTCGAGACGAGACAAAGCTTCAGTCGCCGTTCTCGCTTCTTGCCCCTTGCCTCCCGAAAATAAGCACTCGGAAACGATCCTCTCACGACTGAAACACCGCCGTGGCGCGCAAAGGTCACGAAAATTTTTCCAACTCATAGACTCCCTCGACGCAGTTACGGACCGATGGATGAAGGGCAACATTTGTGCGCCTTCCGTTCGGAAGCGCTTTGACGCACCGTGAGGCCCAGCGAGCCTCGACTCACCCCACGGATGCGATAAAGTCCGCTCATGTCCCGCCCGCTCTTGCCGCTGTTGCTGCTCTGCGCATGCGCGAGCCCGCCGAGAAACGACGCCCGCGTGGCCCCAGAGCCCGAAGCGCCCGCGGTCCTCGAGCGCGCGCCTGGATTCGACCACACGCCGGAGTGGGTCGACGGGGGCTCTCTGTTCATCGCCGACGGCGCTCTTTTCGCCGTCGGGCGGGTCCAGATCCCCGCGACTGCGCGTCGGGACGCTGGGATTGCCGCAGCCGACAGCTACGCCCGGGCCGAGCTCGCGGCCTTCATCACGAGCACGGTCTCCTCCTGGTTCCTCGATATCGAATCGAGTACGGGGGAGCGCACTCTCGCCGAGTCGCTCACGGTCGAGTCGCGGTTGGTCACCGGATCGACCCCCATCGACGAGCGCTATTGGGAGCGGCGCCGGGGCGAGGACGGTGAAGTCTGGCTCCTAGCCAGCCGCGCCGAGTTCCGTCTGGAAGATGCTCGACTCATCGTCGACAGGACCGGCCAACGTGCAGAGACGGATGTCAGCTCTGTCCTCGAGACTGCCGAGGCCCGGTGGGCCCGGATCGAGGCGGAGGTGCAGCCCCTGGAGCGCGGTACGGCTCCCGCTTGGGCTCGTGAAGGAGACCGGATCGAGGCGGGGCACCATCTGTTTGTCTGCAGCGGGCACGCGGCGAGTGCGAGCACCGCCGAGTCCCTCGCCCGATCGCGCTGCGCGGAGAAGCTCTGTCGTCTCTTTGGCGTCGAGATCGCCGCCCGGGTGGAGGTCAACGAGTCCCTCGAATCCATTTCCGTGGAACGCAGTGTCAGCGAGCGCTGCCCGAGTATTCGAGCCGTTCAGTGGCAAACGCGCTACGAGGCAGGGGAATGTGGTCCGAGCGGGTGCACGAAGTGGTTGCTCCAGAGCTATCCGGTCGTCGAATACGAGCGAGAGCGGGAGCGCTTGGCGTCGCCGACGATCCTCGAGCGAACCGTCGTGGTCCAAGACGGTGAGGAGCCCTTTGCAAACCCGGAGCAATGCGAAGATCTGTTGAAGCGCTACGGCGCGGTGGAAGGACGCCGCTCGAGCGACTACGCCACTCGGGCCCAGCACTTGAAGCTGGCCGCGGTTGCCTGCGGTCGCATCGACCCTCGCGAAACCGGCCTCTTCGAGCGTATGAATGCGCTCCTCACTCAGCCGATCGCGAAATTCACGGCGCCTCAGGGCCGCTACGGCGTTTCCCATCTCTTCGCGGCTCCTCCGGCCGGCTTCCTGGAGGAGCTCCAAAGAAAGCGCTTTCTCACCGACCGGATCGCAATGGTCGAACGGCTGGTTCGTGGCGCCGTCATCCCGTTGCGCGCGGCCGAGCTCTACGACGATCGCATCAGCGATCTGACCACGATCGACCAGGTCATCGCGCCCTTGCTCTCGACCCCTTTCGTGCCCGAGCCAGTCTTGGATACACATGCCATCAACTGGCACGAGATGCTGGCACCGCGGCTCCTCTCCGACGAAATGCCCATGGTTCCGAGCTATCGCAGCTACCTGCTGAACCAAGCCTTGCAGCGCGACTACGATTGTTGGGCCGGTAGTAGCGTGATCTCATCACGGACGATCCTCGAGTATTTTGTGAAGGACGGCATGCTCGACGCGGACGAGTGGAGCGTTGCACAGTCGTTGGTGCTGCGCGCTACTCGCTCGCGCCATTTGTGCTGGGGACCGATTTTCGAGGGCTCGAAGGACGAGAAGCTGAAAGAGCCGCGCATTCGTTGGGCGCTCGAGCAGATCAAGGAGCGCAAGCTCGCCTTCACGAAGTACCAGGACAGCTGGGACGGATTCGAGGAGCTGATGGTGGGGCTCGACGAGCCGGACATGTATCGCGTTTTCCTCCGGGAATACGACATGATCGAGCACAGCGAACGTCAGCTCGCGGAGCTCGCTGGTCGAGCCGCGTCGTATCTGACGGACATCGATCGAAAGAGCGCTAAGACGGGACGCAAACAGTGTTTGAAGATGGCGCGAGAAATGGACACGCTGGTCGAGCTCGGCGTCCAAGAGCGACGCTTCGAGGGCTGGCTGTGCTTCTGCCTCGGCCCAGATGTCAAGCTCGACCCCCGGGCCCGTCTGATCATCGAGCGCAAGCTTCGCAGCCTGTCCTACTACAACTGCAAGTACGCTCCGCGGCGGGGGACGTGAGTCGCATGAAGGCACACGCATTCGCATGACCGTCGTTTCTGAAGTCCTCGCCTTGGATGAGGGTTCCGTTCACGTCCTTCGAGCCGAGGGCGTGGACTCACCCCTCGTCTTACTGCACGGGGCTGGGGGAAATACGGAGACCTGGCGCGAGGCCGCGCCGCAGGCTCGGAGCTGGATTGCGGTCGACCTTCCGGGGCGCGGAGGATCGGATAGGCCCGCGCTGCGCGACGTAGAGGCAATGGCACGTTGGCTCCTGGCCGTCTTGGGCGGCCTTTCCCTCGAGTCGCCAGTGATCGTCGGTCACTCGATGGGCGGCGCCATCGGACTGTCGTTGGCACTCCTCGCACCTTCGCGACTCTCTGGGCTCGTCCTCGTGAGCTCGAGTGCACGCCTCAGGGTCGCACCGGCGATCCTGCAGGCCGTGGAACAGGCGGGCGACGACGATCCCCTTTCATACGGATTTGCGTTTGGTCCTGAGTGCCCAACCGGCGTACGAGAGCGCTACGACGCCGCCGCGCATCGTACTCCACAGGCCACTTCCGTCGCTGACTGGCATGCCTGCAATGGCTTCGATGTTCGGGAGCGCGTTGGAATACTTTCGATTCTGACACTGGTGGTCTATGGAGAGCGTGACGCGCTCACCCCGGCGAAGCATCAGCGTTGGCTCGCCGAGGCGGCCCCTCGCGCGGAGCTCGTCAGCATCCCCGGGGCCGGGCACATGCTTCCCTGGGAGGCCCCGAAGCCGCTGTGGTCCGCAGTCGATGCTTGGCTTTCAGTGCGCTGACGGCTCGCTGCCGCATGACGCGTCTCTTAGCGTCCGTAGCTCGCGTAGCGTTCGAGTGCCGCGTCCATTTCTTCGCGCGTGAGCAGCACCGGGTCTCCGACCGCGAGTGCGTGCCAGTACTGTTTGGCGAGCTCCTCGACCTCTTCGGCCAGGCGAAGGGCGCGCGGCAGATCGGAGCCCACAGTCACCAGGCCATGGTTAGCGAGCAAGGTCGCTCCGCGATCGCCCAGAGTCTCGACGACGTGTTCCGAAAGCGCCTGCGTGCCGTAGGTTGCATAGGGCGCACAGGGAATCTCGCGCCCGCCAGCCGCCGCTACCATGTAGTGGAAAGAGGGGATCGAGCGACGCAGGCAGGCGAGGGTGGTGGCGAAGGTGGAGTGCGTGTGCACCACCGCACCGACCTCTGGCCGTCTCGCGTAGAGCGCCGCGTGAAAGCGCCATTCGCTCGATGGGGACCGGCGCGAATCGAGCGTTGCGCCGTCGAGACCCATCTCGACGATGTCCGAGGGTTCGAGCTCATCGTAGGAAGCCCCCGTCGGAGTGATGAAAAAGCCTCGCTCGCTTCGAGCGCTAACGTTGCCACTGAGCGCGACGCTCAGGCCCTTTGTGCTCACCGCGCGCGCGGTGGCGATCACCGCCTGGCGCAGGGCGTCGCTCATTTTTGATCCGGGTAGAGGCTCAGGAGACCCTTCTCACTCGCTTCGCACATCCCGCGCTCCGTGATGAGGGCGGTGATGAGGCGTGCCGGGGTGACGTCGAAGGCCGGGTTGCCCACGGGCACGCCGTCGGGAGCGATGTTGACTTCGAGCACCCGTCCGTCCTCGGCCCGCCCGCGCATGTGCGTGACCTCTCGCGCACTGCGCTCTTCGATCGGGATCTCGCGCAGGCCATCTCGGATCTGCCAGTCGATGGTCGAGCTCGGCAAGCAGACGAAGAAGGGCACCGCGTTGTCGTGGGCGGCGAGCGCCTTGAGATACGTGCCGATCTTGTTGCACGCATCACCGGTGCGGGTGACCCGGTCCGCGCCGACAAAACACATGTCCACTCTTCCATGCTGCATGAGGTGCCCGCCGGCGTTGTCTGCCACTAGGGTGTGGGGCACATCGCGCTGCGCGAGCTCCCAGGTGGTGAGCGATGCGCCTTGGTTGCGCGGACGCGTTTCGTCGACCCAAACGTGCACGGGGATCCCGCGCTCTTTGGCGATGTAGGCCGGAGCGGTGGCGGTGCCGTAGTCAAAGGTCGCGAGCCAGCCTGCGTTGCAGTGGGTCAGGACATTGACGGGTTCCCCGGTCGCGCGGTGCTTCTCTTCGAGCAGTCTTACGCCGTGCTCTCCGATCGATCGGCACATCGCTGCTTCTTCGTCGACGATCGCGCGGGCGATGTCTTCGGCGACGTCGGCGCGCTCTGCGCTCGGCAGGAGGCGGACTGCGTCACGGACCCGGTCGAGAGCCCAGCGAAGATTGATCGCCGTCGGCCGCGTTTCCAGCAGGAGCGCATGGGCACAGTCGACCGCTTCGTCGCTCGGGTTTGCTCGCAGGGCAAAGAGATAGCCGAAGGCGGCGGTCGCGCCGATGAGAGGTGCGCCGCGGACCCACATTTCGCGGATGGCGACGGCCGCATCCTCGGGCGTACGCAGGTCCGCGGTGACGAGCTCGTGCGGCAGGCGGCGTTGATCGATCACACGGATCGCTTCGCCGGTGAATTCGAGAGAGCGCATCGCCATGGTCTAGACTGCGGGAGCTGGCGATGTAAAGGGACCGAGAAATGGACGGACGCAGTGCAATCGTGCTCGCGGGCGGGACGTCCCGGCGCATGGGCACGGACAAGGCGTGGCTCGACCGTGCCGGGGAGCCGGCGGTCGTCTACGTGTGCCGCCAGGCCCTACTCGCGTGCGAGCGGGTGACCCTTTCGGCTGCTGCGGGGCAAGCGCTACCGCCGCTGCCGGAACGGGTGTCGCTCGACATCGATCGAGAGCTGCGGGGTCCTCTGCGCGGCCTGCTCAGTGCGATCGATCATGTCCCCGACGGCGTGGTCTGGCTCGGCGCCGTCGATTTTCCCGTGGTGGATCCAGCGAACCTGACTTTTCTCTTCGATCGACTGGGCGACGCGGACGCCCTCGTCCCCCGTGCGGGAGGAGAGCGGGTGACTCTATGCTCCGTGCTCCGGGTGGAAGCGGTCCGGAAAGCACTAGAGCACCTCCGTGATGCGCGAAGGCTCGGGAGGCTCTTCGACGCCTTGGCAACCCGAGAAGTCGACGCGTCCGATCTACCGAATCCGGCGGCCCTTCAGAGCTGCAACACGCCTGAGGAGTGGCGGGCGGCGATGCGCGCCCTCGAGTGATCAGGACTCGCCGAGCTCGCGTGCCCATTTGGGGGGCAGGCACGCGCGAAGCTCCATTCCGCCGGGAACCGCCTCGCCGGAGAGCCAGAGGACCCCGCCTTTTTTGAAGGGCACCTTATCCGCGGCGGAACGGTCGCCGAGGAGAAGCAGCGAGGCCAACTCGGCCATCCAAGGCTCGTGGCCGATGCACGCAACGGTCGCGTACGGACCCCCTTCGCGCTCAAAGCGCTCGAGGAGCGGCTCGTCTGGGGTCATGGCCAGGAGGTCGGTGATGACAATCTCCCCTGCGAGCCCCGAGAGCAGCTCGGCGGTTTGTGCGGCCCGCTTCCAGGGAGAGGTGTAGATCCGGTCGAACTCGACGCCGAGTCGTGAGAGGGTAGAGGCGACACACTTGAAGCGTTTCCGGCCACGGTCGGTCAGGGCGCGATCCGCATCCGGTTGCCCCGGCGAAGCAACTTCTGCGATCGCGTGTCGAATAATGAAGACGTCCACGGACTCCCCGCCGATTGTGACGCCAATATGATATTTCGGTTGCGTAGGGATTACAACTGCGCACATGTGGGTTCTCTCTAGACGACCTAGAATAGAGACGAGATGGCGATCAGACCGGCCGACATTCAGACTCCGGATCTCCTCCGCGAACGCGCTTCGAGTCGCAGGCGACCGAGGGAGCCAGGCGCCGAGATCGACGACCCCGCGCACTTCATCAATCGAGAGCTCAGCCTCCTCGAGTTCAATCGTCGCGTGTTGGCGCAAGCGAAAGACGAGTCCCTTCCTTTGCTCGAGCGCCTCCGCTTTCTCACGATCAGCACCACCAACCTCGACGAGTTCTTCGAGATCCGCGTCGCCGGTCTGAAGCAGCAGGAGCGCTTCGGCATTTCCCAGCGTGGCCCCGATGGTATGACCGCCTCGGAGCAGCTCCGGGAGATCAGCAAGGTCGCCCACGAGCTCGTCGAAGCGCAGTATCGCTACTTCAACGAAGCGATGGTGCCCGCGCTCGCAGAGGAGGGGATCCGGTTTCTGCGGCGGGACCAGTGGAGTCCAGAGGTTCGTCGCTGGGTCCAGGACCATTTCCGTCGCGAGGTGCTCCCCGTGCTCACGCCGGTGGGCCTCGATCCCGCGCACCCTTTTCCTAGACCTCTCAACAAGTCTCTGAATTTCATCTGCTCACTGAGTGGCACCGACGCCTTCGGCCGTGAGAGCGAGTTCGCGGTGGTCCGAGCGCCGCGTTCGCTGCCGCGCCTGGTTCGGCTTCCGGAGCACTTGGCGGAACGACCCGACGATTTCGTTTTTCTGTCATCCATCATCCATGCCAACGTCGACGATCTCTTTCCTGGGGTGAAGGTGAATGGCTGCTTTCAGTTCCGTCTCACGCGCAACAGCGACCTCTGGGTAGATGAAGAAGAGGTCGACGACCTCCTGAACGCGCTAGAAGACGAGTTGCTTCGGCGTCAGCATGGAGATGCTGTCCGCCTCGAAGTCGCGGAAAACTGTCCCGAAGAGCTCTACGAATTCCTGCTTGAGCAATTCGAGCTAGGCGAACGGGACCTCTACCGCGTCAATGGACCGGTGAACCTCTATCGCCTTGGAAGCCTCTACGATCTCGTCGACCGACCGGACCTGAAGTTTCCACGTTTCGTGCCCGGGACTCCCATGGCCTTGGGCTTCTCGCCGGACATCTTCGAGACGCTTCGTCGTCACGACATCATGTTGCACCACCCTTACGAATCGTTCGCGCCGGTGATCGACTTCATCCGGCAGGCAGCGGAAGACCCGGACGTCCTCGCGGTGAAGCAGACCCTCTACCGGACTGGGGTGAACTCGCCAGTGGTGGAGGAATTGATCCGGGCGGCGCGCGCCGGCAAAGAGGTCGCGGTGGTGATCGAGCTTCGGGCGCGCTTCGACGAAGCGGCCAACATCGACCTGGCGAGCCGCCTGCAGGATGCGGGGGCCAAGGTCGTCTACGGAATCGTGGGCTACAAGACCCATGCCAAGATGCTGATGGTGGTTCGGCGCGAAGGGTCGAAGTTGCGCCATTACGTGCACCTGGGGACGGGCAACTACCACAGCGGAACCGCCAAAGCGTACACGGACATCAGCTATCTCACCGCAAACCGTGACGTCGGCGAAGATGTTCACAAGGTGTTTCTCCAGCTCACCGGTTTCGGTCGCGAGCAGAAACTCAAGACCCTCCTCCAAGCGCCCTTCACCCTTCACCGGACGTTGATCGACAAGATCGAGGCCTACTCGGCGCTCGCCAGCGAAGGGAAGAAAGCGCGGGTGATCGCCCGAATGAACTCACTGTCTGAGCCTTCGATCATACGGGCTCTCTATCGCGCGAGTCAGGCTGGGGTATCGATCGACCTGCTCGTGCGCGGGATCTGCTGCTTGCGTCCCGGGGTCCCAGGGGTTTCCGAAAACATTCGCGTTCGGTCCGTTGTCGGGCGCTTCCTCGAACACAGCCGCGCCTTCTACTTCGAGAACGATGACGAAGAGGTGATGTACGTCGCAAGCGCGGATTGGATGAACCGCAACTTCTTCCGGAGGGTCGAGCTCGCCTTTCCCATTCCAGACGCCGGCTTGGAGAGACGCGCTCTCGAAGAGACGCTCCTACGCTACTTGGACGACAACTGTCAGGCTTGGCTCCTGCAGAGCGATGGAACCTACGTCCAATCCGGGCCGCGGGGGAACCAGAAGGCGCGCTCGGCCCAACACGGTTTGCTCGACAAGCTCGCCGACTAGCACAACGTGATGAATACTTCGGACGCAGGCCGCCGTCTGCCAAAGCTCTTGTCCCCGGAAGTCGAGGTCCAAGAGGAAGCTACGGGTGGGCTCTTGGTGCGCTCGCGTACCCCACTCAATGAGGCGGACTCCACGACCGTAGACTGGCTGCGTCGCTGGGCAGCCGTGCGCGGGAATCACGTTGCGCTCGTCGAGCCCGACGCCGGGGCGTCTCTGACCTGGAGCGAGCTGTTTCAGCAAAGCCGTTCAGTGGCGCAGGCGCTGCTCGACCGCAAGTTGTCGACGAACCGCCCAGTAATGATTCTCTCGGGGAATTCGATCGGCCACGCGGTGCTGAGTCTCGGCGCATCGGTCGCGGGCGTGCCGGTGATACCCGTGTCGGTGGCCTATTCCCTTGCGAGCGGGAACCATAGGCAGCTGCTCGACATCGCGCAGCTCGGGACGCCGGGTCTGGTGTTTGCAGACGATTCGGCACGCTTTGCTTCTGGAATCGCGGCGCTCGAGCCCCTCGGAGCGGAGGTGGTCGCAGAGGACGGAGCTCCCGGAGCCACGCCCTTTTCCGAGCTCCTCCAGACCCCTGCGACAGAGGAGGTCGACCAGGTCGAGCTCACGCCGGATACGGTGGTGAAGATTCTCATGACCTCGGGTTCCACCGGGAATCCGAAGGGTGTGATCAACACGCAGCGCATGCTGACGTCCAATCAGCAGATGCTGGCCCAGGTTTGGCCCTTCGTCGATCTGCGACCGCAGATGCTGGTCGATTGGTTGCCTTGGTCCCACACCTTCGGGGGCAACCACAATTTCAACCTGGTGATGCGAACCGGCGGCACCATGGTGATCGCTAAGGGCAGCCCTCGGGGCGCTGAGTTCGACTCGGTGCTCGCCTTGTTGCGTAGCTGGTCACCGACCTTTCACCTCGATGTGCCCGCGGGCTGGAAGCTGCTCGCGCGTGAGCTCGAGTGGGATGTCGAGCTTCGGGAGCGCTTCTTTTCGCAGCTCGACGGGATGTTCTTTGCCGCGGCGCCCTTGCCGGAGAGCACCTGGAATCGACTGGACCGGGTTGCGCGCGAGCACCTGAGGGTACGCCATTGGCTGACCACCGGCTGGGGAACGACCGAGACCTCACCGATGGCGACGACCGCGCATTTTGCGCTGGAACGCCCCGACGGCATCGGCGTACCGGCACCGGGGGTGGAAATTCGATTGGCTCCCGTCGGTGACCGATTCGAGCTGCGGGTGCGCGGCCCAAACGTAACGCCAGGCTATCATCGGGACGACAAAACCACCGCGACGGCCTTTGACGAAGACGGCTTCTACTGCACCGGCGACGCCGGGGAGCTGATCGATCGTCGCCACCCGGAGCAAGGCCTACGCTTCATGGGTCGACTCGCGGAAGACTTCAAGCTCGCCTCGGGGACCTGGGTCCACGTCGGACCGCTTCGTTCTGCGGTCCTCTCTGCTCTCGACGATCTGCTTTCTCATGCGGTTGTTGCGGGGGCGGGAGCCGACGACGTGACCCTGCTCGCTTGGTTGGATCTCGACGCTGCGCGAAAGCTCGTCGGCGAGCAGGCGTCGCTCCGCGAGCTCAATCGAAACCCGAAAGTGCATGAAACGCTCCGCACACGGATCGCTGACTACAATGCGTCGGCGGTGGGAACCTCACGGCAGGTCGCGCGGATCTCGCTCCTCGACGACGCTCCGAGCGCGGACCAAGGGGAGATCACCGACAAAGGCTATATCAACGCGCAGCAGCTCTTGCGCAATCGACCGATGGAGCTGGTGCGCGCAATGTCGGGGGAGGGCGAATCGGTGGTCGTGGTCAACGGCTAGCTTCGAGCTTCTTTCTCGCGCGAGCGACGAGCTTGCGCGCTGCCTCGCTGGAGCACGACAAGGTCTCACCGATCTCTCGGTGCGTGAAGCCCATGCGATGCATGAGGAGAGCCGCGGAATACTCGGCCTTCAGCCCTTCGAGCCGTCGTAGCAGAGCCTCGAGTTTACGGCGACCATCGACGAGGTCATCCGCGCTCGCCGATGACGACTTTTCTGTGCCGCTCAGTGGGACTTCAGTTGCTGCATCGCGTTTTTGCGCTCGGTTTCGTCGTTGCGCGTCGACCACTTCGAGTCCCGCGAGACGACGAATCCAGTTTGCGAACGCGGACCGGCCTTGCCACTGATGTGTGTCGAGCTCTCCGAGCACGCGGATCGCCGCGTTTTGCTGTAGGTCTCGCGTTTCCTCGCGCGCGCGGGCGGACTCGCCCATGCGCTTCTTGCGGGCTCGGACCGCGCTTTCGATGAGCGGCCAATAGGCGTCGAGCAGCTGTTCTTGCGCGTGCCGATCCCCCTGTGCTGCGCGGGTGACCAACGCTTCAACCTCGCGTGATTCCTCCGACCGTGGTGCCATCGCATTCAAGTCTCGCACGTTGGAACCGACGGGCCACCGAGAAAATTCGTCCGCTTTTCGTCGGCGGGTCCGGTTCGTAGGGGGAGGGGCATGACGTCCCGGAGGAGATGATGATTGGACATGAGCACCTGGACTGAAATGCCCTGGTGGGCCCTGCTCGGGCTGCTGCTCTTGGCGCAGATCGGGCTCTATGTTGCGCGGGAGCAGGTACACGAGGGCTTGCGCAGCGCCTGGTCCGCTCTCACCCGTGGCCTCAGGTTCGCTGGGGTTTGGTTGCGCGGCGTGGCCCGTGACCTCGACGAGAGCAACCGCGAGATGCTCATGGGCGAAGCGATTCGCGACCAAGAGTACGCGATCGAGCGCGAGTTCGAGCGCCTGCACCGAGGCTTCGCCAAAGAGCTCGCCAAGTACCCGGCGACCCAGCGTCGTCTCGAAGAGGTGGTCAGCGAAGTGCACGGCTCGCTCGACGGTTGCAGCGACGCGCCCCTCGAGGTCCCCCGCTGGCCCGAGGCCGCGGAGAAGCTCCTCGCGATGCCGGACGTGGGCGAAGGTCCCCGCAAGAGACTCGTGGGTGAGGTGAAACAACTCGCTCGCGAAAGTGAAAAGCGCGTATTGCAGACCTACCGCGCCGAGAGCGCAAAGCGTCACAAAGCCCTCACGACGATGGCACCAAAGTTCCTGAAGGCGCGCGAGCTTCTTCGTTCGGTGGGGCAGCA
>CAYXVF010000135.1:0-14083 GCA_964468125.1 uncultured Bdellovibrionales bacterium | reverse complement strand
GCGCTTCGCCCACACATCTCGCGATTCTCGTCGTGCCATCTGATGTCCTCCGCGATACACGGTCGCGCGGCTCAACCCGACCGCTTCGCACGCACGGCTCATCGGGATTTTTATCGTGCGCTGTCGGACGAGCTCGACGAGTCGTCCTCGCTCTCCTCGATCCTCGGCAGCGCAATCCCGAGGATCTCGTGGGCTTTTCCCTGCATCTCGATGAGCGCTTTCGAGATCCGAAGCTCCTTCTCGAGCTTCGCAGCGCGCTTCTCCAACTCCTCGATGCGGCGGTCTTTGGCGTCCTTCGTCGGCTTACGCCCAGGTTTAGCCGGTGCGAGCCCCTCGAGCCCTCTCTGCTCCAGCTGTTGGCGCCAGGTCGAGAGATGAGAGCTGTAGATCCCTTCTCGTCGAAGCAGTGCTCCGAGCTCTCCGCGTTTGCACGCGTCCGCTGCATTGACACGGGGGGGCTCCTCGCTCGCACTCGTCGTCTTGGTCACACGCAAGGCCTGTTGCAGTGAGCTTTCGACACAGCCCAGCGCCGCACCAGAAGCCCTCCAAGCAGGAGCCCGCGTCGGCACACGGGGTTCGTTCGTAGGACTCGCAGGTCCCGTAGACACACTGCCGACGAGAAAACCCAATGCGGCGTCCGGCGCGCATGGGTGCCTCAGAATGAGTCAATCGGGGTGCCGCAGAATACGCCAGAGACGACCGCACAGAGGACTCGCTCCTCTCAGAGGAGGCGTTCGCTAGGGCCGACCGCTCAGATCCTCTTCGAGTCGCGGGCGGGAGACGACCATGTAGCCGCGGTAGTCCCCGTCTGGGATTCCAGCGGCGGCGTCGCCGACCGAGGCGGTTGCCATCCCGTTGTACAAGTCTTGCGAGCTGACCCAGAAAGGCCCTGACGCCCAGGGGCTCGTGTCGAAGACCAGCACCATGTCCGCTTCCCGGTTGTAAGCCGCGACCGGTGAGAAGTGGCCGCCCCCCTGCTGCCCGAGCGCCTGCCGACCGAAGTTCACGACCATGCGGGAGTTCGGACCTAAAGCCCCAAGCTGCTCGCGGAACCGTGCGAGACCCTCATCCGAGCCCGGGAGAGTCTGCCGAGCATCCACGGTGACACCGAAACGTCGTGCCGCTTGCGCGAGGGGCATCAGGTCAGTTCCGTCCGTGAGCACCGATTCCCCGAGCTCTTCGTCGAGGACTCGAATGATCGCGTCTTGATCGATGATGCCGTCGGAGACGACCAGGTCGTTCAACGCCGCCGCGAGGCTCGTCGGCCCGCAGGTGGTGGGGGTTTGCTGCCACTGGTGCGCTCCAACGCCGGTGGCAAAGCCAACCATCTGCGGCAGCTCGACGCCCCCGAGAAGCTCGGCGCCTTCCGGCGTATCGAGCGAGACCCGCGGCCCGTGCTCGAGATCGACGCGACTCGGCGCAGTCCAATTGTTCGGGTTCTCGCCCCGTGCGTGGACCACACCACCTTCCTCGCTCACCGAAGTTGCGAGCTCTTCCGGGGTGACCCAGGTGAGGCGCATGCCGGGCTCCGGCGGCCCCATGACCAGAAAACGACCGCTGGCCTGGTTGTGAGCGAGGACCGGTGTAAACCAAGAGCGATCGCCCCGTGTGAGACGTGCAACCGTCGTCACCGCTGGGTCGTTGACGCTTTCGATCGCGAGAGCGCTCACGCGACTCGCGTCCAACTCGCCACGGACCATCTCATAGTCGACGCCGCCGCTGTCGAGCACGGTCGTGAACTCGTTCATCGTCATCGTGTCGCCACTCAAAGACACTCCCGTTTCCTCGAGGGCGCGAGGTGTCGTCATGGGCAGCTCGCGACCGGATGGCGACACCTGCCGTGTCATTGGACGCTCATCGGAGCCGTGAATGTTCAACAGCGTCACCGCCGAGCTCACCCCCGGACGGAAGACCCCACCACGGTCGGCGGATGTCATCGAGGCAAGGCGAGTCCAGCGCGCGAGCGTTTGGATTTCGGCCTCGTTCATGTCGAGCAAGCGACCGCGACCGTTGCTCGAGCCTGCAGACGTGCCCATTGGAACCGTCGGGCGACGGCGGTTTCAGGTCGCCACTTCCAGGTCGGCGGTCGTCACGCGAACCGGTCCCTCTCCGCCTCCTTCGACGCGGCGGTGCCGCTCGAGAAGAAGGGAAGGACGGTCGCCGGGCGTTGCGACCACCTCGATGCCATCGATCCGTGCGCGCTGCGGCACCTGCTCCTCGTCCGCCCGCGTGACCAGCTCCCGGATCGCTCGGGCTGGGACTGTCTCACGAAGCGTCGCAGCCGCGGGCTCCACCGTGTCCCAATAGCGTTTCGCCACGACCTCGCGATTCTCGCCCGGTCGAATCGCAACTTCATCACCGCGGAAGCCGAGCCGCAGCTCGCGCTGCGACGCATCGGCCACGCGAACCGCCGCCTCGAATACGGTCCGTCCCCTCCGATCGAGCGCCGCGGTCGCATGTATGGGTCCGTCGCTCGCACCGCTACCGCCGGCGAGCATCGCATCGATCTCTGTGGCCGCTGCTCCAGGGACCAGCGGAAACACTACGCCGTCGGCGCTCACCGCGGACAAGTCGCGATGGCTTTGAGCCAGTGCCTCCGCGAGCGTACTGCCGTCTCCATCGGCGGCTTCGCCCACGACGATTCGTTCCACGGTGCGTGCGCCGGTGTATCGACCGAGCTCTGATGCGTCGGTGAGACGTGCGTGTGCGGTTCGCAGCTGAGCAGCCTCGCTCCCCGGATGCGCAACGATTTCGATTCCGTCTCGCGCAAATGCCAGTGGCTGTCCCAGGCTTCCGGCGCGACTCGCGAGCTCACCCAATGCCGCGTCCGTCGGGATCGACGCGGGCAAGTCGAGTCGTAGGGGCGCACCCTCGCCTCTCGGAGTCGCACCCGAGGCTTCGACGAGCTCCGCCGGGGAACGAATGAATGCGTGATCGCCGGCGCGGTGCCAGGCACGCGCGTTTGACCCAATTGCACGGCCCATGAGCTCGACGCTACGGTCCCGTCCTAGGGTCGGGAGGTTGTCGACAAAGCGACCGATCTGTGCCGCATCCGTGGTGACGCCGGTCTGCGCGCCGAGTCCCGCGAAGGGGGTTCCGAGCGCCCGCGCGTCTCCGCCGGCCACTACCACCTGCCCCGGAAAGCTCGCCAGAATCGGTGTCTCCGCGGCTCGGTTTTGCACCGGGAACGCGACCCGGCCGCCAGCGTAGAGCCCTGCGGAGTCGAACGCCTGAGGGTCAAAGTCCGCTCCGAGGGTGCGCAGCGCATCGCGAGTGCGCGCGCGGAAGTAGTCTTCTACCGACTGCTCGTCGGGGAAGGCCATTTCGTCAGGAAGGGATACGATCGACCAGGTTCGCCCCGTAGCGGCGTTGCCCATGATCGCCGTGTTGACCACCTGCGGCTCCCCGTCGATCGGCCCATCGGTGCCCGTGTGAGTCACCATGGTGGCCCCGATGTCGTACTCGACAGCACCAGCGACCATGCGAGCCGAAGGGTTTTCGTCGCCGATCATCCCTACCCCGAGTGCCTCGCGAAGGGCGCCGCGACTCCCTTCCACATCTGCGATGAGCTCCGGGCGACCGAGCTCGATTCGTTCGCCGTCGCGCTCTGCGTACCAGTCGTAGCCGACGAGCTCACCGGCGTCGTCGTGCACAGGTTCAAAGCCCGCTCGCGCGTTGGAAATCGTTCGTCCGCCGAGCTGATAGAACCGCTCGAGCATCGCGGTCTGCAGATCGGCGATCCCAACGGTCGCTACCGTCTCCTCACCCTTTAGCGGCATTCCGGCGCGAGTGCCCCGCGTGTGGTCGCGGGGTGCCGCTTCCGGGTGGCGTTCGGTGATCTCACCCGTGATGTCATCCCGGTGCACCGCACGCTCGAGGTAGCTCACGCGGTCTCCGAGAATGTCGAGCACCCCCATGCGATCGAGCGCACGCACGGTGCTGTTCTTCAAGGAAAACTGGACGGGCCGAGTCGGGTGCAGCGGGTTCCGAGCGTCGACCATGTCGACCGCGACGCCTCGGTGCGCGAGCTCGAGCGCCGTAGCGATTCCCGTCGGTCCAGCGCCAACGACCAAAGCGTGGTCGACGCGCTCGAGGGGAGTCCTCAAGTCATCAACGGAACGCGTGCGCGCCGCTGCGGCGACCTCAGGGTCCGGCACCACACGGTCCCCGAAGGACTCGCTGAGACGGAGCAGTGCTTGCCGCGATTGCGCCATCTCGATTCCCGGGAGCCGATCGAGCGTCTCCGAAAGGGCCAAGCAATTCTCGAAAGCGCTCCGTGGCAGGGTGTCCGTGCGTTCACTCAGGCTCTGCAACCGCAGGGCCATCTCGCGATCCAGCGCAGCGATTTCCGCAGTCAGAGCCCGCGGAAGAGGCTCACCAGCCTCCAGGCGCGCCGCGATCTCGGGCTGCTGCAGCAGCTCTGACAGGTAACGGCAATGCACTTCGAGACAACGGATCGTATCGGCCAGACTCGAATGGCGCGGAACTCGAAGAGCGACACTCACCGTCCGCTCCATGCTCGCCATCACGTCTCGCCCGCCCGATCGTGCTTGCTCGATGGTCGCCATGGTGGCGAGCCAAGTGTCCTCTAACGCGTCAGTGAGCCGTTTCCCCTGGAGTGGGGGCGCCCGGTCCGGTCGTCGCGTCGCGAGGCTAGGCGCTGGCCGTTGGCGCAGGCTCGCCCCCAGTCGCGGCTCGGGCCGGCTGACACGAAATTGCGTGAGCTGTTGGCGCACGCGTTCGCGGAGTTGTCCCGCGGACGTTTCACGCACCACGCGCCCAAAGCTGTCGAGATTGTAGGTTTGCGCAAGGGCGCTCAGCTCCGACCGAAGCCGCTCCGGGTCACCCCGGAACTGTTGAATCAGGCTATTCGCTGCGTTGTAGAAATCGGCGTTGGCCGTACTGTTCCTAAGGCCCGTTCCCACTGCACACCTCGCTTCAATGCGCTACGTAGCATAACGCCCGACGCCCGCGCATAGGCCCTATTTCCCAAATTTCGTTTTTTTCAGTTTCTCAACCAGGAGGGAGCTTCTTGTGTACGTGGCCGGGATGATGCGCCACTGTTTGTGCCTCGGGTGCCTTGCAATCCCCTGGGATTACACGCGGTGGCAGACCCGAAGTGCTGCGTTTCTTCGCCGCGTCGATCAATGACTCGTATCCATGAATCCACAGCGCCTCGGAGATCGCCTGGGCACGCTCAGGCGGGCATTCGTTGAGGTCAGCCTCGAGAGTGAGCTGGGTGGGAAGCTCGCCGCCGTAGTGCTTGAGGAGGGCTTTGACACCGCGGTCCAAGGATTCGACGGGCATGCTACGGGCTCCTACTAGAAATCGGCTCCGTCGGCGTCGACGAATCCGAAGGCATGGGTGTAGAAGTCATCGATTTCATTGACGGCGTCGAGCGGTCTTATCAGTGGCGGAGGCCTCGCTGCATGCGAATGAACCGCGCGGTAAAGTAGATAATTTGCATACACGTTCGACGCCGCGTTGACAACCATCTGGGTCAACGCCTCCTGCTTCTGTTCCGCCGAGATACCCATGCGACTCACCACGAAGGACCAGCGCTCGGATTGCGCCAAGATCTCTTCGTTGCGTTCGACGAGCATCTCTCTTTGCTGTGGGTCGAGGGCACCGAACCGCTCGTATCGGGCGAGCATACGACGAAGCTCACGCGCGTTTATGCTGAAGAAGTCTTCGCCGTCTTCCACCTCTGCGCGCATGACGATCGACCGGGCGCGTTCTCGCGCATCGGCCTCAAAGCTCTCAAAGTCCACGGTGGCGTCAGCGAGCAGCTCCTCCGGAAGCAAACCGGCCTCGACGAATTCCGGCACGCGTTCGACGAAGGTGACCGTACGATGCACCGGCTCACGATAGCTCTCGAGGGCCGCCAGCTCCGGGAGGCTCGGGCGTCGCACCGGCGTGCGCTCTTCGTTTGGAAAGAGCCGACGCAATCGCTGATGAAGCTCGGATTCGGGATTGAAATACCAGTAATGACCGCGCGCGGTGGGGTGGCTCCCAGAGTTGCCAGCGCGCATCGTCGCAATGTCGTTCGACGGGTCATAGCCGAGCCACGGCTGCTCGAAACGATCGGGATCGATCTTCAAGAACCCCGCTTCCGGGATTCCGAGGTCGCGCCAGTAGTGCATTGCATCGAGGGGATTCGCATACCCCCCGAGCGCATCTGCAGAAGCCTCGATCAGGCTCTCCGCCCCCAAGAGCAAAGAGGCGAGACCGGCGCGGCCAGCAAACTGGGCAACGCGGGGAGCCACGCGGTTGAGCACGGAGAACGCCGCGGCACCACCGGCAATCGTGCCCGCGAGCACGGCGCTGTCCTTTGCGATCTCGGCGGCCGAATCGATCGTGTCGAGCGATTCATCATTCAGTGTCTCGCCCAAATCTACGAGGAATTGCTGTCCCGCAACCGCAACCACCACGTAGAAGCCCGTACCACGAAATTCCTGCGACAGGTCGTTCAACCGAGCGCGCGTGATTCGGGCCGCCACCTGACGGAATCCTTGCGAGCGCAACTCCTCTTCGAGGCGGATCGTCGCACATCTCGCTCTCAGCCAGGCACGCTGAGCCCGCTCCGCGCGCGAGCTGCCCTGCCCCGGCTCACCAAGTGCCCGTCGGTGCTCGTCTACCTGTGCCAACAAGCTCGCGCGCGCTTCTTCGGAGAGCTCCGTCGAGCGCAGCCGTTCCTCCAACACCGAGAGCGCTCGCTCTCGCGCGCGCAGACCAGCGCGATCGCCCTCCTCGCCGTCTCCGAGCGCGGCCTCAGGGGTGCGTGTCACAGAAAAATCGGCGGAGCCCACCACGCTAGGATTGCGCCTCGCGCCGCTCGCGAGATTCAGCCCGCGCTGACCGGTCGAGAGCAAGCCCGCCACGCGGCGCTGATGACCAATCTCACCCCGCGGGAGATGGGCATAGGGCGCTACGACCGCTCGCACCGCCTCCCCATGGCCACTCATGGAAAAGCGTCGCAGCTCACGTTCAAAACGCGCCGGGTTTCCACTTGCATCAATGAAACGCAACAGCTCCAAGTTTTGCAGCGTGACCCGTACCTTGCGCCCATCGCGTTGAATCACCCACTCGCGGCGCTGGGCGGGCCGCTCTGAGAGCTCTCTCAGAGAAGGCAGAGGCTGGATCACCGCAGGCCAGGCCGCGGGGATCTGCCGAGCGATCGACTGGAGAGCGGGTGAGAGTCTTCGCAACTCCGCGCTCGTGAGGCCGAGTCGATTCGCCGCATCTGTCGGAATCCGACCCGAATCACGGACTTCGTGGAACAGTAAATTCGGCACGGTCAATACACGCGACCGCGTCCGGTCAAAGACCTGAAGGCGCAAGCTCCCCTCGGACGTTCGTGCGGCCCATTCGCCAACCGAGGCGGGGAGTCGTACTGAACCCGTGTTGTTGGGATCGATACGGACGTAGCGGCCGACGCCCATGGAACGCATCGCGAGGTTCGTGCTCGACGCAATGGCTCGTGCGGGCTCCCGCACCCAGCTCACAGGATTGAGCACGTGCCCCGATGCCTGAATCAATCGCGACCCCGTATGGGCCAGCATTCGTCCGGGACGACTACCGCGTCGCGCCTCCTCCAGACTCTCGCTATAGACACGCTCGGTGCCAACCGCAACGACACGGAGTCGTTCTTGCCTAGGAAGGATCCCCGCCTGCTCCGCGCCAATGCGCGCTCCCGTTTCTGCACGCCTCAGGGCTTCCCGTGCGGCGCCCGCGATCAACAGTCCGGACCCTACGACCACCGGTGCATACGCGAGGCCCTTGCCCAGGGCGATATCGAGTTGCCCGCTGCTGAGGTCGTTGATGACGTCGGCGACATAGGCGGCCGGATTGAAGGTACCCACCACACCGCCGGCCGCCTCGGCGGCGGCAGTAAACGCTTCTTCTTGCTGCTGCTGGGCGCGCTCGAGCACCATGGGATCATCCGTGCGTGCTTCCACCGCGGCCCGCTGCGACGTAGCGGCCCCAGGGGCGACATAGAGATCGCCGCGCAGGAGCGTCACTCCGAACTGGCGAACCATCGCAAAAGCCGCGCCGGTGGTTTCCGCAGCACGGTCCCAGCGAAACTGAGCACTTTCACTCCAGCTCTCTAGACCATCGGCAATGTCGTCACGGGTTCGTGCCCGCTGTCCCACGCGTGCAACGAGCCCCCGCCAGTCGAGCTCGTCCAAAGCCTGGTCACCTTCAGAGAGCGGGCGTCGGACCAGCAAGCGCTGGCGGTCTCCGAGCATCGCCGCGAAGTCAAAGGTGCTCATCGCGCCGGAGGACCCCGCCGCGCCGCCTACCTCCGCAAGAAGCGCTAGCGCCGCTGAGGCCTCTGGGTCTTCGAGGTCATCGAAGGCCACCGAGCGCCCGAGCGCGGACGCCGCGGCAAGAGCCGACTCGGCGTGTTCGAGTGAGGCGCGCAGCTCGGAGCCGGCGTCGAGGCTTTCGATGCTCCTCCGAGCGAACGCAAGCAGGGCGCCCAAACTCTCCGCCTGGTATTCCGTCTGTCTGAGCGTCTCGAGATTCAACGGGAGGAAGCCGGCTTGCACCATGCGCGCATTGAGCTGGCTCGGCAGGCTACGGTGCGCCTGCACCACGCGATCGAGAATCTCGTTCGCCACCGCCATTTCACGAGACGGCCCAGGCCCCTCGGCACCACTCACCGCGCGAAGCGCGGCCTGCGAGACGAGCTTTGCGCTGCGGTCGTCAGCATCGAGGTCGGCGAGCGTCACATTGAGTGTCTCCCACGGCTCTCGCACCCCTGCATCCATCTCCTCGCTGACACGTTGAAGTAGCTCGCGCGCACGCTGGGGACCGGGTAGCTCGCTCGGAAAACCCTGAAGGACAGTCTGAAAAATCGGTCGACCGAGGGCGTCCGCGTGATGCTCGAGGACGTGTCGAATGAACGCACCATCGATCGAAATCGCACTGGGGTCGATGGATGCGGGGTCTGCGCCGCTCTCGAGCGCCACCTCCAGCACCCGCCAGTCGTCCACTGCGTTTGGCACCACCGTGTCGGTCGGAAGAATCGGTCGCTGGAGCGTTTCTGTCAGTCGCCCCAAGACGCGCGCAGTCCGCTCAGAAGGCGCGACGGCGCGAGCAGCCTCGAGCGCGCGGGCGACCCTCGCCGCCTCGAATAAAGTGGCCTCGAGCTCCGCGGCATCGATGTCGGAGGCACGTTCCGGCGGGACGAGACGTCCCTCGCGGACGAGAAGCTCCACGTGCTCCCCTTCGAGCTCCGCGCGCAAGGCGATCAACCGGTCTCGTTGCGCGTCTACGGTCGCAACGAACTCGCGTGCCCGTGCCACGGCGGCATGCTCGGTCATCTGAGTGGCCACTGATTCGAGCGCAACGATGTCACGGTTCAACCGGTCGGTGATCTCGACGAGACGATCGATGTCCCTGGCCCGAACCCGCGCGAGAAGTGGAATAGGAATGGTCTCACCGCGAATGAACTCGAGCGCCTCTCGAAGATCACTCCGAGCACCCGATGGCCGCGGACCTGGTACATAGGGGGCCGTAGAGACCCGAACATTCTCCGCCATTTGCCGTAACGTGCGAGACACGAATGCCTCGGCTCGCCCACCTTCGTCTTCTGTGCGTCCGAAGGAGTGAATCACGCGCTCTCCACGTTCCACCTCACCCGCAACCTCCGAGAACCACGCGCGTTCCTGCGGCGTCAGTCGATCGGCGACGAGTCCGGCAAGCTCGCGTAGCTCGTCCGCGGTGAGCACGGATTCGACCACTCCCGCGCCATCGATCGGTGGCGCTCGGTCCATGACTTGCGCCAGCGCGAGCCTCAGCCCGGCGACAGGCTCAAAGCGAGCGAGCTCTGGCAAATCCGTTGGGTCGAAGGATCGCTCCACCGCGGGGCTCGCTAGAACCTCGAGCCTCCGGCGCATCTCCTCCCGAGACGTCGCACTAGGGACTGCAATCTCAACGACGGGTGGGCGACCGTGGCTTCCGGTCGCGCGGGCGGCCAAAAAGTTCCTCAGCATGGCTTCCGAGGTCGGAGGTAAGACCGATGCGCGGTTCATTGCCCGTCGCGCAAGCTCCGGGTCAAATGGAAGCGCTCGGCTTTCCGTGAGGGCTGCCAGGAACTCAGCGTCGGGCCGAGCGAGGGTGCGCTCCGAAACCCCTTGCTCGTTCATATAGGCGTTCACCAGATGAACGGGGTCGAGCTCTGCGCCTTCGCTCTGCGCATGGCGAAGGATCGGATGGGTAGCGATGAGCTCGCCCAGAATGACCTCGCGAAAGCGGCCTTCTTCGGCGAGAGCTACGGTGAAGTCACGCAGCCCTTCGGGTGTGATGCGCGCTTGATGCTCTCCCGATCGGAATTCTTCCAACAGTCCCGCGGTGGCTTCGTCCATGACACCGAGGTCCGTGTCCGCTGCGAGCACGCCGGCATGTATCGCGAGATTCTGCGCGAGCGCCAGCGCTTCCCGCGGCTCTCGCCCCAGGGGCACTCCCGCGTCGAGCGGCACCTCAACTGCGTGCGCGAGCGTTGCCCCGTCGGTCGCACGCAGGAGCAGCCGAACCCGCGACAAAAAGCCGGTCAGCTCTTCCCCGGTTGGAGTGTCAACCTCGAGTGATTGTCCCGCTCGCAGCCGAGACTCTACCACGGCGGGACCGAGCTCGTCCTCCGCTTCCTGGGAGATGTCGCGTCGAGTCGCCTCGTAAATCGCGCGACGCCCCGCGAGGCGCCCAGCCGGCGACGAGAAGAGCAACGCCCGCTCGCTCTCTGGAACCAGCTCTGGCGTGGTCCACACGCGCGGAACGATTTCCGCGGCGCGCCGATTCAATTCGCGAGCGATGTCGTCAACGAGACCAGGTGCAACACGAGCCTCATCTTCGGAGAGCTCCCCGGAACCAGCCAACACGAGCCTCGGCCCGCCTTCTTGCGCCACCCAAACCGGCCGAAAGTCACCGGACCGGATGCGCTGCACCAGCCGCTCCCGCGCTGGATCGCGCTCAGCACTCAGCTCCGCAACAATTCGTCCGTTCTCGGCGCGGACAATGAGCGTACGATCTCCGTCGAGCCATACGTCCTCGGCGCCGGCAGTCGCGAGCAAACGGTCTCGAAAACCTGCGAGCTCCGGGCGCATGGCCGCTCCGGCTACCTCGCCTGCGGTCCACTGGAGCGCACCAGTCGACGCGATCAGCTCGGTCAACCCCCGGGCATCTCCGCCGCTCTCGAGCTGTCCAGCGATGACCCAAGCGGCTCGAAGGCCATGCTCTTCTGCGTAGAGACTGGTGAGGTGATCGCGAAGGACCGCGCGGTCGTCGTCCGACCAGCCTTCGGTGGCCCGAACGAAGGCGCGCTCATGAGGCGCCCAGATTGCGCGGTAGAGCTCCGCATCCAGACGCGCATTGAGCTCGTTCTGGACTTCCGTGCTCTCCGAATGCGCGCCTAGCTCCTCCCCGATCTGCTGTGCCGCACGGGTACGCAGCGACCAGGGATCGCCGTCGTCACTCGACGTCCATTGGCGCAAGGCCATCTGATCCACCATGTCTACGAGCGCGCGATCGAGGGCAGTGTCGACGACCTGGTTCCACTCACCGCGAAGCTGCTCACGAGCAGGCTCCGGCAACTCATCGAGTATGCGCTCGTAGAACTCAGGGATTTCCTCGACACCACGGGGGGGGAGGTGGTGCTCGTCGGCGTAGATGCTGACCAAGGAATCGAGGGTTAACTCGAGATCGGGAGTGTGAATCGCCTCTTCGAGGTCGGACTCGAGAATGTACGCCCCTCCAACCCGGGCGAGGAGGCGAGCGTTCGGAGCGGCTTCGGCGGGGAGAAGCTCAGCTCTGGGCGTCGGGGTATCGACACCTTCAACGGGTCGGGCAACCAAAGTGTCGGTGGGTGCAGACTCGAGGGCCTCGGTGGCGGCAGGCGCTTCAGTGATCGCATCCGCGCTCGCGGGCTCGGTGGCGGGCGCTCCACCCGCTCCCAATGCTGACACACCCTCGGAGCCCATTGCGAGACCGATTAGATAGCCATATCCGAAGGTCCGCCGTCGACTACTCTCTTCCACCCCAAACGGGTCAGGGGTCTCAACCTTCGCCGAACGGGTCCTCCAAGGACACGGCGCGGGGGCCAAACACCTCGGGTCCATCGTCGCGGATGGCGACGATGTCTTCGATTCGGACGCCTAGCTTCCCCCGAAGGTAGATCCCCGGCTCGTTGGACATCGTATTCCCCGGTTTAAAAGCTCGGGCGTTTCCGCGCACGACGTAGGGATGCTCGTGCACCTCCATCCCGATCCCGTGGCCCAGACGATGACTGAACGCCTGGTAGGCGTCTCCGTAGCCAGCGCCGTCGACCACTCCGCGGGCCAATGCGTCGGCCTTCTCGGGCGCGAGTCCCGCGCGATAGCCGTCGAGCGCCCGTGTTTGGGCGGCGAGCACCGTCTCCCAGGCCTTCCTCTGCTCGGCGGAGACAGGACCAAAGGGCCAGGTGCGCGTGATGTCCGAGCTGTAGCCGTGCAGTTTTCCGCCGGTGTCGACGAGGATTAGCTCGCCCTTGCGCAGCGGATGCTTCTCGCGCGTGCCGTGCGGATACGCCGCCGCATCGCCAAAGGCCACGAGCGTCCAGATGCTTTCGAGCCCCGCCTCGGTCTGTGCTTCGCGGATCAGCGATCCGAGGTCTGCTTCGGACATGCCCTCCTGTACATGCTTCGCCGCGGCGGCGAGCGCGGCCTTCGTGGCCTCGTTCGCGCGGCGCAATCGAGCGAGCTCGGAAGCACTCTTGCGCATGCGACATTCAGAAACGACGTCGTGCTCGACCACCACCTCGATCCCGCTCGAACGCAACCCTGCGGCGACGAAAGACCGCATGGACGGCTCGAGAGCGAGGCGGCCGGCGCTCAGTCCCGCGTCCGCCAGTCCTTGGCGGGTTCGCGCGTACGGGCTTTCGTGTTCGTGCCACAGCCGCAGCTCATCGTTTTCAACGCCGGACTCACGCAGCGTGCCTTCCTCGAAATGCGGCCCTACCCAGAAGGGACTGCCTTTCACTGGCAGGACGTAGAGCAGCGGCCGCTCACTCTGACGCCAGCGAACGCCGGTGAGATAGTCGAGACTCACCCCCGCTTCGACCGCGACGGCGTCGACTCCAGCGGCGCGCAGTGCCTCGCGGCAGCGTTCCTGTCGTTCGGCATATTCCGCCGCGTCGGGAGCGGAAATCCCGTCACAGAAGCCGCGCAGGTGGGAAAACCGCGACGAGCGCTCGCTCGCCGCAGGGGCGGGCACCGGGTCCCCAGCGGACGGGGGTACGGAGCGAGTGGCGCATGCCACCGTGAGCCCGGCAGCGCCGGCGGCCATGAATTCACGTCGTTGCATGGGTTTTTGAGTACCCCACCCGTCAGCCTGAGCCCAACGGCATCTTTGTTGCGGGTGGCGCTTGCCGCAGCGATTCGAGAGACTTATATATACGTAACAAACTCACTCATGTATAAGTAGGAGCGTCACGTGGGACTTCACATCGGCAGTATCGCCCCGGATTTTGAGCAGAACTCGCAACTCGGCACGATTCGCTTTCACGAATGGCTCGGCGATTCCTGGGCCGTTCTCTTCTCCCACCCGAAGGACTTTACCCCCGTGTGCACGACCGAGCTCGGTACGGTCGCCAAGCTCGGCCAGGCGCTCGAGCAGCGAGGCGTCAAAGCGATCGCTCTCAGCGTCGATCCCGTGGAGGATCACGAGCGCTGGATCGGCGACATCAACGAGACCCAAGCGACGGAGGTCAACTTCCCCATCCTCGCGGACTCGGACCGAAAAGTCGCAACCCTCTACGACATGATCCACCCGGAGGCCGACAACACGCTCACGGTCCGCTCGGTCTTCGTGATCGACGGGAACAAGAAGATCCGCGCCACCCTGACCTATCCAGCGAGCACCGGCCGCAACTTCGATGAAATCCTTCGTCTCATCGACTCCCTCCAGCTCACGGATAGCCATTCGGTGGCGACCCCCGCCAACTGGCGAGACGGCGACGACGTCGTGATTCTTCCCTCGATCACCGACTCGAAAGAGATCGAACGCCGCTTCCCGAAAGGCCACCGAGAGATCCGCCCCTACCTCC
>CAYXVF010000134.1:4121-14115 GCA_964468125.1 uncultured Bdellovibrionales bacterium | reverse complement strand
CAACCATATGACTCCATGGCGCGATCCGCGAGCGAAATTCCCCGACAAACCTTAGACTAGTTCGCACCGTCGAGGCCGACGAGCTTTGCGGTTAGGTTCCAGAGCCGTGCGGAGCGGGGTGCTGAGGAAGCTCTGGAGCTGAGTGGCTGAGCGAAAGCCTCGGCACCGGGCTTTTGGCGGTTGCCCCAGCTCCAATGGACGCCTGAGCAGGTGAAGCCGGCATCAGCGACGACTTGCGCCACACGCTCCCCTGCCAGCGGCTGGCTGACATAGCCTTTGGTGATGTGCCGCTGAAACCAGGGGAAGATGCGCTGGAACGCCTTGGGGGTATGGCGGAAAAGCGGGGTGTCGGCGACGCAGCCCGGATAAAGGGTAGAGAAGATGATGCCCTTGCTCTCGTGAAAGCGGGCGTGGAATTCGCGGTTCATCATCATGCACGCGAGCTTGGAATCCTTGTAGGCTTTGCCCGGCTTGAACGGCTTGCCATTGACCATGGCAATAGGGGCCTGGAAGCCGGCGTCTAGGCCTTGCAGCTCGCCGAGGTCGGCGGGGGCCGGGATGGGGATTTTGCCACCAAACTCCTCGGAGTTGGCGGTGACCGTGCCCAGCGTGATCAGGCGGGGGGCCGCGGCTTTTTCGAGCGTGGGGATGAGAAGACCCGCAAGCAGGAAGTGACCGAAATAGTTGGTGGCGACTGTGAGCTCATAGCCTTGCGGCGAGCGTAGCGGCGCTTTGAGGCGGGGCAGGTAGACGGCGGCGTTGAGGACGAGGGCATCGAGGGGGCGGCCGGTGGCGTGGAATGCGGCAACGAAGGCGCGGACCGAATCGAGATCGCCGAGATCGATGTGCATGAGGGTTTTCTGTGTCTTGGGAATACCGATTTCGGCGCTCGCGGCTTCGGCCTTAGCCAGGTCGCGGCAGGCCATCATGACGTGCCAGCCGCGCGCCGCGAGCGCCTTGGCGGCCCAGAGGCCGACGCCCGACGAGGCGCCGGTGACGATGACGGTGGGGGTTTGGGCAGAACTGGTCATTCTGCTCTTTTGTCGCAGTCCCGTTCGGTTCGCAACTGATCAAGGGGCCTTTGGGCGCTGCAAGGGTTCTCAGCAACCCGCACACCGTGCAAGCGCAGATGCGCGAATTCGGCGTCGAGTGGTCACTCATTCCGGGCGTCGGTCGGCCCGAACTCGGTGCGGCGAGGTCCGAACAGGCTGTCGAATCGCTCGTAGCGCCCCGTTGATAGATCGTCGCTGCTCGCAAAGTCGAACTCCGCTCTGAGTCGAGGCGAACCACGCACGCCTGCAGCGGCTCCAGGCGACCACTACGATCGTCGAGACACCGCTTCCTCGGCCTCCTGGCTTTCGGGCTCGGCCTTCTCGGCGACCCGCTCCTGCACGGGATTCGGTAGTGCCGCACCCTCTGGCTGTGCCCAAGCTGCGCCACAAGACATGATGGAAATGGCAAGTGTCAGTGTGCGAACGATCGATGACGAGTAGCGCAAACGAAGCTGGACCACCTGAGGTTCTCCTCCTAAGACGAGGCACCATACTCAGGTGTCGTGCCAGTCATCGCTTCACCGAGGTTTTCGCGAATCCCGATGCACCATTGGAGCGCTTCACCCACGAGCTCGAATCGCTCCGTGCGCGGTCAGAGTCCGATCGCTCGCACGAGCGCGTCAACGCGCTCATCGGCGTGCCTCGAATCGCGTATCAGTTGAAGCGCGCCTGGTCCGACGACACGACCGAGGTGGTGTACGAGCCGCGGGAGCTCATCGCGAAGCTCGTGCCGCTGATGCCGCCACGCACTGACGACGCTTGACCCTCGAACACGACGTTGAGTCCACCGCAACGCAGCTCAGCGTCGCTGCGCTCCGGGTGATCGGAATCAACCGGAACAGGCGATCGGCTTCAGCCGGAGCACCCGATCGGGCTTCCGCCGGAATGGGTGATCGAATTCGCCGGAATACGCACGGGAGGCTGCAATGTCCGCGGGAGAGCCGAGCTACGAGGTCTTGTTCACCGACAGCGACTACGAGATCCTAAGTTTTCCGAGCTACGTCGTCGCGGAGATGACTGTCGAGGTCGACAAGATCTGCTGGAGGTCTTCGAGGATCATCGGGTGTTGAGACGACTCGCGTGCTGTTCTGCGAAAGCCACGGTACGAGGCACGGTGTGCTCCAATGACCATTTGCTGTTCGTAAGGCTCGAGCGGCGCTCTTGGTACTTCAACGAGCCGTTTCTTTGAGTATTCTACGCGGCTTCCTTCCAGTTGTGCGGCAGCACCGGTCTTTCACCGGTTTCCTGTCCGCGCCAGCCACCTCTGCATACCCGTTCGGGGCTCTTGATCCAATGACCAGGCTCCCGCTTCCGGACAGGCCGGCTACCGTTGACTGGAACTGAAAATTTCGAGATTCGGCCGCACGGGACCAGAGGAATTGCCGCAAGGACGGAATAGCTCACAAAGCAACCCACGCCTTCCTCGAATCGCCGTTTGGCATGGCAAGGCGAGAGGCTTAACCCAATGAGCCTGGACTATGATTCTCTGCATCTCGCCGCGCTTGATGACGGCCGCGATGCCTACATCGATCCGGTGACTGGGTACTCAGTGTTCACCGCGCTGGCGCACGAAAAGCGTGGGCGATGTTGTGGCTGCGGTTGCCGGCACTGCCCCTATGGATACACCCAGGTCTCCGGGGGACGCATACCAAAGGACCCTTTTCTCCAGGGCGATATTCTCGCAGACGAGGTCGACGTGTTGTCGTGGAGCGGCGGCAAGGACAGCTATCTCGCGTTGCGAAACCTCCTGCGCTCCGCGCGGCGGCCGGTGGTCCTTCTCACGACCTTCGACGGTAGCCGCGGCGTAGTCGCCCACCAAGAGGTGGAATTCACATTCATCCACGAGCAGGCCCGTGCGCTCGAACTGCCACTCGTGCTCGTCCCGTTACTGCCGGGAGGATGTTACACAGAGCGCTTGCGCTTGGGTCTTCGCGTGATCGCGCGCCACGCAGCAGTGGCTCGACTGTGCTTTGGTGATCTTCATCTCGCGGACATTCGCGCTTGGCGCGAACGCGAGGTCGGGCCGGCGGCCGCGGAGCTGGGGGCGTCCCTGTACTTTCCGATCTGGCATGCCGACTATCGCACACTCGCGGCCGAGTTGGATTCGGCGCCCGTCACGGTGACCCTCTCCTCCGTGCAGCCGGAGTACGCCTCCATCCTACGGGTTGGAGAGCCCTTCGATGCAGAGCTGCGAGACCGGTTGCCCGAACAGATCGACGCATTCGGTGAGCGGGGTGAGTTTCATACCCGCGTACTGTTTGAGGGTAAGCCTTCAAGAGGCGTCTACTTAGGTGACCGAGCGAACCGTCAATGACGCCCGAGCCGTGGCGTGCTTCAAGTTCGCGGAGCTGGTCAGCGAAGAGCACCCCAACCATAGGGTGGCCCTGAAGAGAGCGTGCGCCGGCGGCTTTCAACTCGCGTGTCCCTGAAAATTGCCCTAGACGGTCAGGCTCTCGTGGAATCTTGCTTGCTCACTGCCAACGGATACGGTCGTCGAAGGCGACATCCATGTCGAGCACCTCGTCTTTGGGCATACGGCGCAAAACGGCACGGAGGTCGCGCCCTTGCTGCTTTCGATAGCGGTCTCCCCTGAGTAGGATTCGGACAACCTTGGGATTGTGTGTCTTCTGGTTGAGGAGTCCCGGCACGACCACGGCCCTCGCTCCTTGATACACGCGCGAACCGCACGGTCCACTCGTGAAGGCGGCATGGCGCCAAAAGACGGGGAGACCACTTCCGCCATCGCGGTATCGGTGTAGCCGGGCAAGACCACGCCGACGTGATTTTTCGGCCCAAAACACGCCTGCTCACTGTTCGGAGGGCCGGTTCCCGATGATTCCGGTGAAAATGGATCCCGTTGACGGCGGTGGTGACAGGCACCTTTGTCATAGTCGTTTCCTTTCTCTGACTTGGGATGTGTGATTTCTCAGAGTCTTGACCCCACCCTTCGGGACTCCCGAATCCCCATGCGGCACCGCTTTGCGAAGGAGATGTTCGCATGGCTTATCGCGAGCACGGAATGTGGGAAATGTTGGACGTCCTGGTGGTCTAGAGTACCGACCGGTTTGAAACGCCAAACATTACGCTGCCTTGCGTTGCGCGGTCTCTAAGTTCTGTATCGCGGCAGCGCGCCGCAGGTCGTAGAGGTTCTTTCGGACGCCACGGTACCTCGCGCGGTGACCTTGTCGCCGACCGATGTGAGCGAGCCGGTGTTCCACTGGCACGCGTTCACGGAACTTCTGGCGGCCCGTCTTCGTTTTCATCATACGTCGTAGCTTCTCTTGCCGGGGCTCGTCGTGAGCAATCGACACGCCACGGCCACGGCCACGGGCGCACGCCACGATCGCATCGCTCTCCAAGTCCGTCGCCACGTGGCGTTTGTACCCCTTGATGGTCTTGCTCTTGGACTTGCGACCATGGCGCATTTCGCCATCTTCGACGCTGATGCGGCGTTCAGCAGCGACGCCGTCGATGATGCGGGATGCTCCACCGTCGGGGTCGGGCTCGAGGTCTTGATCGATCAGCTGCCGAAGCGTCTACTTCGCAGCCCGTTGCCGCCCGAGCCATCTCCACGAAAGCAATGGCACCGTCGAGCCCCACCGGTACGTGTCCTCGGGCGACGAAGGTTGCGAGGTCCCGGCCTGGCCCACAGCCCAGATCGAGAATGGGTTGTTTCGACGGTCCAGGGAGATGGCGAAGTAACGCCTCAACATTCTGCGACACGTCGTGGTCTTTCGTGCCTACGCGAAAGTCCTCCGCATTGCGCTGGTAGTGCAACAGCGTAGAGCGCGTGAGGATCGACAGCTCCTTGGAGCTGAGGGCGACCAATGGACCGGGCGGTTCAGACATGACGTGGCTCCCCGTCGCTCAACTGATCTCGGTAGGTCTTGGCGGGCACTTTCTTGACGCCGAGCCTCGGTACTGGTTTGGTCGCACGCATGCGGGTCATGCTGGTTTTCGTCTTCTCTGCCTTGCTCGCGACTCCAGCCCAAGCGGCCGACTCAGATCGTGAGCTCATCTTCCTGATCCTGATCGACGCAGTGCGGGCCGACTCGGTAGGTTCCTACGGCTACGATAAGCCAACCACCCCAACGATCGACAAACTCGCAGGGCAAGGCGTTCGATACACCCGCGCCTACGCCAACGCGCCGTGGACCCGTGCCTCGACCGCGAGCTTTTTCAGCGGGCTCAACGCTTCACGCCATGGCACCGAAACAGACAAGGCCAAGCTGCCAAAGAGCACCCGCACCCTCGCGCGCCGACTGCGCGACGCCGGCTGGCAGACCACCGGCTTCTCCGCGAACGGCAATGGCGGAGCGATCGCCAATCTAGATCAAGGATTTCACCTCTTCGAGGACCCGAGCAACGCCTATTCTCGCAAAGAGACGCGCAAGCGCTGCGAGAAGAAGTACGGCAAGAACATCCCGGCGGAACTGCGCGAAAAAGCGATTCGCGAAGACTGCATCCGCTACGTGGGTCTGCCGACCGGCGAGTTCATCGTCCATCGCACCCTCGAGCACCTCAAAACCTCGAAGGCGAAGAAGGAGTTCGTCTTCCTGTTCCTGGTCGACCCCCACGACCACAAGCTCAGCTACTACGCTCCGCCGCGGCTCGAAACGATGTTCCTCGGTCGTCCTGCCCCCGCGAAACGGCCGCGGGTCATCTGGGAAAAAGACAACGACTACACCGAGGCGCATCGCCGGACCGTGAAAGCACTCTACGACGCGGGCATCCGATACTCGGACGATGCGGTCGCTCAGCTCATCGCCGGTCTCGGCGAAGACCAAATGAAGAACACCAGCATCTTCATCACCGCCGACCACGGTGAAGGATTCGGCGAGCACGACTTCTACCTGCACGCCCACCATTTCTGGGAAGAGGTGATTCACATCCCGCTCGTGGCCGTCGGACCGAAGTTCTATCCCCAGGTGGACGATCGACTCACTCAGACACTAGATGTTACGGCCACTATTTTGGACCTCGCGGGCGCCGACCGCAGCGGTATCGCCGGACGATCGCTCCTCGAGCCGCCGGCACACGATCACATCATCAGCGAGTACAACGAGTACGGCATTCACCGGCAAGCGATTGTCGGCGAACGCTACAAGGTCATCTGGCAGAAACCGGCAGACGAAGAGTGGTACATGTCGAGTTTCCCGGACCGTTTCACGCCAGAGCAGAAGAAGGCCTTCTTCCCGTCGGTGTCATTCGGCAAGGAAGTCGTGCGCGTCTTTGATCTCACAGCGGACCCCGGAGAGAAGAACGACCTGTCCGGAAAGATGCCTCCCGAGGCGGTCGCTCTCCTCGAGAAGCTGCGCGCGTTTGTGAACTCGGGAAGCTGAGTTGACCGACCGCCGGCGACTTTTTGCTCGCTGAGTGCGCGGGAGCCCCAATATGCCTCATCACTCACTGGTGAGTCTCGCAGCCGCATTGTCCTATCCCGACATCGATCCGGTGATCTTCAACATCGGACCGATCGCGATCCGCTGGTACTCAATGGCCTACGTAGTGGGACTCATCGTGGGTATCGCCATCATGAAGCGCATTGCGCGGGACATCCCAGCCAGTTGTACGAGGCTTTCGGCGAGGGTTTGCTGCTCTTGGCGTTGATTTGGATCCTGCGCCGCGCGTTGTTCGGCAAGGTCGCACCCGGCTTCTTCGTGGGGGTGTTCTTCCTGGGCTATGGAGTCGCTCGAACCGTCGCCGAGCAGTTTCGCGAGCCCGATGCGCACCTGAGTTTTCTATTCGGTACGGACTTCATCACCATGGGCGCCCTTCTGTCGGTACCGATGTGGATTTTTGGAGTCTATCTAACCTGGCGAGGCTTCAGGCGCTCTTCGCTGGCATCTTTTTGAGGTCTCGAAGAACGAGCGGCTGAGGCGACGGGATGGCGAATCCGAGGAGGCTCGGTGAATCTCCTCGACGATGACCTCGACCTCGCGTGCAAGCTCGGCTGGGTCGAACGCAGGCTCACGGACGACGTCGCTCAGAATGTTGAGGCTCAAGTCGAACTCCTCCACGGCAGACACCGTGTGGTAGACGGTTTGATCAAACGAGGTCCAAGCGTTGATCTCGCCGCCCGAAGCCTCGATCTCGCGCGCGACCTCAACACCGAGTTTCCAAACAGACGGCCCGAGTCAGGAATTCCTTCACTGAGCCATTAGACCGTCTCTGTCGGCGCGCGACTCGTGTCGATGCGCGTCAGTACATGCCTTGTAGGTGAAGGTGGTTGTCGTGATTCGGGAAGGATCGAACGAGTCCCTCTCGCACGAGGACGGGATCGTTGAACAGGATGTCGATTCCCGGATAGGCCTCGCGGAGTAGCTGCACCAATACGCGGGTTGCGTCGCGGTCATAGGCGTCGCTGCGCCACGTGGCGTTGTCGCTGCCTCGTCGGGGTTCGATCGTGGTGCGATCGTCGTTGAACGCCATGTCGAGGTCGACGTTTTTGCCGTGTTCGTGCGAAGCGTGGCCCGGGATGTCGCCGCCGCCACGCTGCGAGATGTCGCCCACTCGCAGCACGTAACCCGTTCGACGGTTGTATTCGGCGGCAACCGCTCGGATCATCTCGATCGTGCGCTCTGTGCCCCACTGATAGCGCGTCCCGGTTCCCATCGGGGCGTAGCTCGAGATGTTGGGGTCGTCCGACGGAAGGTGCGTCTGGACCCGAGTGTGATCGTAGCGTGTTCGATCAAAGCGCCAGCTGGCTGCCGCCGCCGCGTCGACCGCTTCGCGCAGGGCTTGGGCGTGCTCCCCTTCGGCGTTCGCCGCGTAACGGGTCAGGTGCCCCCAGAAGAGCGGATCGTTCGGGTCGGCGGTCGGTGCGCCGGTGTGCTCGGCGAGCCAGGCGATGCCGGCAGCGCTCAGTGGCCCCCCATGGCCGTCGTCTTCGAGCGGCGCCGCGTCGGTAATGTCGGCATAGCCTGCTGCGTTGACCACGCGCTGCAGATTCTCGAATCGAAACGAGTTTCGTGCATTCGCCGGGACCGTCGGCCAGCCGCCCGACGGCGCTTCCGGCATGTTGGCCCAGGCGTTGGCGAGGGAGACCGCCTGGCGATAGCCCTCGGCCGAGTCCCCATCGATGCGCTCCGCGTAGCCGTTCACCGCCGCCCAGAAGCCCGGGTCGTTGGGGTCGTCGGTTGTCGCATCCGCCTGCTCGGCCAACCACTCGATTCCCGCCGTCGTATTCGGTCCGCCCGTGCCGTCGATCACCAAGGCGGCGCGTCCCGTGGTTCGGGAGTAGCCCGCGGCGTTGATGATCTCCTGCAGGCGCTCCATCCGGGGGTCGTTGCGCACGTCGGCGGCGACCGTGGGCAGCTGAGCGGCCCCATCTGTTTCGGCCGATCGAACGTCTTCCGATTGCACGGACGCTTCTGCCGAAGGACCCTCACCTGCCGCGCCAGCGGGAACGGGACCTTGCTCGATGCGCGACTCGAGACGCACAGAGTCCCCGATCGCGTCGGACAGCGCAGCTCGCAACGTGTCTCCTCGCTCGCCGTCGAGGCGAGCGGCGTAGGTGTGCACAGCGTTCCAAAATTCAGGAGTGTTCGGGTCTGCCCCCGGGGCGCGTGCGGTCTGCGCCAGCCACTCCGTCCCCCCACGAGTGAGCGGCCCCCCGTCGCCGTCGGTGTCGAGCGCTTCTGCCTCGGTGAGCTCGGCGTAACCGGCGGCGTTAATCACCCGCTGAAGCGCCTGCAGCCGCTCACTGTCGCGCGCGTTGGCTCGGACGGTCGGATAGCCGGCGGGCGGCGGTTCGACGGTGCGCGCTCGTTCAAACGCGTCGGCGAGCGCTGCACGCGCTGCGTCACCGGTCTCGCCCTCCAATCCGTGCGCATAGGCGTGAACGCTCTGCCAGAACGCGGGTTCGCTCGGGTCATCGACCGAGGCGTCTGCCGCGGCGACGAGCCAATCGATGCCCGCCGCCGTCAACCGACCTCCATCGCCGTCGTCGACCAACGGCGCGGCATCGCTCCCCTCGGGGTAACCCGCGGCGTTGATCAGGCGTTGGAGCGCAGCGATTCGTTCGCTCCCAAACCGGTCGCGCTCGACGGTTGGGTAGTATCCGTGAGGCGGTGGCTCGAGAGGGGTGGGGGCAGGCACGGGCGGCGCTGCGGACTCCGCCTCAGGCGTCTGACCGTTTACGCGACCTTGGGTCAGAATGCTCGGCGCCCGGAAGTTTCCAGAGCGAAGGTCGAGACCCCACTTCGTGGGAGCAGCGAACGCTCTGTCGATGGGCAGACGCGCGAGATCGGCTGCGCTCGGCGCCGCGGGCTCCGGCACGGTGAGCTCAAAGGTGTCGGCGATCGTTGCGTCCGGCGCGGAGCGTAAGCGCTCGAGAACGTCTTCACGCGCGACTAGAGCGCCGTTTACGGCGAAGCTCGTGGCGCTCTCGCGCGCTCCCGACTCCAAGAATTCGAGAAGCTCTCGGTTCCGCTCGAAACCGCGGCTCAGTTGCTGAAGGTCGTGCACGCTCGCATCTCTCCAAGGCTCTGTTCGTTCTTACTCCGAATCGGCAGGTGCGGTTAAGTCTCTCTCAGTCCAAGCGCTGGTCGCCTGCTCACTCTATGATCTTCGCCGCCATTTCGCGCTTTGACGTCATCGCGAGGTGAAGGTCCTTACCGTTGCGCACGAAAAGGGTGCCCTCGTGGGCCTTTAAAATGTCCGGCGTCTGCTCGAGGACCAAAGTGTCTGGAGCAGCCGCCTTCTTTACCTCGTGCTCCGAGATATCCCGCAGGCGATGGTCTGCGGGCGCCGCCGCCATGGTCAGGATTTGAGCGTCGCGCAATGCGTGCCCCGTCGCCTCGAGCATGTCCTCGGTCGACACCACGTCGACGCGTTGTACGCCTCAGGGCGTAGGGAGAGCGACCGACATCATGATGTCGAAATGCGAAGTACCCTCACGCTCGATCCAGACGTCGCGCGTGCGCTCGTGGCGGAGAAGG
>CAYXVF010000134.1:0-4021 GCA_964468125.1 uncultured Bdellovibrionales bacterium | reverse complement strand
CGAAGTACCCTCACGCTCGATCCAGACGTCGCGCGTGCGCTCGTGGCGGAGAAGGTCTTGGGTTTTCTCCGCTCGATGACCCATCCGCGGGTGTTTCGCTCACCCATGCCGATCGACACCTCCACCGGGCACGTGCGAGTCTGGCTGATGCGAAGCAACGCGCAGCTCCTCGTTCCCGGGCCCCGGCACTTCGACGTGCTCCAGGAGCTCCTTCACGAAATAGCCCGATCGACCGCGACTCCATCCGGGGTCTGACGACGAGACTGAATCGATGCAGGCCGTGTTCGAGCGGTGAGCGACCTCACATCAAGCTACGGACGCATCAGATTTCACATTGACATGTTGAGACCGTCGTGAAAATCAATGCGAATGCGAATTCTTCGCAAAAAGAGAGAACGCAAGCTTACTGTCCTGAATGTAGGCCGAGGGCGCCCGAGTCATTCAACCCGTAGGAGCCCCGCGAGCCGGTCCCCCTGTTGGCTCGCGGGTCGCGGAATCGGATCAATGGCGACAGGCTTCAGTCGAGAACCGACCGTTCGTCACGCTGCGAGATGAATGGATGGTGGCCAATCGCCGACTGTTTTTGGCGCTGCTCCACGGTGCTTGCGTGTGCACGGTCGGGCTGGCTCGCGCTCAACCGGTTGCTGCTCCACCTCCCGGCGAGAATACCGCACCCCACGCGGGCGAAGGCGCCGCGCGCGTGACCTCGGAGCCGCACATCGAGGTGACGCGTGCGGGGGACCTCGAGACGATCGAAGTCATCAGCGTTCGAGGTCACTCCGAAGCGCAGCGGCTGCGCCAATCCGCCGAGGCGGTGCACGTGGTAGACACCGGCGAGGCGCAGCGTCAGACCGCGGACCTGGGCGAAGTGCTCGCGCGCACGCAAGGCGTCGGGGTGCGTCGTGGCGGCGGACTTGGCTCTACCACGCGCTTCTCCTTGAACGGCCTCACCGACGATCAGATCCGCTTTTTCCTCGACGGTATTCCCCTGGAGTTCTCCGGATATCCCTTCGGCATCGCCAACGTGCCAGTCAACCTGGTCGATCGGGTGGAGATCTACCGCGGTGTCGTGCCAATACGATTTGGGGCCGACGCCCTCGGTGGCGCTGTCAACCTCGCGACGGACGACGACATTGAGGAAACCCGGTCGTCGGCGTCGTATCAAGCGGGTTCGTTCGGCACGCACCGACTCACTCTTGGAGCCCAGCACCATCACGAGCCTAGCGGCTTCGTCGCTCGCATCGGCGGATTCTTCGACTACGCCGACAACGATTACCCCATCGACGTCGAAGTACCGGACGAGCGAGGCCGCCTGTCGCCGGCGCGCGTCGACCGGTTTCACGACGCCTATCGCGCCGCAGGTGCCAACGTCGAAGTCGGCTTCGTCGAGCAACCGTGGGCGGAGCGGCTGCTGCTGAGTGCGTTTTTCACGGACTACGACCGAGAGCTGCAGAACAACGTCGTGATGACCGTGCCCTATGGCGAGGTCGTATTTGGCGAGCTCGCGACCGGAGCGACGCTTCGATACGAAAAGATCTTTGCCGATCGCCTCAGCGTCGAAGCGGTCGCCGGCTATGCTTACACCGCCACCGAGTTCCTCGATGTTGGCGAGTGCGTCTACGACTGGTTTGGCGAGTGCGTTCGCGAGCGCCGGCAACCTGGTGAGATCGAATCACGCCCGCGCGACCAGATTCTTTGGGAACACAACGCCTACGCGCGGGTGAACCTGGGCTGGGAGCTGCACCCGCGGCACACGATGAATCTGTCCATCTCGCCGACGTATACTATGCGCACCGGCGACGAGCGCCGGCAGGCCAACCCCTCCTCGCGCGACCCACTCACCGCCCAGCGCGACCTGCTGACCATGGTGAGCGGCCTCGAGTACGAGCTCGATCTCTTGGACGATCGCCTCGAGAACATCGTCTTCGTCAAGGACTACCTGCAGCTCGCGCGCTCCGAGGAACCGCTGCCGGGCGGCATCTTCCGCGACCGCGACCGTGACACGCATCGGTTCGGTGCCGGCAACGCGCTTCGCTATCGCCTTGTCGAGTGGCTCTACGCCAAGGGGTCGTACGAGTGGGCCACGCGTTTGCCCCGGCCTGACGAAATCTTCGGCGACGGCGTGCTCGTCATTGACAACCTCGAGCTCGAGCCGGAGGTGAGCCACAACGTCAATCTCGGATTGACCCTCGACGCGCGCAAGACGATTGCCGGTTGGTGGCGAGCCGACGTCAATGGCTTCTTGCGCGAAGCCGACCAGCTCATCGTGCTGCTCGGCAACGATCGTGTGTTCTCATATCAAAACGTGTTCGGTGCGCGGTCCTTGGGCGTTGAGGGTGCGCTCGGCTGGACCTCGCCCGGCGAGTACGTTTCGCTCGACGGCAATGTCACCTACCTCGATTTTCGCAATACCTCGAGCGAAGGCACCTTCGGTGACTTCGAGGGCGATCGGATCCCGAACCGCCCCTACCTGTTCGCCAACGGCGCGGCGCGCGCACAGCTTCGCGATATCGCGGCTGACAGCGACGAGCTCGCGCTCGCCTGGAACACCCGCTACGTGCATGAGTTCTTCCGCGGCTGGGAGAGCGTTGGCCTTCGCGAGTTCAAGCAGACCGTGCCCTCGCAACTCGTGCACTCGCTCGCGCTGACGTACCTCGTTTACAGCGACCCCGCCGCCCTCTCGTTCACCGCCGAGGTGCAGAACATCACCGATCAACCGGCCTTCGACTTCTTTGGCGTCCAACGCCCAGGAAGAGCCTTCTACTTCAAAACAACAGCGGAGTTTTGAGACTCCAGAAAAGAGAGGAATGAGAGAGATGAAAACCAACGAAAGAAGAATCAGAGTGGCGGCGTCCTTGGTGGTTGGCCTCACGGTCGCCGCCGTAGGGACTGGATGCGGGGATGACGGAGGTAGCGGCGGTGATGCCGACGCCTACGACGGGCCGCTGTACGCGGTGCAGCACAACATCAACACGCCTGACGGGCGCACCGTCTACGTCAACGTTTTTCGAGGACTCGATGAGCCCGGCGAGGGCATCGCTCTCGACCAGGCGATCGAAATCAGTGGCTACGCGGCGGTCCAGGCGTACAATGGCGCGCTGTACGTTTCGGAGGACGAGACCAAGCGCATGACACGTTGGGACATCGATGAGACTGGCAGGCCGCAGCCCGGCCCGGTGTTGAGTCTGGCCAACGAGGCCCTCGACACGTTTTGGAACGAATCGTTCCTCTACGTTGATGACGACACGGCCTGGTACGCCAACGACGGCAACAATGAGATCTTGCTGTGGGATCCCTCCGCAATGGCGCTGAAGGGACGGATTGCCATCCCGGGTCTCGACTTTACCGAGCTCCCGGTGGCTTTTCACGGGCTCGTGCGAAGCGATGACCGCGTATTCATGCCGATTTCATTCGTGGACTGGGATGCGCTCGAAGCGCACATGGAGGTCGTAGTCGCCGAGTTCTCGCTGTCTCGCGAAGAGCTCGTCGCGGTGCATCGTGATACTCGTTGCGCCGTTTCGATGTCGACCCTCGCCCAGAACTCAGTCGACGAAAACGGAACCTTCTACGTCGTTGGAGACGCCGGGTTCGGCACTTTCAATCACGCGAATCTCGATACGGCTCCGCCGGCCTGCGTGCTGCGTATTCGGCCAGAGGACAGCGGCTTTGATCCCAATTGGTCGGTTGTGCTCGACGACGCGATCGACGGTTATGCAGACGCCTCCACGCTCCTAGTGGATCCTGAGACGGGGCGCGTCTTCACCGACTTGATGAAGCAACCTGAGACACCGTTCGAGACGGTCGACGATCTCTGGGACTGGCAGTACACCCCCGGAAATACTCGCCGGGTGTCATGTTCCTTCCCAGACTTCAACGACTGCAAATTTGTCGATGACGGAATCGCCGGCGCGCTGCACTGGTACAGCACCCGCGTCGACGAACGCACACTCATGACTTCGCTCCTCACCGCCGAGAACGACGAGGACGACTTTGGCGACTGTGTCGTCTACGACATGAGCGC
>CAYXVF010000133.1:0-14296 GCA_964468125.1 uncultured Bdellovibrionales bacterium | reverse complement strand
CCGCCGAGAACGACGAGGACGACTTTGGCGACTGTGTCGTCTACGACATGAGCGCGGCTACGCCCCTCGAGTTGTTCCGCACTACGGGATTCATCTCGAACGTCTTTCGGATTCGCTAGGCGGGTGAAAGCGCACTCTCGCGTTAGGGCTACGAAAAGGGTGCTAAAGGGAATTTGCGATGAACGAAGCACCATCGAGCGCGGTCCAGCGGAGCGTTGACCACGAAGTCGAGGCTTCGTTCGCCCCGGATGTAATCCGTGAGGCCGTTGCCCCTGACCCGCACCCGCGTGACAGACGGCTGCGGCCAATCGCTGTCATGATGCACCGCTACGTCGGCCTGGCGATGACCGTCTTTCTGGTCGTCGCTGGGCTCACGGGCAGCGTGCTCGCGTTCTATCACGAGCTCGATGCTGCCTTGAGTCCGGAGCTCCATCACGCGCCTCCACCCTACGAGGGGGCAAGGATGCTCGAGCTGGAGGGACTGCACGGCGCAGCCGAGCGGCAGCTGCCGACGGGCTTGCGTGTGTCCCATCTGCCGCTCACCGCAAGACCAGGGCACTCTGTGAGGATCTTCGCAGCAGCGGCGGATGGAGGGTTGTTGCAAGGGGACGACGAGTTCTTCTTCGACCCTTACACGGGCAAGCTGCTGGGCTCACGAAAGAGGGGCGATCTCGGCCAGGGGACGAAGAACCTGATGCCCTTCCTCTACAAGCTGCATTACTCGCTGGCTCTCGGCGAAGTAGGAAGCTACCTGTTCGGGATCGTCGCGCTGCTCTGGACTCTCGATTGCTTCGTGGGTGCATACCTCACATTTCCCTCGAGGCGAAAGAGGGATGTTGCTCGCAGCGGCAAATCGTGGCTCGCGCGCTGGAAGCCGGCGTGGCTGGTTCGAGCGAGCAAGCTCTTTTCGTTTGTCTTCACCTGGCATCGGGCCAGCGGGCTGTGGGTCTGGGCGATGCTGCTCGTTTTCGCCTGGTCGGCGGTAGGCCTCAACCTGCACGAGGTCTACAAGCCGATGATGACGGCCACCTTCGGAATGGCGGATGAACCGTGGAGCACGCTGCCCAAGTTGTCGGTTCCGCGGCGCGAGCCAAGGCTGTCATTTGAGGAGGCGCGCGTCGTCGCACGGTCGGTCATGGGGCAGCAGGCGGCAATTCGCGGCTACGAAGTGCTCGACGAGCGCGCAATCGGATACAGCGCGGAGACGGGAAACTATGAATACCGCGTTCGCAGCTCGCTGGACATCTCGGATCGATACCCAGCGACCACCGTCTGGCTGGATGGGAACACGGGTCAGTACGTGGCCTTTTACGCTCCGACGGGCCAAGCCACCGGCAACACCATTACGAGCTGGCTCTACCACCTGCATTTTGGCTCGATCGCCATCGGCGGCTGGCCCTACCGCATCTTCGTCTCACTCATGGGGCTCACTGTGGCAACCCTCAGCATCACCGGAGTGTGGATCTGGTGGCGCAAGCGCTCAAAGAGGTCAGAGCGACAATGAGTGTGGATGGAAACTACGAGCGTCGAGGAAGATCGAGGCCGTTCGCCGTCGCGTTGCCAAGCCGGACCATCCTGTGTCAATTGACCCTGGACTGTGCATCGGCTACCCGAGGGAGCGTTTGGGTGCGCCACTTCAAACCGATGGAGACAGCCGTGCAATTTTCAATGATGAAGAGCGTCGTGTATGTCGCGTCGCTCTTGCTGCTGATGTCGGCGTGCGGTGACGACGAACAAACCCCGAGCACCAACACCAACACCAACACCAACACCAACAACAGCAACACGGACGACGGAAATCTCGTCGACCTGGTCGCTCAGACCACCGAGTTGAGCAGCATGCTCACCGTCATCACCTATATCGACGCGAATGGGTCTCAAGCGGACGCCAATGACCTAGCGACCCTCCTTGCCGGCGTCGGCCCCTTCACTGTGTTTGCCCCGAACAACGCGGCCCTTGCAGCGGCGCTCGACCGCGACGACGACGGCGATTTCGATGCCGACGACGTGACCGCGCTCGAAGCAACACTCGGTGGCGCGACCGCGACCTCCAACGCGCTCTATTTAGTCGTCGCCAATCACGCGGTGAACGGCCAGCGGTCGAGCACGGCGCTCTCGAATGGGCAGGAGCTCGATACTCTCGCTGGCACGTACGACGCGACCGGCTTCGGAATTCTCGTCGATACGAGCAGCGGCGTTGTTGTCTCGGGAAGCTTTGGTGCCACCCCTGCGACCGTCGTTGGACCAGACATCGCCGCGTCCAACGGTATCGCGCACATCATCGACCAAGTCATTCTCGATGAAGCGACATCGAGCGCCCTCGGACTTGGGGAGACCCCCGGCGGAACGCAGATGATCTCCGCCAACGTGTTTTTAGTCCCGGGTGGCGTCACGTTCGACATCGGGAATCAAGGGGCCGCCAACTTCTTGTTCAGCTGGTCCGACGCCGGGGGCACCTTCGAGGCTGTGGCGGATCCGACCCTGAGACTCATCGCGGGCGAGACTTACACGTTCCGCAGAACAACCGGCTCGCACCCGTTTCACATCACGACCGACGCCTTGGTGGTCACCGGAACGGACGGTTCGTTCTCCCGCACCACCACGAGTGGCCCTGATATCGATGACGCAACGCTAACGCCGATCGCGGACTTCACCGCGGATCCAGCCCCGACGTCGGACGCGATCACCTGGACCCCGAATTCGGGGGAGGTCGGGGATTATTTCTATACCTGCCGCATCACCGGTCACCAAGGAATGACCGGGGCGATCGAGGTACAGGACGGCACCTAGTCACCACGCTCAGCGACCATCATCGCGAATCTCTTGCCTCGCGGCCTAAGGTCCCTGCTCTGAGCGACGGCCTTCGCTGTCGAGCAGACGAAGCGCGTTCAGGATTTCCATTTGCTGCGTCGGAGGCAATCGCAACGGCAGCTGCCGTATGTCCCGGAATCCGATGTGCACGTGCCCATCGTGATTCCAAATCCCGTCGTGGCCCGGGAGCAACCAACGCTCGCCGTAGTTGTTCCGAAGCGCGCGCTCCCTACCGCCGGAATGCGCTTCACCAAGACCAGCGGCCCACCGCCAGACATGTTTGCGTCAGCTGGTATCAAACCACCCTCGAGTTCAGCCTCACCGGCTCGGACATCATGTTCGTTCCATGGCCCCGGTCTTAGGCGGCGCCGCCACGAAGCGCAAGGGTCCCCGGCAACACGGTGACGCCAGGCCCCAAACTCAGGCGCTCTTTTCGCCCACTGTGGTCTCGAGGAGATCCACGAGCTGGCCAATGCTCTCCAGCTTGGAGAGCTCGGAGCGCGGCACACGAACGCGGAGCTCGCGCATCGCACACGAAACGACCTCGACCATATCGAGGCTGCTCGCACCGAGGTCTTTCATCGATTCATCGCGGGTGATCGCATCCGCGTCGATGCCTTCCACGATCTCCATCAGGTGTTTTTTTACCACTTGGAAAATCTCATCATTGGACATCGCCATCAGTCTTCTCCTTCGACGGGGCGGAACTTCAGACCACGCGCACGGGCGCGGTCACCGATCCCCATGAGATTGTCAAAAAACTCAAATCCGCGATCGACCATCACGACTTGACCGGTCATCGCATCGAGCAAACCACTGCCCAGCGCGAGCACCGCTTTACCGAGCTCTTCCGGCTCGGTGTAGCAATCCTCGAATCCACCCAGCGACTCCAAGTAAGCGTGGAATTCGCTACCAAAAGTCGAATCAAAGGCTTCGGTGCGAACCAGGCGAGAGCGAACCACGTTGACTCGGGTGCCGTGCTCTCGCAACCGATAGGCGAGGTAGCGGCACATCGTCTCCAGCACGGCCTTCGACATCGCGACAAAATCGTAGTTCTGGAAGAAATTGTCCGGACCATCGCTCGAGATGCCGATGACGTAGCGGGGATAGCGACCAAGGACGCGATGCATTGCCATCGTGTAGGCGACCATCGGCCAACTCGAGTAATCCAAGCTCTGCTGGAGCGCACGACGGCTGTAGTCTTCTAGTCCCTTGGCGCGCAGCGCGAACGATACGTTCGAGACAAAGACGTCGACCGCGGCACAACGCTCGGCGATCGCAGCCATCAGTCGTTGCGTGTCGTCATCATTCGACACATCTGCCTCGACGATCATCGGCTCGGGCGCTCCGGCGTCCGCAAAGCGCCGCCGCAATTCTTCTTCATCGGCGCTTCCCCATCGGTGGGTAAGGATCGTCCTTGCGCCACATCTCCCGTAGGCCAGCGCGCACGCCAACCCGATCCCCATCGTGCCACCTGTCACCAAGACCACTCTTCCGCTCTGATCGATCACCGCCCACCTCCACGGCGACTCGGGTCGAGGTCGCCAATCGTCGTTTCATGCATGAGCGACTCCAAAGTCAGGCCCTCCACCAACGACCTCCGCCTGGACAGAGTCACGCTCCGCTTGAGGAGTGAGAGCGCGCGGCGTGGGCTCTCTGCCATGCGCAGCGCGAGACCAACCGCCACTTCGTAGACCGTTTCACTCGGGGCGCGCCTCACTCCCTCGCCCGTAAAGTCGCGCCCACGCCGCATCTCGCCGGTCAGCATCAGCTCGTCGGCCGTGGCGCAACCCAGAAAGTGTCTGGCGAGCGTGGTCGTTCCCATGCCCGGCGTGATGCCGAGCGACATGAAGTTGAAGCCGTAGCGGCGCTCCTCAGCGAGCACGACACAATCGGCTGCCAGCGCCAACGTGAAGCCGCCGCCCACCGCGCTTCCCTCGCAGGCGGCAATCACGGGGACCTCGAGTTCGAGCAACAGACGCGAAAGCCCGAGCTCGGCGGGAGCAACCCGCGAAGACGCGATGTCTTCGAGCAGCGCTCGACTCGCACCGCTACAGAACACGTCGCCGAGCCCTCGCAGGATGACGACGTGGACCGAAGCGTCCGCGCCAACGTCGGTCAGCGCGGCCACCAAAGCGCCGACGAATTCTCGCGAGAGGGCGTTCTTGCCGTCTTCGTCGCACATCTCGAGCACGGCGATGCGTTCCTCCGGTCGAGCCACCCGCACCAGCTCGGCATTCGCTCCTGGCACTCCGAGCTTCATGCTTGCTCTCCCCAGGGTGCCTCACCGGCTCGGAAACGCGCGATGCGACGCAGTACCTCGTCGTCGTCGAAGAGCTCCTCCATGTGCGCACGACCTCGACCTATCTCCGCGCGTAGAGATTCACGCTGCGACAACCAGCGCTTGAGTCGACCCACCGCCGGCCGGTGGGCGCGCGAAACACGGCGAGCCCAAACCCCGACCCGGCGCTCGAGGCCGGAGGCGGGCACGACCTCATCGACCAATCCGAGGCGTAGAGCTTCACTTGCGCCGATGGATTCTCCCGCGATCGCCAGGCGCTTGAGCACGCTGCTCGAGGTTCGCGTCAGCAAAACCGGGGTGATGAGGCCAGGAATCAGCCCGAATAGGGGCTCAGGAAGTGCGAAGCGGGCGTCCTCGCCAGCGATCAGGATGTCGCACGCCGCCGCGATCCCCCATCCACCGCCCAGGGCGCGCCCGCATACTGCAGCAACCGACGGCTGCGGTGATTCGAGCAGAGCCAAGAGCGCTGCCTCGAACGCCTCGAGCCCTCGGCGGCGCTGCGTCACCGCGACGCCCGTCGCCTCGAGATCCAAACCCTCGCAAAAAACCTGTGGGCTGGCTCCCGTCAGGACGACGACGCCTTCTCCATCGAGCCGCATCGCTCGCCGCTCGAGCTCGAGTAGGCCTCGATGATCCAAGCGCGCGGGAAGCGTCCAACGAACGATCTGGGTCATGGTCAGCTGTCCTCGTACTTGCGCTCGAAATCGCGAACACCACGAAGCACGAGTCGGCCACGCCCCGCGTAGCGCTTCTCATAGAGGCCATCGTAGCCATCTCGGCTCGTGAGATAGTCACCGCAGTCGATGAAAGCGGTCCGCTCACGCTCGGCCTCCTCATATCCGCGCACGCCGGCATCGTAGCGCGCGGCCAATCGCTCTCCGATGCGGAGCGAATGGGCGATCGTAGACGCCTGCGAACCGAAGACCCCGGAATACATCTCGGCGCTCGAGCCCGACCCGTAGGAATAGATTCCGACGCGTGCTCCGGTCACTGCAGAGCCAAAGGCATCCGCGCAACCGAGTAAACTGATGAAGACGCTCGATGCGTACGTTCCCCCCATCAGCCGGTTGAATCGGAGAGAAGGGGCGATCCGCGACTCAAAGTCCTCACGACACGCCTCGGCAGACCATCCCTCCAGCGTTCGCCAAACAGCGCGGTGGGCTCTCGCAGTAATGCCTCCAAACGGCGCGTGATAGACTTGGTACGGCAGGTTCTCACGCAGCTCGGTAGGCGAGGTGAGTTTCATCTCTTTGGCCACCTGATCGCGGTAGCGCTCGAAGGTGATGTCCACCGCATCCAAGTACGAGAGCAAGCTTGTCTCTGAATGTCCCGCTTCAATTCTGGATGTCGGGCGTGTGAGGTCAGAAACTTCGTGGGTATAGAAACCGCTTCGGCCCAGCTCAACCGACAGGAACGCGGGCTCGCGCGAAAGCAACATCGCAACCGCGGCGGCGCCCATCACAAACTCGTATGGTTTGTTGAAATGCTGCCGGCTCTGATCGGTCGTCACCAGCAACGCCTTGGTCCCGTCAGGCTGACCGCGCAACCAATGCAGCGCGAGATGCAACGCACCGCTCCCGGCATAGCAAGCGTGTTTGACCTCGAGATTTCGGCAATCGTCTCCGAGGCCGGCGTAGCGCTGAATCCAAGTTGAAATCGCCTTTTCTTGATCCGGCGACGACTCAGTCCCGACCAAGAGCAGCTTAACTGCTCGACGATCCTCATCGCTCAAGAGCTCCCGGCACGCATTGACGGCCATCGTGACAGGGTCCTCCCATGGCGGGTTGACCGAGCGCGCGTCGATCATCATGGTCCCGCACACGTCGTCGGCGTTCGCGCCACGCGCCGTAACGAGCTCCTGCATGTTCACGCCCATCTCGCCTGGGTAGATGACCAGGCGCTCGATACCGACTGCATCGGTCACGGTGCCCACCCGAGTCCGCCGGTTATGGGGATGCACGCGCCATTGATGAACCCCGCACCGTCCCCGCAGAGAAAGAGCACCGTCTTGGCCAACTCTGTCACGTCGCCGAGCCGGCGGAGTGGACAATATTTCACCGCGTACTCCCGCATGAACTCCGCCATACCCTCTCCGCGGGTCATATCCGTCTCGAAATAGCCCGGGATGACGACGTTCGCGGTGACTCCCTTCGGGCCGTACTCCTTGGCGAGCGTCTGAGCCAACCCCATGAGACCGGCCTTGCTCGCCGCATACGCGGCCTGCCCGCTCGCGCCCTCCGCCGTGATCGAGCTCATCATGAGGATACGGCCAAAGCGGCTCGCCACGAGCTCCGGTAGAAACGCACGCGAGACATAGAATGCTCCAGTGAGATTCGTGTTCAGCACGGTGTGCCAGTCATCATCGCTCATCGCGTAGGTCATCGCGTTCCGGTTGATACCCGCGTTGCACACGACGGCCTCAACGCCCTCAAAGGCACCGAGCATCTCATCCGCGACTGCGTCAACCGCTGTCGAATCGGTGACGTCGAGCTGCCAGTAACGCACGGTTGCTTCGTTCGACTCCGTCCGGGCTCGCTCCGCTACGATTCGAGCCTGCTCCGCATTCGACACGTACGTGAATCCAACGTCCCACCCTGCCCTCGCAGCCTCTTCAACGATTGCCGCGCCCAACCCCCGTGACCCACCGGTCACAAACATGCGTGGTCTCATTCGGAGCCCTCCGTCACGATCATCGCTTCGCAGGCCCCGGCACTCACCGGTCGACCCGAAACGAGCACCTGGCCGAACACGATGACCGTGTATCCGTTGTCTTCCACGCGCTCGCTCAACAGCGTCAGCTCATCACCGGGCCGTACGACACCCGTGAACTGCGCACCCAAGACGCGCGTGAGTCGAACCCGACCAGCACGCGCTCCCGATGGAACGTCGACGGTTCTGAGCTCACTCAGCGCTTGCAAACAGAGACCGGCCTGACCGATCGCTTCGAGCTGCAGTGCCCCCGGATAAACGGGGTCGCCGGGAAAATGCCCGGCGAGTACGGGATCCTCCAGGTTAACGCGCCTTCTTGCGACCAGACGTTCGAAATTTTGCGCGCACCGATCGATTTGATCGATCAAGAGCATCGTGCCGCGGTGGGGGAGCAATCGTTCGATGACGCTGCGAGAGATCTGCACGACTGAAAGCTCGTCGGGATCGAAAATCGCGCGCCGTCGGGCCTGCCGCAGCCGTCGATCAATGTCTTCAGAGAGCATCGCGCACCGCCTCTACGGTATCTCGAACGCGCGCCGGGGCTTCTTCGACCGTCATCGGGTCGATCGCGAATACCGGTCGATCAACCCAACGTCGGCGCAAGAGATCGGAGAGCACGGAACGCGGGCCGACTTCGAGAAAAACCGCCTCCGGGTGGCGCTCGAGCATGCTCGCCACCGTCCGGACCCATTGAACCGGTTGATACACGTGTCGGACCAACATCTCTCGAATCGACTGCGGCTCGGCGGAACTCCGCTCTCCCGCAACATTCGGCCAGTAGGCTCGGCTTCCGGCGCGAAGGTCAACATCATCGAGCACACGTCGCAGCTCGTCGGCGACCGGACGAAAGCGCGAGACATGCATCGGGATCTGGTCTTCGATGACGGTCACCACGGCGAAGAGCTCGCGCTCTACGCGATTGAGCAACGCCTCCATCTCGCTGCGTTCACCGGCCAAGACCGTCTGGGTCGGCGCGCCGAATACCGCAGGCTCACAACCGGATCCCTTCACGACGGACGCGAGCTCCAGCCAAGGCAAGGGCTGAATCGCCGCCATGCAGCCCCGGGGGCCCTCGTCATAGAGTGCCCCCCGCCGTGCGACGAGTTCCAGCGCGGCGTCGCCGTCGAGGCAGCCGATTTCAACGAGATGCGCGTACTCCCCGAGCGACAGCCCGGCGGACTCGGTCGCTCGAAGCCCCATCGAATGAGCGATCTCCAACCAACCCAAGGTGACCGCCATGACCGACACCTGAATATCTCGGTTGGAGGTCAACCGGATCGAACCGCCCGCGCGTTGCGCCGTGCGCTTTCCGATCGTCGAATCTGCGGCGCACAGTCGCTCCAACATGGCGTCATCGCGCGAGCTCTGACCGCCGAAGAGCATGATCAACGGGCGAGTCATCTCCGATTGGCTCCAGCAAACACCTCTTCGATCAAGGAAACTGCGACGTCGAGCTCCTCGATCGTATGTCCCGCACTCACCGCGCAACGCAGCCGCACAGCATCCTCTGCGACCGCCGGATAATCGACCGGAGCTACGAAAAGGCCGCGCTCCATCAGCATCTTCGTTCCACGATAGAGCAGCTCGCGGTCGCTACCGACGATCACGGGCACGACGTGCGTTTCGCTGGCTCCGGTATCGAAGCCACGGCGCTGAAGCTCGCCGCGAAATTTCGCCGCGTTCATGCTCAAACGCTCCCGCAGCGACTCGTCGTTTGTCGAAATTTCTACCGCCCGCTCGATGCCGGCAGCGATCGCGGGTGGCAGAGCCGCGGAGAACACATAGGGGTGACTGTAGTACCGAATGTAATCGATGAGCGCAGCTTCACCGCTCGCGAATCCACCGACGACACTCAATGCCTTCGAAAAGGTTCCGAAAACCAGCCTTACTCGTCGCTGTTCGCCAAAGTGGGCGGTCGCCCCCCCCCCGCGCGGCCCCATTGCAAACATGGAGTGAGCCTCATCGACGATCATGCCGACTCCGTGTGACTCACAGACGTCGAGGAGCGTCGGCAAATCTGCGAGGTCACCGTCCATCGAATACAGGCCGTCGACGATCACGACGCGACGTCGGCCCTCGTGCGTGGTCAAACCTCGTTTGAGTGCGCAAGCGTCGTTGTGGTCGAAGGTGACCAGCTTTGCACCGCTCATCCGCACGCCATCCATCCACGACATGTGCGCGTGACGGTCCAGGAGCGCGACATCACCTCGTCGCAGCAGGGCGGAGCAGACTCCGATCGCGCCAGCGTATCCGCTGGAGAACAAGATCGTGCCACCGCGCCCCGTGACATCGTTGACTCGGTCCTGCAAAGCCCGGTGATGCACGGTCATTCCGCTGAGGAGAGGTACCCCACAGGCGCCCGAGCCCCAGCTCTCGAGAACCTCGCGCTGACGATCGACGACCTCACGGCGGCGACAGATGCCGAGATAGTCGAGCGATGCCATGTTGATGACCGGACGAGCGCCGTCGTTCGTCGCGATCGTCGTGCGGGTGTCCGCCGCTTCGCAGAGGGTTCTCTCGAAGAGCGCGTGAAAATCGGGTGCGGCCTCGCGCCAGGCAACGAATTCCTCGGGCGGGCGCAGCGGGTCGTCGAGATGACCCGAGAAGAAGTCTGCAAGGTTGGATTCGAAGACACTCATGAGATCCCTACGGCGAGAATCTGACCGTCCATGTCGTCGAAACGTCCGCCCAGTAGGGCTTGGCACACTCGCTGGGCGGAGCCTACATCGGCAGCGCGCACAAAGTTCACTCGGGTATCTGCGAGGCAACGCCACTGGCTCCAATACCGGCCGAGCGTCGCGGAGAGCTCAGCCTGGGGCGAATCTCCATGCTCCATTTGGATCCCGTAGCGCGGCGTCTTGCCGTCCGCATCCTCCGCGCGCTGGAGAGTCTCAACGAGCGCAGTCGCCGCCGGCGCAAGCTTCGTCGAATCCGGGTCGTGAGACTGCCAATCAATCCCCACCACGACCGCTTCAGGGATCTCCGCCGCGGGCAAACTCGGTAACTCTTTGAGGGAGACCACCCGCGAGGGCTCGAGCTCACCCGGCGGTAGGCCCGCGTCGACGTAGAGCATCCCGGAAGAGCGGCCGCCGCGCCACGACCGCCCTTCCCACGCGGCGGTTTGCCCGAGCAGCTTCGGACCCACGTTCACCAGCCGGTCCAACCAACCAGCGCCACGGTCTAGTACGAGAGTTTTCCCGCTCATCGCGTCGAAGTGACCCTCGCACACGGCCACAGCAGCTTCTCCGAGCGCATCTAGATTCAAGTCGAACCTCGAGAACTGCGAGATGAGCTCACGCGCGTCGTCACTGAACATCTCACGGTAGCTCTGGGTGTTCGCTTGCCGTGCGCGCAAGCAAAACCAGCTCGTTTCACGATACTGGCGCGCGAGACTCTCCGTCGTTTGCTCGAGCAGGGCTTTAGACGCGGCGACCCAATCATAGCCAGGATAAAAGGCACGATGACCGTCGGAAGACATCGCGAGCACGTAGCGGGGAAGCGCGTTCCAAGCTTTCAACATGGCGCTGGTGTAGCGCTGCAACGGCCAGGTACTGTATTCCAAGCTCTGAGCTAACGTACGTGCCTTGAAGTTGCCGTCGCCTCGCGCGGCAACGCAAACATTCGACACAAACACATCCACCGGCCCGCCGAGCTGCGAGAGCAACGAGTGGGTGTCTTCCTCGAAGGCCACGTCTGCTTCGATGATGGTGGGCTTCGCCGCCCCGATGGCCGCGAACTGTGCATGCACATCGGCTTCGGCCACGCTACCCCATCGGTGCGTGAGCACAACTTCAGCGCCGGAACGAGCAAAAGCGAGACCGGTTGCGAGCCCCACCCCACGCGTCCCGCCAGTGATGAGCACGCGCGTCTCAGCCATCGTATCGCCGCAAGACCGAGCAGCAATTGATCCCGCCAAAACCAAAGGAGTTCTTTACGAACACGTCGATCTCGAGCTCGCGTGACCCATCTGCGCAGACATCCAAGTCCACCTCGGGGTCGAGGGTTTCGATGTTGATCGAGCGATGGACTCGGCTCGCGTTCATCTGGAGAATCGCCGCGATCGTTTCGGTTGCGGGCGCGGCCCAACAGGTATGCCCGAGCATCGATTTCGGAGCATTCACGACGAGACGCGCGGCATGATCACCAAACGCTTCTCGTATCGCGCGGAGCTCGGAAAGGTCACCGATTGGCGTCGATGTGGCGTGCGCGCTCACGAATTGTATTTCTTCGGGTGCAACTCCGGACACCTCCATTACACGGCGCATGGTTTCGCGCTGGCCATCGAGCGACGGCGAAGGCAGGTGGCTGCCGTCTGAAGTGGCCACGCATCCGAGCACTTCCGCGTAGATGTGCGCCCCTCGCGCGAGAGCGTGGCCGAGGTCTTCGAGTACGAGACAGCCCACGCCATGCGACGGCACAAACCCTTCTCGCCGCACGTCATAGGGGCGAGACGCGAGCTCCGGGGTGTCATTGAAAGCGTCGTAAGTAATGGCGTCGATCATCGCCATCGCCTGTAGGCCCATTGGGGAGAAATGCAACGCAGCGCCGGTTACCACCGCAATCCGGTGTTCATGGTGACGAATCTCGTCGACCGCGGCCCGGAGCCCGATATTCGCACTCGCGCACGCCCCACCCACGGTGTACAGCGCACCGCGACACCCCAGCACCTCGCCGATGCATGCCGCGTGATCGGTATCGAGGTTCGAAACGGCCGAGAGTGGGTCGATCCAATCTGGTTGCTCGACGAATTCCGAGTGGTTCTCGAGCATGTAGTGCTCGTTCAGGTTGTGCCCGCCCAAAATCACCGCTCGGTCGAAGCGTTGGCTTGCGAAGTCGAGCCCAGCATCCAGCCAGGCGTCGATGCTCGCCAAGACACTGAGACGGGTGGAGAACGGTGCGGTACGGAACAGCTTTCGGAGCTTTGCGTGCACCTCTTCCGGAAGCTGCGCGGCAAGTGTCTGCAGCTTGGACATCGCGTCGTAATCGGTAAGGTCGCCCCCAACCTTGGAGTAAACCCGGTCGTCGTCGAAGAATTGCCAGCGCGTCACCCCTGAGCGCCCAGCGAGAAGTCCATCCAGAAAACCCTGAGGAGTGTCTCCCAGACGGGTGTTGATCCCCAGTCCGGTCACTACAACCCGACATGCTCGGCCCATGCCATCCCCCGTCACACATGGTCCACGCGAGAACACGCCTGTACCAAGCGGACACGGAGCGCTCAACGAATTTGTGGTGGCTCCGGTCGACGGCGGACTGGGACGTTGAAGGTGCCAAGGACCAGACGGTCTACGAGCGAAATGAGCCCCCACCCGGACAGCCAGCATGCGATGCGCTCCGGGAGGCTCGCAGGTGAGTATCGAAATCGACGACTGCGGGCTCTGCAGGCACGAAGAACCGTTTTCGCCACCCGAGTCGGCGGTGGCCCCGAGCGCTCCGCTCGTTGATACGCGCGCAGCGCATCCGAGCGCTGTGGCTCGTAAGGGTCGGTAGCCGCTACGCCGTCTTCGCGGCGAGCGGCAGAAAAACCAGTGGCGTGGTCACCCGGCTCCACGAGCACGACCCGAACCCCGAAAGCCAAGAGTTCCTGTCGCAAGGTCCAACAATAACCGGCGAGCGCGAACTTAGAAGCGACGTAGGCACCCTGAAACGGGAGGGCAACGCGTCCCGCCACAGAGCCGATCACGATGACTCGCCCCCGGCCACTGCGCCGCATTTCAGGCAAGAAGGCCTGCACGACGCGATGCACGCCGTAGAAGTTCGTTTCGAGCTGTCGGTGAAGCACGTCAACGCCGAGAGTTTCGAGCGCTCCGAACTCACTGTAACCCGCGTTGAGGACCAGTGTGTCAGGCCTCCAGCCCCAGCGATCGAGCCGCTCGTGAAGCTCGGCGACGGAGGAGTCCTCGCAGACATCGAGCGGGACGAGATTCACCGCATCGGAACGCAGCGAAGTCGGCCACACCGCGCGCCGGCTCGTGCCGACGACCCGAAACCCGGCGGCGAGTAGGCTCGCCGCACTCGCCGCCCCAAATCCAGAAGACGCCCCAGTGACCAGAGCCACGGGCACCGTCATCACCAGATCACCACGCGCTCGTCGGGGGGGAGGTAGAGCTCGTCGTCCGGCTTCACGTCGAAAGCCGCGTACCAGGAGTCCATGTTGCGGACGATGCCGCTGATGCGAAAGCGCGGGTTCGAGTGGGGATCGGTGAGCACCTGTTGCCGCAGCGCGTCCTCCCGGTAGAGCGAGCGCCAAATCTGGGCCCAGCCGAGGAAAAAGCGCTGGTCGCCGGTGAGGCCATCGATGACCGGTGCCTCGCCGTCGCAGCACGCCTGCAGGTGTCGCTGATACGCGGCGTAGGCCATCTGCAACCCGCCGAGCTCACCGATGTTCTCGCCCATGGTGAGCTCGGGATTGATCTTCATGCCCTCCACCGGCTCGTACTCACCAAACTGCGCGCCCAACGCCTTGGTCAAGGCCGT
>CAYXVF010000132.1:0-14633 GCA_964468125.1 uncultured Bdellovibrionales bacterium | reverse complement strand
CCCGCTCTCAGACGGGCGGAAAGCCCGTCTGACAGCCGATTCCGATCGGGAATGCCCCGCACCCACGAACAGGCGCACTGCAACCGGAGCGCCGCGTTCGAGACGAAAGGCTTCCGGCTCGAGCCAGTAGTCGTGAGCAAAGACACTGCGGGGGACGAGGAACGCCCCCAGCGCGAGAGCTGCGCTAAACCCTTTCATGATGCTCGAAACCTTCCGGCCTCAGGCCTGCGCTTGCGGCGTCTCGCTCTTGTTGTCCTTTTCCCGCGAAGTCCCCCCGCCGCCACTCGGCGCTTGGAGCGGACGGACACGCTCGGTCAGAGCCGTGCTCAGCACATCGTCCATCTCGTGGGCAAAGGTGAACTCGATGCCTTCGAGGTTGTGCGCCGGGATCTCCGCCAAATCCTTTTCATTCCGATGGGGCAAAATGAGGTGGGTCACGCCAGCGCGTTTCGCGGCGAGGACCTTCTCTTTGATTCCGCCGACAGGGAGCACCTTCCCGCGCAGGGTGAGCTCTCCGGTCATGGCGACATCGCTGCGCACTTTTATTCCCGTGAGAAGGGAGACGAGCGCCGTGAGCATGGTGACGCCTGCGGAGGGCCCGTCTTTCGGAATCGCACCGGCGGGCACGTGCACGTGCAGGTCGTTCTCCTTGAAGAGCTCGTCGCTGATCCCCAGGCGTGCTGCCTGAGAGCGCACGTAACTCATCGCCGCCTGCCCCGACTCCTTCATTACGTCGCCGAGCTGGCCGGTCAGTGTCAGACCGCCCTTACCCGGCATCTTCGTCGCTTCGATGAAGAGGATGTCCCCGCCCACAGCAGTCCAGGCGAGGCCCGTGGCCACTCCGGAGATGTCCGTACGCTCCGCCATCTCATTGATGTACTTGTGCGGCCCGAGGATTTCTTTCAGGTCCTCCGGTCGGACGATTCGCTTTTCGAGGCGACCATCGGCGAACTCGACCGCTACCGCACGGCAGACGCTCGCGACTTCGCGCTTGAGGTTCCGGACGCCCGCTTCCCGGGTGTAGGAGTTGATCAACTCGTGCAGCACCTCATCGGTGATCTCGCACTTGTCCCCGTCCAAGCCGTGTTCTTCGAGCGCTTTTGCCACCAAGTGGCGTTTTGCAATCTCGAACTTCTCTTCGTGCGTGTAACCGGGCAACTCCAAGACCTCGAGGCGGTCCTTGAGGGCCGGTGGAATCGGCTCGAGAAGGTTCGCCGTCGCGATGAAGAAGCACTTCGAGAGATCGAAGGGCACGTCGATATAGTGATCCGCGAAGGTGTGGTTCTGTTCCGGGTCCAGTACCTCCAGAAGCGCCGCCGATGGGTCGCCGCGGAAATCGCTCGCGAGCTTGTCGACCTCGTCGAGCACGAAGACCGGGTTGTTGGTCCCCGCCTTCTTGATGCCCTGGATGATCCGGCCGGGGAGCGCGCCGACATAGGTCCGGCGATGGCCGCGGATCTCCGCCTCGTCCCGGACGCCGCCCATCGCCACGCGGATGAACTCACGCCCCATCGAGTCGGCGATGGAGTGCCCGAGAGACGTCTTGCCGGTCCCCGGAGGTCCCACAAAGCACAGAATCGGACCTTTCATGTCGCTCTTGAGCTTGCGAACCGCGAGGAACTCAACGATGCGCTTTTTGACCTTGTCGAGGCCGTAGTGGTCGCCGTCGAGGATATCGCGCACCTCTTTGAGGTCGATGCTGTCCTTGCTCGCCTCGTTCCAAGGCAAATCGCACAACCATTCGAGATAGGTTCTCGCGACGGTGTATTCCGCCTGGGACGGGCTCATGTTGCGTAGGCGACGCAGCTCCTTTCGCGCGGCCTTGTCTGCATCCTCCGGGAGCTGAGCCTCGTTTACCCGCGCTTCGAGCTCCGCGAGATCATCGTCGCTGTCCTCTCCTTCGCCGAGCTCGTCTTTAATGGCCTTGAGCTGCTGTCGCAGGTAGTACTCGCGCTGGGTCTTGGACATCTCGCCTTTGACTTGCGAGCTGATCTTGTTCGACAGCTTCAACACCTCGAGCTGACGCGACAGGAGTTCGAGAACGCGGCGCATCCGAGAAACGAGCTCGACGGTTTCGAGCACTCCCTGCTTTTCTTCGACGCTCGCCTCGACATTGCTCGCGATCAAATCCGCGAGCACGCCTGCATCTTCGACCCGTTCGAGCAGCTCCGCCGCTGAGGGCGGTAGCTCCGGGATCAAGCGCAGCACCTCGCGTGCGGTCTTCTTCAGGCTCATGGTGAGCGCTTCGACCTCAACCTGATTGGTGTTGACGTCATCCACCGCCGAGATGCGCGCGCGCAGGTAAGGAAGACTCTGAGTGTACTCGTTCAATCGGACCCGGGAGAGGCCCTGGACCACCACGGAGAAGTTGTCTTTGCTCGCTTTGACGAGCTTCACCAAGCGGGCCGCGCAGCCCATGCTGTAGAGGTCGACGGGCGCGGGATCGTCAACGTCCGGGTCGCGCTGGGCGACCACGGCCACGAGACCGTTGTCTTTGATGCTCTCTTCCACCAGGCGCACCGTCTTCGGTCGCCCGATGCCGAGGGGTACGATCGAGCCCGGAAAGAGCACCGTGTTCCTCAGGGTGAGGACCGGCAGCTCGTCCGGAATTACGATCATGTTTTCGCTATCGCCGGGCCGGGTGAGCGCGTGCTCAAAGCCAGTCTCTAACGATTCGGGGTCGGTCTTGTTGTCGTCGTCTGCCATGCGTCCTTGCTCGTGCGGCGAGAAGCGAATGCCGCGTTGATGAGGTGCGCCTGTGTGTGGGTGGCGCCAACCTCTACAATGATCGCCGTCTTGCGAACGTCAAGCAAGGGGGAGCGAATGCAAAGGAAGGAAAAGCCGCTAGGACGTGGGTTCGAGTCCGTTTTCTCCGATCCGGTAGGTGCGCCCTTTCGAGTCCGTGAGGTCGTCGCCCAGGCGCTCGCCTTCGCGGCTCACCCACCCCACCTGACGGGCGGGATTGCCCAAGACCAGCGCATTCGCGGGCACGTTCCGGGTCACCACCGCCCCCGCTCCCACCATCGCCTCCTTGCCGATGGTCACGCCGCAGACGATGGTTGCGTTGGCACCGATGCTGGCTCCGCGCTCGACCGTGGTGGTCTCGAAATCCGCGGGATCGAGTGGAAACTCGACCCGGGGAATTCGATCGTTCGTAAAGGTCGCGTTGGGCCCGACAAACACCCAATCTGCGAGGGTCACCCCGCTCCAGACCTGCACCCCGTTCTTGATGGTGACGTGGTCCCCGAGGCGCGCGCCGTTTTCGATGAACGCGCACTCGCCGATATTGCAGTGGGCCCCCACCACGGCTCCGCGGAGCACGTGGGCGAAGGCCCAGATCCGCGTCCCTTCACCGATCTCGTCGGACTCGGCGAGCCCCTTCTCGTGTACGAAATAATTAGCCACCACTCTTCCAAATCCGAGTTGCGTCTCGAGATCAATGCGGTCGGAGAAAAGCGCCCCCCGCGACAAAAACCCCCCCCGATGCGACCGATCACCGATTGACGCCGGGGTGGCTTTCGGTTTAGCGGTTTTCGCGTCGGAACGATGATGAGGAATCGCCGGGCAGGCGATTGGAGTCGTAAGAAATGCGTGTGAGAAAGCTGGTTGCCGCTCCCAAACGCCGGAAGGGGCCTCGCCCCGTGGATGAGGAAATCGCGAATCGCTCCCTCGCTGACCTCGAGGACGAAGAAGACGACTTCGACTACGACGACCATGATGAAGACGAAGACGAAGAAGACCTGGACGACGACGAAGACCTAGACGACGACGACCTCGAAGACGATGATTTCGATGACGAAGAAGAAGACGATGACGACTTCGGCTTCGACGATGACGAATTCGGCGACGACGACGAGGACGACGACGACGACGACGACTTCGATGACGACGATGACTTCGACGATGACAGCGACAGCGACAGCGATGATGACTTCGAAGACGACGCGGTCCTCGATGACGACGAGCTGGACTTCGGCTCTCTTGGGCTCTGACGCTGAGAGCCTCAGTGGCCCCTGAGCTTCGCGAGTAGGGACGAGGCGAGACGGTAGAGCTCAGCCTCCGGAACTGCTGTGACCGGGTCGAGGGTTTGCGCGATCAGCCCGTCGAGCTCGCGATCCCGCCCCTCGAGCTCCGCGAGTGCTGCGAGGGCCCCGGCGAGCGCTGGTCGACGCTGCGCGCTGTCGCCCGCTCGGGCGACCTCGAGATTGTCGACGACGACCTCGAGCTTCTCCCGGTCGTGCTCCACCAATAGCTCGCGCTGGTTGATCACCTCGAGCGCCTCGAGATAACGCGCGAGATTAGAGACGATGTTCTTCGCGGGGACCCCCCGGAGCGGGCTGTAGAGCTCCAGGATTTCCGCTAGGGCGCGGTGCTGGGTGATGAACGTGCGTTTGTCGCCCGCGCGCATCCACGCGAAGCCTGGGCCGAACATGAAGCTATCGATCAGCTGAAGCGCGAGGCGCAGAAACTTCTCCCACTGGTGCGGCGGGACCTTGCTCATCTGCTCTTCGATTCGAAGGATCTGGTCACGCAGCTCGAACACCCGCACCCGCAGCTCGAGACTCGCCGTCAGCTCAAAGCTGTGCTCGCTCGCGCTCCCATCCTCGAGCGCGCTCGGGAGCGACGAATAAACGCCGGTGAGAATCGCGTTTACCGCCGCTTTCACGTGTCCCACGTGGTCCTGGAGGTCGCCGATCAGCTCCCATCCGTCATCGAGCTTCATCAGCGCGGGGAGGCGCTTGCGAAACCCCTGGATTTCGCCGTTCAGCACGAAACACGTCGCCCAGGCCGTTTCTCCGATGCGCTCGAGAGGAGTCATGGGCCCTGTCGGCTCCGGCGTGCTCGCGGGTGTATCGTCGGAGTCACCGAGCTCGAGGTCGAAATCGAGGTCGCCGGATTCTTGGCTCGCCTCGTGCGCTTCGACCAGCGGCGCGAGAATCCCGTTGAGCTCCTCCACCGCGAGCCACATGCCCCTGACTTGCTCGGAGGCGGAGGCCCAGATGTCGCGCGCATCCTTGGCCGTGGTGGAACGCTCAAGCGCGTGGAAATTGATCGATTGGATCCGACTCAGGCACGTGAAGCCCCCCTCTACGATGCGGGTCACCTCATCGCGGTCATCGTCGTCGTCGAGCTCTCTGATCCGAAGCGCGAGACGTTCCGGATCCATCGCCCCCATGGCGGACAGTGCGTGAGTCACCTAGGCCTCTCGAGTCTCTGAGAGGCTAACACGGCCCGCTCGCACGTTCCGTTAATTGACGTAAGATTCGATTTGCAGCTTTGCTGTCGTCAGACGAGCGTCTTCATTTCCTCAGGTCCGGGCGGTTCAATCCCAAAGCCCGCCTCAAACGCACCGGCGAGTTGGTGCGAGCACAGCTCGCAGCGCTCCCCTTCGGGACTGTTCGGCGACAGGTTTGCGACCATCCTCATGACCGCTGCGACGTTCGGATCCGGGTACTCGCTTGCGCGTTGATTGAGCTGCCCGCGAAGGGCAAGGTCTCGACGCCCAGCCGGCGTCGTTTCGCCGGCGCGAACCCCCATGGGCGCGCCCGACTCCGCTGGATTTCGGCGGACTGGCGCCCGTTCCACGGCGTCCTCGGCGAGCTGCCCGGTGGCATTCGATTTGTGGGCCGATTCAGCCCCGCGGACGGGCGCTCGCTCGTCGACTTCCCCACCATTGATCTCACCAAATGCTCCGATCCTCGGATCTTTAGCACCTGGTCCCTCTGGTCCGCCGATACGCATTTGGCCGCTCACTTCCCCGATTGAGTCGACATACCCACGGGCGCTCCCGTCGGGTTGCGACTCAGCTCATATTTGCAGGATGCACCGATCGCTCAAAACGAGCCACCCCCGCATCGCATCCCGTTGCCCGGGTCGTCCCTTAGCAACGACACTCCGGACGGCACAAGCCTTTGTAACATGCACATGTGATCGTGCGCACCGTTTCTCACGCACTGCATCACTTTTGGGAGAGCGCTGACTACAATGTGGGCAAGGTCCCTACTGCCTCAGAACTTCGCCATCGCAAAGAACGCCGCGACCTTGTCGTTGGTATTGCGCAGCCGCTCGGACAGCGTTCGGACGAAGCTCGAGAGCAGCGGCACCGCGAGCTCACCGTCACCACTCATGAGCTCGCGAAGCGTATCGACGTTGAAGGCGCAGAGCACGACTTCCTCGTGCACGACCGCCTGCGCCGCCCGCGGCAAGGCGCCGTCGATCAGCTCCATTTCGCCGAAGTAGGTGCCAGGCTCGAGGATGGCTAACGCTTCCTCGCCGAAGCCCGAGACCATTCGCGAAATGCGAACTTTTCCGCTCTGGATCACGTAGAAGAAATCGGGCGGGTCGCCCTCTTTGAACATTAGCTGCCCCTTGGGCATGTGGAACTCTTCGGCAAAGGACGCCAGGTGGGCGAGTTGAACCGCATCGAGGTCGCGAAAGAGGTCGACTTGGCGCAGGAGCTTCAGATCCATCGATCCCTGTGTTAGCAAAATTCCGCGGGAGATGACCGTTTTGTGCGTCGATTTCCCGTGGAATAGCCCGCATGCGTAAACCGGTCGTGGCAGCTCTCCTCCTTGGGCCCCTCCTCGGCGCGTGCGGCGACGATTCGCTCGGCCGAACCTTTCAGCCCACAAACGGCAACGACAACGCGCCCGATGAAAACGCCTCGCCCCTGAGCCCGGGCGACTACGGCTTCTTTGCCTCCGCGCGTTTTGTCCCGGAGGTCGGCGCGGGTGCCGGCGGGACGGACGCGAGCCTGAGCGCGTCGGCCAATCTCTGCGCGCGAATCGACGAGGTGCGCGACCTCGCCTCCCGCGGTGAAGCCTCCACCGCGAGCGGCAGTCTCAGAGTGACCGGCGGCTCCGCCGTGGAGCTCAGCTATCAGGACACGGTCAACCCAACGCTGAGCAGGACTCTGGTCGACGCCTCCCTGTCGCCCCTCTGGATCAAACGCGTCCTCTACCCAAACGGTCAACCGGTCTCGCCCGCCGCGATCCGGCGCTTCATTCTCGAGCAAGGGCCACGCCCGGATGACGACGACGCCTCCTTCTTGTTCGTCGAGGTGCGCACCCTCGCGCGCTGGGCGGGTTTTGACGACGTCAGTGGCGACACCTTTCAATGGTTCGTGGGGCCGCCCCTCTCCCTCGAAGGCAACGACTTCTTCGACGACCTCCTCTTCGATTCGAGGCCCCCTCCCCCCAGCAGCAGCAATACACTGACTGTCAGTTGGCGCGAGCTCGGTGACCCATCCTACCCGGCGGAGCTTCAGGGCCCGCTCGTTCACACGATTCGCTTTGAGTTTGACGCCGCAGGAGTCGTGCGCAACGTGCGCGAGGTGGTCGTCCCTGACAACGACCCGACTGTCGAGCTCGACGCGTCGACGGCACAGGTAGTCTGCATCGACTCCGAGCCCTGCCTCCAGGGCTTCTTGCAGGATGACAACTTCGACCAGCTCTTCTGTGCGTTCTGACACGAGTATGAATGAGCTCTCCGAGGAACCCGAGCACCCCTTCGTGGATCCCCACGAGGAGCGAGAAGCGCGGCGCGTGCGGATCGCCGCTGGCGCTTTCGGTGCGGTCCTCTTCGTCACGATGGTGCTCTCGATTCACCTCTCCACCCTAGACCTGAGCTTTGGCACCCTGCTCTACGGCTCCTCGCGGGTGTGGAGGGGGCACGATGCGCATTTTCGCGTCGTGGCCGCGGACCCCCGGGGCAACATGCGGCGCATCCCGATCACCGGCGGAGAGCTCGTGCTCCGCGACGCACGCGGCGAGCGGGCGCGGGTGCCGCTCGGCGGTCCGATAGGCGAGCTCTCCTTTCGCGTGCCGCCGGACTTGGCGGACGGTGCAACCGCGGAGCTACGGGTGACAACAGAGCTCGGCGAAGACCGGTTCACTCAAACCCTGCGCGCCGTCGATGCACCGGAGGGTGCGCGCGCGCGCATTCTCTCCCACCGAGAGCTGCTCTCGAAGCGTGCGCGTCCCAAGGAGGGCTCGCCCTATGAGCTGCGCCTCTACCCGCGCTCCGGCGTGCTCGTCGACGGCCTGGAGAACGCGGTCGTGGGCTGGGTGAGCGCCGGAGACGGAGCGACGGCGGTCCACAGCGACAACCCGAGCTTTCGCGCGGACACCGACGAAGACGGGCTCTTTGACCTTCGATGGCTTCCGCGCCCCTCACCCATCGGCTACGCGTTTACGATCGGCGAGGCTCCGGGACTCTCGCGAACGGTGAGTATCTCGAACGAGCAGCGCCAACTGGTGGCGGAAACAGATCCATCGGCCTTCGCGCGGCCCGGTGACGAAGTGCAGCTCGTCGTTCGCACCCTGCCGGTGCGCGAGCCGCTCTACATCGATCTCTGGGTCGGCAGCACGCTGGTCTACGCGGTTATGCTCCCGGCGAGCAGCGGCCGGCTCGAGACCTCGGTGCCCATACCCCCAGACTACGAAGGACTCGCGCGCATCGACGTGTATCGTAGTATCTTCGCGCCCGAGCACAGCAGCTCATCGATTCACCTTTGGGTGAGCGAAGATCCCCCGGAAGACGCAGTGACCGACGCCGTGAGAGCCCTCAGTGGCTTTCCCGGCAGTGATCCGTCCCTCGACGCCGCGCTCGCAGCAGAAGGGGCGGCGCGGAAGCGCTTCGGTGAGATGGCGCTCAGCCGGGTCGTGCCCAACACGGTCGGCAACCTTCTGGTTCGCACCACGGTCGAGGAGCGCGCGGCCGCCGTGGATGAGCGTCGCGCCCGCGTGCGCGGAGCGGTCAATACGCTCTTCGTGATCACCTTCGGGCTGGGGGTGGCGCTCGCCGTGGGTTGGGCGATCCGGAATCACCTCCGGGTCCGCCGCAACGTGCGGGCGGTGATGGAAGATGGAATCGCCCACGGCGAAGAGATCGACTCTGACGCGATCGAAGAGCTCACGCGCGTCCGCGACCTCTACGACTTCGCGCTCGTCCTTGCGGCCCTTTTCCTCGCGGCCTACAGCCTTCTCACCCTGATGCAGACGATTCGCTGGGAGTGATCACTGCTCGGTCGGGATCGACCGCCGTGGATCGACGAGGTCCGTGCTCAAGATGCTGATCACATAGCGATCACCGATGAGCCGATCGATCCGGTTGAGGCAGATCTGATCGCCTGCACCGTCCTCCCCGGGCACGTAGTACCAACCCTCCTCGTCAGAGCCGTTGGTGGTTCGCGGCAGCAACCGCGGGGCGTCACCGATTTCGGCGAGATTGCGCGGTGCACGAAGGACTCGCACGTTCGACGGGTCACCGTTCGCGGGGCTGATCTCGTTTAGGTCAAAGCAGGAGAGCTTGGCGATGTTGCCAAAGTCGATCAGCGCCTGGGAAAAATCTGCCCGGCAGACGGATTCGTAGGTCTTTCGAGGGAAGAAATCGCCGAATTCCGTGTAGCGGTCGCCCCCGAGGGCGTCGCACGTTGGTGGCGCCGATGCCGCGCTCGCGTTGTCGGTGAAGTCGCACCAACGCACGTCCGGGAGTCCCGTGACGCACCGACACTGGGTGTCGGGAGTGGGCTCGACCTCGCCGGCCGGAACGGGAGCGTTCGCCACGCAGTCGTCGGCGACGGCCACGGATCGGTTGTCCGGGTCCGGACGCGTCAGCCCACCGATCAATCCGATCGCGACCCGGCTTTCCACGTCTCCTTTTTTTCGCAGCAGCAAGCGCGACATCTGACTCGGCGCAACGAGGTTCGCCTGACCGATGCTTTGGTAACACACGGAACCGGTCGGCCGGTTGTTGGCGGGGTTCAGGTCGCAGCCCTCCTCAAAGCAGGACTTGCCACTGTCAAAGAAGGCCTGGCTCATCGAGCAGTCTTGCTCGTCGGTGACGAACATCATCGCAAAGAGCGCGTCCTCGCGGAACCACGAAGTGCGGAAGGTGTTCCCGAGCTCATCGACTACCGTGTACGTATTCGGTGCTTCGTTCGCCGGGCGGGTTGGATCGGTCAGGTCGTTGACCGGGTTCAAAGCAAGCTCTTCGCTCGGGTCTGCGGGCTCGACGCCGATGGCGAGCAAGCCGGCGCGCATTCCCTGCTCCCAGCCCTGCCCCGCGGTGCCGAGCCCGCGAATGTTGGCTCGAAACACGGCCCGCACATAAGCCCCGGCCACCGGCGTGGCGCAGTTGTCGAAACACGCATTGCCGCGCTCGCACTCCCCTTCACCGCAGCCGCAGGCGTTGCAGGCGTTGAGGTTCGTCAGCTCGCGATCGATCACCCACTCGGCACCTTCCGTGCCCTGCGCACGACGCGGCGGATGGTCCGCGTCGCACGGCGTCGGCGAGTCGTAGAAGGTGCCCACCTGCGTCGCGTCACTCTCGTCGATCACACAGGGCCCCGTATTCGGACCCGTCGGGAAAAGACGCCGAAGCGCGTCGCGCTGGTCTTCGGTGAAGCTCGCGTACGCTGGATCCGTCGTGTCGTAGACGTCGCTGTCGTAGGCCGCAAGAAGTCGGCCGCGGGCTCCGTCGTGCGGATAGGCGAGCTGGTTCACGGCGCCGAGGGTGCAGTTGCCCTTGCCGCCAAAGCCGTTCTGCAGCGGGTTTGGGAAAGGATCGCCTGCGCAATCTCCTTCGAGCTGGCTCGACCAGCCCACCGCGTCGGTGGAGACCACGCCAATGCGGTAGGCCGTATCGCTCCGGGACAGGTCATTGATGAATGCGTCAAAGGAATCGATGAGAGCGGCCTGCTCCTCGGTCATGGAGATCGAGTTGTCGACCACGAAGAGGATGTCCGCCTGCGACGGAGTCTGGACCAAGAAGTCGAGGTCCACCTGCTGGAGGTCAGTGTCCGGCTGAAAGGTGAAGTCGTAGGTCTGGCAGCCCAACACCAGGGCAAGGGTGACAGGTGCGACACGGCGGAGCATCAGCATGACGATGAGTTCCTTCATTCCGATCCGAGGAGGACGATTTCCACCCGGTCGTTGATCGATTTGCTCAAGCCTCCTTCGAGGCAGACTTCCTGGCTCCCTTCGATCCAACTGTACCCCTGCTCGGAGCCCGCCACCTCCACGTTTGGCAGCGTGCTGCCATTATACGTGACGCGGAGGTCGTCGGTCGTGGTGGGCGGGGTGCCGAGATCGAAACAATTCGACAAAATGACGTTGTTGACGATGCGTTCTAGAGTTTCGTCATAACGGTCGCGACAGATCGAATCCACCAACGTGTCCGGTCGTTGCCCGGACTCCACTCGGCGCGCCGCCAGGAGCTCCAAGAATTCGCCGTAGCGCCCCCCTGGCATCGCGGAGCAGCCTCCGGAGAAGGTGCCGCCCATGCCGACGGGGATCCGAGCGCGCTGGTTGCCACCGTCCGCGCCCGCTCCGTTGCGCTCGGTGACGTAGCAGTACGCTTCCAAGGGGCTGTTCTGAAGGCAGCCGCAGTCTGGACTCGGTCCGGTGGTCCGATTGAAGCAGCCGTTCGTGTCGAAACCGAGCGGCGCACCCGCCTCGGCCGTCGCGGACAGAATACCCGCCGCACGCACGGCGGACACGTCACCGCCCTTGAGCGCCACGAGCGTGTCGAGCAAAGCGGCAACGGGGGAGAGTCCCGGCGGATTCTCCATGCGCTTCGTGGCGTCGTCGCACAAGAGGCCGCTGAATGGCCCTCCCGCCACGCCTTCGTCGATGAAGTCGTGCACGCCATTGCCGTTGGAATCGCCGTCACCGTAATAGGCGTAGCAGTCGAGCGCGCTGCAGAAATGCGTCTGCTGATCGAGGGGGTTCGAGTTGTTCGGCGGCCGATCCCAAATCGTTGGATTCGCGACACTGCAATCGTCCTCGTCGCTCACGAAGATCACGACGAGGTCCGCTCCCTCACGAATGAAGCCTTGGTTCAGGTCCGCCACTCGCGAGTCCGAACATTCAGGATCGCCAACGGCGCAGGCGACCGCTTCGTTTAGCGCGGCGAGCCCAGCCTCCATGGTCGAGCCGCGCAGGTTGTTGCTCGCAAGGTCGATCGCTTGGTTCACCTCCGCCAGCCACGCGTCGCGTTCGCTCGCGCTGGGCCTGGGAAAGACCCGTCTTCCGTTCGGAATGGCGGAGCGCAAACGTCCACCGTCGCACGTTGAGGTCTCGAACACTCCGTCCGCGTCCTGGTCGCGCTCTTCGCAGAGCCCCGAAGGATTGAGCGCGAGCTGCTGGCAACATGCGACCGAGGTGGTGGGGTTCAGTTCGGCGCAATCGTTGGTGGGTATGTTGCATTCCATGTCGGTCGTTATGATCCCGACCTGAAAATCGTTGTCGCTGACCGACAGAGCATTCAAGAACAGCTCGAGATTGTTCTGAAGCTCTTGAATCTCCTCGCCCATGGACCCGCTGTTGTCGATGACAAACAAGATGTCCGCGGGGGTGAGCTGAGCGACGACCTCGGTGATTTGACGCGCGTCGACCCGACTCGGCTCGCGCAGCTCGAAGGGATAGTTTTGGCATCCGACGAGCGCAACAGCGAGGATGATGGGGAATGAGCGCAGGCTCGAACGATGCGTCCGCATGGCCGGGAGTGTATCGCGAGGCCGAGGGGAGTCACAAATGAAGGGTGAGCCCAGCAGCGATGCGTCACGGCAAGCCTCGGCGATCCGGTCGTGGGTCCGATTGGACTGCGCGGGCTATCGCGTTTGCGTGCCCGCGGACTCGGTGGTGTCGGTGGATCAGGATGTAGGTCTCGAGCGCAGCGCGGATGCGGCGCTGCCCTTTCTCGATCTCGCGCACCGCTGGGGCGGCGCGCAGCGCACCGTAGCACCATGGGTGGTTTGGCTGCAGCACGGCGACGATGGGGTTTTCGGGATCGCGATCGACCGAATTCGGCACTTCAATAGCTCCGCACCCACCCGTCCCTTCCCCACCCTCGGGCTCGGCCGAGCGGATCTGTTTGAGGGGTGCCTCGAGCACGAGGGAGCGGTGCTCCTCGTGCTGTCGCTCGCCGCGCTCGTCGAGCTAACTGCCGAGGCTCGCTAACGAAATTTGACCGGGTAGGGGATCGGGGCTAAAAGCGAAAGGTATGACGGGAGCGCACTCCGATCCGTCTGAGGTCGGTCCGGTGATGACCGTGTCAGTGGGGGGCGCCGCTCTCGGACTCTCGATCGAGCAGGTAGACCGCATCACACTCGCGACCGATGTCATTCCCATTCCCGAATCGCTGCCCGAGCATCTCGGACTCATCGCCCACCAGGATGGTTACGTGCCTCTCCTGGCCCTGGAGCCTCGAGGCGTTCGCGAGGAGGAGCTGGTCGTGATCGTGCAGGTACGGGGAGAACCTGTCGGACTCTCGATCGATGAGACAGGGCGGGTTTACTCCAGCTGGTCGTTTTTGGATTCCGATGGGCGCGGGGCCGACAGCGCCGAGATTCCATCGCCGGGAGCGCGCGCGCCGGGCGCACAACGCGCCCAGACCGCGGGGCAAACGTTCTGGTGGGTCGACACCGATCGACTGTGGGAAAATTGCGTAACGCGCGAAGGATGAAGTGAGGGGCCATGTCTCATCAAGTACTCGTCGTAGATGACAGCTCGACCATTCGGCGAGCCATTCAGATCACCTTCGCCGCCGAGCCGTTTGAGGTCGCGACCGCTTCGAGTGGCAGCGAGGGCATGGCGCTCGCCAAGCAGCTGAGGCCTTCGGTGATTCTCGTCGATCTCAAGATGGACGACATGGACGGCTACTCCGTCTGTCAGAACCTCAAGTCCGACCCGGACACGCAGGGCGCCAAGGTCGTCCTGATGGGCTCGAAGGCCGAGCCCGTAGACGAAGGCCGGGCTCAGGGGGTGGGTGCGGACGGTCAGCTCGCCAAGCCCTTCGAGACGCAGGCGGTGATCAACACGGTCAAGGACCTCGTGGGCGAAGCCACGACCGCAGCCCCGAATCCGATCCCGACCGCCGCAGCCACGGCCGCAGCTGCAGCCGCAGCTGCACCTGCACCTGCACCTGCACCTGTACCTACACCTACACGGGCCACGCCGGCCCCGACGCCTGCGCCAGCACCGGCGGCTGCGACGCCCCCCGCAGCACCACATTTCGCTCCGGGCATCCCGTCTACGCCTCCCCCGCCGAGCGCGGCCGCACCGAGAGCACCGGCGCCGAGCGCGCCGCCGCCACCGAGCGCCGCCCCGCCAGCGCCACGACCGGGATCGCCGACGCCGCCTCCGGGAAGCCCGATGATGCCGAGCACCGGTGCACCACCGCCGCCGCCGAGCGCGATCGCACGACCGGGAAGCCCCCTTCCGCCTCCCTCCTCGGGCGCCGCCACCGCGCCGCCGGCTCCCCCGAGCGCTTCGGCTGCCCCGCCGGCGCCTCCGGCAACGGGCCGCCCCGCCGCCGGGACGCCGCCGAGCGCGCCGGCTCCGCGACCCGCAACGCCTCCGCCGCCAGCGGCCGCAACATTTCCCCCCGCAGCGCCTTCGGCGCCGAGCGAAACGCCCTCGGCACCTGCCGCCACAGCACCGGCCGCGGCAGAGCCCTTTGCGCCGCCTCAGCCGGCCGCACCGCAGCCCGCCGCACCGCAGCCGGCCGCACCGATGCCAACCGCACCGACGCCGGCCGCCGCCCCTTCAGTGCCTGCGGCGCAGCCGGTCGCACCACAGCCGGTCGCACCGCAGCCGGTCGCACCACAGCCGGTCGCACCACAGCCGAAG
>CAYXVF010000131.1:1550-14645 GCA_964468125.1 uncultured Bdellovibrionales bacterium | reverse complement strand
CCAATCGATGTATCAGGTATTGCCGGTTGGTAGAAGCGCTTCCGGTAGGACGCGCAAGCTACGCCTGCCAAGGTTGTCAGGTATCAGCTCCGAATCCGTTTTCCAAAACCCATCTGCACCGCGCGGCAGAGGGGTGATTTTGCCGGCGCCTGTGACTAGATTCGTGCCAGGAGGTGGATCCCAACATGAGCCGACTGACCGTCTACGAAGAAAAGAACCCCGAGATGCCGCTCCTCGACAGCGAGGACTTCGAGGAGATCAAAGCCGCGCTCGCCCCGGCCGGGATCATGCTCGAGCGCTGGAGCACGGACCGGGACCTCGTTGACGACGCGGACAGCGACACCATTCTCGCCGCCTACAGAGACGATATTGACCGGCTCGTGCAGGAGCGGGGCTATCAGACCTACGACGTGATCAGCATGAACCCGGACCATCCGGACAAAGTCGCCTTCCGGAACAAGTTCCTGAGCGAGCACACCCATTCGGAGGACGAGGTCCGCTTCTTTGTGCGCGGGTCGGGCCTATTCGTGATCCATGCCGAGGGCAGAGTCTTCTCCATGCTCTGCACCAAGGACGATTTGATCTCCGTGCCGGCGGGTACTAAGCACTGGTTCGACATGGGCTCCACCCCGGCCTTCACCTGCATTCGCCTGTTCAACGACCCGTCCGGTTGGGTCGCGGACTACACCGGCGACGACATCGCCGCGAGTTTTCCGAAGCTCGCGTAGTCTTTTTCCCACCTGGAAGATCGCATAGGGTCGTAGAATAACACGTGCCCTGACAGCGACCATCATGCCGCGCAATGCCTTCTGGTCCGCGGCGCTTGCGATGCTCTTCATCGCGGAGCCGGTTCGCGCGGAAAACCCCGGCGTTCACAAATACGAACCGAGCGAAGGGCTGACGGTCTCGAAGCCCGGCTCGTACGGCCTGACCCTATCCGGGTACCTGCAGCCCGCCGCCGAGAGCCTGAATTATCTTGGCTCGGGCCCCGAGGGCGCCAATCAACGCTTCCGGATCCGACGTGCCCGCCTGCGCCTCGATGGCAGCGCTCCACCGCAACGCCTGCGTTTTCGCCTCCAGATCGACCTCACCGGAAACTCAGAGACCGGCGACCCAACCGACAGTCTTCTCCTCGACGCGTTCGTCTCGTACAACTTCACCCGAACGCTCAAATTGACCTTTGGCCAGCGGCCGACGTTCACCGACAACCGCGAGCTGGTCATGCGCTCCCACACGCTGCAGTTCATCGAACGCAGTCGCGTGACCTCGGCGTTCGCAGCGATTCGCGAGTTTGGCTTCTTCCTCGAGGACCGCATCCGGGTCGGACAGAGCCAGCACTACATTCGCCCTTACCTGATCGTCACCAACGGCGACGGCGAAAATGCCTTCTTGGACGACCGTGGCGGGCTCAAGTACGGCGGCCGCATCGATTACCTGCCTTTCGGTCTATTCAGCAACAAGGGGCAGTTCCGCCAGGTCGACATCGTCCGGGAGCTCACGCCGAAGCTCGTCGTAGGCACCGCCTACAGTTACAATGTCGGGGTCAGCAGTCGACGTGGCCGAGGAAGCGGCGACATCATCTACCTCAACGACAACGACGAAGAGAGCCTTCCCGATTTTGGCAAGCTCAGTGTCGACTTCCTCTTCAAGTATGCCGGGTTCTCGGCGCTCGGTGAGTTCAACTACACCCACGCCAATGTTCCCGATGACATCACCCAGCGCGTCCGCGACGACGGGAGCATTTCACGTTCCTTTGAGGGCGGCGTAGAGAACTACGTCAAGCGACGCATGATGCTGGGGAAAGGTTACAACCTCCAACTCGGCTATATCTTTGACTTCGGAACATCCTTCGACGTGCGCTACACAAACCTGGACGCGGACGAAAATTCCTTCCTGAACAACGGCACCTTCTACAACCGCCCGAATTACTACACCGCGGGTGTCAGCCACCATTTTTTCAACGACTACAGCGCCAAGATCCAAGCCTCGGTCACCTACGTCGATGCGAACGAGGGGACCAACGACTTCTTCGGTGAGCCAACAGACGGAGACGAGCTCATCGTTCGGGCCCAGACCACCTTTGCCTTCTGATGCGAACCTTCGGCTCCATAGTCGCCTTGGCGGCCTTCGGATGCGCGCCCCTCTCGCCGCAGCCCCCGGGCATCACGGAGAAGCTCTATCCCGATCCGGATGTCGAGCTCAGCACTCCCGCCTTTCGCAAGAGCTCGGGCTTTACTACGCACCAAGAGCTCACCGCCTTTCTCGATGCCCTCGTTTCCACCCACGGGGAACGGATCCGGATCGAATCCGTGGGCACCTCCCAGAAAGGCCGAGACATTCCGATTGTCTTTTTGGGCAACTGGTCAGGGCACGCGGACCCCCTGCGGGTCTTCTTTCAAGGCGGGCTCCACGGGGACGAGCCGGCGAGCACGGAAGGACTGCTCCACCTGCTCCAACAGCTCCTCGAAGACCCAGAGCAGGCGAAGGTGCTCGACGCGATTGAGCTCGCGGTCATTCCCTGCGCCAACGTCGACGGCTTTGAGCGGCAGTGGCGCGCGGCGGCGAATGGCCTGGATCTCAATCGGGACCAGACGAAGATCATGATCCCTGAGACGACCCTCCTCAAGTCCGCCTTCAACGCGTTCGCCCCCCACGTAGCCGTGGACTTTCACGAGTTCCGCGCCTATCGCCGCGATTTTCGCGTCTTCGGGAAACGCGGCGTCGCCCACCTCTACGACGTGATGTTCCTCTACACCGGAAACCTGAACGTACCCGCCTCATTGCGCTCACTCATCGCCGACACCTTCGTCGCCGAAGCGCGGGCGGAGGCGGAACGGCACGACCTACGCAGCCACGACTACGTCACCACGCACAAGTATTACGATGAAGTGCAGTTCAACCAGGGCTCGACGAACGCGCGCTCGAGCGCCACGAATTTCGCTCTGGCCAACACCGTGTCGTCCTTGATCGAAGTTCGCGGCGTTGCCCTTGGCCGCGACTCCTTCACGCGCCGAGTCATGACCACCTATCGGATCGCGAGCCAGTACCTTCGTAGCTCCAAAGAACACGCTGAACGAGTCCGAGAGGTGCTCGCGCAGACCGCGGCGAACCGCACGCCGGTCGTCGTCCGCAGTGCCCGCCGCGTCAGCCGCGGAACGCTCGACGCGGTGGACGTGGCGCTGGAGCGTCCAATCGATGTCGAGGTGACCGTGCGTAACGCCCTGGATTCGATTCCACGCCTCGTGCGCAAACGCCCCTACGCCTACCTTCTCCTTCCAGAAGCGCAGGCCGCCGTGATGCGTCTCAGGACCTTGGGGGTCCAGGTAGATCAGCTCCAGAGCGCGCAGAGTTTCACCGTCGAGCGCTATCGGGTCACGGAGCACGGCGAAGCGTCGCAGCTCTATGAGGGCGTGTATCGACAAACCGTCCGCACTGAGGTCACTCAGAAGACCATGACTTTTCCGGCGGGAACCTACGTCGTGCGAATGGATCAATCGAAAGTGGGTCTCGCGATCGAGACGCTGGAGCCTGAAGCATCGAATAGCTTCGTCTCCTATTCGGTGCTCGAGACTCGAGCGGGCAGCGAGTTGCCGGTCTACCGATTGATGAGTCCCCTAGATGACACTGAAAGACAGGGAGAGCGATGATGATGAGAATTGTGCTCCTGGTGGGCTCGCTCGTCCTGGCCATGCTGCTCACCCCTACGCCGTCCTTCGCGCAAACGGACGACGTACCGACGGAAGAGATGACCGAGACCGAAGACGAGGTCGACCTCGACCTCCAGGTCGACGCCACCACCGAGGGAGAGGCGGAAACCGGCTCTGAAATCGAATCCCTGCCACCGGCTGTCGACGGGACGGCAACGGCAGAGAATGAAGGAGAAGAAGGCACCCTCGAGGTTCCACCCGCGAGCACGATCGTCACGCCAGAGGCGCGACCCTACGTCGACGCGCCCCGAACGCGCAGCACCTACGCCCTCGGCCAAGGCATCCGCTTCGACTTTGAGGAGGAGGGCCATCGCATCGGCTTTGGAGGCATGATCCAGCCGAGCTTGGGCCTCGAGCAGAGCGGAGGAGATCGGGATCAATTTCTGCGGGTGAATCGGGTCCGCCTCGTCTTGTCCGGAGAGTTCTACGACGACGCGCTGAAATATTTCGTTCAGTCCGATTTCGTTCTCGCCGAGCCGCTCCTCGACGCGTGGTTCTCCTACACGCCGGTCCAGTGGATGACGTTTACCTTCGGCCAACGGCTGACCACGGCGCTGAACCGAGAGGCGCAGAGCGACGCCCCGTTTCTCTCCTTCACCGACCGTAGCCTGCTCTCGCGCACATTCTCCGAGAGCGGACGTGAGCTCGGAGGTTTCCTCGATTTTGAGATTCCGGTGGGTCCCGCGCTCATCCGTCCACAGCTGTCAATCACTTCCGGCGACGGTCGAAACTCCTTCGGGGTCGACTCGCGCGATCGCGACGTCGGGGGCCTCAAGTGGGGCGGCCGCCTCGATGTGTTGCCCTTCGGCGACTTCACCGGGCCAGGCAAAGACTCAGTGGCCGACCTGACCCGCGAGCCGACACCGAAGCTCGTGATCGGCGCTTCGATCAGCTACAACGACGGCGCCAGCGAAGCACGTGGCGCGGGTCACGGTGAGTTTCAGCTCTACGACCAATTCGGAGGGCTTCAGCAGCCGGATTACGTGCAGATCTTTGCCGACCTGCTGGTGAAATGGCAGGGGGCTTCGCTCCTCATCGAGTATACGAACGCCACCGCCACCGGTCTCCAAGGCACCTTCACCGATGAGGGCGGGAACAATCGGCTGTTCCGACGCCAGATCAGCGAGTTCTTGTTCTTGGGCGACGGCTTCAACGGCCAGTTGGGTTACGTCTTCGACTTTGGTCTCGGCATCGACCTGCGCTACAGCGAGCTCTACGACGAATTCCCCAAGTACGAGACCTCGCTTCTCAAAGACACAACCGCATGGGGCGCGAGCCTGAACTGGTACTTCTTTGACCAGGCACTCAAAGCCCAGCTGAGCTTCGAGCAAGTGGAAGTCACCGGCGGTCCGGTGATCGATAGCGGAGAGCTACTGATCCAGGTGAGAATCTGATCGGGGCAGCTTCCTAGTAGAGCAAGTCCGCAGCCCTCTGAGCCATTTGAGAGCTGTTGTGGCCCACACCGGCAGTCGTCTCGAGCTGCCAGGAGAAGGTGGCTCCCTGCTCCGTCGCAATCCGCGCGCTCTCCCGGAAGAAATATTGCCCCCGGGTGAAACGATTGAGTCCTTGGGCATCGGCCTCGTCTGTGTGTCGCAAACCGGCGCTGTTCGGGTCGGTGTCCTGGTCGCCGAGAAAGACAATGAGCGGCAGATCGAAGAACCCAGTCCCGGTCACCGGAGTGATCTCCAGCCCGTAGGGATAGGTGATCGCCAGGTCGGGCACCGTGTACCAACCGGAATTTGCGGCAACCAGCCGGTCGTAGCGCCCGTCCGGGACGAAGAGCGCAAGGCGATGGGTGAACTGCGCTCCCGCCGAGTGGCCAAAAACGTCGTAACACTCGGCGCTGCTGTTCGTGAGTCGCTTTATGTCGTCAAAGAGCGGTTCGATCACCGAAAAGGCCCATTCGCTCTCGGGATTGAGCCCGTCGGCGGTGGGTCTTTCGCCGTCTTCGAACACGTTGCCGAGTATATAGCCGGAGCTGCTCGGATAGCCCCCATCATCGAAGAGGGGGGCGAACACGATGACCCCGTACTCTTCCGACTTGGTGATCCACTCGTCGCGTGTGGCCGCCGCGTCTCGGCCGTTCCCGTGCAGCGCGATCAACACCGGCGACGCTGCCGAAGCGGTACGCGGCACGTAGTAAAACACCTCCACCGGAGCCGGGATTTCGCCGGAGCCAAACAGGAAGCTTCCCTTGCCGGAGAGACCCTCGAGCTCCACGAAGTCGTTTCGGTCGCAAGCGGTTGCCAACAGCACCAGAGCCACGAGTAGGAATCGCATGATTGGAACCTACTCCGTTTGAGCTGGTCGGGGAACCTGATACGATTACACAACTCGGACCGAGGAGGTTTGCATGAGGATCAGATTCGCGTGTGTCGCGCTCGCGCTGGCGTCTGGCCTGGCGTGCACGACCGACGACGTGGACATCCCTCCTCCCGATGATCGCGAGCTCTACCCGATCGTCGACGATGCGTTCGGCGAGTACCTCGCCTTTCTCAACATCGAGGGTGTCGTTGAAAACGAGGCGCTCGCCGCGAGTCTCTATTCGATCGACGTCGCCGCCGTGAGCTCGGTGACCGAGCTCTCCCTATCAAAGACGAGCTCCGCGGTGACCGAGCTGATGAACGCCGGGGTCCGCACGGCCGAGGACAAAATCACGAATCTCGACGGCCTGCAGTTCTTCACCGGCCTCCAGGTTCTGACCCTGACCTCTAACGCGGTGACGACGTTGGACGCGTCCGCGCTGACGCAGCTCACAGAGCTGGCAATGAACTTCAATCTGGTCGGCGATCTCGACCTGAGGAGCAATACGGCACTCGAGGTACTGCGCTATCGGGCGAGCTCCGACGCGGGTGACGACCAGAAACTCAGCACGATCGATCTCTCGAACAATACGCAACTCGTTCACCTCTTCCTGCCCGGGCACAACCTCACAGCGATCGATCTCACCAACAATACGGACGTCTCCGAGGTGCTCGACCTCAGCGACAATCCGGGACCCGATGGTGATCCGAGCACGGAGGATATCGTTGTCCCCGATGCGATTTACAACGCCGTCCCCAGTGAGAGTCGCGCCGGCGTGATCCCCGAGTCGCTGGCTCCCGTGCAGCTCTCGCTCGTCGCCACCCCGTCATCTCTGGAAGAGGGCGGCGGCACCGTGACGCTCAGGGCCAGATTGAATCGGGCCGCGGAAGAAGCAGTGTCCTTGGATCTGTTGGTATCCGGGACGGCGACGGAAGGAGTGGACTTCACTCTCTCGGGCACGTCGCTCTCGATCGTCATCGGCGAAACGGAGAGCGCCCCGGTCACGCTCACCGCACTCGACGACAGCAACGAAGAAGGCGGGGAGACCATCGTCATCGAAGCGACGAACATCGTGGGGGCCCAGGGTGCGACGACGACGATCACGATTCCTCTCACCGACGACGACGGCGTGCTCACGATCATGCTCAACGAAGTGCTCTACGATCCCCCGGATGAGATCGCGGGGGATGCGAACGGCGACGGGGGCCGCGATCCAGACGACGACGAGTTCATCGAAATCGTGAACATAGGCACAGAGACGGTCGACCTGAGCGGCATCGAGGTCTACGACTCGGACGCCCTCACGATGGGGACACCTCGTCACGTGATCGACAACGGGACGACCCTCGCACCCAATCAAGGGCTCGTCGTGTTTGGCGGAGGAACTCCAACCGGAAGCTTCGGAGGCTCGGTGGTACAGACGGCGAACGGGTTTGAGAATCGCCTCAATCTGAACAACGGAGGAGATATCCTCACGGTACAGCGACCGAGTGGACTCGTGCTCTTGACCTTCGACGTCGAGCCGCTCTCGAACAATCCGAATGAATCCTATACCCGCGTGTCGGATCTCGACCCCAATTCAGACTTCGTTCAGCACGCGGAACTGGAAGAGGGCGTGCTCTTTTCGCCGGGAACCCGAGCCGACGGTACGTCCTTCTAAGGAGCTGTGTTGCCGATCCTCGGCCCGATCCTCGCGTGCCTCTTCATCGCGATCGTCGCCTGGAGCCTGCTCAAGGGGTTCTATCCGCACGCGGTGCTTCTGGTCGCGGGCTTGCTCATGCTGGTGGTGTCCCTCTTCATCGGCTACGAGCTTCCGCCTCTAGAACGCCCCACCGGCAGCGTATTCTTCGACCTGTTCCGTTACATTCAGACGTCCTTCGCTGAGACACTCGCTGGCGTGGGTCTCATGATCATGGCCATTGGCGGTTTCGTCGCCTACATGGACGACATCGGCGCGAGCCAGGCGTTGGTGCGCATCGCGACAAAACCGTTGCGGTGGTTCAGTCACTACCCCTACGCCACGACCTCGCTCGTGATTCCCTTGGGCCAGCTGCTGTTTGTGTGCATTCCGTCGGCAGCGGGCTTGGGCTTGCTTCTGATGGCCTCGGTGTTTCCGCTGATCGTCAAGCTCGGGGTCAGTCGCCTGAGCGCCGTGTCGGTGATCGTGTCCTGCACGTCCTTCGGCATTGGTCCCGCGTCCGCGATCACCGCCCGGGCGGCGGGGATTCTGAACGTCCCGGTGGTGGAGTTTTTTGCGTCGGGGCAGATCCCACTCGTCATCCCCGCCAGCATCGTCATGGCGGTGACCTATTTCTTCGTAAACCGAGCCTTTGACCGCGGTCGCGTGGAGGAGCCAGTCGAACACACTCAGTCGGACACGGAAGCCGAACGCGCGCCTTCCTTCTATGCGCTCTTTCCGGTGTTGCCTCTGATCCTCCTCCTGGTGTTCTCCGAGATCTTCTCGTTCTTCCCCGAGCCGATCAAGCTCGACACCACCACCGCGATGTTCACGAGCATGGGGATCGCCGCGGTGATTCACGCCTTTCGCGTGCGCGACCTCACCCGTTCCCTGCAGTCGCTGAAGATCTTCTGGAAAGGCATGGCCAGTATCTTCAGCTCGGTGGTCACGCTGATTATCGCCGCGGACATGTTCTCGAAGGGGCTGATCAGCCTCGGCCTGATCCACGCCTTGGTCACCATGGCATCGGGTCTCGGGCTCGCGGCCGTGGGCATTGGGATCTTGATGAGCGTTCTGATTTTCTTGGCGTCGATGCTCATGGGGAGCGGCAACGCCTCTTTCTTTGGCTTCGGTCCCCTAGTCCCCGATATCGCGGCGGGGCTGAATACGAAGGCGCTCCCGCTGATCCTCCCGATGCAGCTCTCCGCGAGCATGGGTCGCAGTGTCTCTCCGATCGCGGGAGTCGTGATCGCGACCGCAGAGATCGCCCAGGTGCCCGCTTTGGACGTTGCTCGTCGAAATCTCATCCCGCTCAGCGCCGCCCTCTTGACTGTGCTGCTCATTCAGTACGGACTGCAGTGAGCAGGAGTGGTCTATGAGTGGCTTATATTCGCAGCTCTACGGCGCGGATTCGATGCGTGCCATTTGGTCCGACGAGAACCTGGTACGCACGTGGCTCGCGGTGGAGCGCGCCATCGCCCGCGCGCTCGATGAGCAGGGCCTATTCGAGGAAGGCGCGCTCGAGGCGATCGAAGAAGCCGCGCGCGTCGAACACGTCGACCTCGAGCGCATGCGGCATCGCACCCGCGAAGTGGGAATGCCGATCAAGCCGCTCGTTGAAGCGGTCACCGCCGCTGGCGGACCGCTCGTCGGCAAGTACTTCCATTGGGGCGCGACGACGCAGGACATTCTGGATTCGAGCCAAGCCCTGCGCCTAAAGCAGTCGTTCGCACTCCTGCGGACTCAGGTCGTGGCCTTGCTCGAGCCCTTGGTCCGAACGGCGGACCGGCATCGACGCACGGCGATGGTCGCGCGCACCAATTCGCAGGACGCTTCGGTGACCTCCTGGGGTCTGCAAGTCGCGGGCGTGATCGCGGAGCTCTTGCGACACCTCGACCGCCTGGACGCGGTGGAGCCGCGCGCGACCGTCGGAATGTACGGAGGCGCCGTCGGGACCCTTGCCTCGTTTCCCGAGCACGGCGTCGCAATTCGTAACCGCGTGCTCGCCCTGCTGGAATTACCTGCCCCGCTTGGCGCGTGGAACGGCAGCCAAGATGGAATCGCAGAGGTGGTGCAGCTCGCCTCGCTCATCCAAGGAACGCTCTTGCGCCTCGCCAACGATGTGGAAATGCTCGGGCGCACGGCCACTCAGGAGCTTCGTCGCCGCACGAAGGAGGGGGCCTCCTCCACCATGCCCCACAAAACGAATCCGCGCGATGCAAACATGGTGCAGACCCTCTTTGAGCTCGGAGCGACGTACGCAGCGCAGGCCGTGCGAATGATGGATCAGGTGGACGTGCGTGCAGTGTCGATGCGAATGCTGAGCTGGACCCTGGTCCCCGAAAGCCTGTGCGTGTCCTCGGCGGCGCTCGAGCGAGCTCTGTCGATGGTCGATAACCTGGAGGTAGACGTCGAGCGCATGCGGAGCAACGTGGCCCAGTCCCGCGGCTTCGTGATGTCGGAAGCGGTGATGTTCGCGCTGGCGAAGAAGGTCGGCCGGGATGAAGCCTACCGTGCGGTGAAAGACGCCCTCGCCCAGGACGACGGCTCTTCGACGATGGTCGAGATCCTCGCGAGAAGCGACGCGATCAGCACCCACCTCACCCGCGAGGAGCTCGACTCCGCCGCCACCCCCGAGAGCTACCTCGGCGCCACCGACGATTTGATCGACGAGGTACTCAACGCCGCCCGAAGGCGGCTCTCGCCGGCTTAGGCCCCGCTCACCGAGCGATCACCACTTGGTCACCGGTTGTGAGGTCGATCATGATGACCTCGGCCGAGTCGCTGTTCAGCGCGAACGCGACCTGCGCTGCCCGATCGATGTCTAGCGCGTTCTCGACAGCCCCTAGATTCGTCAGGTGATCTCCATTGCCGGTGGTCGCGTCGGAGATGATGGTTCGGGCGAAACCGGAGCCCAAGCTCACCGCGACGATAGCGTCGAGATCCACGTCGAAGACCAGAACGCGGTCATTGTCGGGGTCGAAAGCGAGCGCCCGGGGGAACGTCATGTCTGGACCACTGCCAACGGGCGTCGTGTCGGTTGAGAGATTCGCAATGACGGTCTCTGTGCCTGTCGTGAGGTCGAATGACAACAGAGTGTCCGCTTGATCGGACGTTCCGCCAGTGGTTGCGAAAACTCGATTGTTCGGCGTATCGATCGCCAGCGACTGGACTCCCTCCAAGAACCCGTCGTTCGGAGAAGTCGCGAAATAGGTCCGCTCGCCGTCGACCAGGGCGACTCGGTAGATCGAGTCACGGGCGGTGTCCGCAACCAAGAGTGACGCCCCACCCATTTCGAGCACGGGGCGCCCGCGCGGGGAACCGAACGTGCCCGAGGTTTCGTCGGGTGAATCGTTGTCCGAGATCAGCGTTCCGGTCCCCGTCGCTGGGTCGATCGCAACGATCCCGTCGATGGTCGCGTCTGGGACGAGCAACCGGCCGTTCATCGCCTCCCAACCGAGACCCCGTGGATCGAGCAGGACGGTTCCGGCGCTCATGTCGTCGGCGACCACAGACCGCGTTCCGGTCCCAACGTCCAAGGCGAGGATGCTTGCAGCAGTCGTGTCGGCGATGTAGACGCGCCCGCTCACCGGATCGATCGCCAGCCCCTGCGCGCTGGCAATGGTCGGACCGGCACCCACCGCAGGCGGCGCGGGAGTCGCGGGCTCGATGAACACCCGATTCCCCAGGGTCGCGACTTCGGTGGAGACCGCGATCAACTGCCCGAAATCGGAATCGGTGACGAGCAGCCGGTTGGTGTCGACGTAGACGCCGCGCGCGTTGTTGAAGGTCGGCTCCCCGGTCCCCGTCGCTGCGTCGGACAGAATCGTACGGTCGCCAAAGGTCCCCCCAGCCGTCAGATCCACCGCGATGATCGCATCCACACCAGACCCTGTGTCCGCGATGTACGCCGTATTTCCGCTCACCGCCACGCCGCGAGGCGTCCCCAGCGACAGCGCTGTCGTGGTTTGGGCGACTTCAGCGCGCGACCCATCGGAGAGGCTCACGGCGATCAGCGCGTCCCCATCGGGGCCACTGGACCCGCTGTCGACCACGAGCAACCGGTTGTTGGCCGCGTCATACGCGATGTCTCGCGGCGTCCCGAAATCGATGGGCTGCGCGACGCCGGGAGCGTTGTCGTCAGAGAAGGAGGTGCGCTCTCCGTCGGTCAGGTTGACCGCAACGACTCCATCGACCGCGCTCGTGCTGTCGACGTAGTAGGCGACGCCGTTTGCAATGGTGATGCCATAGGGCACGCCGATGTCAGGACCATCGGCGTCGGTGCTGTTGTCGGAGAAGATCGAACGCGCGCCATCGGTCAGGCTCACCGCCACGATCGCGTCGAGCCCGTTGTCCGTCACGAGCAACCGATTGTTCGCGCTGTCGACGACGATGCCGCCCTGCGGATCGCTGAAGTCCGCTTCAACCGGACCGGAACCGGAGTTCGGTCCCGAGAATTCATTGGTGGCGCCCGTCGTGAGGTCGATCGAAAAGATCCCAGGCAAGGCGTTGTCAACGACATACGCGGTGTTGGTCGCGCTGTCCACGTCGAGCCCGAACGCGCCGCCGAAAGCGGGGGCGGCCGCGGGGTGTTGGCGCAGCATCACGGTCGCGCTGCCGTCGAGGGTTGCCGAGCTCGTGGCCGTGACGACGAACGTGTTCATGGCATCCGCGGTCAGCGAAGTGCTGAAACTCCAGTCGGCCTCCGCTCCGGGCGTGATCGTCAGACTCTGGGACGTTCCGTTGATGTCGGCCGATACAGCAGTGACCGTCGTTTCGCACACCGCGATCGCGGTGCCGCGAACGGTGATGCTCGTTCCATTGGTCGCCGAGACGAGCCCTGGGAACGCCACGTTCACGACCGGTGGCGGAGTCACTTGGTACTCCGGGTCGTTTGGACATTCGTCGACGCCGTTGAGCGCGCCGTCGCAATCCGTATCCTCCGCGATCGCGCCGAGGCTGTCGTCCATGTCGTCGCAGTCGTCGGCCGTCGCGACACCGTCGCAGTCCATGTCGCCCGCGTTGCTGCCAACGCCCGCGTCGTTGTCATCGCAGTCCACCGCGGTGAGCACGCCGTCGCAATCCGCGTCGGCCGCAATCGCGCCGAGGCCTGCGTCGTTGTCGTCGCAGTCTGCGGCCGTGAGCACGCCGTCGCAGTCCGCGTCGGCCGACGTGGCCCCGAGGCTCGCGTCCATGTCGTTGCAGTCATCGGCGGTGGCGACCCCATCGCAGTCCATGTCCATCGCATTGCTGCCGACCGTGTCGTCCATGTCATTGCAATCGTTCGCGGTGGGCACACCATCGCAGTCCATGTCCATCGCGCTGCTGCCGATGGTATCGTCCATGTCGTCGCAATCGTTCGCGGTGGGCACACCATCGCAGTCCATGTCCATCGCGCTGCTGCCG
>CAYXVF010000131.1:0-1450 GCA_964468125.1 uncultured Bdellovibrionales bacterium | reverse complement strand
ATGGTATCGTCCATGTCGTCGCAGTCGTCCGCGGTCAGGACGCCGTCGCAGTCCGCATCCGCGGAGGTGGCGCCGAGGCTCGCGTCCATGTCGTCACAGTCGTCGGCGACCGCTACCCCGTCGCAGTCCATGTCGCCCGCATTGCTGCCGACCGTGTCATCCGAATCGTCGCAGTCCTCCGCCGTCAGCACACCATCGCAATCGGCGTCGTCTGCGGTAGCCCCCAGGCTCGCGTCGTTGTCGTCGCAGTCGTCCGCGGCGGCGACCCCGTCTCCGTCCGCGTCGGTAACCGGCGGATCGCGGGGCACGCAGCGCCCCTCGCTCGTCGAAAAAATCTGCCCCGAAGGACAGTTGGTGTCGGAGGGCTCGTCGTCTCCACCGCACGCCGCGAGACCGAGGGAGAGGGACGAGAGGAGAACCAATGACAAACGGGCTGTGTGCATGGCCAGAACCTTAGCCCTGTCGCTGCCGCAGGACCAGTATCCAAATGCGACACGTGGCGTACTTCGTGGTCTACCGAAAGAACACTGTCTTTGCCTAAAACGCCCGCTGGAAGCCCCAGATAGCTCCTAATTCGTCCTCGGTCGCCGACATACCGCAACGTGTCGCGTTCGTTTGCCGATACCGATGGACCACACGACGAGCCGGCCGTCTCACACGGGAGACTGCTATGTTTCGTTCCCAATTCCCCACCCACGTTCACACCGATGCTGCGCAAGCCGCGGGCATTGGCCAGATCCGCGAGCTCTCGGCGTCCGTAAGCATCGGCATTACGCGAAACGCGGGAGAAGAGCCAAAGGAAATCGCGAACACGCCCTTCGCGTTTCGCGCACGCGTCGACGGTGACGTGCGCAGCAACCTGAATGCGCACCTCAGCAAAGGCGAAGCGTATCTCTCGCCGGTGGTCCAAGGTATGATCGCAGCCCTTGCCGCGCGCGAAGGCAAGCCGGATCTGATCTCGATCAGCAGCGGCTTCATCAACGAGCCCGACGGTCGCTCCCACGGTCTCATCTTCAACGGGCCCGGCGGCGAGCTGTTCCGGAAGTCCAAGGTGGACCCGAACGTCTACCACCCGGCGACCGTCGAAGGGAAAGAGCTGAAGGTCCACAAAGCGGTGGCGATCCGAGTGGACACTCAGTAGCGTTCCACGAGAGGTGACTCGGTCATCGAACCGAGTCACCGACGCTCACATGGCGGCGCGCCTAGCTAAGGTTTGTCGGGGAATTTCGCTCGCGGATCGCGCCATGGAGTCATATGGTTGAGGGTTCAGACCCGCGTGAGCTGGAGTCTACCTGCGGCCAGGATTGGCTTCATGCGCCAATCAGTTGAAGATCGTCGCGTTCGGCTGTGCGTTGAAGGAGTCGATTCAGATTGTAGCCAAGTATCGAGCGCTGCGAAAACCGGCCATCAAACCGATTTCGGTCGGGTAACTCATGTGCGCTTCCTGCGC
>CAYXVF010000130.1:14310-14722 GCA_964468125.1 uncultured Bdellovibrionales bacterium | reverse complement strand
AAGTATTGCCCACGAAGGCGGCAGCATCGTCGATCCGCAGGTTTCGGATCGCGTAGTTGCCCGCGTCGCCGAAGCGATTGTCGGTCGCGCTCAGGATGCGCGAAGTACTGGTATTGAAGTAGGAGATGTTGCTCTGCCCGGTTCGGAGGATGGTTGAATCGGTGAGTGTGACGTCGACGAAGTTGTAGAGCGCAAGCCCCTGATTGGCGCTGTCGGTGAGCTCGACGTCGTCGAGGTTGATCTGGCTGCGCACCGTCGAGTTCGTGTCGAAGACGTAGAGGTTTGCGCAGGTCGTGCATCCCGCCGTGCCGCGTCCAGCGTAGCGTATGTCGACGGCGGTGAGAGACGCGTCTGTCTGGCTGATGACGAGGCCTGTCCAGTCGCCGGCGGTACCGCTGCTACTGCCGTTGCC
>CAYXVF010000130.1:0-14300 GCA_964468125.1 uncultured Bdellovibrionales bacterium | reverse complement strand
CCCGTGCTGTCGCCGCCAACCGCATCGTCTTCCGCGGAGGTGAAGAGAATCCGTGAACTGCTCCCGTCGCCGATGAGCGGTCCGCGAACATCGAAGGTCGAGTTCGAGAGCCATTTGACGACCAGCCCAGGCTGCAAGGTAAGGAGTGCGCCATCATAGATGGCGCTCCCGAGAAGGTACGGGATCGGCTGGGCGGACCAGGTGGCGGCGTCGCTCAGCGTTCCGCCCCGCGTGATGCGAATCGCCTCGGTCGCGTTGCCGCTGAAAGAGCACGTGTCCAGACCCGCGATGTTCGGAAAGCGCAGCTCGTCGAGGGGGTAATCCTCTCCCCCGGTGGTTCCGTTGTTGGTGAAGGCGCAGCCCGAGAGGGTGAAGCTCGGTTGATTGTTCAGAACTACGAGTCCGTCGGTCGCGCTGCCGTCGACATTGAGTCCAATGATGGTCGGCGACGCGTTTCCGTTGAGCCCGAGGCCCGCCGAGGAACTCCCACTGATCGACAGATTCACCACGTTTAGCCCCACCCCGGTGCCGTCGATCAACACGGAGGAAGACGAAGCCGTGCCGCCACCGCTCACGTTCCAATTCTCGATACTCCCGTCGGCACCGTTGAAGTGGAGCTGTTCCCAGCCGCTGCCGTTCACCGTAATCGGATTCGCGACAGTCCCGACCGCGCTGATGGTCCCGTTCAGCTCAAAGGTGAAGGCGCCCTCGAAGGTGAGGGTTACGCCGTCCTCGAGGGTCAGCGTCTCACCGGCGGGGAGAAGGATGTCACCCTGAATCAGGTAGGGGCTGTCCGCCGCGGTCCAAAGCTCCGTGCCGAGCGTCCCGGAGACCGGGGTCTGCGCATGCGCGGGGCCGGCTGCGATGCAAAGAACCGCCGCGGTCGCCGCGAACCCGCTGCTGATGACTCTCATCGTTGCTGTGCTCTCTCCCGATCCTCGGTCCGTCGCTGCCCTTCCCGGCCAATTTAGCAGGGCCTCGGGCGCTGATCAGTGCGAGGAATCACACGTAAACGCGTTTCTTACCTTTCGGAGCCAGGTCACTCGAAGTGGTAGATCGTGCTCAGGTAGAGCAGGTTCTGCCACCCCGCTCCACTGCGCGGGGAAGCGGTGCCATCCGTCTGTCCGTCGACCCGGACGAGGTCTGTGCGGGCGTTGCTGGAGAATCGACCCTGATAGGCGATGTCGACGACCCAATCGTTCCAGATCGAAATTCCCGTTCCGAGTGCGAAGCCAAAAAAATGCGAGGTACTCCCATCGCCGGGCTCCGGGTCGTAGAACAGGCCGCCACGCACCGGGACCACCGTCCGCGGAAAGATGAACAGGTATTCGGCGCCGAGATGGATCTGCGTGATCCGATCGACATTCGCGTCGTCGTAGGGGCGGGCGTTGATCGGGTTGATGACCGCGCTCTCGCCGGAAAGGGGGTCCGTCTTTTCCTGCCTGAAGAGCCCCCAGAGCGTTTGGTAGACGTCGCCGCTCAGGGTCAGCGCGTCTGAGTAACGGTAGGCTACGCCTAGTCCGTAGCTCGGCGGCAAACGGTATGATTCGCTGAGCTCGAGCGGTACGTCCAAGAGCTCCTCGCCGTTTCGCTCGAAGCGGCGGATCTCTCGGGTCAGATTTCCGAACATCGGGGTCTTGACCACGGCCCCGAGGGTCCATTGTGGAGTGATGTCCCAGAGGACACCCGCGTTCGCGCCATAGCCGTCAAAATCGTTGCGTTCTCGGAGCTCGAAGCGGTCGCTCAGGGGGTTGGTGCCGAGCTGTGCCGACCGTGCATAGCTCTCTATCTGCTGCCAGCCGTTTCCGAAGCCGAGCTTGCTCGTGGAAATGTTGAGGGTGAAACCGACGGCGAGGTTCGGGGCGAGCTGAAAGGCCAAGGCAGGCGAGATCGCCTTCAGCGATCCGCGCTGCCGAAAGCGGACTTCCGTTTCCGCACGCAGGCTCGGCACGCCCGTAGAAGCGGGAATGGAGGTGAAGTAGGTCTTTCGCTGGTCCTTGTCGTAGTCGATGAGCGACTGAAAATTCAGCGACGCGACGAAGTAGCGGCTCCCGATCTTGAAGGGGTAGGCGGCGGAAAAATAGTTGAGGTCACCGTAGCTCACCTGTTGGATCTCGTTGTCCGGCGTGACGCCGATACCGGAAAACGCCTCGCGACGATTCTTGAACGAGTAGACCAAGGAGGCCTCCGGCGATTCGAGCACGATGAGGGCGCCCGGGTTCCAGGAGGCTGCGGTCGCATCATCGGCGGTGGCGATGAAGGCGCTTCCGATGCCGAGCGCACGTGCTCCCGAGCCGACGGGGTTCGGAGACGAGCCAAACTCCACCGGGATGTTGCTGCCCACCTGGGCCCGTGCTTGCGTGGCCCAACCCACCATGGCGGCGGTCGCGAAGAGGAGGGCGCGTTTCATTTGACGATCACCGTCGCTTTCTCCGGTGCCTCGCCTGAGAGCGTTCTCGCCGAGAGTCGGTCAGGCGCCGTCGACTCGACGACCGCCGATCCCACGATCTCGGTCTCGCCCTGGATGAGCAACAGCGGCGCGCCGGCGGGGAGGATCTGCCCGTCGGGCATCTGAATCGCGAGCTCTTCTGCGGCCACGGAAATCACCGTGCCTCGCAACCGCGGCAGGCCCGCTTGGAGCTTTAGAGCGAGCCCGTCGAGTAGGTCTCTGAGCTCGGAGAGAGTCACCTCTTCGACGTAGACGTCCTTTTCCAGGAGGATCTGCTGACTGTCCGTGCTGACCAAGCGAGTATAAACTTCGAGACCCACGCCGCGCTCTTCTACGCGCCCGAGGAGCGTCACGTCTGATGCAAGCTCTTCGCCGAGGCGCACGAGCGAGGGCCCGTCGTCTGCGAGGTCTGTGGCGACGAGCTGCCATTCGGTGACGAGAGCATCGACTTGCGAACGGTCCAGAATGAAGAAGCGTCGCTGCTCCACCAAGGCGTTCTCGAGATTCTGCTCGACCGCGGAGCGGGGGCTCTCCGCGGAGTCGCTACGCTCGACAAACGGGGCCATCGCGATCGACAGGCGAGCATCCTTCGCTTCGAGCGGCCCGGGTTCGCGGAGCACGGTGAACACCTTCGTCGATTCGCGGCCCGCGTCGTCTCTGGCGACGACCGTGATCGTGTTCTCGCCGAGCGCGAGGGCGACCGCTTCGCGTAGGTAGAGACTTCTGCGTCCGGCGGTGGCGATTTCGACGCCGTTGATCGTGAGGGAGGAGAGCGTGCCCCGGTCGCTGACGGTGCCGTCGATGAAGACGCGGTCGCTGACCGAGCGCGGAGGGGGCGCGGCGACCGCGATGCGCGGGGGTGATGCGTCCTGCTCCGAGAGCGCCGCGCGAAGCTCCGCGAGGACGAGGGTTTGCTCGCTTCGGTTCCCGGCCCGATCCTCGGCACTCAGCACGGCTTGGTCGCCCTCGACCGGTACCTGCGCCTCAAAGCGCGTCTCACCCGCCGGCACCTCGAGCACGTCCTCGTTGACACGAACCGACGCCAGCCCCGCGTCATCCTCGAAGCTCAGGGCGAGCACCGTGGACCCGCGATCCTCGAGGAGATCCCGAACGGCGATCCGCGGAGGTGACGGGTCCACGACGATCTGAACGTCCTTCCGGGTGTAGTTGTCGAAGAGGTCCCAGGCCTCGAGGCGAACCGTGTGCTGACCCGGACCGAGAATCAGCGATTCGCTCAGGTCGTAGACCGGACGCGCGGTGGGAAGCAGCACGACCCGGCCGTTCACCTTGACCTGGCGCACGCCGCTGGAATCGCGCACTGCGCCCAGTAGCTCGACGCTCGAGGCTTTTTGGAGCGACCCGTCGAGGCCTGGAACTTCGATGAGGGGGCCTCGAGCGTCCTCGACCCCCTCGCTCGAGAGCTTTTCGCGGGTGGCGCGGTTGAAAAAGTACTCGGCGCGGCCGGAATCCACGTGAAGGAGCGAGCGTTCGAGGACTTCGAGCGCGGCGATGGGGTCTCCCTTGCCGAGCAAGGCAATGCCCAGCTCACGGTTCGGAAAGTAGTCGATGAAGTGCAGACCGTAGGTGCGCGCGCGCCGCTGGTCCCGCGGGCGAAGTGCCAGGGCTCGCTCGAAGTCCGCGATGGCCTCACCGAAATAGGCCCCATCCAGGTAGGATACGCCGCGTTCGTAGTAGTTGTACCAGCGCCCGCGAAAGGCTCCGTCGATGGTGCCATAGGTCTCGCCGTCCTTGACGTAAACGTTCTCGGTGATGGCGCAGCCAGCGAGTGACGCCAAGACCAGCACGGCGATTGAGAGCGCACGTCCCACGGTTCCAACGGTTTACCCGTTTTCCACGGCGGAGACCACCGGATGTGCTTTCTCCTCCTAGAGCGGGCCGCCGGAGCACCGACGACCCGCCCAGGATCAGAGGAGAGAGGAAGTCGTGAGCTCAGGCCGCTCGGGCGGGGGTCTGTGGCCGACTCGCTTTCGGGTCCTTCAGCGCCTCAGCCACACCGTTTTGCGCATACTCGGCCATCAGCTTTTTGACCGCTGGCATGTCGCCCATGTAGTTGTGCCGTTCAGTGTCTGCCTCGTCGAGGGCCGCATTTAGCCCCCAGAGGTCGATTCCGCCGGGAATGTTCAACAGCGACTTCGCCCGGTCGAAAATCTGACTATCGCGCCAGCCCATGTCGTACTTCAGTGACGAGGCCGCGAAGAGCACCGCCATCACCTTTGCCTCTTCGTTTGAGACGCCCCGGCCGAGATCGCGCTTCCCGTGTTCGTGCATGACGTATTCGTGAAACAGGACAAAGCGCAGCGCCTCTACCGACATGTCCGCCAGGGCAGAGCTGAATTGCACGGCCAGCGCGGGTTTGCCGTCTGGTGAGGCAACCTTGCGGAATCGAACGAGCTCCGTGTCGCCTTCTTTCGCTTGGAAGTAGATGCCTTGCGAGTCGCCGATCACGTCCCGCCAAACATTGTCGCTGAGAACGGGGTTGTAATTGACGAAGCTGTTCAGTGCCCGTGTGGCCTGGAATGCGCGGTTCGCCGTGATCTCGTCCGCCGGAATGTCCGGAATCACGAGGTCGAATTCCGCCGCGGTATCGGCTTCCACGTCGAAAGTGTTGAAGCTCGGCAACATGTCAAAGAGATCACTGATGCCGTCGTTGTCGCCATCGACTTCGCGGAAGCGGCGCTTCCAGGAGTCCGGTGTTATCCAGTTGTTCGACGTGCCGTGGCCCCACCAATTCGCCCGTCGCTCGAGATCGTCACCGATCGACTTCCAGTTTTTCTTGCCGATGATGCCGTCGAGCACGGTCATCTTCATCGAGTAGCCTTCCGACTCGTAGGCGATCTTGCCGTACTCGGGATGGTTGCGAACTCGGAAGTAGGTCGATTGATTCGACGCGAGATTCTGAGCGTGCGGGTAGTGCGCGTACTCCGCGTCCATCCCGTCGGCGTTGGCGCAAGAGTCGCTCAAGATGAGCTTGTCTCCCTGTTGCTTCGGTGCATTGCGAAGGGAGTTGAGTTTGTTTCGGCCGAGATTCGAGTGCCCTCCATAGGCGACGATATCGATGTTCCGGTCGCCCATCTTCTCGTAGATGTCGTGCCCGTTTTCGTACTGGAGCGTGTAATTGACCACGAACGGAACCCCCCAAGCGTTGCGGGGATCGTCAGCGTCGAGCTCGAGGACGTATTTCGCCGGACCGCGAGGGAGGGAGCCCTCCACCAGACGCCATCCGTCGCGCTGCAGGTTCAGGCCGAAGCCCGCCAGAAATCCTTCGCCATGACCCACGGTGTCGTGAACGTTGAGCTCGATGGCGCCATTCGCCGCCGCCCGGCGAGCGAGCTTTCCGTAGTCCATAGGGTGCTCGGGAGCGATGGTTTTCAACGCTTGGTCGTTGATCGCGCGTTGTTCCGGACGAAGGCCCACGAGGATGTCACGCGACTGCATCTGTCCCGTGAGAATGTGCCGCGTCACCGGCGGTGTCCCATCGCTCCAGAGTAGACTCTGAATCGCATTGAACACCTTGCTTTGAAGCCCTGCCGCACGGTTGCCACTCGAGGGCAGAGTGCGCAGAAGGTCGATGAGCAGTGCTCCGACGCTCGCGCGCAGCTGCTGCCTTTGAGGAATCGCGAAGTCGCTGACGTCGATCTCCATCGCCTTTTCGAGCTGGGCGAAAGCCTTCTCCTTCAGCTCGAGGTCGATGTGCTCTTTGCCGAACAAGGTGACCGGGTCTTTGCTGCGAAAGCCCCCCTCGACGAACTTCGCTGCCCGGTACAGGGCGGATGCGACACCCGCGAGGTCCGCTGGCGCCTCACCCGTTGCATCGCTCGTGAACACGCCATCGCGTCGCAAAAACACCGCGTCCCGACCCGACTCGACGATGGGGAGGGCGCCCTTGCTCGTTTTGCCTGGTAGGTATTTTGGACTCTCCGTTGCGAGCCATCGGCGAATCGATTCGCGCGCGGTGGGGTCCGTGAGGTTCCAAACGCTCAGGGCGCGGAGGAGCTGCAGCGACTCGTCGTTCAAATCCGTCGCGGCTTCGAGCGCGGGCTTGAGGTTTTCCTGCCATTCCTGCGCAGAGAACCGGCCCGGCGTCGCGTCATCGTAGTACGCGTCACGCAATGCGCCCCAGAGGCGTTCCGAGGAAGAAACGGATGTTGGCATCTCCACGCTCCCGGCGGCTCGTGTCGGGTAGTCAGTGGCGGTTGCATGCCGCTCCCCATGCCTAGGAGCGCTGCTCGTGACCGCCTGCGATGTATTGAATGGCCGAGGCCTGATGCGCCTCATCGAACGTATCGGTCGACGGCATCACGCGTTGCGCGTTCTGGCGGCAAAAATCTGAGACACCTCGGACAGTGACAACGGCATCGCCCCGGTTTTCACGCGACCCATCGGCGCACGACGCCGATAAGCGAGTTGGCGGCGCCTGCTTCGGCGACGTTTACGAGGGATGTGAAATGCTGAGGGACGACTGGAGAGTGGTCGCGGGACTCACCGCGACCCTGACCTGTATTGTATTTGCGCCGGAGCTGCGCGCACAGGATGAGGAGAGCTTCGAGGTCTTCGAGGCGCCGAAGGTTGCGGCACTCCTTCCGATCGACGATCGCTCGGCCTCGCCGGAGCGCGCCCGAGAGCTCGAAGGGATGGCGACACGTCTGCTCCTGGAGAGCGGTCGCTACCGCCTGATGCTACCGTGGGAGGCGCGCCAGGAGCTCGCCTCGCGGGGCCTCGTCCTCCGAACCGACACGCCGACGCACGCGCGTGGTGCCACCGCCAGTCTAGGGGTGGACGTTCTCTTTCAGCTGCGGCTCGACGAGGCGCGCCGCTTCGAGCTCACGATGGTCGAGCGCGAAGGGATGGTCAAAACCCGAATCGGATCGATTTCGAGCGCGCGGGAGCTCCTCGACCGCGATGTGGGCCTGCTCCTAGAGCAGGTGGGGGCGATTCGTTCGACCTACCGCGTCCGTTCACCCTTCAAGGTACGACGGCCGCGTCCCGGTCGAGAGCGGGCGAACTTCGAGCGACTCTATCCTCGGGTCGTTTCGTTCTTGAGTCGCAGTATAAATGATCCGTCAAAGAAGCTCGCCCTGGTCGAAGCAGTCGTCGAAGCATACGCAGGGCTCGAGCACGAAGGACTCGAGACGATCCTCCTGGCACGCAACCAGCTGCTCCGGGGGCGCGCGTTCTTTGGATCGGTGACCGACGAGCATTGTCGCTCGCAGCTCGACTGCCGGCGCCTGGGGACCTGCACTGGCGGTGATTTGAGCTGCCTCGCGACCTCCGACGTCGACTGCAGAAAGTCCGAGGCTTGCAAGAAGAACGGCCGTTGCCAGGCCGTAGCCGGTGAGTGTCGAGCTGAAGCCGTCAGCTGTGAGCAGTCCTACGGCTGCGTCGCGGAGGGTCGATGCGAGCTGCACGCGGGAATCTGCTTGGTTCCGGACTCGGGTGCCTGCGAGCGCTCGGAGCGGTGCAAGACAGCCGGCGCTTGCCACCTGTCCTTCGGTAGCTGCAACGCCAAGACGCCGGACCGGGTGAGTGTGGCCGTGGAGTCTAAAGCGGTCCCTTAGTGGTCAGAAAAGCCAGAACGTCTTCGACGATCGCATCTCGGTTTTCGAGGGTGACCGTGAGGAGCTCGACGTCGGGGTGTTGGCGCACGTCGCGCATTACTCCTTCGTCGGCAAGACAGACTGTCCCGAGGACCGAATGCTGGCCACTCAGTAGACCGCGCACGCGGTCGGCGAACCCTTCCCACTAGCAGGCGATTCTTCCCACCTCGTCTACCACGACCAGGGGCGAGCGGTCGCCGAGGGCGATCTCCACGCCATAGCGCAGGCTCTCCACGTCGATGCCGTAACGGCCCACACGCTGATGTGACACGAAGCGTTCGTGTGCGAAGACCCGTCCCTGTTCCGGGACACGCAGGGGCTCGATCACCGTGGCTTCTCCCACCCCCGAAGCGCCAGTGAGGAAGAGGTGTCGCATCATCCCCTAGATTGACCGGATGAACGCGAGAGGTCTAGGGCGAGCTGTCGGAGGCTGGCGCTAGACCGGAGTCGTGGCGAACGGGACATCGTTTCGGACGCCTCATTGGAGGAATTTCGCTGATCAACGCTGAAGAAAACGCCGTTCGAGCTGCGGGGCCCGAGCATCGAGTACTGCGCACCGTGTTCGCTCTGGACGGGTTTCGTCCGGGGCAGGAGGAAATCGTGCGTGCAGTGCTCGAGGGCCGCGACGCGGTGGTGGTGATGCCCACCGGCGGTGGCAAATCCCTCTGCTATCAGCTTCCCGCCCATATGCTGCATGAGGCTGGGCAGGGGACGACCCTCGTGATTTCGCCGCTGATCGCGCTGATGGACGATCAGGTCCGCGGCCTCGACTCGCGAGGGATCAGGTCCGCGGCGATTCATTCCGGCCAAAGCGCGGACGACAACGACCTCGCGCTCGACGCCTTCGAGTGCGGACAGCTGGCGTTGCTCTACGTTTCCCCGGAGCGACTCGCTTCGCCGCCGTTCCGTCGTCTTCTCGCGCGAGCGGACGTGGCGCGGGTGGCGGTGGACGAAGCCCACTGCATCTCGCAGTGGGGGCACGATTTTCGGCCCGAATACACGCAGATCGGCGAGGTGAAGCGTGCTCTCGCGGTGCCCACGGTAGCGCTCACGGCCACGGCGACGCCGCGGGTCGCGGAGGAGATCAGCGGAGTTTTGGGGCTCGAGTCTCCGGTGATTCATCGGGGCACCTTCGCCCGACCGAATCTGGCCTTTCGGGTCGAGTGCGGTGGGAACGAGGCGCGTCGGGCCGAACGGGTGATCGAGCTCCTCCGCGAGCACGGATTCTCCGCTTTTGCCCGTGGTCGCGCCATCGTCTATGCAGCGACGCGAAAACGCGTGGACGAGCTCGCGCACCTTCTCGAGCGCAGTGGCTTCTCGGCGGCCGCCTACCATGCGGGCAAGTCCGAGTCCGAGCGCGCGCGTGTGCAGAGCGCCTACGCTCGCGGAAAGATCCCGGTTCTGGTCGCCACCAACGCCTTTGGCATGGGCATCGATCAGCCGGACGTGCGCCTGGTGATCCACGCGCAAGCGCCTGGCTCCCTCGAAGCCTACTACCAGGAGGCCGGTCGTGCGGGACGCGATGGGGAATCGTCCACCGTCGTGCTCCTCTACGCTGGCCGCGATCGAGCACTCCAGGTTCGTCTTCAATCATCGGGCCGTCGGACGGAACGTCGCAAACGGGCACAGGCCGAAGCGCTCAGAGCACTCGAGGACTTCTGCGCCGCGGACGCTGGATGTCGCCAACAAATCGTCAGCGCCTATTTCGGTGAGAACGGTCTGTCGCCCTGTGGCGCCTGCGACCTGTGCGAAGGCAATGTCGTGGACCACGAGGAGACACCGACGGTGAAGCGCCCGGCGGCGCAGCCGCTCCTGGACGACGAGGTGCACCGACTGATCGTGACCGCGGTAGAGAGCCTCAATCGCCCGGTAGGTAAGTCCAACCTCGCGCGCGCGCTACGAGGCTCTCGTGCGAAAGCCCTTCGAAAGTTCGGTCTCCACGGCATCGAGAACCATGGCGCGCTAAAGAATCTGTCGGAGGAGGAGATCGTTGCGACCGTCGAGTGGTTGGTGCGTGAGGGGGAGCTCGAGAACCGCGGTGACAAATATCCGACGGTCTGGCGAGCGGGGAAACCGGTCCGTGCTCCGAGATCTGGGGGAAGTACGCGCCGTGCGCGGGGTCGCCCGCGTCGTTCCTCCGCCGGGAGTGCATTGAAGCGGGAGCTCGTGAGCTATCGACGCCGTCAGGCTCGCGCCCTCAACTGGAAGCTGTACATGGTGTTCAACAACCAGGTGATCAGCGAGCTGGAAGCACAGAAGCCGGAATCCCTCGCGGAGCTGGAGCGGATCCCTGGTCTCGGCCCGAGCAAGATCGAGCGCTTCGGAATCGACTTGCTCGCTCTCGTGCGCGAGCACGGTTGCGCTTGACGACTTCGCTGGACCTTGTTGTGAGGGGCCTCCGTCATGAAGCATCTCTGCGTCTTACTGACGATCTCGTCATCGTCGATCGCCCTCGCCGCGGCCGCGCGTACGGATGACCCGAAGGACAACCCGGGCGCACTCGAGGTCTACGAACACGTCCCCGAGGCGCTCCCGGAAGGCGCGCCATTGGTGGTCGCCTTGCACGCCTGCGAGCAGTTTGCCTGGGACTACGATGCGGAGACTGGGTGGGTAGCGGCGGCGGACGCGCTCGGCTTCGCGCTCTTGCTGCCGCAGCAGCGCTTCGCCAACAATCCATTCCTTTGCTTCAACTGGTTTCAGCCGGAGGACGCGAGTCGGGCGTCGGGCGAGACAGCCTCCATCGTGGCGATGGTGCATGAGGCGTTGCTCCGTCACCGGCTCGATGCGAATCGAGTCTACGTCACCGGTCTCTCGGCCGGGGCCGCCATGGCGCAGGTGCTGCTGGTCACCCACCCCGAGCTCTTCGCCGGGGGCGCCCTGGTTGCCGGGGTGCCGTTTGGTTGCGCCCGCGATGCGCCGACCGCCTTTAAATGCCTGGATGATCCCGGCCCCCGAAACGCGAGCGAATGGGGTGCACTCGCTCGTGCCGCAGCTCCGGATGTGGCGGGTCCTTGGCCGCGAGTCTCGATCTGGCAGGGAAGCGACGACCGCGTCGTCGCGCCCGCAAACGCCGAGGCGCTCGCACTACAGTGGCAGGATCTCCACCGCATTGCCGACGCTCCGCTCGACGATGTGCTCGATGGGGCGCAGCGGTCGAGCTGGGCGAACGGGGTGCTAGAGCGCATTTTGATCGAGGGGATGAGCCACGGCACCCCGGTCGACCTCGGTACCGGATGCGGCGAGCCAGATACCTTCACGCGTGACGTGGGGATCTGCGCCTCGCGACGGATCGCGGAGTTTTGGAGCCTGAACCGGCCGGCGAGCAAGCCGCCCCGAATTCTTCTGCCACCCGAGCCCGCGGAAGACACCGAACCACAACCGCAAGGCTGCGCGGCGGGCCTGACCCTGTTGTTCCCCCTGGCGCGTCGGCGTCGACGGTTGAGCGTGGCCTAACCGTATTTTCTGAGAACGGCTTCCACGTCACGGCAGAGCCAGCGGTAGACCTCGAGCGCTTGTTGTAAGCGCCGCTCGGCGCGCATTGCTGCATCAGGCAAACGCACCCGCGTGTCTCGCTGTCGCAGGTCTTCGACCACGTCGTCGAGGTGGCCGCAGGTACTCTTGCACCAGTTGCAGTAGTCCGCCTTGAGGGAGCAGGCGGGAAGATCGAGCTCGGCGATCGTGAGAAGCTTTCTGCAGGTCACCGCGTTCCAAGCGCACACGACGTCGTCCTCGCACAGAAAGGCGCGAAGGCGGGCACGGGCCTGGCGCCACTCGCTCGCTGCGTCATACTCCTTTCGGGCGATCCCCATGTGGCCGAGGTGAACCTGCGTGGGATGATGCGCGTCTCCCCGGAAAATCAGCGTCATGCGCTCGCCGGTGCGAACGCGTTCGACGCTCAGGGCTACCGGCTGAAGGTGTTCCGAGTCAGCTCCGGCGAGAAAATCCCCGTAGCACATGACCAGGTTGGACGCGCTCGTCGAGTCGGGTGCCTTGGGGGGCGCCCCCGGGAGCTCGGCGCGCATGTGGCGATAGGCACCGGCGGGTGGGTTTTCCACGAAGCGCGCTTGCGTTTCGATCATCTCGTCGAAGCGATCGAGGAGAGATTCGAGACCGCTGTGACTGGGCTCGAGGACGCGCAGCGCCGCGACTGTCGCCTCGAGGGTGGACAGGTAGCCTTCGCGAGGCTGCTTGCGAATGCGATAGCGGCTCGGGGCCCGGGGCCGCAGTTGCACGTGAGGGAGGGCACGGAGCCAGTCGTTGCGCAGGTAGAGCTTACGCGCCTGAGACCAGGTCCCGTCGAGAACGATGAGACCGCGGGGCCGCTCCGACTCCGAAAGCGTCTCGAGGTCGCGTGACTCTTCCGAGGGAAACAGCACCGCGGTGCTTGGCTCGAGGTCCCGAGGTTTGGGGAGGACCGCGTTCCACGCGACGTCGATCGACGCGCGGCTCAGTCCCAACGCCGTCAAACGCGCGGTGTTGATCGGGTGCTGGCGCTCCGCAGGGTGCTGCACGATCCAAACGCGCGTCCGAACATCGACGGGCTCGACGTCACAGACGCAGAGTCTCGCGCTCTTGAAGCAGCGATAGCAGTAGTCGCGGGCCATCTTGGCTGAGGGATAGAGAAACGAGCCGCACGCGGCAAGGGCTCGAGGGGTATCAAATCCCCGCGAGCCCTATGTTCAGTGCATCGGGTTTTTAACACTCAATGACATGAGAATCTCGCGAAAAAGCGTCTCGTAGCGCTCGAACGGCGCGCCGGTGAGATGGGTGGCCGTCGCGATCGCCGCGGTGTCACCGTAGGCGACGTAGAGCTGCAGTTGCTCGATCTTGACCCCGTCCGCGTTGCTGAACACGTGCCGCTGCAGGACTCCCGCTTCGCCGTTGTCGCACACGACCGATTCGCGGCTCTTCTCCTGAAACGCCTTGAGCGGGCGCAGAAGCGCGATCTGTTCTTCCACGTACGCTTCGAGACCGTCGCGCGCGACCGGCCGTTCTCCCATGGTGATCACCACATTGGGTCGGAACGGGATCGGACGCTTGAAGACCGCGAGCCGGACCGATTCCGCGTGCTCCTCGGGCCCGACGAACACAGAGGTGTGTGGCGCGAAGGAGTCCGGGAGTCGGACCGCGAGTGCGCCGAGGCTGACGTTAGACACGTTTCACCTCAATCCAGCTTGGAGCCGAGGATCGCACCGCCCGCACCGCCGAGGCCACCGCCGATGATCCCACCGACGAAGCCGCCCATCACGACGTTCTTGACCGCGCGTGCCGTCGCGCCGGCGACGAAGCCTGCCGCTGGGCCGACGAGTCCCGCTTTCGCGGCGAGCAACCCCACGACGGGCCAACTCGTCGGATTCAGCGCGAACAACGCGGTCGCGCCCGCGGCCGCCGCACCCCAAAGCGCGGTTTTGATGATCCCCGGCATCTTGCGGGTCTCTTTGATCTCCCCGTCCTTGCCGACCTCGGTCTTCACCGAGCGCAGGGAGACGGTCTCCACCGCGCCGTTCACTGCTCCGAGAGCGGCGCCACCGGCCGCGCCCAGAAAACCACCGCCCACACCCCCAGCAATTGCCTTCAGTGACATATCGAAATCCCTTCATCCGCGTCCGGTTCCATGCCCATGGGACCGTCCAACGCGTCAGTGCGTGCTCTCGGCTCTCCGCTGGAGGCCGCCGCTCGCACGCCATTGGTTGTTGGATTGACCACGCGAGACACCGCGTGTGGATCCATCATCGGCGTCGAGGCGCGAAGGTTGCGTGAATCGTCGCATTCCCGATCGGAATCGGCTGTCAGACGGGCTTTCCGCCCGTCTGAGAGCGGGAATTGTCGGTTTGTAAGCCGCGGAGGGTGCACGCGTGTTTCATTGGCCGAACCCATGGCATCCTCAAAGCGCGCTAACTGATTGCCGCCCCGGCTGTAGCAACCCTCTCCGATGTTGAGCGGGATACTGGAGGCCGACCGCCGAATCTGAGTGGCCAGTGAACGGTTGATCCGACGGCCTCGGCCTCCGTCACGGAAACCGCTTCCGTGGCCGAGACCGACAGCGGTTCCACCGAAAAACCGAGACCGAGGGCCGAATCTGTGACCCGTCACCGGAGAGGTCCGCAAAGCACCAACCGGCCGTACTTCAATGCCGATTCCGAACGCGGCAAAAACCAATTGGGCATGGCGTGAATCGTCGGCCTGAACCCCGCAGGCGGGAATGGCCGCACCGAACCGCCCGGATTGACGAGAAT
>CAYXVF010000129.1:0-15098 GCA_964468125.1 uncultured Bdellovibrionales bacterium | reverse complement strand
AGGCCGCCTCGGGTGAAGAAGAGCGCTGCGGCCGCCGTGCCCAGAAAGTTCGCGAAGAGCACGAGTCCCCAGATCCGCAGGAGCTTCGGAACGCTCGCTCGCCGAGCGAGCACGAGCGCCACCGGGCTCAGCGTGTTCTCGGTGAACAGTTGATAGCGCCCGAGCACAACGAAGAGAAAACCCAGGGGATAGGCGAGCGAAGCGATTACGCCCGTGGTCGTGTCGCCGGTTTTCGTAACGAGGTGCGCCTGGGCGAGGAATGAGAGGCTGATGTTCAAGCCGCCCGCGACGCCGCTCAGAACCAACAGGCGAGCGGACCGGGAGAACTCGGCGTTCGCGTCGATGACGATTCGCTCGAAGATCTCGTCTGTGGAGAGAACATCGGAGAGACCGTGGGTTTCGTTGCTCATCGGAGTCATTTCATCGGCAGAAGGGGGTGGATCGGGGCTGATCGCCACGAAGGTGCAAGAATGCCATCGTCACGGGTCGCTCGTTGGCCGAATCCGTTGTCTCCAGGCTCGGCATGGTCTTTGCAGGACAGTTTGAGGGAGGAGTGACTCGGATCGATGAACGACCATGCCCCAGGAGCGGAGCCGCTCAGCCAGACCGTGCAGCGCGTGCTCGACCGCGACCCGTATCTCGCCGACGAGCCGGTTTCCGTGCGCTCGAGCTCGGGACGCGTCCGGCTGACCGGGGCGGTCTCCCGCCAGGATCTTCGAGACCGGGCGACCGCCGTGGCGGTCACAGTTCCCGGAGTTCGGGAAGTGTCCAACGAGATCGACGTCGATTGAGCGCTCATACCGCGTCTGCGGCGAGTTGCCGAGCCACACTACATCTCGAAGCGTGTAGAACGCGAGCCAGGTGACGAGGATGCGCGGATCGCTCACGAAGCATTGTCTTCGTCGCGACTCATTGCGCCTTTCACCGACTGAACGAACTTTGTGCGCCGCTCTTTCATGCGCTCCATGAGTCCGACGTGATTCGGATCGTCCGCGACCCGGTTTTCGTAGCTCGCGGGGACCACGATTTCGTCAGGTCCGACCTTGATCTCCTCGGGGGTCACGGCGATGTGACGGTGCTGGTCGATGAAGAGTTCGCTGATCGTGCGGTTCGCGCCGTTGAGTTCGAGGTCTTCGAGCGTGCCGAGGCGTCTGCCCTCGTCGGTGACCACGGGATGACCTTTGAGCTCGCGGAGGCTCTTGCCTTGGGTCGCGTCACCGACCAGCTCCATCGAAGCATCCTTGGTCGATACGAGGATCACGTCCTCGCCGAAGAGCTCGATGTTCTTGGCGGCGATCCAAGACGTATCGGTCATCACGTTCGGCCGAAAGCTGATCCCCGAAATGCAGTTGTTGGCCGTGTCGATGTAGACGTCCTTGACGCTGCCGAGGTTCGCGCCCTCTGTGTGGCTGATGACCATGTCACCGAGGACTTCGGATGCTTGTGCAGCGGTTTCCATTTCGTTCTCCTTTTCCTTTGAGTTCGAGACGCGAAAGTTTGCAACGCGTGTGCCACCGTTCCGCGCCGCACCTGACCAAATGGCGCGGTGACCGTGGCGGAGTGCCTCGTTCGTGGGGATCTGCCTCAGCGCACGCTCGCGCGCCACGGGCTCAGTGAAAATCGCGGCTGCTGACCTCGGAGGGGGGGCGCTCGAGGCTCGGGGTCCAGAGCTTCTCTGCCACTAAATGTACAACACTCTGGGTCGACTGAATTCGGCCGCTCACTCCCAGAAACGATGAGGTTTTGGCGATCAGCTTGTAGCGCTCGTACACGTCTTGCCAGAGGACCAGATTCACGAAGCCAGACTCGTCCTCGAGGGTCATGAACACCACACCTTTGGCAGTGCTGGGCCGTTGCCTGCAGATCACCATGCCCGCGTATCGAGCGCGCCGACCGTCTGGGTAACGACTGAGTGTTTGGGCGTCGGGGAGACCCTGACTTCGGAGCTGCTCTCGTACCGCGCTCAGCGGATGGGCACGGGCGCTGTGGTGGCTCGTGTCGTAGTCCCATTGGATCTTCTCGAGGAGATCGAGCTGCTCGAAGGCAGGGGCGCTCTCGCGGTACTCGAAGGGCAGCGACAGGTTGCGGGTCTGTGCGGCGTGGCGGACCTCCCACAGCGCTTCGCGGCGATTGACCCCGAAGCCTTCCAAGGCCCCAGCCTCGGAGAGCTTGGCGAGCATGCGGTCGTCGAGGGTCGTGCGGCGAACGAAGTCGTTCAATGAATCGAAGTAGCGTTCCTGTCTCGCCTGGAGAATCCGCTGTCCCTGCGCTTCGCTGATCCCTTTGACGTAGCGCAGCCCCATTCGTATCGCGAAGGGGGAGCCGTGACCGAGAGAGGAGCGTTGTTCCGCAGAGACCCCCGGGCGGAGCTCGAGGGTGCAATTCCACTCGCTGTGGTTGACGTCGATCGGTCGCACCTCGATGCCGTGGCGTTTGGCGTCGTCGATGATGGTGGCTGCTGAGTAGAAACCCATCGGCTGGGCGTTGAGGAGCGAGCAGGCAAACTCAGCGGGGTAGTGGCACTTGAGATAAGACGTGGCGTAGCTCACCAACGCAAAGCTCGCGGCGTGGCTCTCCGGGAAGCCGTAGGAGCCAAAGCCACGGATCTGCTCAAAGACCCGTTCCGCGAACTCGGGGGCGATACCCTTGGCGCGCATGCGTTCGGTGAGGATCTCGCGGTGCTTGTCGATGCGTCCCGTGCGGCGCCAGGCGGCCATGTCTCGTCGCAGCTGATCCGCCTCACCGGGAGTATAATCCGCGGCCACCACCGCGAGCTTCATCACCTGCTCCTGGAAGAGGGGGACTCCGAGTGTCTTCTTCAAGACCGGTTCGAGATCGGGGTGAGGATATTCCACCTCTTCCTTGCCGGCTCGACGTCGAAGGTAGGGGTGGACCATGCCGCCTGTGATGGGGCCCGGACGCACGATGCTCACCTCGATCACGATGTCGTAATAGGTGCGGGGCTTGAGCCGGGGCAGCATGTTCATCTGCGCCCGACTCTCGATCTGAAAAATCCCCACCGTGTCCGCGGTTCCGATCATGTCGAAGGTCTCCGGGTCATCGACCGGGAGTGTGGCCATCGAGAGATCGAGCTCGCGGTGTTCTTTGAGCAGCTTGAAGGCGTAGTCGAGCTGGGTGAGCGCGCCGAGTCCCAAGAGGTCGACTTTGAAGAGACCGATGTCCTCGAGGTCGTCTTTGTCCCACTGGATCACCGTGCGGTTTTCCATCGTGCCGTTTTCGATCGGGACCAAGGTTGCGACGGGCTCATGCCCGAGGAGAAAGCCGCCAGGGTGGATCGAGAGGTGGCGTGGAAAGTCCTGGATCTCGTTGCAGAGCTTCAAGAGCTGCTGATGGGCGGCCGAGTCCGGATCCAACCCCGCTTGTCGCAGCTCCGCTTCTCCCACATCACCGCCAAACGGCGGCATCAGCTTTGCGGTGCGGTCCAGGGTGGTTTCGGGGATTCCGAGCGCTTTTCCTACGTCTCGTATCGAGGAGCGCGGCCGGTAGCGGATCACGTTCGCCACCATCGCCGCGTGATCGCGCCCGTATTTGTCGTAGACCCATTGAATGACTTCTTCTCGGCGTGCGTGGCTGATGTCGAGGTCGATGTCGGGAGGCTCTCGGCGCTCGCGGGAGATGAAGCGCTCGAACAACAAATCGAGCTTGATCGGATCGACCGCCGTGACTCCCAGGCAGTAGCACACCGCCGAGTTCGCCGCGGATCCTCGGCCTTGACAGAGAATGTCATTTCTACGGCAGAACTCCACGATTTCATGCATCGTGAGGAAGTAGCCGCAGTAGTCGAGCTCGTCGATGAGCTCGAGCTCGCGTTCGATCTGTGCCTTTACCGCGGGAGGGATACGGTTGCCGTAGCGCTTCTTGGCGCCTTGATAGGTCAGATTGGTGAGGTGCTCGATCGAGCTGCAGCTGTCAGGCAGACGCTCGGAAGGGTAGCGATAGCGCAGCTCGTCGAGCGAAAAGCGGCACCGATTGGCGATCTCCAAGCTGCGGTCAACGGCCTCGGGGAGGTCGGTGAAGAGCTGGCGCATTTGAGCGTCGTTCTTGAGTGCAAATTCGTCGTTCGGGCGAATCAAACGGCCGGCGTCACTGAGTGACGTTCTGTGACGAATGCATGTGAGAATATCCTGGAGCGGTCTTCTCCCCGCAACGTGGTAGAGGACTTCGTTGGTTGCGACGAGGGGCAGTCCATAGGCGCGTGCGCGATCACGGACTCGCCCTTCGAGCTCGACGTCGAGGGCTCGACGGTGGCGGGCGAGGAGGGCATAGAGCCGATCGCCAAAGCTCTCGCGCAAACGGTGCGCAACCAGAGATGGATCCGCGGGGGCCGCGAGCAAGCTGCGTTCGCCTCCCCAGAGCAGGAGCAAGTCGCCCGCGTGTGCGTAGACCTCTTCCCAGAGGACGGACGATTCGCCTTTGGGTGAGCGCAAACGCCCTTTGGACAGGAGCTGACAGAGATTGGCATAGCCTTCACGGCTCTGAGCGAGTAGCACGACCTGGCTCTGGTCTTCCAGGGTGACCTGGGCGCCGTGGATCAGCTGAAGCCCCAGATCTTTCGCACGCATGTGGGCGCGAACCGCACCGTAGATGCCATCTCGGTCCGTGAGGGCGAGGGCGGAGAGCCCCATCAGGGACGCCGCTTCTACGAGCTCGTCCGGATGGCTCGCCCCCTCGAGAAAGGAGAAGTTGCTCTTACACCACAGCGGCGCGTAGGGAATCATCGTGCGGATGAGTATGAACGCGCGTTCAGTGTCGTCAAGAGGGTACCGTTCGCGATTTGCGGCGATTCTTTACTTGCCGTGGTGGGCTCGGATGATGGACCCTGGCGCCACGCCATGTGGGGAAAGCAGCAACGGGAAAAGAGCCGTCGGGAATGCCTCGATGCGGCGCATAAAGCGCGTACGCGGGGCAAGATCGGCCAGGCGATCCAGCTCTACGAGCAGGCCTTGTCTCAGGACCCCGAGGACTACGAAACGCACGCCCGTATCGCGCCGCTCCTCGTTAAAGCGAAGCGCCCCGGTGACGCCTGGCGCAATTTTGCGCGAGCCATCGACGGGTTTGATGGAGCGGGTTTTCGCACCAAAGCCCTGAGCGTTGCGGTGCAGTCCGTCGAGCAGCTTCCCGCCCGCCTCGAGTGCTGGGAGAGGGCCGCCGAGCTCTATCTCGAGGAAGAGCGCACCGCCGAAGCCATCGATGTGCTCGTGCGCGCAAGGCTGCAGTTCAAAGGCAAAAAGAATGCGCAAGCGGCTCTGAAGGTCCTCCGCCGCCTCGAAGGGGTCGAGCCGAGCTTTGCCGTGCGTTTCGACCTCGCCCGTACCCTCGCCATGGTCGGTCAGCGCCACGATGCGATGGTGCTCTTGGATCGCCTCGCGCAGGAAGAACGCACACGCGACGAGCTGCGCTTGGTTCGGGGACAAATGGCCCGCATCCGCCGCTCGCCGGGAGACTTTGGTCGCTATCTTCGCGCACTTTTTTTCGGTCGATGATCGATAACCCCCTCGATGTGTGACCCGGTGCACATCCATGCTCGGGGGGATCACCCTAGAGTGGAGACACATGGAGGCAAAGTGGGGTTGGCCCCCCGCTTGCACTACTCCAGAGCGAACGGGCGCAACTCGGCGTTTTGCGGCAATGAGGTGTCGAATGCGAGGAGCGCCAACCCCAGAGAGTGCGGCATGGAGTCCCCACTCGAGGTGTGATGACCATGAGCAATGCCACCGTGAGCCCCGAGAACAACGAAGCGGAACTCGCAGGTCTCGAAGACGATCCCCAGTGGGGAGCGGTTCTCGATGAGCTCGACGGGGAGCTCCCCACCCGCGTGACCGCGATGGAATTCGACGACGAGTGGACCCGTCCCGAGCTCCGCGACGACTAGAAACCTCAGCGAACCGTGTCGAATCGAGACGAGGCGCCCGATGAGGGCGGCTCCAAAGAGGAGCGCCGAACCGATCCGTCCGTGGTGAGCGGCAGCTCTTCCGTGGATCTGTCTCAGGCCCTTCCCGCTCGACCGGCGCTCAAGCCCGATCTTCTCGCCGACCTGGACGACGGCGAACAGCTCACCATCTCCCCGGACGAATTCGACGACATCTGGCAGACCGGGGTCCGCGCCCGCGCGGAGCTCCTCGACGGCCTGATGACGAGGGAAGAGCGCGAAGCGGAAGCGGAGCGCCAGCTCAAAAACGAGCGCTTTCGCCTCGAGGAACAGCAAGCGGAGGGGGATGCGCAGGACTGGGAGCATCGCAACGAGCCACAGAAGGTCGACCCCAAACGGCTCACGGACCCGACCGCCGGTGAGGACGAAGATTGGCGTGTGGATCACCTCGGCCGTGACACCGCCAAGAGGCGCCCGCTCGCACAGTCTCCCAATCCCTTCGACAGCGTCGGCGACGTGCCTGTCGACGATCTCGCCGGCCCGACCGATCCCTCTCGCCGCACGCCCACGGAGGTGATCCGACCGCAGGGTCCGCTGAGTCAGATTCGCCGAGCCCTCGCGCGCTTTCTTCGGACGCTCGCCCGCTGGATTGAGCCGTAGTCGAAACCACAGTCACTGAATGACGATCGCGCGATCGAGCTCATGCTCGAGCCTCACGACGGCCTCGATCAGCTCGGTCCCGGTTCTCGCGCATCCACTTTGCGTGCGCTCCACCACTGCGAAGCGCTGCCTCCTCGACCCGCGGTGTTGGACCTAGGCTGTGGCACGGGTGCGCAGACATTGCACCTGGCCAGCGTCCTAGAGGGGCGCATCGTCGCGGTCGATCTCTTCGAGCCTCTGCTCTGACAACTGAAGGACACCGCGCGGAGCCGGGGACTCGACGAGCGTATCGAGACCCGCATCGGCGACATGGAGGAGCTGCCCTTCGAGGAGGAGAGCTTTGACCTCATCTGGAGCGAAGGTGCGGCCAGCGCGCGGGGTCATTCGACTTGCGCGTGCAGGAACCAGCGTCGTCGGTGGCGGTCGAAAAAGACCCAGAGCAGCTCGTCGTTTTGCAGTTGCACGAAGTAGTAGTCGCGCCGCACCTCGCGCACCCACCATCCTCCGGAAACCGTAAAAGGTCCCTGAGTGTCTATGGCGGGGCCGGCTGCGACCCCTTTGACCAGCCAACCGTCGTCGCGTTCGTGCCGTTGACGCGGCGGGAGGGGAGTAGGGCGTGGAACGAGCCGTCGAACGAGGGGGCGGCTCTCCGGAGGGCCGGGTTTTGGCTCGGGAAAAGGCGCTCGCTCCAAGGGGATCCAACCAAAGCTCGCCTCAGGCAAGTGCCCTTCGCGCAGCTCCGCGCGCACGACACAGTCCTCGCCGAACTCCGCGCGCAGTCGAGCAAAGGCACGCGCCGCCGCGTCTAGGTTGCGCTTGGGGTTCTCCTGAAAGGCCCGGAGCTGCTCTTCCTCCGCTGGGATTCCATCGAGGCGGACACGTAGCTCGCGAATACCAGCTTTCAGTACCAGGCTCTCAAGCCGGAGGCGAACGAGCTCGCTCCACTGCTCGAGATCCAGCGTAGGAGTGGCGGGCTTCAAGGTCTCCTTCTGCTCGCGTTTCGTGTCGAGCTGTAGAGTGAGAGCCAGGGCGACCGCCACTTGGTGGCGGTTGAGGAGCTCGAGGGTGAGGTCGTGAAGCAGGCGTTTGATGATGAAGAGCAAGCGTGTGGTGTCGGTCTCCGCGTGGTCGAGGTAGAGCCAGCTCTCCGCTGGTTCTTCGGGGGCATGCCCCTGAAGTGGCTGCCAGGAGAGTCCCGCCATGCGCTGGTGTAGTGCGTAAGCGTCGGGCCCGAATCGCTCCTTCAAGCCTCCTGGCGGCAGCTTCACAAAGTCGCCGACGGTGCGGACCCCGAGCTTTTGGAGAGCGTCGCGCAGCTTGGGAGACACGCTCAGCCGGTCGAGGGGAACCCGTGCCGCCTCCCGCAGCTCCTCCCGGGCGCTGGGGAGCACGCGATGAAAACGGACGTTGCCTCGCTTTCGCGGAAGGCGCATGGCGCGGGCAAGGGCGTAGGTGCCGAAGCGGCTGAAGCCCACCGTGGTGAGGGACTGAAGCTCGAGATTCTTGCACAGCTGGCGGTGGAGCGACTCCGCCCAGTGGTCGAGAGAAGGGTAGAGGTGGCGCAGGCCCGAAGCGTCGAGCCAAAAGACACCGGGCTCTCCGGCGGCAGGCTCGACGCTCGGGCTGAAACAGCGCAGCTCTCGGACGACGTCGTCGAGTGCTCGGTCAATGAGTGTCTTGCTCACGGTCCCCGCGCGCAGCTCGCCGCATAGAGACAATCCCGCGGCAAAACGCATTCCCGGAAGAATGCGAGAGGCACGCGCCGCTTCGTTGGACCAGAGCACCACGCCGTTTGGTTTGTCGTGGTCTACCACCACCACGGGCTGACCACGCCACTCGGGGTGGTGACGTTGCAAGAGCTGCAGCGGAAGCTCGGGAAAATTAACGCAGGCCCACCGGTCCACGGCACAGCTCCCGGTGGGTCCAACCCGGACCGCGGCGTTTGTCTTTGACGATCTCGAGATCGCAGGCGAAGCGGCCAGTCCCCAAGCGCACCCGCTTGCTCTGCGCGCGCAGAGAAACGAGAGAACCCACGGAAGCATGCTGCGGCGGCTTCTCCGTCAGCAGGACCACCGCCGCTTCGTGTTTTTGGGCGAGCCCCACCAGGCGTGACTGCAGCGCCTGGGAGATGGAGTCGTCCTTGCCTAGGTCAGCGATGAGGAGACCAAAGGCACCGCTGCGCAATAGCTTGTCGCAGGCGCGGGCGAGAGGGGGAGCGCCGCCGTTGATGCGCACCACCGCGAGGGCTTCGAGATCGATGCCGCTCGCCGCGAGGTCCGGGGGGTAGAACAGGCGCTCGGGAGGAGCGAGCCAAGCCACCGGTTCGCCATCACACTGAGCGCTCAAGACGAGCCCGGTGGCGACGGTGAGTGCGCTGCCCCCTTCGGTAGAGGAGATCTCGGTCAAACGTCCCACGAGCTCGGCGCGGGCCCAACGAGGTGCGAGCTCTCGACGCTCCTCCGGAGCGCTACTGCGAGAGGGGAGCACCGCGTGGGGAGCCTTGCGGCGGAGGTGTTGTCTGAGCTTTGTGGCTGCGGTCATGGCGATCGGCACTCTAAACAAGTGTTCAGTGAGATCAATCGTTATTCGCCCCATCCGACAAAGATTCCGTAAACGTTGATTTGATGCGGTTCTGCGCGCCTGCGTCGCCGTTTCCGTGATTCCGTTGGGCGGCTCCGCAGAAAATTTGCCGAATGTAGGTAAAGGTGATCCTATCGGTCTCCCGGATCACTGGACCAGGAGAGACGAAACGATGCGTAGCATGGTGCAATTTGGCGATTATCGAGTCGTGGTGGAGCCCCCAACCCCCGGCTTTCCCCAGGGGTCGGCGCGGGTGCTGGGCTCCACGGACCCGAATCGACGGGCGGTGATCGTGGCGGACAACTTCTCCGACCAGGAGAACCTCCGCTGCGCACGCGCCTGGCTCGAGCTGCACCGCTCGATGTGATGCTCCGGCGCTCCCGGTGGAAAATGGTCCGATTTTCTACATTGGTTTAGCTCCCCATTTTCCGGCTAAGTTCTCCGCATGTTCTTCGCCTTGGCGCTGGCCCTTGCGCCCTCTTGCTTCGTCGTTGACAACGAGTGTCGCCCTTACCTCGAGGAATCGGTGGGTGGGGCGCGGGAAAAGCTGGTCGTGACCCTCGAAACCGACGGTCGGCGTTTTCGAGTGAAGAAGACGCGACCAAGGGTGAGCGAGACCGCAATGCAATGCCTGCGCTACTCCGCGGAGCAGTCGGTCCCCACCACCACGGAAAAACGCACGGTCGATGTGCACTTCTTCGGCTCGAGTCCGCGCATCCGAACCTCCGCTCCCAACATTCGCCCCGGTGGTTTGCGCGGCGACATCGAGGAATCGGACCAAGACATCGTCTGCTCGGACCGCGCACTCGGTCTCGCCGGGCAGATTTCAAAGGCGTGCCTCGACAACGAGAGCAACAAAGGGCGAGGACGGATCATCGTCGATTGGCGGGGCCGGGTGAGCTTCGACCCCACCTACCTCGCAGCAACGCCTGAGGGACGCTGCGCCAAAGATCAGGTACGCGGCATGGAGAGCGCGCTCGAAGAGCTCAAACCTCTGCAATTTGTCGCCTATGCGGAGAGCGGCGCAATTCTCTACAAGTACGAGCAGACCGTGGACAAATGCGAAGCGGTGTTGCGCGGCCTCGAAGGATACGAATTCACCCTGCAGTACTATGCAGAGGAGGACGACGTCGTTCCTACCTACGCCTGGTTCGCCCGCAACCTCGACTCGATCGCTCCGTGTTTCGGCAGTCGTGATGAGCTCGCGCGCAGCGGCTACGCCATCGCGGTAGAGCGCGACCGGGGCAAGAAGCGCTTCACAGACGTTCGCTTCGTCGGAAAAGTTCGACCTTTCCCGTTTCGGGCCTATTGCATTCGGCAGAAGCTCTTGAACGCGAAGCTTCCCACCCTCGATGGTCGACACCGCGATGTCGTCGTCCCGATCAGCGGGAAGTGCCTGCGCTATTTCGAGAAGGCTGACCCGCAGTGAGCTCGGCGAAACCCTCGTAGCGCGACTGAATCCGGCTGACATACTGCGCGGGCTCGCGGCCACGGCAGTAGCCGAACTTCGCCTTGCGATAGTAGCGCCGATGCTCGAGCAACTGAATGGCGCGTTCAACGTTTCCGAACCATCGATCGGGATCGAGCCCCTGTTGCGAGGCGAGAAGTCGTGCGTCTTTCACGTGGTAGAAACCCGCGTTGTAGGAGGCGAGGGCGAAGCGAATGCGCTGGCGAATCGGCAGCTCCGGCTCGAAGCGGTCAATGAGGCTGCGCAGGTACTTCACGCCCGCGCCGACGTTCTGCTCCGGATCGACGATATCGCTCACGCCGAGCTCTCGTGCAGTGGCGGGCATTAGCTGCATGAGTCCGCGTGCGCCGGCGAAACTGCGCGCTCGAGGATCGAAGCGGGACTCCTGATACATCTGAGCGAGAATGAGCCGCCAATCGATGTCGTGCTCGGCGCCGAATCGTTTCGCGAGATCATCATAGGGCGAGATCTCCCCAGAAGCACCGAGCTTGCCGGCACGCAGCTCGGCCATCCGCTCGCGGTCCTCGAAGTACTTGGCGTAGATTCGCTCATAGGTGTCGCTCTTCAGGTCCCGGGCGACGATCCCAGCGAGGCGCTCGGCGAGCTGTGGCGCCTCGTGAGAGACCGCGTAGACCAGGCCTTGGTCCTCGGCGATGGTGAGGCTTCCTTTCACGTCGTCGCGATGGGTGAGCTCGACGCCGAGAAGAATCGTGTTGGCGGCGGTCATGGGAAGAACACCGCCCGCGACGCGGTCGATCAGCTCCTCGGTCTCGAGGGATTCGTCCGCGTCGACGATTTTCAGGGTTGGCACGCGTCTCTGAATGTCCTTGAGAAAGGGGCGGTAGCGCGAGCTGCGGCGCACGTGCACTTGCTTGCCGGCGAGGTCCCCTTCGGAGCGGACGGGCTCGGCGTCCGCTGGTTGCACCAAGACGTGGTTGGCGAAAATGAATGGCTCAGTGTGAAGCAGCGAGTCGTCCGCCGCCGCGTCCGCCTGCCCCATGGGGATGACGTCCACCTTGCCTTCACGGAGCAGCCGCACCATGTCGCTCGGCTGGGGCGGGACCACGACCTGCAGCCGCACCGCCATGCGCGCGGCGAGAAGCTCCGCCATCTCAAGCTGAAAGCCGACCTGTTGGCCGCGGTAGATGAAATAGGAGGCGGCGTTGTTCAGCATTCCCACGCGCAGAACGCCGCGTTTTTTGATCGTGCCGAGCTCCCCGACGTAGCTCTCGCCGCGGTGACTCGTGAGCGCCTGCTGCCAGGCGACGGCCACGGGATCGATGACCTCGGCGGCCTCCTCCGGCACGGGCTCTTCGGCGACCGGGACCGCCCCCTCCTCCGGCGCGGGATCCGGTGACGGTTCGGTGCAGGCGAGGGCGCAGGCACTCGCAAACACGCAGCTGAGACGGATTTGAAACATCAGTCAGCGCTTCCCTTGAGACGAATGGCGGTTCGCTTCGCGTGCTCCTTGACCCAGGGCTCGCTGGCAAAAAGGTAGATCTCCTCCAACACGTCGACCAGCTCGTCGTTTTCGGTCTCGGAGATCAGGTCGATCAGGTAGGTCAGGGGCCCAGGCTCGTCGCTCATGGCGCGGGCGATGGTGCGCCGTGCCTCGACCCCCTTGCCGCGTCGCCACAGCTGGACCGCTTGCTCGCAGAGGCGATAGCGATTCTTGCGCGACTCCGTTTCCGCACGGGCCTTGGCCAGCGCTTCCGCGTTCACGTCGACGTCCGTCTGCATCAGATCGATCGAAGTTCCCTCTTCGAGATCCACCTTCATTCGCTTGGCTGTTGGAGTCGCCCCATCCGGCCTGCTGACGGACAGCTCCGCCACCTTGCCGATGAGCTCGCCGCGATCCCCCGTGCCTCGCTCCGTCTCTTCGGGGGGGAGCGTGCTCGGGACCGGGGTCATCGGGTTCGGAGTGGGCCATTCGGTGGAGCCACGCCGCGCAGTTCCGGGGTTCATCGCGTCGCGATAACCGGCGACGAAGTCTCGGCACATGCGTAGGACCGCGTGGACCCCGTAGCGCTCGTCGTCCAAGCGATTCAGCGCGCGCGCGAGCTCGTCGTCGGTCGGGATGGTGCCGGAGATGGCTTCCAGGTCGCGTACCAGCCACAACAGGAGCTGGGCACTCGGGAGACCTGAGAAGGGAGAGTTGTCGTATTCTTTTGCCGCCGCCGAGACGAGTGCACGGGCGGCACGTTTGTAGCTCGCGAGCTTCTTCTTGCAGCGCTCGCGGGTGCTCGCCCAGTCCTCGCGGGGGAAGCGCCTGCCGTGCTCGTGTCTGAGGGTGTCGGCTTTCGGGACCGAGCCGAAAGCCAGAGTCATCGCCCAAGCCGCCCAGAACGCGTCGCTCCCGTGTCGACCACCAAACGTCCCCTGTCCCACACTCGCACCATACGTCCGCGGCGGGGGGCCTGGCTATCTCCGATGAATGGTCTATCCTTTGAGCAGCATGCGTCGCGCATTGATCACCGCAGCCCTGCTCGGCGCGCTCGCCTGTGGCGAAGAACCCTCGGACCCAGAGCCGAAGGTTCAAAGTGTCGCTCGCCAGTGGAACGACGCACTCCTGGCGGCGATCCGCAACGATCTGGCGCGTCCGAACGTACACGCTCGCAATCTCTTTCACAGCTCCGCCCTGATGTTCGACGCCTGGGCGGTCTTTGACGACGTGGCTTCGCCGGTGTTTCTAGGGACCGAGCGCGGCGGGCAACCGTGTACCTTCTCCCCGGAGACCCGCGAGCGCTATCGGGCCACCGACGACCGACGCGCGGCGCGAGAGACCGCGATCAGCTACGGCATGTATCGGCTGCTCAGCCATCGCTTTCGGCGCTCGCCGGGTGCCATTCAATCGCTCGTCCGCTTCGAGGATCTCTTGGTCGAGCTCGGTCACGATCCGGAGGACGACCGACTGAGCGTCACGACCGGCGACCCCGTCGCGCTAGGCAACGCGCTCGCGGCGTGCGTGATCGCGTTTGGTTCGAGCGACGGCGCGAACGAAGCCGGTGACTACGGCAATCTCTACTACGAGCCGGTGAACTCGCCTCTCGACCCGACGCGCACGGGAAACCCGGACATCGTCGACCCGAACCGTTGGCAGCCGCTGAATCTCGACAACTTCGTCGACCAGGCGGGGATCCCCGCGTCGGCACCGCCGCCGTTCCAGGGCGCGGAGTGGGGCAACGTGACGCCCTTCGCCCTCGACGGCGCTGTCGTCCGGCAGCGGGACGGCGACGACTATTCGCTCTTCCTCGATCCGGGCGCGCCGCCGATGCTCGGTGCACCCGACGAGGCGCTCTATGTCTGGGGACACGCGCTGGTGGCCGAGTGGTCGGCGCTTCTCGATCCGGAGCTCGATGCGCCGTTCGATATCTCGCCGGCCCGCATCGGCAACGCAGACCCCCTCCCCAGCGACTTCTTTGACTATCCGAGCTACTACCGCGCGGACGGCACGCAGGCGAGCGCCGGCTGGGCCGAAAACCCCGTGACCGGTGAGCCCTACGCCCCAAACCTGGTGCCGAAAGGCGACTATGGACGCGTGGTCGCGGAGTATTGGGCGGATGGTCCAGACTCGGAGACCCCACCCGGACACTGGTTTACCATCGCGAACGAGCTGGTCTTTGACGACCCCGTCTTCGAGCCGCGCGACCCGGTCACCGGCGAGCCCATCGACGCGCTCGAGTGGGACGTGAAGCTCTACCTCGCCCTGGGGGGCGCGGTGCACGATGCGGCCATCGCCGCCTGGAGCGCCAAAGGTTGGTATGACTACGTCAGGCCGATCTCCGCGCTACGCTACATGGGCGAGCGCGGTCAATCGAGCGACCCGAGCGGCCCGAGCTACGACCCGTCGGGTTTGCCGCTCATCCCTGGCCTGATCGAAGTCGTCGAGCTCGGAGATCCGCTCGCGGGCCTGGAGAACGAAAACGTCGGTGCCATGAAGGTTCGGGCCTGGCGAGGGCCCGATTACATCGCCAATCCCGCCCGGGACGTCGCGGGGGTTGGCTGGATCCTGATCGGCGATTGGTGGCCCTATCAGCGTCCTACCTTCGTGACCCCGCCCTTTGCGGGCTACGTATCCGGCCACTCCACCTTTTCGCGGGCCGCGGCCGAGGTGCTGGCGGAACTCACCGGAAGCGGTTTTTTCCCCGGAGGGATCGCCGAGTTTAAAGCGGAGCGCGATCAGTTTCTCGTGTTCGAGCGAGGTCCGAGTGTCGACGTGACCCTTCAGTGGGCGACCTACGTCGACGCGGCGAACGAGAGTGGACTGAGTCGGATCTACGGTGGAATCCATCCGCCGCTCGACGACGTGCCCGGTCGTCGCATGGGGATCGAGGTCGCACGCCTGGCGGTCGCGCGCGCGAGAGCTCATTTTGGCTCACCCTGATCGTGTCATGCGTCACTGTTTCACCATTCCCAATTAATTTTGGCTCGGCGTGCGTTGGAAATCGGATGCACTCATCCGAGCCGATGCAGCCATGCTTGCGCCCAGAGGCCAACGCA
>CAYXVF010000128.1:12460-15205 GCA_964468125.1 uncultured Bdellovibrionales bacterium | reverse complement strand
CCGACACCTTCGTCAGTGCGGCAGTGGTCGTGGTTTTACCGTGGTCGACGTGACCGATGGTGCCGACGTTCACGTGCGGCTTAGTGCGGTCAAATTTTTCCTTAGCCATGGCTTCTAAGTTCTCCGTCAACGCCCGGGTCTCATCCCCTGGCAATCGTTGGGGCGTCGACACTCACTGCCTCCACCCCGGTTGCGCGTCGTACCCTGCTTCCGAGGGCGGTGACGCAATCGACTGGAGCCCATGACCGGACTTGAACCGGTGACCTCTTCCTTACCAAGGAAGTGCTCTACCGACTGAGCTACATGGGCCGACGTCGTTGGAGCGGGCGACGAGGCTCGAACTCGCGACCCTCAGCTTGGAAGGCTGATGCTCTACCAACTGAGCTACACCCGCTCACGAGTGCTGCATCCACGGCTACACCCGCCCTACGGCCACTAAGCGTAGCCGTAGACAGCCAACGACTGTCTGGTGGTGGAGGTTGGATTCGAACCAACGTAGGCATACGCCGGCAGGTTTACAGCCTGCTCCCTTTGGCCACTCGGGCACTCCACCAGTTCTCGACTCTTCAAAGAGCAACCACACGGGCCTGAGGCGTCGTGTGGAGCTGGCGATGGGACTCGAACCCGCAACCTACTGATTACAAATCAGTTGCTCTACCAATTGAGCTACGCCAGCCTGCGGCTACCGCCGCGCGCGCCCTATTGCTTTGAAATCTCGGTGGATTTCGAGGCGAAAAGACGCACTCCCCGGTTCGGGAGCGCGGTTTCTACGCTGTTGCCCTAGGAACGTCAAGGCGATTTCAGAGGGTTCCGGGGCCCTCGGCGGCTCCCAGGATCCCACCGGTCGGCGCTTCACGCCCCCCGCTGACGCGCCGCTTCGTAGAGCGCGATCCCCGCCGAGACAGACGCGTTCAGGCTCCCGAGCTCGCCGCTCATCGGAATCCGAACGAGCTCGTCGCAGGTCTCGGCCACCAATCGTCGCAGGCCCTTGCCCTCGTTTCCGATCACCACGGCCACGGGGCCGGTCAGATCCAAGGCGCTCAGGTCCTTCTCGGCGCCGGCGTCCGTGCCATAAATCCACAGCTCCGCGCGCTTCATCGCCTCGAGCGCGTGTCGCAGGTTCGTGACCCGCGCGATCGGGATCTTGCTCGCGGCCCCGGCAGAGGCCTTGCTCACGGTGCCGGTCACCTCGGTCGCCCTGTCCTTTACAATCACCACCCCGTGCGCGCCGAGGGCATAGGCGCTGCGCAGGATAGCTCCGAGGTTGTGCGGGTCTTGGATCTGGTCGAGCACCACCAAAAGCGCGGGGCGCTCGGAGTGTTTCGCCGTCTCCAGCAGCGCATCCAGGTCGACGTAGTCAAAGGGCGCCACTTCCGCCGCGACCCCCTGGTGCGCGACGCGCCCGACGAGCCCCTCGAGCTTTCGCCGCGGGAGCCGATCAACCTTGACCGATGCCGTCTTCGCCGCAGCCAGTAGCTCGGTGAGGGCCGGGTGGTTGCTGCCTTCCGCGATATAGATGCGTCGGACGGCGTTCGGGCGCGCGGCGAGCTGCTCCGCCACCGGGTGCCGTCCATAGATGAGATCGCCCTTGCTCATACTGACTCCAACGATCGATTGATCTCCGCCGCCGCTGCAGCCGGGTCTGGCGCTTGAACGATCGGCCTTCCGATCACGAGGTAGGTCGCGCCCCGCGCTACCGCCTCTTCCGGGGTCGCCACTCGTTTCTGGTCGCCACTGGCTGTCCCTGCTGGCCGCACCCCAGGCACGACCCGAATCCCGCTCGAGAACTTCAAGACGTCGAGCTCTAGCGCGCTGCACACGAGGCCGTCCGCTCCCGCACCGAGCGCGAGCGCACCGAGCCGTTGCACCGACTCTGCCACGGTTCCCGCGAGCCCAACCGCATCAACGGCGTTTTGGTCCATGCTCGTCAGCACGGTGACCGCGAGAATCGACGTGTCCTCCGCTGCCGCGTCCCGCGCCGCGCGCACCATCTCCGCCCCACCGGAGGCGTGCACGGTGAGCAAACGCGCTCCCAAGGCGCTCGCTTCCCGGGCACCGGCAGCGACCGTGCGAGGAATGTCGTGGAGCTTCAGGTCGAGAAACACATCGACGCCGGCGTCGCGGAGATCCGTCACGAGGGAGGGTCCATGAGCCACGAAGCTCTCAAAGCCCACCTTCACCATCGCCACGTGAGGGGCGAGCGCGGTCGCGAGCTCGAGGGTCTCGTTTCGCTCCGGAACGTCCATGGCTACGATGATTCTGCTGTCCGCCATGGCGCCGTCGTACCATCGCGCTTCACGGATGGCGAGCCGCACGCGACCGAGCTATGAGCGGGTCCATGACGCGTCTCGCTCTTGCCATTACACTCGCATCTTTCGCCCCGCTCCTTGCCTGCCAGCGCGCCCAGGCTCCCGCCGCAGCGCAAGACGCCAGCGCCTTCGCCTACGAAGAATGGAGCATCGAGCAGGCCCGCACCGCCATGGCGGAAGGACGGCTCAGCTCCGAGGCGCTCACCGCGGCCTACCTGGACCGCATCGCAACGTTGAACCCGCGACTCAACGCCCTGATCGCCGTCGCACCGGACGCACTCGCCCAAGCCCGAACGCGCGACGAGGAGCGGGCCGCGGGCAGGCTACGCGGCCCCTTGCACGGCATTCCGGTTGTGCTGAAGGACAACATCGCGATGAAGGGGCTGCCCACCACCGGCGGCTCCCTCGCCCTCGCCTCCCTCCCCACGGTCGCCGA
>CAYXVF010000128.1:0-12450 GCA_964468125.1 uncultured Bdellovibrionales bacterium | reverse complement strand
GGGCAGCCGGGGCGGGCTCGACGACGCAGGGTGGCGCGCGGTCGAGCGGGCGGTGCGCGACCGGCAATACAAGCTGATCGAGTACTGCGTCAATGGCCGGCGCCACACGCAACTGTTCGACCGGGTCAACGACCCGCACGAGCTGACGAACCTGGCCGGCGATGCGACGTTCGCGCCGGTGCTCGAGCGCCTCCGGGAGGCGGGCGCGGTCTTGCTCGGGAAGGCCAACCTGAGCGAGTGGGCGAATTTCCGCGGTAAACGCTCGAGCAGCGGGTTCAGCGCCCGCGGTGGGCAGACGCGCAATCCCTATGTGCTCGACCGCAGCCCCTGCGGCTCGAGCTCGGGCTCGGCGGTCGCCGTCTCCGCCAACCTCGCGATGGTGGCCCTCGGCACGGAGACCGACGGCTCGATCGTTTGTCCCGCATCCGCCACCGGCATCGTCGGGCTCAAACCAGGGACGGGAAAGCTCCCGGGCGACGGAATCATTCCGATCTCCGCCACCCAGGATACCGCCGGGCCCATGGGGCGCACCGTCGCCGATGTCGCCACGCTCTATGGAGCCCTGCGCGCCGAAGCCCGCGAGCTCACGCGTCGACCACTGACAGGCGTCCGGATGGGCGTCGTGGAGGACCTCCCCCGCTTCACCGCGGAAACGCAACGCCTCTATCGCCGCGCCACGGCCGCTCTCGCGGATGCGGGCGCCGTCCTGGTTCCTATCGCGCGCCTCCCCAACTACGACCGCGCTTTCGAGCTCGAGCTCTTCCTGCGCGAGCTTTCGCCGAGTCTCGAGCTCTACCTGGCGGAGTACACAGGGGAGGGAGCGCCGAAAGACCTGGACGCGATCATCGCCTTCAATGAGATGCATGCAGCCGAGGAGCTGCGCTGGTACGGCCAAGAATATCTGCTCGCCGCCCGCGACGCACGAGCCGCGGACGACCCTGAGTTTCAGCGACGAATCGCAGAGTATCGCGAACACGCACGCGCGGCGCTCGATGACGTGCTGGAAGAAGATCAGCTCGTCGCCATCCTCATGCCTACTGGCGCACCGGCCTGGCCCATAGACCTCGTCAACGGCGACCACTTCATCGGTGGCAGCTCGGGGACTGCGGCGGCGGCGGGCTATCCGATCGTGTCGCTTCCGATGGGGAGCGTTGAGGGGCTGCCCGTCGGGATGTCACTCATTGGCACAAAAAATTCAGAGTGGCGGCTACTCGAGCTCGCAGCGAGTATCGAAGAACGCTGGGGTGCGAGGGTGGTACCGACCTTTCGGGCGACGCTCGAGCTGCCGGGTCCTATCGTACGTTGAGCTCACCGCAGGTATTTGTCGAGGCGCCACTCCGGGCGTACGCGAGCGGGTTGTGTCGCGAGGAGCGAGCGGTGATTCGCGGTCAGCTCGGCGCAGCCGACGCCCCCTTGGCCGATGAATCCCTCGCGGAGCAGGCCGCGCTGATAGAGGACCTCGCCTCCGTGGTCGTACTTGAATGCCTGAGCGCGCATCTGTTCGATTGAGGTCGCCTCCGCCACAGCGTTGAGCGTCGATTCGTCCGCCGAGACGTCGAGGAACTCGGCGATCCGACGGAGCGCTGCTCGGGGGTCACGGTAGATCTCTTCGTAGGCGAGCCAGAGCACGCGCTCGCGATGGCGCGCCCAGGAAGCAACGTGATCCGCGTGACGGCCATACTGCAGGCGCCCGTCGAGGAGGGCCTCTAGAAACGACTCGAAGCCTCCGCGGTAGCCCAGGTGCGTGACGTAGAGGCGATAGTAGGAACGGGCGACATCGGCCGAGTTACGGACGACGTAGATGCATCGACCGGTGCGCGGCAGCCACTCGCGACGCGCATGGGTCTTGAACACCCTCGGTCCGGGCAAGGCGGCCAAACGCTCTGCCCCATCGTCCTGGTGGGCGAGCGTTCGTTCCCACCAGGGGGCCACCATCGAAATGTGATCGAATTCAGTGTCAAGATCGTGCGTGAGCAGGTACGTCATCGTGTGAACCCAGGTCGTTCCGGATCGGGGATAGGTCGCGATGTAGACGTCGTCGGGTCGCGGCGCGAAGCGCGCCCGGCCTGCGAGAAAACGGGTGACGCGTCCGAGATCAGCGCCGATGCCGAGAGCTTGATGGATCGCCCGGTCCATGCTCCGCAGGAGACTCGCCAACGGTGTCCGAGGGCGCCTCATCGAATCCCTCGGGCATTTCCGCTAGGCCCGGTGTGGTGCTCAAGACCGGCGCAGCGTCGATCCCCTCGCCGTCCATCATGCGCACCACCCGTTCGAGCGTTTCGAGGATCGTCTGCTGCGTCTGCGCGTCTTCCCGGGAGAGCCGCTCCAGAAAGCTCTCCTGGAGCGGATAGGGCGCCCTCTCCACCAGGGCTCGCCCTTCGTCGGTGACGGAAATCGCGACCTGACGCCGATCCTGATCGCCCCGAAGACGCGTGACCAGCCCACGGGCAACGAGGCGATCGATGATCCCGGTGATGGTGGCCTGGCTCAGCGAAACCTCGCGCGCCACCGCACCGGGGGTCGTTTGACCCTGTTTGGCGATGTAGCGCAGACACACAAGCTGGGGCCCGGTGAGTCCAAAGCGGCTGACGAGGTCGCGACTGTGAAGATCGATGGAACGGGTGATGCGGCGAAGGGCACGTAGAATGCCGTCGTAGAGCTGCTCTTCGGTCATCTGGGTGTCGTACATCAACAGGAAGGCTCAATAGACGATCGTAATGGTGACTGTAAACGCTTTCGAACACGCCGCCCCTCAGCGAGTGAAGTAGAAATGACCTCGACGCTCATCTCCAGCGTCCGGATTTGCGGCGTGCCATCCCGAAGGCACCTGAAACTCTTCCCAATGGAAGAGCCAGCGTGAATCGGTCACCGAGAGGTTCGTGCAGCCGTGGCTGCGGACGTTGCCAAATGTGTCGTGCCAATAGGCTCCATGGACCGCGTAGGCGCCGTGATAGAATATCGTCCACGGCACCTCTTCGACGTGGTAAGTCCCCTCGACCGGATCGCGGCCGCGCATCGTAGTACTCACGTACTTTCGCTCCGTGCGATAGAGCCCGGTCGGTGTGTCATGTCCTTCCTTGCCCGAAGAGATGAGTGTCGCGTAGACCGGCTCGTCTCCTTCGTAGGCCACCATGGTTTGCTCCTCGAGGTCGAAATGAACCCACTTCGCGCCCGCTGACACCCCCCGAGGACGGTCGACGGCCGACGCGACACGAATCTCGTCCAGTCGGACCCAGGCGCCCTCCATCAGCTCGGCGAACTCGCGCCCGTCCATCTGATGATAGCCAACCACCGTCGAGCGAGCGTACTTCTCCATCACACCACACTTCTCGAGCGAGCTTCTCAAAGGACACCAGGTGTCTATCGGTTCGTGTGCAAAGGCGAGCGGCAGAGCATAGTCCTCGCCGATAGGCTCGCCAGAGAGCGTCGATGGCTCCTTCGGAAGCAGGTCCTCTTTCAGGACCCAATTTCCGCGCACGGTTTCGACCCAATCGATTCCAGCTTCGTGCTTCTCGTCGCGAATCGCGATGAAGAAGTCGCCTTCCATGCGTTCGATGAGCCCACCGGGGTCTTCTCCGCGCTCGAAGACCTGGAGGTTCACCCTGTGGCTGAACCGCGGCGCCCCTTGCTCCTTTACCCGCGCCCATCGGTAGAGGTTCGGCTTCTCCGGCTCGACCACCGATTGGCCGTCGAGGGAGACGTCGCGGTCACGGATGACGAAACCGCTGGTGGAGCAGGCGAAGCCGCCATCGATCTCGTACCAAACCCCATCGCGCCCTCGGTCTTGACAACGAGAATCATCGACGCGCGTCCCGGCTACGCCGAAGCCCCGTCGAATCGAGCCTACACGGCGCCGCCCGGGTTCCATCGAATCGAAGAGAGGCGTGTCGACCAACGTGGACACCAAGGTGTAGGGCCTCTTCTCGCTCGTGCGAACGACGTCATAGTCGCTCAACGGGCTCTCGTAGTGCGGTGTGTTGGTGCGACTCGGGGCGACGAGAGAGACCCGAATTGGCCCGTCGTCCGTCAGGTCGAACGGCGCGAGGCGAATCGTACGTCCCTCGGTCCCGACCGCGTCTTCGAGGTAGGACACGGCAGCCCGAGCGGTGCGAATGCTGATTTCGCGGAACGGGCCTGGCACGGAGACCATTCCGATCCCGTACCCGAGCATCGCGGCGAACAGTCCAAAGGCGAATCGGGAAACGCTAGATGACATGGCGCTTCTCTCTTGTTCTTGCCTCGCCCGTCAGCGCGTGCGCGATGATTCCCTGAAGTCGTTCGGTGACGGAGCCCTTCAGTGTCGGCACCTGCTTCCTGTAGGCGTAGGTGAGTCGGCGGTAGTGGTTGAGCGTTGCGCGAAACTCCGAGGGGGAGAGACTCTGTCTTGCGCGCCCGAGCTTTGTCGCGACGTCCTCGCCGGGCTCGAGAAGGATTCGGGTTTCGCGGTCGAGTGCCACATAGGGAGCGACGCGCGGCTGCGACCCGCGGAGGGCGCGACCCGCGGGACCGTATACAAAACCTAGGTGTCCGCTGGAGTAGGGCTCCGTGAGCCGGTCGAAGTAGCGCTCGTCGCCACGGGGCTCCGGGCTGCGGAGGGTCCAACCGACCTTGAGGAGACGCCCCCGCATTGCGGTCAGGGTCATGAGATCCGCTACCTGCGCTGCCTCGTACGGGCCGAGTCCGCGCCTGAGAAGCCACGCGCACCAGTCGCGGTGCAGCGATTCGCGGTGAAGATTCCGAGCGGAAAGCCAATCGAGGCGGGGAAAAACGCTCCGCAGCCGTTCGAGGGTGAGGTGCCAGCGTGTCTCGATCCCGTCGAGGCAGGCCCCGCGGAGGCCCGCCGCCCAAGCGTGTTGATCTGCCAAGAGCAGCACGATCCGCTCCGCGCCGATCCGAGCCCGCAGTGCTTCGGCGGCGAGCAGGAGAGCCAAAACGTCGAGCGGGACGCCGCGCGAGGCCCGTCCAGGCGCGCACAAGCCAATCCCGAGAAAAACGGCATTCGGTCGAACATCGCCGGTCAGGGCGTTCAAACCCTTCAGCGAGGCGCGGGTGTCGAGGAGCGGGCTCTCCATAACGCATCGCGTTACACCGCAGCGCCAGCAGGAAGAGAATCGTTTAGGGCTCACGACTCGAATTGTTGCGGGCCGCGGCCCCCATCCTCAAGTTTTCGGCAGGAAATCCTTCGCCCTCAAACTATCTGTGCTATAAACACTGGTGCCAAGGGCCTGTTTCGGGCGAATCGCAACAATTACAGGATCTTAGGAGGCACAGCGACGTGTCATTGCAACAGCGTCTCGATCGACAGGACTTCGGAAAAGACCCGATCGCCGTCCGGAAAACGGACCACTACAAAGAGGAATACGTTCAGAGCTTCGTGCAGAAGTGGGACAGCCTGATCGACTGGAATGCCCGCGCCGAGAGCGAAGGGCATTTCTTCGTCGACATTCTTCGAGAGCGTGGCAAGCAGAAGGTCCTCGATGTGGCCACTGGCACGGGATTTCACTCCGTGCAGCTGATCGAAGCGGGGTTTGAGGTCGTCAGCGCGGACGGGAGCCAGGAAATGCTCTACCGCGCCTTCGAGAACGGCAAGAGACGCGGGCACGTGCTGCGCACGGTCCAGGCGGATTGGCGCTGGCTGGCGCGGGACGTTCACAGCAAGTTCGACGCGGTGGTGTGCCTCGGCAACTCCTTCACTCACCTCTTCAACGAGCGGGATCGCCGCAAGGCGCTGGCCGAGTTCTACGCCTGTCTGCGCCACGACGGACTCCTGATCCTCGATCAGCGCAACTACGACGCGATCCTCGACCACGGCTATTCGAGCAATCATACCTACTACTACTGCGGCGACAACGTCTCGGTTCGCCCGAGTCACGTGGACGAAGGACTCGCGCGCTTCGAGTACAGCTTCAACGACGGGTCCAATTTTCACCTCAACATGTTCCCTCTGCGCAAGGACTACGTGCACCGGCTCATGCGTGAGGTCGGGTTTCAGGCGGTGGAAACCTACGGCGATTTCCAGGAAACCTACCGCGAAGAAGACCCGGACTTCTTCATTCACGTTGCGGAGAAGCTCTATGACGGGACCCCTCCCGGCGAAGGAGCGGAGCGATGACGAGTAGCCAGGAGATCGTCGAGATCGCGCGCTCCTACTACGACAGCGAAGACGCGGACCGCTTCTACGCCACCGTCTGGGGCGGCGAGGACATTCACGTCGGGCTCTACGCGCCGGGCGACAGCGTCGCCGAGGCGAGCCACGAGACGGTGCGTTACATGGCGTCCTTACTCCCCGCGCTCGGGCGGAGCTCCAAGGTCCTCGACCTCGGCTCGGGCTACGGCGGTGCCGCGCGCTTTCTGGCCCGTGAATCGGGCTGCGCCGTCGTGGGTCTCAACTTGAGCGACGTTGAGAATCAGCGCGCCCGCACGCTCAACCGCGAGCAAGGTCTCGATGACTTGGTCGAGATCGTGACCGGCAACTTCGAGTCGGTGCCCTACCCGGACGCGCACTTCGACGTGGTCTGGTCGCAGGATGCTTTTCTGCACAGCGGCGAACGGGAAAAGGCGATCGCAGAAGCTGCCCGCGTTCTGAAGCCGGAGGGAACACTGATTTTCACCGATCCGATGCGCGCGGACGAGTGTCCAGAAGGCGTGCTCGATCCGATCCTCGCCCGGATCCACCTGAGCGACCTCGGACACCCCTCCTTCTATCGTGAAGCGGCCACGCGCCACGGAATGAAAGAAATCGGCTTCCAGGAGCTCACGCACCAGCTCGTCAATCACTATCAATCGGTGTTGGTTGCAACTCGTGAGCACGAAGCGTCGCTCAGTGGTCACATTAGCAGCGACTACTTGTCGCGCATGAAAACCGGCCTTCAGCACTGGATCGACGGCGGCAACAAAGGGTACTTGCGTTGGGGAATATTTAGATTTCAAAGGATGTGAGGACCCGATGGGGGCGACCCCCAGCATCGACCACGAACGGCTGCGGCGCGACATGCACGCGCTTGCGGAAATCGGGAGAAACCCCAGCGACGGCGGAATCTATCGCCTCGCCTTCGAGGACGCCGACATGGAAGCCCGCCGTTGGCTGATGGAGCGCGTCGAGGCGTCCGGCGGACAGGCGCGACTCGACGGCGCGGGCAACGTGATCGGGCGTTTCTTCGACCGCGACGCCCCGGCGGTGGTGATGGGATCGCACATCGACTCGGTCGCAGGGGGCGGAATGTTCGATGGCAGTCTCGGTGTGCTCGCGGGACTCGAATGCGCTCGGGCCCTCGCAGATGCGGGCGTGGAACCGGAGCGGCCGCTCGAAATCGTGGCCTTCGCAGACGAAGAGGGTCGCTTCGGCGGCATGTTCGGGGTTCAAGCGTTTTGCGGTCAGATTCCACCGGACTGGGTCGACCACGCCGTGGATCCGGACGGCGTCTGCCTTGCCGACGCGATGCGAGCCCAGGGTCTAGACCCTCGCCGAGCCCTCGATGCGGCGCGCGACCCGAGCTCCGTGCACGCTTTCCTCGAGCTCCACATCGAGCAAGGCCCCGTGCTCGAGGCCGAGCACCGGCGCATCGGGGTCGTTGAGGGAATCAGTGGCATCTTCAAGTGGATGGTCCACCTCGTGGGCAAAGCAAACCACGCGGGTACAGCGCCGATGCAAATGCGCAGCGACGCGTTCATGGGCCTCGCCAATTTCGCCCATCAGATCCCTCGCATTCTCGACGAAGACGGCGGCGAAACGAGCCGGCTGACCGTTGGAAAGGTCGAGCTTCTCCCAGGCAACCCGCATACGGTGCCCGGTGAGGCAGTGTTCTCCCTCGTCGGGCGCGACATCGACCCGGAGCGCCTTCGGGCCCTCGCCTCCTCGTGCCAAAAAGTGCTCGGGACCATAGCGCGAAAAAACGGATTACACTTTGAGTTCCGCGAGCTGAGCTGGCTCGAACCGCAGCCCTGCCATCCCGACATCATCGACGCCTTCGACCAATCCGCACGCGAGCTCGGCTACGAACCGCTTCACATGCCGAGCGGCGCCGGCCATGACACTCAGTTTATGGCAAGTTTCACTCGTGCGGGCATGATCTTCGTCCCGTCCGTTGGCGGTGTGAGCCACGCCCCCGATGAGCTCACCCATTGGGCCGACATCGAGGGGGGATGCGACGTTCTCCTCAAGACCTTGACCCGTTTCATCTGATTCTCATCTCCGGAGCTATGACATGCAGAAGCTGAAGCAGGCCGAACCCCGCGTCATTGAGCGCGCCGCGACCGCGTTCCGGACGAACACGCGCGGACGCAAGCTCGATCCTGGCGCTCTTCTCAACGAGGGTGCGGGAATCGACTTCGGCGCCCTGGAAGAAATGGCCGAAATGTCGGTCTTGAGCGCGACCCAGTTCGACCGCAACACCGTGATCGGGATCGCCAAGACCGCGGCATTTCTCGAAACCAACGAGATCTCCCAACGTGCGCCGCTCGCCGGCAAAATCGTAGTCACCGCCTTCTTCGAAGCCTCGACGCGAACGCGGCTCTCATTCGAGAGCGCGATTCACCGACTGGTCGGCGCGGTCCTGTCGGTGCCGGACGGGGGTGTGACGGGGATCAAGAAGGGCGAGTCGATCGAAGACATCGGTGAAATGCTCAATACCTACGGCGATGCGGTGGTTCTTCGTCACCCGGAGACTGACTCGATCGCGAAGATCAAGGAGAGCCTTTCGACGCCGATCATCAACGCGGGCAATGGCGCTGGCGAGCATCCGACGCAGGCGCTCCTCGACTGGTACGCCTTGTTCAAATGGCGCCCCTCGCTCACCCGGGCGACGGTCCCCGCCAGCGACCGGATCCACCTGGGCATCATCGGCCGCCCGACCCGCATGCGGGCGGTCCGCAGCTTTCTGGAGCTCTCGCTCCTCTTGGGAAACGCGGTGAGCCGCATTACGCTCATCTCCGAGGACGAGGACCCGCTCGACGAAGACCTCGCTCGGCAGATCGCCGACTCCGGCATCCCTTTCGACACGGCCACGCGCTACAAGGGGGTGCTGCCGCACCTGGACGCGATCTATATGAACTCGATCACCCTCAAGGGCGACGGCTACGAACGGTTGGACAATGCCTTCAAGCTCGACGCCGACAGTCCGCTGAAGCCGTCCTCGGTGATCATGCACCCCTTGGCCCGCGGCGAGGAGCTCGATGTGAGCCTCGACCGTACCCCGCACAACCTGTACTTCGCCCAGGCGGCGGGCGCAGTTTTTGTGCGGCAGGTGGTGCTCTCGGCGGTGCTCGCACGCACCGGTGCCCTCGCGGACGCATTCCGCGGCATCTAGTCGTCACTCTCCATTCATCCTCAAAGGAGCCTCACCATGTGTGGCATCGCAGGCTTTTGGCAGCCCGGACGACCGGTGGATCGCAAAGTGATCGACCGGATGCTGGACGTTCTTCATCACCGAGGACCGGACGGTCGCGACGCTCATGTCGACGATTCCAAAGGATTGGCGATGGGTCACGCGCGCCTGTCAATCATCGATCTAGAGGGCGGAGCGCAGCCACTCCATCACCGTGGACGGGTCTTGACGGTGAATGGCGAGTTCTACGACTACAAGCGCATTCGCGCGGCCCTGACCTGCGATGGCGCTCGTTTTGTCACGAAGTCGGACTCGGAGATTGCGCTCCATTTGTTCGACCGGCACGGCATGGACTTTCTCGAATACCTGCGAGGAGAGTTTGCCTTCACGCTCTTTGACCCGGAGCAGGACCGAATGGTCGTCGTGCGCGACCGCTTCGGGATCAAACCGGTCTACTACCGCGTCACCGACGACTTCTTCGCCTGGGGCTCAGAGGTGAAGGCATTGCTCATGCACCCTGACACTCCTAAGCGCCTGGACCGGAAGGCTGCGCTGCACCAAATGATGCAGGTGATGGTCCCCGGAACCACCGCCTTCCACGGTGTCCAAGCCCTCCAGCCTGGCCACTTCCTCGTGGTTCAGCGACGGGGCGACCGCTTCGAGCACGAAATTCACCGCTATTGGGACCTGGATTTTCCAGGCGCGCAGGAGCACGACGGCTCCCCGGACGAGCAGTACCACGTTCGCGGCGTGCGGGACCGACTTCTCGATGCGGTGGCGACACGGCTGGAGGCCGATGTGCCCGTTGGGTGCTATCTATCGGGCGGTATCGACTCGTGCTCGATCTTGGGCCTCGCCACTCCGATGCAGCAGTCCTCCGTGCGCGCCTACACGATCAGCTTCGACTCGGACAAGTACGACGAGTCCGCGATCGCGAAGGAGATGGCGGAGGCGACCCGAGCGGACCAGGTCGTTCTCAACCTCACCGGAGACGAGCTTTACGGTCAGCACTTCTGTGACGTCCTTTGGCACGCGGAGCGAACCTTCTACAACACGCTTGCGGTCGCTAAGTGGCACATGAGTCGCGTGGTCCACGAAGGGGGTCGAAAGGTCGTGGTCACCGGCGAAGGCTCGGACGAGCTCTTCGGCGGCTACCCATTCTTCAAGCGCGACATGCTCCTCCACGGGCTCGGTCTGGACCCCGCCGAGCTCGAAAACTCGAACGCGGTATTCAAGGGCGCGATCCTCGCCGAAGAGCAGCGCTCCCATCCCGTTTGGGACTCGCTCTTCGGCTTCACGCCATCGTGGATTCAACCGTGGCTGCTCACGCTCGAGCGGGTGCGTCCTCTTCTGTCGCGCGACGCGCGGGCGGAGCTCGAGGGCTACGACCCGGCGGCGGAGATCTGCGCCAAGCTCGACCCGGCGAAAATCGTCGGTCGCCACCCTTTGGACATGGTGCAGTACGCCTGGGCCAAGACGATGCTCGAGGGGCAAATTCTGACCTGGGGCGGGGACCGCGTGGACATGGCGAACAGCATGGAGTCGCGCCCGGCTTTCTTGGACCACCACCTCGCCGAGTTCGCGACGCGGATCCCGCCAGGGCTGCGGATCAAAGACGGCACGGAGAAGTACGTCCTACGCGAAGCGATGAAGGGTGTGCTCCCAAAGGTGCTCTACGAACGAGAGAAATTTGCGTTCATGGCGCCCCCGAGCGGCACGGATCCGGAGAAGCAAAGGCGCGTCCGGCAGCTCGTCGATGTGTGGCTCACGCCCGAGCGCCTCGAAGCAACGGGGATCTTCGACGTCGACCATGTCGCGAGCTTCATCACCAACGCCTGGTCCCACGACGAGCATGCCGCGAGCGCTCGGAGCGACATCATCGTGAATCACCTTCTCGGCGTGCAGATGCTCGATGCGATGGCGACAGACCCGAGCCGCCCGCCGCGGGCGGAGGGCTGAGCCCATCAGTCCTCTGGCAAGCGAACATGATTGGCGATCTGCCGTGCGCGCCGACGAATCGGCACATCCACCTGCAGGTCCGGGGAGCGCCAGCGCCGCAGAACCTCGTAGAACAACTCCCGCTCGATTCGCGGCTCACGATTGTAGATGGGCTCTGGAGCGTCGTGTGGGACCGGAATCAAACCGGCGCTGCGCCCGAGTCCGTTGATGACGGCGATCTCGAATTCATTCGAGCTGAACCGGCTCAGATTCTGCGCCAAAGCATCGGCGAACGCGATCGGGTCAGCGCTTGCTTCCTTCTCCGCGCGACGGATCAGGAGTGCGTCGTAGAAGGCATGGGGATAACTCTGCCACGGTTCGGAAGCGGCCCACTCGCTCACATTCATCGAGCGCGCTAGCGAGCCATTCCCGATGGCGGTGCTGGTGGCTCACCGAGGTGGCGGCGCTACCCGACACCAGAGCGCGCACCCGCCGCTCCCGGGCGTCTCCGAGGCGTGGCGCGCGGGCGATGTCCTGCTCCAGATCGACGGGTTGTTCTTCCTGCCGAATGGGCTCCGCGGGAGATTCGACGGCACGAACGGGAGCGGGTGGTCGATGCGCGCGGTCAACGGTCATACCGTCACCCTGCGCATTCCCGAGCACGTATCACTCGGAATCATCGAGACCACCCTGTCCACCCCGGGCCACGCACAACGCGGCCCGGTCGCGCACCCGTATGCTCACCGTCTTTGAGCACGTGAGCTTGATCGCCTCGATCACCTGCGCGCGCGTGTTCGGCTCCTTCAAACGCGCGAGCAGCTTCTCCTGTCCACCGTCGTGTGCCCAGGGGGGAATGCAGGCATCGAGCGACGTCACCCCTGCGGGATAGGTGTACACATCCGCGGTGAGCCGCAGGCCCTCGGCGCGGGCGGTCTCGATCAATTGAAATGCGTCCTCGAGCTTGTCCCAGTTGTCTCGGCCCGAAGCTCCTGCATGGCCTCGAGCTGTTGCGCGCTGGGCTCCACGTCATCGAAACCGAGCACGTACATGCGCACTGTGGTCTGCCCCACAAACGACGCCACGTTCGTCGAAATCCCCCGAGCGACGAGCCAATCGAGATAGCCACCCAGCGTCTTCCACTCGATCTCAAACGCGGCGTTCCTTTCACGCTTTCGCGATTCGATATACT
>CAYXVF010000127.1:0-15314 GCA_964468125.1 uncultured Bdellovibrionales bacterium | reverse complement strand
GACGATTTTTTCAGCCTCGCAGCCAAAAAACCGCACATTCTCCGTAGACATCGCTGTGTTCGCATCCGATCTAAACCTCCTGTTTTGGCTTTGCTGCCGGGCTCCAACCCGTACAGGCCGCAAAGAGGATCGACAGGCGGCCCGTTTTCGGGTCGCGTGTCGTGACCGAAATCGACCGGCCCACGTACGCTCCACACGCTCCGCACGTTCACATTTCGAGACCGCCTCGTTCGCTGCACTATGGCCGCTTACCGACCGCGGCCGTGGGCGGAGAGAGGGTCGCGTCCCTCTCTCCGGCCCACGTAGCCAGGGAGGGGGAGAGTCCTGGAGCACGGCGTCGCGTGCTCGACCGAGAACTGACCACGCTCCTGCGAATTTGTGCACCGGCCTGAGCGGCCGCTCGGCTCCGTCCGGACCTAGAGGAATGGCCTCCGGGGCTCGCCCGGTCCGCCTAGAACCGATTGGGAATGGAAAAAAGCACCCTTCGCGATCTGTTGAGTAGCGGCCCCGATCGATCGACGGAGGGGCGTCAGAACCTTGCGATTTGAAGCGACTCAGGCGGCCAGTCGTCCCGCGAGGAACTCGATCAGATCGATCTGGGTGATGATGCCGACAATCTGCTGCTCGCGCATGACCAACACCACGTGGGCGCGATTGCTGAACAGGCCGCTGACCGTCGCCACCGGCGTATCGAAGTCGACGGAGGCGAAATTCGTCTCGACGAGATCGTTCACCTCCGCTTCGAGCTTCGCCTCTCCCGCAGCGAGATAGCCCAGGAGGTCGCGCTCGGCGACGATGCCTCTGATCTTTGCGCCGTCGAGGACGGGGACCTGGGAGATGCCGTGCTTCTTCATCAGGCCGATCGCATCTTTGATCGAGTCCTTGCACTGGATCGTGACGACGTCGTGTTTGTCGCGCGCCGCGAGCAGATCCGAGACGCGTCCCATGCCGGGCTCGGGACCCATGTAGCCGTTCTCGCGCATCCACTCGTCGTCCAGGTACTTGCTGAGGTAGCGGTAGGCGGTATCCGGCAGGTGGGCGAGGATGCGGATCGGCTCATTGACCATCTCCGCGTACTTGATGGCGCCGGCGACGCTCGCTCCACAGGAGCCACCGCAGAGAATCCCTTCCTGGCGCACGAGCTCACGGGCGGTGACGAAACACTCTTTGTCCGTGACGCGAACGACTTCATCGATGAAGTTGAAATCGATGGTGGTCGGGAGGAAGTCTTCGCCGATGCCTTCAACCTTGTAGGGATGGGCCGAGGTCAGCTTGCCGGTCTTGAAATAGTCGTAGTACAGCGATCCCACCGGATCGACGCCCACCATCTTCATCTCCGGCTTCTTCTCTTTGAAGAATCGGCCGCAGCCTGTGATGGTCCCACCGGTTCCTAGGCCCGCGACGAAGACATCGAACTCACCGCTGGTCTGCTCCCAGATTTCCGGGGCGGTGGTCTTGTAGTGCGCTTCCGGATTGGCCGGATTACCGTACTGATTGACGTAGAAGGCGTTCGGCGTTTCCTCGGCGATGCGACGGGAAACGCTGTAGTAGCTGCGCGGGTCTTCTGGCTCAACGTCCGTAGGACAGATCACGACCTTCGCGCCGACCGCCCGCAGCGCTCGGATCTTCTCTTCGCTCTGTTTGTCCTGCATCACGAACACGCACTTGTAGCCGCGCACCGCGCCCACGAGTGCCAGGCCCATGCCCGTGTTACCGCTCGTACCTTCGACGATGGTCCCGCCAGGTTTGATGTCGCCCCGGGCCTCCGCGGCGTCGATCATGTTGATGGCGATGCGATCCTTCATGGACCCGCCGGGGTTCAGGAACTCGCATTTGACGTAGATTTCTGCCTTCGTGTGGCCGCCGAGTGCGTTGAGTTTGACGATGGGAGTCCCTCCCACCGCGTCCAGAATGTTGGCCTTCGCGCCCGGCATCAGCGTCATCGTCGTCCCCTCTCGAGTTCGTGTGCTCGTGCTGCCACTAACCCGTGGCGCGCGACTTCACAAGAGGATCCGGACCTGTTCAGTGCTCGCCGGCGGGACGGTTGTGCACACCGAGGGCGGCGCAGGCCGCCGCGAGCCAGACCATCAAGGCGGCGGCGTAGCAGGTGATCTCGAACGCTCGGGAGAAGGCGCCGTCGATCAACGCCTTCGCGGCGCTCTGCTCGCTGTCGCTCCAGCTTTCACCGAGCTCGATGCCCGCGAGCTTGGTGCTCTGGCTCCGTAGGTCCGCGATGATCTCCGGTGCAAGGGCGGCGTTGTCGAGGGCCGCGGCGAACTCGGGGGCGAAAACCCGAAGGGCGATCACCGTGAAGATCGCCACCCCGACCAGATTCGCCAGGCGCGCGACTGCGTTGTTGATGCCGCTCGCCGTGCCGGCGAACGCTTCTTCCACCGAAGTCATGGCCACCGTCGTAAGTGGGGGAACGACCAGCGCCATACCAACGGACATCACCAGTGTCGCGATCGCGATCGCTAGAAAGTAGCTCTCGAACACCGTCGGCAAATAGCCGAAGCCCGCGAAGCCTAGGCCAGTGAGTACCGAGCCGAGGGTCAGCGGAAAACGTGGTCCCCGTAGGTCCGCGATGCGACTCGCGTAGCGTGCCAGGATGAACATGATGATCGAGAAGGGAAGGAACGCGACCCCTGCTTTCCAGGCTTCCCAGCCCTGCACCTGGATCAGGTTAAAGGGGAGGAAGTAGAGCAGCCCCGCAAGCGCGGTGTAGATAAAGAGGGTCATCGCGTTGACCGCGGAGAAGGTGCGGTTGCGAAAGAAATGCAGCGGCAGCATCGCATCCGGCGAGCGCGCCTCCACCCACAAGAACAGAAGCATGATGAGGCCACCCGCCGCCGTCGGTCCCCACACGATCGCGCCGCTTCGTCCCTCGCTCCAGGCGATGAGTCCGTAGATGATGCAACCGAGGGAGGCCGTGACCAATACCGCCCCGAGAAGATCGATTCTCTCGCTGCTGCGCCCATGGCTCTCGGTCACCTTGTGGCGGGCGATCCACCACACCACGACCGCGATGGGGGCGTTGATCACGAAGATCCAACGCCAGCTCGAATACTCGACGACCAGCCCGCCGAGTGGCGGGCCGAGTGCGGTCGTCATGGCGCCAAAGGCGGTCCAGGTGGCGATGGCCGTTCCCCGGTGCGCCGCAGGAAAGGACGCGCTGATCACCGCGAGACTCGACGGGACGAGCAGGGCAGCGCCTACGCCCTGGAGGCTGCGGGCGATATTCAGTGTCCAAAGGTCAGGGGCGACCGCGCAGAGCACTGAGGCGATGGCGAAGCTCACCGTGCCGAGAAGGAAAACGCGGCGTCGGCCAAAACGATCGGCGAGCGACCCACCCAAGAGAATCAGCGCCGACAGCAAGAGCGAATAGGTTTCGATCACCCACTGGATGCGATCGAGGCCGACGTTGAACTCTTCCTGCATCGCAGGGAGGGCGATGTTGACCACGGTGGTATCGATGAACGCCATGCTCGTAGCGAGAATGGTCGCGGCCAAGACCCAGGTGCCATTGGGTGGAGCGTCGCCGGATGTCGCTGTGCCGCCGTTGTCCGAGCCGGCGGTTCCGTCGTCCAGGTCGTAGCGCTCCGGTGACAGCATGGTCAGCTCAGCTCGATCTTCGTGAACTCCTCTTCCTCGGTGAGTACCACGTCAGGAAGCGCATCGAGCAACACGATGAGATTCACGAGTAGGGGAATCGCCATCTTTTGGGCCTGCCCCGGAAACTCCTCTTCATAGCTCTTCGCGAAGCTCGCGAGGTCTTCATCGTCCGCTTCGCCGCTGCCTTCCACCTCGGCGCGCCAGAGGAGCGCTCCGTCGGAGCAGCGCATGAGGCGTCCTTCGATGCCCATGGTAACGTCGCTTCCCTCGGTCGTCACGTCGAGGAGGCGCACTTCGAGAACACCCTGGATCTCCGCGTCTTCGTGCGCGCAGGCCGCAGCCCAGCCCGCGCTCGTCGGACCGTCTGCGTAGACCAGGTAGTTCTTCTTGAACTTGACCCGTTCGCTCGCGATCCGGGCCGTCAGTCGGGCGAGCGCGTCGTCTTCGGCCCATGCCGCGACGGTGATGTGTTTGGCCGCGTCGGCGGCGCTCGCATCGTAGCCCGCCTGCACCCAGGTGTTCTGAAGCCGCGAAGCGCACCCGTTTGCGAGGAGCAGCAGGGCGAGCCAAGGCAGCGCGCGTCTCATGCGGACTTCCTCTCTGCGACGTCCAGGTTGTCGTTGGCCGCATCCTCCGGGAGGCGCTTGGCGCCGGGCCCCCCTCCTCGGTAGCCGAGTACCTCGAGCAGAGCGGGGAGGACCGTGAGCGAGACAAACAACGCGCTTGCGATGCCGAGGCAAGCGAGCATTCCCATGGAGATGAGTCCCCGGTGCGAGCTCACGAACAGCGCGCCCCAGCCGACGAGGGTGGTCAGGGAGGACGCGGCAACCGCGGCCCCGGTGCGTCGAACCGCAAGCATCACCGAGCCGGTTTCATGGAATCGGCTGTAGACGTGAATGCCGGCGGAGATGCCGTAGCCAAAGACCACCGGGAAGACGACGACGTTCATGAAGTTCAGATGATAGTCGAAAATCGTCATCAGCCCGAGCATCCATACGAGCCCTGCGACCAAGGGAAGCATCGAGTAGAGGGCCGCCGAGAAGCGGCGAAAGCTCACGAGAAGGATCAGGAAGATGAGCCCCGCGGCCATCAGGGTCAGCACGCGTCCGTCTTCGAGGACGTAAGAGGCGACCTTCGCCATCAGCACCGCCGCACCGGCGGCGTGGTAGACCTTACCGTCCACCTCGATCCGATCGACCTGGTCGGCAAATTTGAGGAGCTCGCGGCCATCCCAGAGGGTGGTCCTCGGATAGATGTAGGTCATCCAGCCTTCGACGCCGGATTCGGGGACGGGCTTGAGCTGCCAGAGAATCCAATCCGGGACGTCTTCGATCTCGTAGGGCTCGACCCGCAGATAGGGGAACACCCACTCCCGCTGTTCTGCGGCGCCTTCTTGCTCCCTTTCGAGCAGCTCCGGGTCCACGTCCGAGAGCACCTTGTCGAGCTTGGCGAGGATCTTCTGGTTGGCCTCTTGTTTTTCCTGCGGTGGTACGAGGCGATTGATGCTGACGATCGACTCGATCATCGAGTCGTCGCTCTCCGTCCGCATCTCTTCCAACCGGTCGTAGAGCGCCTTCGTCTCATCAAGGGTCTTCGTGTAGATCCCCACCGGATCGCTGCTGATCTGGAACCGCTCTCGGATCTGCTCGCGCAGCTTGATGCCCGGGTTGTTCGTCGCCATCAGCGAGCGGCTGTCGTAATCAAACTCCGCGCGGGTGGCGAAGTAGGCGAGACCCGCGGTGAGAAGCAGGCTGAGAACGAGGATGCCCCGCGCGAACGGGAAGGGCCTGGCCTGAAGCTCTTCCCGCGCCGCCGTCGTCTGCTTCTTGACAATCAGCGACTTCGTAACTCCCGGCCAGATTTTCCCCATGAGGACGTAAAAGGTCGGAATGGCGATGTACATCGCGATCGCCTGGATGAGCACGCCCGTGCCCATGATGATTCCGAACTCCTTGAAGGCATTGAGGTGCGCGAAGACGAGGATATAGAGCGCGGCGGCGGTGGTGAGGGCGCTCGCCGCCGAGGCCGAACCCGAGTGGAGCAGCGTGTTCGCGATGGACTGCTCCATGTCCTCGCTCTCCGTGTACTCCTCCCGGAGTCGGTAGAGCAGGTGGATGCCAAAGTCGATTCCGAGGCCCATCAAGATCGCACCGAGGATCGCCGTGATCGTGTTGAGCTCGCCGATCGCTACCTGAGCGAACCCGAACGTCATCACCGTGGCAGCCACGAGCGTGAACATCAGAAAAATCGTCGCGACCGGGCTGCGTAGGAAGATGATGACGTAGAGAAGGATGCCGACGAAGGCGACGATCGAGCTCGGCGCGAGCGCCCGCATGATGCTGTCTGAGTCGTCGAGGGTCGTCTTGTAGCCTCCGGTGTAGCCGTAGGTGACCGTGGATCCCTCGACGACGCCGTCGTAGCCCTCTTTGAGCGTCGCGCCGAGCGTGTTGCTCTCGTTGAAGTCACCAAAGAGTGTCTCGAGCTGGGAGAGCAGCCGGCGAGTCCCTTCGAGGTTCTCTTCCGGGTGGGCCGGCTTCACCAGAAGAGTCAGCATCTCCTTCTGATCGTCGATGTAGTACGGGTCCGTGATGTCCTTCTTGTTGAGCTTGGTGTATTTCTGGACGATGTCGTCGAGCACGAGCGGCTCGTCTTTTACCTCCACCAGCTGGACCGCGAAGGGGTTGTTCTTGTTGACGACGGCGCGAATCTTCTTGCGAATGCGCCTGTAGACCTCTTTGACGTCGTCCGTGTCGGCGAGAAGCCCGATCCGCTCCCGCACGAATTTCACGTCCTGCTTGTGGGTGACGTGGCGCACCTCCGGGAGCGCTTCGATCTGCTCGGCGAGCGCATCCGCGGTCGCTTTCAGGTGCTGCTCGTCGTCGGATCGCAACACCACCATGAGGAAGCCAACGCCGCCGACGTACTCGATAACGTCCTTCGTTGCCTGCACCGACGGCAGGTCCTGAGGCAGCATGTCGAGCTGGTTGTGGTTGACGTAGAGGTAGCTCGCACGCCAGCCGAAGAGCGCCAGCACTACCGCAAAGATCCCCATGACCAGGGCGGGTTTGTGCACGATCGCAGCCGCGATGCGGGTCGAGATGAACCGTTTCATGTCGTCCTTGCGTGCTGGCGGAGCCAGCCTGTGTCAGCTGCTGACCTCGGCCAGCTTGTCTTGCATCGCCTTCTTGACCCGGGCGATGCCCCCTTCGTCGAGGAGAAGCTCGATTTGATCCATCTTGATCCCCTCCATTGTGCTTTCACCGAGAATGATCGTGTCGAAGACACGCCAGCTCGGCCCGTTTTGCTTCAACACCCAGGTAATCTTGAGCTCGGAGCGCCCTTTGACCGGGTGATTGATCACGATTGCCGAGGGGAGCTTGGCGATGCCGCTTTTGACCGTCGAGGCGGTGAAGGTGATCGCGTCGAGATACTGGAAATTTTCTCGCCCCGCCTTGAAGGAGATCTCGCGGATGAGCTTCTCCATGCCGTTGACGAAGAACTCTTGGTCCGCGGCGGAAAGACCGTCCCATTGCTCCTCGAGCAGCCCTTTCACCATCGCCTCGAAGTCGAGCTGCTTGGCGGCGTAGTCGTCCTTCTCGAGCTTGATGGCGTTGACGAGGACCTTGACGGTCTTTTGGAGCGCTTTGTCCTGCGGTGCGGCCGCGGCAGGCACGGTGCTGAGAGCGACTAGAGAAAAGCTGAGCAGGGCGGTCGCAAACAGAGTTTTCATCGAGATCTCCTGGGCTTTGGCGCCGGCGGGCGCGAATTTCCGCTCATTGCGGCCGTTCGTCAACCCTTCGACGCAGCGGGGGCCCGACTTCTTCGCGTAGGCTACAAAATGCCGCGGAGACGGTTTTCCCAATCGACCTTCTCAGGTTAAGAATTCCTGAGAGATGTGCAGGATTTACGGCTTTCGTTCGGTCATCAAGAGCGGGGTGCATAGCTCGCTGGTGGCCGCGGACAATGCGCTCGGGCGTCAGAGTGCGCGACACCCGGACGGCTGGGGCGTGGCCTATTACATGGACCGCTTTCCCCACGTCATTCGGAACACCAAAAAAGCGCTCGACGATGGGCTCTTCAGCGAAGTGAGCGCCGTCGTGCAAACACGCACATTGTTGGCGCACATTCGCCAGGCCACCATCGGCTCGGTCGGGATCCTCAATTGTCACCCCTTCCAGTTTGGACCGTGGACCTTCGCCCACAACGGCAACGTCGAGGGCTTTGGCACTGACGAGCGGGTGACGTCGCGGGTGAAGGCGCTCGTGGACCCTCGCTTCAGCGCGCACGTGCTCGGCGCCACCGACTCAGAGACCTGCTTCTACATCTTCCTGTCGCGGCTCGCACGCCGTGTCGACGACGTCTATCACGCGGGTATCCCTCGGGCGGTGGTCCTGAGCGCTCTGCGTGAAATGGTCGAGGAGGTCGTCTCCGTGGCCGATCCCCTCGCGCCCGATCCCGATGACCCGTGCAAGATGACCTTCGTGCTCACGAACGGCAGCACACTGATCGGGTACCGTCACCGTAAGGAGCTGTTCTTCTCGACCCACAAGACCTCGTGCCCCGAACGCGACCATTGCCACGCCTTTGAAGCGCGGCGCTGCGAGGCCGCCGTAGATGACGGCTTGGTCAAGCACCTCGTCGTCACGAGCGAGCGGATCGCCGAGGGGCCCAACGTCTGGTTCGAGATGAAGGATGGTGAGTACGTCGCCGTCGATCACGGTATGTACTTCACGCACGGAAGTCTGGATGCAGTGCACGAGACGCGCACTTCGCTTCCCATCCTGTCCGAAGCGGCGAACGACTAGGGCGCACAGCTCCTATCGTCGCTAAACACCGTGAAGACGCCGACGGTGGCCTGGCCGTGGGCAAACACGAATTCGAGCGCAACCCTGTGCAGCGAATGCCGATGATGGATCGCTGGCGCTCTGGAGCGCAAGGCCCTTCTCCAGACCTACCGTCGCCCCCGTGATCGAAACAATAGGATAAACCATGAACCCGCAAGGCATCGTGTCGCTGTCGAGTGCCGACGTTCGTTCGAGCGGCAGACACCTCGCTACTCTATTCCTCGCCCCCAGCAACCAGCGAACCGCGCGAGCGGACCGTGCGCGCGAAGGCGTAGTTCGTTGGTCGACGCCGGCGCAGCGGGAGGCGTACGAGGCGCTCGAACGTCTTTCGAAGAAGTCCGGTCTCGGCACGGTCCTGCGCAACGCGGCTCAGAACGCCTCGGACCTGCTCTTCCCGGCGGCCGAGCTGGTTCCTCACAGCAAGGAAGTGAAGGCCGCGATCTCTGCGGTCGACGCGATGAGCGTCACGGAACGCGCCACATTTCCGGACTACCTGACGCAACAACCGATGGTCGGGACGATGCTCGCCGGCGTTCGTCGTGCGATCACGCCGAAGGCCTGGGCGGACATCCACGCGCCCGTGGCCGCAGCGCTCGAGGAGCGAAACAGGCCATTCGATCCGAAGAGCGGACTCGAGCGGAACTCTCTGGACCCGGAAACTCGCCTTCGGACGACGCGCCATGAGGAGCTTTCCGATCTCAAGGGCACCTGGAGCATCCTGAGGGGCGTCGTCCGAGCCAAGCTTCAGCTCGAAGATACGAAGGTGAGCCTCGGCGGGAAGTTCGGACTCTTCGAGCCGATCGCTGCCGCCCCGGGCCGTCACATCACGCCCGAGTTCTTTCGTGAGCACATCCAGGGTGAGCTGCAAGCGGGTGATTTCTTGTTTGCCGCGGAGTTCGAGGGCGAGGAAGCGGAGATGCGCCATGCTCTCGTCGTCGTGGATGCAGGAGATCCGAAGGATCCGGACAAACCACTAAAAGTCGCCCACGTGACCATCGCGTACTTCGAGTCGAACACGCCTGCGGTCCGGCTCAAGGAGCTGATGACCAAGAAGGTTCCCGACGGCTTGAAAATCGAGACAATCGATGAGCACCTCGACGCCACGCCGCGGGGTGCCCTTGCGGCCGTGCGTGCGCCCTTGGAGCCCGAAGAACGGGCGCGTGGTGTTGCTTTCTTGGAGTATCTCGCGCGACTGGATCTTCAGTACGGATACGCCTACGAGCACCTCGACGAGCACCTCATTTGCACGCGGCTCGTCGATCTCTTCTTGAAGGCAGCCCGCGGCATCATCGTTCCGCTCTCCGACGCTGACGTGGCAAGGTGGGGCCGTGAAGGACGAAACGGACCGCCCTACGAGTACAATCCCGCGTTGAGAGCCGGGAGCGAAAGCTACATCGATCTCGAGGAAGCCGGCGCTCCGCCGATTCCTCAGCGGCGCGTGGAGCAGGCGGGGATCTCACGCACGCTCTTTCATACGATCGACTTTCATTTGCTCGGGGAAATCGTCGTTCGCACCAAGACGACCTGGGTTCCCGACGTCCGCAAGAACGAGGGCAAGGTCGTGGAGCATAGAAGCTCTGCTCAAGAGCCGAACCGAAGCTAGCGACCGTCCGCACTCGCGTAGAGCGATGCGACCTCACTATAGCCGTTGAACAACTGAGTGGCGACTTCCTGGTCGGTGCCGATCAGTTTCTCGGTCGCCTGGTTCCAGCGCGGATGGGGCACGTCCGGATTGACGTTGCTCAGGAACGTGTACTCGCCCGGTGCAATGTCCACCCAGAAGGTGTCGGGCTGCTTCTCCGTAAACACGATCTTGGTGATGCTCTTTGCGCTCTTGTAGCCGTACTTCCAGGGCACGACGAGGCGGACGGGGGCGCCGTTTTGTTTGGGCAGGGGCTTGCCGTAGAGGCCGGTGGCGAGGAACGCCAAATCGTGGGCCGCTTCGCTGATGCGAAGAGCCTCGTAATAGGGCCAGGGGTACCACTTCTGTTTGCGGATCCCCGAGGCCTGCTCCGGGCGGTCGAAGCTCAGAAAGGCCACGTACTTCGCGCTCCCCATCGGCGCGACCCGCTCGAGCAACCGTCGCAGCGGAAATCCGCTCCAGGGGACGGTCATGGCCCAGCGCTCGACACAGCGATGGCGGTAGACGCGCTCCTCGTGCTCCATCGCCATCAGTTGTCCGAGGTCGAAGGTCGCGGGCCGGTGGACCAAACCGCTCACCTCGACGGCCCACGGATAGGGCTCAAACTCCGCCACCTCGGTCTTCACCCGCTGTTTGTTCGTGCCGAATTCATAGAAGTTGTTGTAGCCCGTGGCCCATTCGGCGGCGGTGATTGGACGACCGCCGTCGCGAAAATCCGGATTCGGTGCAGCAGGAAAGCTTCCCGAGAAGCGCTGAAGCATGATCCTCTCGTAGCTCGCGTTGCGCTCGGCGGCGTCGTTTTCCGAACCGTGGGCGCAGGCGAGTGGCGAAATCGCGAGTGCTCCCGCCATTCCGCGCAGAAAGGCGCGCCGGTTGGCGTAGACGGTTTCGGGCGTGATGAGGGAAGAGGGCATCTCCCAGGAGCGTTTCGGGCAAACGAGCATGTCAGAAACTTAAAGCAGCAATCGAGGACACGCACCCGGTTGCTCCCCTGACAGCGAGACGGCATTACTCTAGACGAGCCATGTTTTTCCCAATCGGAGATGAGCCCAACCCACCGGGGCGCCCCATCGTCACCTACGCGCTGATCGCGGTGAACGTGTTGATCTTTCTGGCGGTCTCCCTGCCGCTGCAGTCGATGCGGATCGACCCGAGCGACCCGAATGCGCAGGACTACCTGAACTTTCTGCTGCGCCTGAACCCGGAGTACACCGTCGACTTCGTGCTGCAGTACTCCACGGCCTACGAAGCGTTCACCTGGGAGTGGGGTTTCAAGCCCGGCGCACCGTCGGTGGCTGACCTCTTTTCCTGCATGTTTCTGCACGCGGGCTGGAGCCATCTGCTCGGAAACATGTGGTTTCTGTACATCTTCGGCGACAACGTGGAGCATCGGCTCGGACCGGTGTCCTATCTGCTGGCGTATTTGCTCACAGGCGTGCTCGGTACGCTCTTGTTCTCGATCTTTGCCTGGGGCTCGATGGCGCCGCTCATCGGCGCCTCCGGAGCGATTTCCGGGGTTCAGGGCTTCTACTTTCTCTGGTTCCCGCGCAACCGCGTCCGGGTCCTGGTGTTCATCATCTTCTTCCTGAACATCTTCTATATCCCGGCCAGATTCATGATCGGCTTCTGGCTCATCTTCTCGAACGTGTTGCCTGCGCTCTCATCGGTGCAGTCGCAGGTGGCCTACTTTGCGCACATCGGCGGCATGCTCGCCGGGGTCGGCATCGCCTGGGGCTTGAATCGCTATGTCGATTCGAGCGGTTTGCTCGGCGCGCTCGCGCGCAGGATCGATCACCGGCGCGCGGAGCAGATCGAAGCGGGGGTCAATTTCACGCCCATCGGGCGCGACCGGTCGCGCTTCACCGTGATCCCGGGTTTTGGCGGCAAGGAACCGGCTGCGCCATTGACTGGCGCTGAGGGATTTTCCCAAGCGATGGCGCGGGGCACGATGGAAATGGCCCTGCGGATCTTCGCCGAGCTGAGTCCTGCGGATCGCGCCGAGATCGCCGACAGCGACATCATGAAGCTCGCGGACCACTACACGGACGGCGGCGACTACGACACGGCGCTGTCGATCCTCCAGCGCTTCATTTCCCAGTACTCCGGAAGCGACAAAGCGGCACGCGCCCATCTGCGGGCGGGGCTGATCCACGTCCATTTCAAGCGGCAGCCCACCGCCGCTGCTCAGCATCTCCATGCGGTCTTGGACATGAATCCAACGCCGGAGATGGAAGAGGTCGTGCGCAACGCGCTCTCGCAGATCGAGTCCTGACCCGTGGACGATCTCCGCATCAACGAACGAATCGCGATCCCCGCCCGTGAGCTGAGCTGGAGCGCGGCTCGATCCTCGGGCGCCGGGGGGCAGAACGTCAATAAGGTCGCCTCGAAGGTGGATCTTCGCTTCGATGCGATGCACTCGACTGCACTCTCCGAGCCTGTGAGGAGACGCTTGCTCGAGGCTTGCCGGAATCGTCTGGACGTGCGGGGGCGGGTCCAGGTCGTCAGTCAGGTGACCCGGGATCAGGCCCGAAACCTCGAGGACGCTCGCGAGCGACTGGCGGCGATGATCCGTCGGGCCCTGCACCCGCCGGCGCGCCGCAAACCGACCCGCAAGCCGCGTAGCGCGGACCGCAAGCGCCTGAAGGGAAAACGCCAACAGTCCGAGCGCAAACGCGCGCGTCAGAAACCCGGCGTGGATTGAGGTGCGCCGGGCGCGTGGGTAGGCGAAAGACCCACACGAAATGATCGCAGACGCACGCGAAGTTGCTCGGAGAGCCTGCTAGACTGCCGCCACATGTCAGAGTTGGAGAGCGAAGACTCCTGGTTGGACGACTTCCGGGAGGAGACAGACGACGAGCTCGGCGATGCGCCACCGGGGTTTTTGCTCGATGAGCTTCTCGGTCGCGGCGGCATGGCCGAGGTGTACCTCGCGCACCGGACGGGACCGAAAGGGTTCTCCCGCAAGGTCGTCATCAAGCGGATCCGACCGGACAAGGTGCACGACCACGACTTCGTCGAGCGCTTCATTCGTGAAGCGAGTCTGACCTCGAGATTCCATCACCCGAACATCGTCGAAATCCTCGAGCTCGCCACCCTCGATGACACCTACTTCATCGTGATGGAATATCTGAATGGCAAGCCGATCAACAGCATCGTCGATGCGCTGACAAAGAATCGCGAGTGTTTTCCCCAGGAGCTCGCGGCATTTACCGTTGCGGGACTCGCGAGCGCGCTTCACTACGCCCATAACTTCGTCGATGAAGACGGAAAGCTTCACCAGATCGTCCACCGCGACATCTCGCCGGACAACGTCTTCATCACCTACTCCGGGCAAGTGAAGCTTCTCGACTTTGGCGTGGCGAAGGATCTCGACGGCACGCAGATGACGCAGGGCGACCAGGTGATCGGCAAGCCGCTCTACTTGCCACCGGAGAGCCTTCAGGGGCATTCCGCGACCCCGGCACGTGACGTTTACAGCTTGGGCATGACCCTCTATGTCATGCTGGCCGGACGTCCGCCCTTTGACGTTTCGAACGGTCCGGAAGGGCTCGCAAAGCTCTTGATGGACATCACCGGCGGTGCCGAGGCGCCGCCGCCGAGCACCTTCAATCCCGACCTCGATCCGGACCTCGAATACATCGTCATGAAGGCGATCGCGCCCGATCCGAAGACCCGCTATTCGGCTGCCGATCTGCAAAGCGTGCTCGAAGGCTGGCTGATGGGGGCGGGAACGGCTGTGTCGTCGACACAGCTCGCGGAGTTCATGCGCGAGTTTGGTGGCGACGAGTCCATGGCCCGCGCAAGTGGGCCGCAGAAGCCTCTGAAGGCGCTCGGAACCCCCAAGGCGCGCGGTGGCTGGCAAGCGAATCGCGAGAAGACGCCACTGCCTCGGGGAAAGCCGATCCCCGACGTACAGATGGAGCAGTTCAAACCGGGGGGGACGCAGATCCTGGACGAGGAGTCCGTGGCCAAGGTTCCTGGCCAACCGTCGACAATGATTCTCGACGACGAGGTCGGACCCTTTCCCCTCGAGCAAAAAACGTCGTCGCATCCGTCGGCGGAGATCGATCCCAGGGCGCTCGAGCCTGCCGAAAGCTTCGAGCTTCCGGACTTTCAGCCGCCCCCGAAGATTCAAGACAAAGAAAAGAAGAAGCGCGAGAGCTCTTCGCTCGCGCCGATCAAGGCCTTCGAGGTCGAGGACAGCGCCTTCGCCCCGGCGCCCAAACGTCGAAGGCCCAAGACGAAACGCAAGCCGAAGGCCACGCCTCGCCAGGAGCTCGACCGCGGTAAACAAGCGATCGGCGCGCTGTTCTTGCTTGTGGTCCTAGGCGGCGCGGCCGCGTTTGCCTACTTTGCGATGAATCCGACGAGCGACGACCAGCACGTTCTGGCGAAGGAAATCGCCAAGATCAAAGCGAGCCTGAATCCGGTGGAACCGATGCCGGAGCTCCCGGAGGTCGGTACGGAAGAGCCGACCCCGCCTGCAGCCGAGGCCGACCCAGAACCTGCGCTCCAGCCGGACGAGGAAATCCTGCCGGTCGCTCCACCCCCCAAGCGTACCGCGACCCTCGCCGTTCGTTGCGACGGCACCTGGATCTACGTCGACGGAAATCAGATGGGCTCCTGCGGTCTGGGGGCGACACGGATCCGCGTGACTCCGGGAAAACACACCGTCGAGGTCGAGACCGTCGGCGGCCTGCTTCGCGGCGTGGTGCGTGCCTGGGCCAATCGTGAAACCCCGGTGAAGCTCAAGAAAAAGCGTGTCGTTCGCCAGGCGCAGGACGAAGTCGTGCGCGTTGCGCGCTGAGTCGGTCGATGCTCAAAGCTCAAGCGGCGCCACCGAGCGGCGAAAGGGCCGCTCGTATTCCCTCATAGTGTTGGAGGGCCGGTGGAGGCGTGCCGCGGTTCGACTGGAGCACGAAGCCGATCATCCTCGGGCAGGCGGCGAGCATGTGGCCGATGGTCAAATGCTTCGGCTCGACGTTGAGTTGTTTGCTGAGGGCCTGTCCGTGCGCACGATCGAGTCCCTCGATCGCGGACGCGGGCAGTTTTTCGAGCGCGGTCTCCGGGTCGGCGCTCCAGGCGATCGCCATCGCGTGGTCGCCAACCACGCCACCGCGCAGGTGATTTCCAACTCGTTCGAGATCCATCGCGCACCTCGCACCGTGGACCTTATCGGTTCGAGGTCCCGGCACGTTGCGCGATGATCCATCTCC
>CAYXVF010000126.1:0-15581 GCA_964468125.1 uncultured Bdellovibrionales bacterium | reverse complement strand
CATGAGACACTGAGGAGCATTCAACACGATTCACACGAGTATCGGGACTTGACCGATTCTTCTTCGTCGCTGTCGTATTGGACGTCTGGAGCCGGAGAGTCGTCGGCTGGGCCATGGCAGACCACCTGCGCACCGACCTCGTTCTCGCGGCGCTAGGCATGGCGATCAAGACGCGGAATCCGAGCCAGGTCGTCCACCACTCGGATCAGGGGTCGCAATACACGTCTCTGGCGTTCAGCGAGCGATGCCGCGAGTGGGGCGTCGTGCCAGTTGTACCAGCCCTCGATGAACTCAAAGACACGTTGCTTGCCTTCGGACCTCGTTTCAAGCGTCGTGCGCATCAGCAATTCGCATTCGAGCGTCGCTAAGAAGCTCTCGCGCATCGCGTTGTGAACACGAGCACACGTTCTTCCGCGAGGAGGCGCTGGCCATGCTGTTGACCCTCTGGAGGCGGACCCAGCACATCCCACTCGCGCTGACTCGTCTCGAAACGGCACCCGAGTGGAGCTCGCGAACGCGCGTCGCAGATGGACTCACCAGTCTCATCAAGATTGAACGCGGTGATATCTCAGACGAGACCCGGCGCGAGATTGTCACCGCGTTGGCGCGGCAGCTCAGGAAAGAATCGGATTCAGTAGCTCGACTATCGCTCTACGAAGACCTGCTCGCCATCGCGGGCGACGACGGCACAAAGCAAGCAGCGCTGGGAGACGTCCACTGGCTGGATGACGACAAGCTCATCGATTGGTCTTGGTTGATAGAACGGATCCCGGAACTTCGCTCATAGGACTCGTTGCGCGCCGCCTAATGGGCCTCACGTGCTGCGGTCCGGCCCTTCGGGCCGGACACAACGGCGGCCTGTTCAGAGCGTACTGGCCGTGGCATCCTCTTCGCCGAACACCTCAAAGACTCGGGGCACAAGGCCGCCGTTGTCACATGAGGCTAGAATTAGGCGCCGCAGTTCAGTCCTCGTCGAAACGTGGTTCGTAGAGTTGCAGTTCCTTTAGCGCTCGTTGGAAATGGGAGAAGTCCCCGTCGCTCGTGAAGACCTCGTAGTCGCGGCGCATCGCGACCGCACAAATCAGAAAATCCGTGTTCGAGCCCTGGATCCCTTTGGCGCGACAAACTGAAAACGCGTTCGCTGCGTCCTCAAAATCCTCGGTCTCAAGCTCGATGTCCGGGAAGGCCCGCATCGTATCCCTTAGCTTGTCGAATTGCGCCTTCGCTCGAACTCCAGAAAGCAGTTCCTGCCGAACCGGTCCGAGGAGAACTACACGGCCTTCGTCAATGAGCTCTCGTAGCTCCTCCGAATGCCGAGACGCACCGCGGCTCCGGCGACGCAGAACCTCAGACCAGATCGAAGTATCGACGATTACCTTCACCGACTACGTCGCGAACGCCCGCGTTGTTTCTTGTAGTCGTAGCGCTCATCGAACTCGATGGTTCCGAACAACTCCGCCACTTTCGCTTGCTTCCGGCGCGCGATGTACTCGCGGAGCGCCTCTGTCACCGTGTCCTTTTTCGTCCTGCGGCCTCCGATACGGAGCGCCTCTTCAAGAAGAGACTCATCAATTGCGAGATTCGTTGGCATGTGTAAGAACTTACACATCACCTCACACATCCGCAACCGCCTTCTACTCCGCTGGGTTCGGGGGGCGGGAGATCGGGAACAGATTGCTGACGGTTGACAGGTTACAGATCGCGTACGCCTAATGGATCTTCCGCGCTGGGTTCCTGGCCTGCGGCCAGGAACCGTGCGCCCGGGAGGGCGCCCTAGCTGCACGGTGAAAGTCCGTGTCGGAGGAAGCCATGACTCCGTAGCTGAAAGTAACTGCGTGACCGCGAGGTGGTGTGGGGAGCAACTGAAAGCGAACGAGCAGTCCGTAGGATTGACCAGCCCCCCTAAAACGGTCGCACTTTGACCTGGACAAACCCGCTGATAGGCCGGCCTGCTGGATCGCTCATATCCCCAGGGATCCCCCCGACAGGCTTCGCCATCACGTCGACCGCGGCATAGCCCGCGACTCTGTGCGGCTTCACGTTTTGCTCCAGCCTGGCGCGAAACGCGGGGTCCGAATGCAGCTTCATCTCGACCGCCGGCGCCTCCGGGGGAGCGTCTCGTAGGCAGGCGCAGCGAAGTAGGCGGCGATGCGGTCGAGCTCCTCGCGTGGCAGCGCGAAAGCCTCGCGGTCCTGGAGCCGCATCCACTCCTACTCGACCCGTTCTGCGAAGGCGTCGGCGCCGAGATCGGCTACCATTGTCACCGAAATCACCGGGATCCGGTTCCATCTGACTGTTTTGCCGCCGAATTGTGGCGTGAGCGCGCCCTGACCTGGAGCATTCGATGGCGAGGTGGGGATCGCGGTAATCGGCCGCGATCCCCACGGACATGAACGTGGTTTCACGACCACGAGATGCCGCCATCATGTTCGAGGCGTACATCGGCGTCCAGTTTCCCGCCTCGCTCGAGGAGCATGCAGCTTTGGGAGCTACATTGCGCGCGGTGTTCGGCGGTCTTCTGGATTCACCCCCAATGCTTTCTTGGTCATCGCTAGTGCGGGGCCGCATGCGCTGCCGAGTCTCGCCGACTCAGTAAACGACGAGCCCGGCGCCGATACCGGCGCTCACTCGAGGGGCGCGAGGACCATCGAGACCGTGAGCGTCGCCGCCGCCTCGAGCGTCGTTGCACTTTCGTGGGGGATCATAGTTCCAAAAAAATTGCTTTTGCTTCAGAGCTATCCTCATCCGCTGCCACTGAGGAGCCTGAGCATGAAGGAACGAAGGAGCTTCAAACTCGAGCTGCACGAGTTGCCCGGAAGCACGTGCACGCAGCTTCGATTGAGCGGGCAGCTTCTTCGCCTTCCGAGCCCGTGCTCGCTTCGACGTTGGCTCTCTCCCATGGCGCACTGGAGCGGGCACCCGGTCGAGCTTGTCTTGTCTGCGGACTCGGGCACGGTCGCGTGGTTCGAGTGTTGGGGAGATATTACGGCCGTGCTCCGGAACGACCTCCTTAGCGTTCGCTTTGTCGATTCGATACGAACCGCGAGGGATGTGTGACCGGTAAACGCGAGTCTCGAGACGACCGCACCGCCGAAGTGTTGCGTTTGTCCTTCATCGAAGGCCTCAGTCATCGTGCGCGACCGGCTGCGAAAGCTTCGCCCTCGGCAGGCACGTCGGGCGTATTTGAGCCTGGAGTTTTCTCCCGGCGAAGCGTGGTGGTGTCGGCACCGAAGATGCTCAACGAACTGCACGGCGCCGAGCTTCATGGAGCTTTTGAGCGCGTTGCACGTAAGTACGTCAAGGCCGACCTGCTCATGATCGATGACTTTGCCGTGCTCGCTATGGACGCGGCACAAGCGAAGCTCGCCTTTCAGATCATCTCCGAACGCTACGACTACCGGCGCTCGACCATGACCACCACCAATCGACCGTTCAAGGATTGGCCGGCCGGATCACTGGATCCCGGTGGTTTCGGTGGAAGTGGATCTCAGCGGAGCCGGCGATGACAAGCAGGCGATTCAACCCCTTTGCGATGCGAATGGAGAGGCCTTGCATCGCTTGAGACAGCGCCCTCGCGAACCTTGCTCTTCGTGCGAAGCGTACCGACTTCTCGACGGAGGTGAATACTGCACGAGGGGCTGACATTGTTTGGCGCAGCCGGATTGGATTCATGCTAACGACGCTGATCTTCGAGCTGATGTACTCGCGCGTAGCGCAACCTCCTTCGACTGGGCTCAGGCCACGCTATACCTGCCGAGGAGGGCTGTGCCGTGCTGCACTGCACTCAACTGGGTGCACATGCGGGCGCGACGCCAGGGAAGAACCCGACACACCTCAGCTAGAGCAAGCGCTTGATCCACTTGGTCTTGTTCTCCGAATAGGGAGGATAGCGCAGCGGCGGGTCGACGAAGGTGGCCCGGTTCATGACCGCGCGGCGATAGCCGAAGGCCTCGAAGCCAAAGACCCCGTGATAGGCCCCCATACCGCTCTCTCCGACGCCGCCAAAGGGAAGATCGAGACTTCCTACATGCACCACCGAATCGTTGATCACAGCCCCGCCGGAGCTCGTCCGCGTCAGGACCTCCCGCTGCACCGCGCGTTTCTTGCTGTACACGTAGAGGGCGAGCGGTTTGTCGCGCTCATTGATGAAGGCGATCGCGTCGTCGAGGGTGTCGTAGCACAGCACCGGCAGAATCGGCCCGAAGATCTCCTCCTGCATCACCGGCGCCTCCGGCGAAGGCTCGTCGAGGACCGTCGGAGCCATGTAGTTCTCCGAAGGGTCGGTCTGACCTCCGAAAGCGATCGGCTGCCCTTCCAAGAGACCACTCAGGCGCTCGAAGTGACGTTTGTTGATGATGCGACCGAGGTCCGGACTCTGCTGCGGGTCCTGCCCATAGAACTCAGTGACCGCTCTTTTCAGCGCTGAGATGAGCGCGTCCTTGTGCCCACGCTTCACCAAGAGATAGTCCGGCGCCACGCAGGCCTGCCCAGAGTTGATGAAACGTCCCCAGGCGATCCGCTTGGCCGCGAGCTCCACGTCGAGTGTCCCGTCGACGACCGCCGGACTCTTCCCGCCGAGCTCGAGGCTCACGGGGGTGAGGTGCCGAGCGGCCGCAGCCATGATGATGCGTCCCACCTTTCCGTTTCCCGTGTAGAAGATCTTGTCGAAGCGTTGCTCGAGTAGCGCGGTCGTCTCCGGCACGCCTCCCTCGACCACCGCGATGCACTCGGAGTCGAGGTATTCGGGTACGAGCTTCGCAATGAGTCCAGCCGTCGCCGGAGCGAGCTCGGAGGGCTTGAGAACGACGCAATTGCCCGCCGCAATCGCCGCGGCCAGCGGCTGCAGAACGAGCTGCACGGGGAAATTCCAGGGACCGATGATGAGTGCGACGCCGTAGGGCTGATAAACGAACTCGGCGCTCGCGGGCTGCAGGGCGAGCGCAGGCGTCACCCGGACCGGTTTGACCCAATCCGCGAGGTGTCGCAGCGCGTGCTCCGCTTCACCGGCGACGACCTGGATGTCTGTGACGATCGCTTCTTGCCTCGGCTTGCGAAGATCTTCGAAAATCGCACGGGCCAAGGCGTCTTCATTCTCGCGACACATGCGCACCAGCGCCTGGAGCTGGCTTCGGCGCCAGGAGAGGTCGCGGGTCTTGCCGCGATTCCAGCTACTTCTTAGGCTCCCTACGAGAGAGGCGTACTCCGGTGTAGTCATGACTCACCTCCGAGCCTGACGCTTAACGCTCCCGTTGCCGAGAGATCAATGGCATGAATCAGCGAGAAAAGGTGGGCCGGGCCGCCCGGAAGCTCCTGGAAATGTTGGATGTTCTCGAAGCGCGGGACTTTGCCCGGTGCGAGCGCGACGTGCATCGGCTGATTCGCCAGGCCGCGGCGACCGATGCCCTCTCCCCGAAGGAGGTGTGGGCGGAAGCGGTGAAGGTCGAAGCGGACCCGGTCCGTCGCCAGCGCTCCGTATTGGGAGCGGGGTGGCGGCCGAACCTCTCCTGAGGGTTGCGTCCTTGGGTCCGGAGGGACTACTTGGAGCCCATGAAGATCGACACCATCGCGATTCACGCGGGCCAGGAGCCGGATCCGAGCACCGGCGCTATCATGACCCCGGTCTACCAGACATCCACCTACGTCCAAGAAAGCCCGGGCGTGCACAAGGGCTTCGAGTACAGCCGCACCCACAATCCCACGCGTTTTGCCCTCGAGGACAATCTCGCCGCGCTCGAAGGGGCCAAACACGGGGTCGCCTTCGCCAGCGGTTGCGCCGCATCGACCACTGTGCTGCATCTGTTCAAGAGCGGCGACCACGTGATCTGTGCGGATGACGTCTATGGCGGAACCTTCCGTCTGTTCGACAAGGTCATTCGCCACAACGGCATCGATTTCTCCTTCGTCGATCTCACGGACCTCGACGCGCTTCGGGCGGCGATTCGACCGAACACGCGCGCGCTGTGGATCGAGACCCCGACCAACCCGCTCCTGAAGATCATCGACATCGCGGCGTGCGCGGAGATCGCACGCGACACGGGCATCACCGTGGTTTGCGACAATACGTTTTCGACCCCGGTCTTCCAACGACCGCTCAAGCTCGGTGCGGACCTCGTCCTCCACTCGACGACGAAGTTCCTGAACGGCCACTCGGACGTGGTCGGCGGCTTCGTGGGTACAAACGACGACGAAACACAGGAGCGCCTGAAGTTCCTGCAGAACTCGATCGGTGCGGTGCCTGGTCCCTGGGATGCGTGGTTGGTTCTGCGCGGCACAAAGACCCTGCCGGTGCGCATGCGTGCGCACGACGCCAATGGACGGCGGGTGGCGGCGTTTCTAGCCGAGCAAGAGCAGGTGGCGAAGCTCATCTACCCGGGCGACCCCTCGCACCCGCAACACGCGCTCGCGGCCCGACAAATGACGGGCTTCGGAGGCATGATCTCCTTCGTGATCGAGGGAGGCCTCCCGGCCGCACGTACTTTCCTCGAAAACACGAAACTGTTCGCTCTCGCCGAATCCCTCGGCGGCGTCGAATCGCTGATCGAACACCCGGCGATCATGACCCATGCTTCGGTGCCGCCAAAAAATCGAGCGAAGCTTGGAATCGATGACGGTTTGATCCGTCTATCGGTGGGCATCGAAGACTGTGACGATCTTCTCGATGACCTGCGCGGAGCCTTCGAGGCGGTGAAGACTCGAGGCTGATTTGTTTGCTGCCCCGGCGATGCGTGTCTAGAGTTTTGGGGCCCAACGAAGGTGAGGCAGCGCGCGACGATGTCAATCAAACGATTCTTGGCAACTGTACTCGCAGCGGTGTTCATGCTGCCTACGAGCGCGTTTGCCCTCCCCTCGCGCAACCTAACCCTCGAAGAGCTAATCACGAGCTCTCGACTCGTCGCCGTGGTCCGGGTCGAGCAGAGCGCCGGAGAATGGCAAGAGGGGCGGATTCTCACCCGCCACGAGGCCCGGGTAGAGGCGCTCTGGGTCGGTGAGGCCAACGACCGGATAGAGATCACGACCTTGGGCGGCGCGGTGGGCGACATCGGCCAGCGCGTCAGCGGCCAGGTCACCCTCCGTCCCGGCGAGCGACTGGCAGTCTTCCTGGTCTGGGACCCCCGGAGTGAGTCTTACCGTCTTCGCGGTGGCAGCAACGGCGTCTGTCGCGTGGTCGAGGTAGGAGGCGTATCCCGCGTGCGCGGCGACCTCGTCCCTTCTCCACTCGTCGACGACGGCCTTCCGGCGCTCGACGCGCTCGAAGCGCGCGTGCGTGAAGTGACGCGTGACTTCTGATCGCCTCGTCGCATTCGCCCTCTGCTTGCTCATGCCGGGGATTGCGAACGCCTACATCTGCAGTCGCACCGACGACAGCGACGGTCCGGCGCTCACCTGGTTCGAGCGTGAGGCGACCTACACATTTTTTGACGGCGGTACCGCGGACATCAACGGCGAGGACGAATTCGACGCGCTCCGTGACGCGTTCGCGGTCTGGGAAGCGCTCGTCACCGCTCCGGCGGACAATTGCCAACCCGCTTCAGCGACCACGGATTTCGTCTGGATCGAAAACCCCATCCGGTCGAACGTCGATCGAATCGGCTACAACTTCATCGCCCCGGAAAACAACGAGAACCTGGTGCTCTTTCGCGATGACAGCTGGCCCTATCCCGGGCGGGAAGATCGGGACTTGGCACTCGCCACGGTGACCTTCAACCGTGTCAGCGGCGAGATCCTCGACGCGGACGTCGAGTTCAACACCGCCAACAACCAGTTCACGGTGCGAAACCTTAATCCAGTCACGGACCTTCTCAACACGGCGGTGCACGAAATTGGCCACTTGCTCGGCCTCGCGCACACCCCCGATCCGAATGCGACGATGTTCGGGAGTGCTGCCACCGGTGAGATCAAGAAGCGCACGCTCAACTGCGACGACTTTGGCGCCATCGTTTTCAAGTATCCGAGCGCTGCTCCGAACGGCTACTGCAGCAGTGAGATCAACCAAGCCTGCGGGTTTTGCGAACCACCCGGTGTAGTCGAGCAGAACCTCGTCGCTGAAGAGATCGCATCCGGCAGTGACGTGGGCGGTTGCAGCGCGACGGCGGCGCCGGCGTGGCTCTCATTGCTCGGACTGCTCGTGCTCACTCGTCGTCGTCGCGCTTTTTGACGAACTGCGGATCGCCGATTTCCGTGACACTCGGATTGCTCATGTCGTTTGAGTCATCGTACCAGGCGCCCTCGCTCAAGGAATCTTCCGCAGCCTCGTCCGGCCACTCATCGTCCGAGTCGGATACCGGTGCGTAACGCGCTTCGGCGAGATTGATGACCGTTGGGTCCAGGGGGCCCGTGCTCGCCGCGGACGGATCGGCATCGGGAGGGAGAGTGCCCCACTCTAGCTCGTTCGGCTCGTGCTCCGAAGACGGCAGCTCCACCGAGGACGCCGCAGGCTCGATGCGTTCCGGCCCGGGGCCACGGAGCCGGCGGCCAGGAATCATCGGCAGATATCCTTCGACGACTCTAACGACCCCAAAGAGAACTGCTGAGACGGTGCCCGCGAGCAGCACCACCGACGAGCCCCCCCCGTAGCTAAAACCGTTCACAAATGAGCGGATGTCGCCGTAGAACCCTTGCCACGCGAGTCCGTCCCAATGCCCAAGAGAGACGAGCCAACCGGCCGCCGAGGCCAGAAGCCCCGCGACCCCGACACCAAAGAGTGGCCCATAACGCGATGGAGCCTGGTAGAGTTCTTCTAGCTGAACCCGACCGCGGCGAACGATGCCATCGTCGACCATCAACACCGCCGCGATGGGGACCAGAATCACGCCCGCCGCGACCATCAGGGTGCTCGGCGCGAAGAGGCGCACGAGCGGAGCCGTTGCCAGAATGGCGACGCCGGTGAACCAGCGAAGGCTCGCCGCATAGCGCGGAGCGATAGATACGAGCGAGCGCAACGGGGCATCGATCCCTACGAACGGAACGAGCGAGAAGAAAAGCAACAGACCGAGGAGCACCGCCGCGCCGCCGCCGAGAGCCCCCCCAAAGCCGGATGCGGAAGCGACCAGTCCGCGTGGCGCGGCTCCGCTCGTCTGTGCTGCTGCCGCGTGAATGACCGCCCCCAAAGACGCGAACACCGCAGCGACGGGGATCAGAATGAAGGGGGCGCTCGCTCGTTTGCGACGACCGAGTCGCCGGCCGGTTTCCGCGTCGATCCCGCCACGGACGCGCAAGCGGGCCCATTCGGTGAAGGCCATCAGCGGCGGCAGGGTCGCAAGCGCGATCGTCAGGCTCTCCGTCCCCCACTGCTCAAGGGCCCAGCCACGGCGCCCAAAGGATGGAACAGGGAGCGTCCCAAGACGAAAGGCCGCGAGACCCACGAGCACGCCCGCAAGAATCACCGCGAGCATCACCCTCCGCGGCGCACGCCGCGCCTGGTCTGCGACCGGCGATGTCGAGGCGATCACCGCCAAGGAGACGAAGATCGCACCGACGGCGATGGCGAGTGCATCCCGCCACAGAGTGGCGAGCGTATACAACCGCTCGTCCGCGAAGCGTTCGAGCGTCGCAAGTAGGAGTCGCGTGCTCCAATCCGCCACGTAGCCGACCCAGGCGCCGGACCAGAGCACCGTCGCAAGCCAGCGCGCCAGCGCGACCAGGTACGTCCCGCGCACCCCGAACGCCGCACGGGCGGTCGCGACGAATCCGAGCCCGTAGCGCTGCGGCGTCCGCAAGAGCGCGAAGCCCATGAGGCTGACGAGAGCCGTCCCCGTGAGTACCGGGAGAATCGTTCGCAGCTCCAAGGTTCCCTTGGCGACAGACAGGTCGGTCACCACCGGGTGGAGCACAACCGCGGACCAGAGCGCAAAAGCCGGTCGCGAATCGAGGCTTCTCTCACTGTCCGGTGTGGGAAGGAGATCGACGCTCGTGAAGCGAGGGTCGCCAAAGGCTTCGCTGGGCTCGGATGGAAACTGCACGACGGTGGGAGTATCGGCGCGCGGCGATCCCAGAACAAGCACGCAGGCGCTCCGCAAGCCGAACCCGCGGTCCCTGTCGTTACCTTCGCTTCACGCCTCGAAGTCTTCGCGGTCGAAGTCTTCGGCCTCCAGGCGCTGCAGGGCGTGTCGGATCAGCTGGCTCTTGTTCGCCTTATAAACCCCACGACGCTTGAGCTCCCGGACCATGCGATCGAGGCGGTCGATGTCCTCGCGGTAGAGCGAGATCGACACGATCTTGTAGTGATCGGGTCTCGCGGGGGCCATCGCCCTCGTCGGCGCGGGTCGACGCGGCTTGGCGGGCCCATACATCGCGTCGAGAAGGACCTCCTCCCCCTCGAGGGGATTGTCCAACAGCACCGTCGCGCTCCTTGCTTTACCCTTACTCATAGTCCTCAGGCTGCTCTCTCAAGGTTGGGGCGGTTTCCTGCTGTCCGGAGCCATTCGACGACGCGCATGTAATCTCGGGCGCCGTGCGAATCCGGAGCGTGCTCAAAGATGGTCTGCTTCAGGCTCGGCGCCTCGGCCAGCTTCACGTTCACGCGAACTGGTGGGAACGTCTTGGCGCCGAAGGTCTTGCGGAGATAGCCCAATGCATCAACGCACACGCGATTGCGTTTGTCGAAGAAAGTGGGAAGCACTCCGGCGATCCGTACCTCGCGTCCGGTGTTCTCGGCGACGCGGCGCAGCGTACGCAGCACCTGCTTGACGCCAACCAGAGCAAGGTAGTCGCAACTCACCGGGATCAGAACTTCACCCGCGAAGTGCAGTGCGTTGTGATTCAACACCGAAAGCGCCGGCGCGCAGTCCAGAATGATGAAGTCGTAGCCGCGAATGGACGCCATCGCCCGCTCGAGACGCGTTGCCCGCTCTTCGTCGTTGCGGGTACGGGCGAGCTCGATCTCGGCCGCCGCCAACCCCTGGTCCGACGTGATCACGTCGAGGTTTTCACGCCCACGGATCGCGCATTGCTGGGCGCTCACTCCACCGCACAGAAGGTGATAGACCGTGCGAGGGCCCGATATACCGAGCGAGGCGGAGACGTTGCCCTGCGGATCGAGGTCAACCAATAAAACGCGTTGGCCGAGCTTGGCGAGGCCGGAGGCGACGCAGACGGCGGTGGTGGTCTTTCCGGTGCCACCTTTCTGATTCAGTACTGCGACCACCCGCGCCGGGGGGCCTTCGGCGATCTCCACCTTCGGCGCCGCCCGGTCCCTGCACGGCTCGGAGCAGTAGTAGCGACGGCCCTCGGGGCCTTCGGCCATCTGCCATGCAACTGCCGGCACGAAGGAAGTTCCGCACACAGAGCAGGGCTGCTCGGCCGTTGCGGCGCTCATTCGACATTTCTGACTGCAATAAAATTGCGTGTGTGTGCCCCGTTCCTCGACCTGAAATCGAAAACGAGGCTCAAATGACGTCCCGCACTGGACGCACTTCGCCGTCTGAGTGGCCACGGACCCTCCGATCAATTTTCGGCGCCCCGCTTCGCGCAAAGCGTACACACCGAGAGTGTCCTCACCTTAACGAGCGGCGATCCCCTGTCAAATTTTCGGCGGAAATTTTTTGCGGCGGAAGGCTCTAGAGCGCCGAGCGAAGCCACTCGAGGTCGCCGCTCCCCTCGCGAATGATCTTCGGTTGTTCTCCGGTGAGGTCGATGACACTAGAGGGCTCGTCGAAGAGCGTGCCGGCGTCGAGGAAGACCTCCACGGAGCGCCCAAACAGATTCACGATTTCGTCCGGTTCATTCGTATAGGAGGAGTCACCGTCACCGTGGTGCTTGGCGACCGTCGTCGTGATGAGCGGGTGGCCGAGCTCGCCCACCAAGATCTGACAGGTAGGGCTCGCGGGAATCCGGATGCCGACAGTGCGCGCGTTGGTTTGTACGATTTTTGGAACTTCGCGCGTCGCGGGAAGGATGAAGGTGTACGGCCCCGGAACGTGGTGCTTCAAGATTCTATAGTTGCGGTTCTCTACCACCGCATAGCGGGAAACGTCCGAGAGGTCGTTGCAGATGAACGAGAGCCGCTGCTTTCGGTCCATTCCCTTGAGCTGGTAAATCCGCTCGATCGAGCGTTTGGCATAGAGGTCGCACCCCAGACCGTAGGTCGTGTCCGTGGGGTAGATGGCGAGACCACCCGACTTCAAATACTCCGCTGCCCGGACCACGTGTCGCGGATTGGGACGTTCGCTTTCGATCTGTAGCCGCAACATGGTCGATGCCTCACGCAACCGGACATTACACGCGCGATCAGACGCACGCGACTTCTTTGCCGGGCCTAGCGACTGACTCCGTCGAGACTCCCGGTCAAGAGCGAGGACATCGACGTCGCCACCGCTTGCGGCGTCGGCGGAGCGGGCTCGCTAAGCGGCCACGGGTACTCTTTCCCCACCGAGCGCGGATCGCCCCCGCGCTCCGCCACGAGGGCTTCGAGGAGGCGGATGAGAACTTCGTACTGCTGCCGTGGCTCCATGCGCGAGTCGTACCACCGCTGCTGATTCGGTCAAGGATGCGACGCGCCGAAACGGGATCTGCCCCTCGCCCGTTGACTGCCCATTCGCAACGGGCGACTATTAATCGGTTTCGCGATGAGCAACCGGAAAGACCACATCACTCGCTCGGATGAGCACAACGCCCGCGGGATCGAGCTCGCGGACCGGGGCTGGCTCGACGAGGCGGTGAACGAGTTCCGCAAGGCGATCGAGCTCGACCCCGACTCCGCCCATGCGCACGACAACCTGGCCACGGTACTAGCTGAAAAGGGACACTTGGACGAAGCGCTCTTCGAATACGTCGCCGCGCTTCGCGCTGACCCGGAGTCCCCCACCGCGTACCACTACCTGGCGAGCTTTCTCGCGGGTCAAGGCCACGACCTCGCGATCAACCTCTACCGTCGCTCCCTCGATCTCGAATACGAGTTTCCTGACGCACATCTGAATCTCGCACTCGCCCTCGCGGACCGCGGGCGCCTCGAAGAAGCGCTGGTGGAGTTTGAGATCGCCCATCGCATGGCGCCGGAGGACCCGGTCATCCATCACGAGCTCGCGTGTTGCCTGATCGACCTCGAGCGCTACCCAGAGGCGATCGGACATCTCAAGCGGATCGGCAAGGATTTCCCTGACTACGTCGAAGCTCACGTGGACTTGGGGATCGCCTACACCGCCCAAGGCTTCTACGCAGAGGCGGAAGGGTCTTTTCGCACGGCGCTTTCGCAGGACGAGCACGATTTCGCATCGCACTACCACCTCGCCGCGCTCTACGCGACCTGGGACCGTCCTCGCGAATCCCTCGACCACCTCGAGATCGCAGCGAGTCAGGACCGCGAGCGCGTTCGGATTTGGTTGCGCGAGGACCGCCTCTTCGATCCCCTGCGCGAGCACGAACGCTACCAAAAGCTCCTCGCCTGATGGGCGACGCCTCCGAACGTGCGCTGAGGTCCCTTCCGGTTCTTTATGACACCCTCGAGCGCCGCGTGACGGAGCTCGAGAAGCGCCACGCGACGAGACTGAAGTGTGCGGCGGGCTGCGCCCAATGCTGTGTCGACGGGCTGACCGTCAACGAGATCGAAGCCGCGCACATTCGCGCGCACGCGGGCGAGAAGCTCCGCGGCGCGATCGCTGCGCCTGCAGGCCGATGCGCTTTTCTCGATGAACACGACCGCTGCCGAATCTACCCCGTGCGGCCCTATGTCTGTCGCACCCAGGGCCTGCCCCTGCGCTGGGTCGAAGGCGAGGTCGAGCATCGAGACATCTGCCCTCTCAACGAGGCGGGAGAGCCGATCGAGTCGCTCGCCGAAGGTGATTGCTTCACCCTCGGCCCAGTGGAGCAGCGCCTGGCAATTCTCCAGAGCCTACGCCCCTCGCAGGAGCGGGTCCGTCTCCGAGATCTATTTCGAGCGCTCGCCGCTCAGTAGCCGATCGCGGCACCGTCTTTGCGCATTTCCGAGGCGCCGATGTAGACGCCCGTGCTCGGGTCGCGCATGATCGCCTGATAGCCGCCGTAGCCACCAGGGCTAATCTCGACCCGGTGCCCCTTCTTCTCCAGCGCTTTGCGGGTCGCTTCCGGTATTCCCGACTCCACGTTGAGTGTTCCGATACCGTCCGCAGCTTCTCCGGTGGGCTGTGTGGACCCTGAATGTCGCCATCGTGCAACGTCGCCGGCCTCCTGCAAATCCATTCCGAAATCGATCAGGTTTGTCAGAATTTGCACGTGTCCTTGCGGTTGCATCGCCCCCCCCATCACGCCAAAGCTGAGCCAAGGCTTGCCATCCTTCATCACAAACGCCGGGATGATCGTGTGAAAGGGGCGCTTGCCCGGCGCGTAGACGTTCGCGTGTCCCTCTTCGAGTGTGAAGAGCTCGCCCCGGTCTTGAAGCATGAAACCCAATCCGTCTGGCACGAGGCCGGACCCCATGCCTCGATAGTTGCTCTGAATCAGCGATACCATCATGCCACTAGAATCGGCGACCGTGAGGTAGGTCGTATCGCCTTCTTCCGGCCCTGGCAGCGCCGCGTCTTTCATCGCCCGTGCAGGGTCGATGCGCGCGCGCATCGCAGCGATCCGCTCCTCGCTCAGGAGCGTCTGCGGATCGAGGTCGTAGAACTCTGGGTCTGCATAGAAACGGGCGCGATCCTCGAAGGCCAAGCGTTTGGCTTCGACCATGAGGTGGATCGCATCCGCCGACCCCGCACCCATAGACTTCAAATCGAAAGGCTCGATGATCTCAAGCATCTGCAGAGCGGCGAGTCCCTGCCCGTTCGGCGGCAACTCATAGACGTCGTAGCCGCGATAGCTCGCGTGCATCGGCTCGACCCAGGTTTCGCGATGGGAGGCGAGATCGTCGTAGCGCAGGGGCCCACCGATTCGCTTCATGTAGGCGTCGATGGTCTTTGCAACCTCGCCTTCGTAGAAGTAGTCCCGCCCGTGCTCTCCGAGCATCGCGTAGGTACGGGCGAGGTCCGGATTCTTGAAGATCTGCCCGACGCCCGGCACCTCACCGTCGATCAAATAGGTGGCTTTCGCATTGTCGTACTCGCTGAAGTGACCGGCCTCGACGGAACGCTCGAACGCGCGAAAATTGCTCGCCCAGTAGCGGGCGATGAGCGGTGTGACGGGGAATCCCTCGCGCGCATAGTGAGCCGCCGGTGCCAGCACCCAGCGCATGGGCATCTTTCCGAACTTCTCGTGCAACGCGTACCAGCCGGAAACGGTGCCCGGTACGGACACGGGCAGAGGCCCTCGCGGGGGGATGAGCCGTGCCTCCCCGAGCTGTTCCTGGAGTTGCGCCAAGCTCATGCCCTTCGGCGAGCGTCCGGATGCATTGAGCCCGTAGAGCTTCTCGGTCTTCGGATCCCAGACGATTGCGAAGAGGTCCCCGCCGATGCCGCATCCAACGGGCTCCATCAGGCCCAACGTTGCGTTCGCGGCGATCGCGGCATCGACGGCGGAACCGCCGCCTTTGAGCACATCGATGGCGACCTGCGTGGCGAGCGGCTGAGCCGTAGCTGCCATTCCGTGGCGGGCGTACACCGGTGCTCGGGTCGCGAAGGGTTGGCTCGCGAGTCGATCCCCTGCGCCGAGCTCTTCGGCACTCGCACTCGCACTCG
>CAYXVF010000125.1:0-16085 GCA_964468125.1 uncultured Bdellovibrionales bacterium | reverse complement strand
ACTACACGCAGGTTCCACACGCCGATTTCCTAGCAGGCGTGTCCGCATCCGGAGCACCGAAAGAAGTGGCGTGGATGATGGACTATCTCTTCTCCACGGTTCTCGACGGGCGAAACGCTCATGTCACCGACGGCGTTGAACGCGCGCTCGGCCGGAAGCCCCGTGACTTCTCCGACTACGAGGGGATCGCGACGATGCAATCGATCAACATCGTCGTTCTCAACCGCTCGTTCTTGGGCATCTTCCTTGGGACCGCCGTGGTGTCCTTGCCGCTCGCGGCTTTGGCACTCGTTCACTGGAACGATCCTCGGGCCTCTTACTTCCGCCGCAGCGCTCGCCTTGGCGGCTCTTGGAGTTGGGTTGACGCGATGAGTGGCAGAGGTGATCGCCAAGAGGGCTACTCAAACCGGACGATTCTGGAACCGCGGTGACCGAGTCGGCAGATTGAAGTAAACTCGCCTCATGTCGCGAACGAATTGGCCAACCCGCAAACTCCGTCTCGGGGAGGAGTCGCCAACCGCGGACATCGAATACTGGTTGACCCGGCCGGTTGCGGAGCGCGTCGAGGCCACTTGGACGATGAGCAAGGACGCCTTTTCTTTGCGCCCCGGAGGCATTGGTGAACCAGGACTATCTCGATCTACTTCGCGCATTGTCCGAAAAGGGCGTTGAATTCGTTTTGGTCGGGGCCTATGCGCTGGGGGTCCACGGCAGGCCTCGTGCCACCGGTGACATCGACCTCCTCGTACGTCCGTCGCGCGAAAACGCGGGCCGAGTCATGAGCGCACTCGTTGAATTCGGAGCCCCCCTTCACGACCTGACTGAGGACGATCTCGCGACCCCCGGCATCGTTTTCCAGATGGGGCTTCCGCCACGGCGCATCGACATCCTGACTGAGATCTCCGGCGTTAGCTTCGACGAGGCGTGGGCAACAAAAGTGCGCGCACGCTTTGGCGACCAGGACATTTTCGTCATTGGGCGGGAAGCCCTCATCGCCAACAAGCGCGCGACCGGTCGACCCAAGGACGCGGTGGATGCCGACGACCTAGAGTCTCTGGGTTGATGTTCACGAGTTGACAATCCGCGCAGCGAAGGCAGTCCTCGCTGGATTCGGCGGAACACTTCCTGAACGACATCGTCGACGTCGACCTCACGGACCCGCTTCGCCACGAATGGTCGCAGCTTGGCCTCGAGCGCTCGCCAGGCGCGATCGCTCCTGAGGTCCGCGGGGCCGAGGTTCTCGATCACGATGCCCCTTCCGGTCCGCAACACGAGGGCGCGCAGCACGAGCCACTCGGCTTCGTCGCCTCAGGACGGTTTCGCCCTCCCTGAGCCCGGCGATGGCTTGCGGGTCGCCGCAGCCGAGGCCCAGGTTGACGCCCTCCGGCACCGACGCGAGATCTTCAGCCGAGTAGCCGCCCAGGGCCAGACTGGACTCCGCGCCAGGGGCACAGGTGCCCGGCGCACAGCATCCGCCAGTCGTCCCGCGCGCGATGCTTCCGTACTGGTCCCACACCGCAGCGCGGTGGTCGTCGTTCGTGTTCTTGGCATGTTCAGAACGTCCTACTCGTAAAGACGATGGAGGCCTAAAAAACCGGTAGTCGCGCCACTGGCCGAGTTCCGAGTCCATGGCGTTGCCATTGACCGCGTACCGGACCCGGCCAGCCCCGTAGAAACTCAGCGAGCACACAAAGGATCGGTGCTCGGCTTCTCGCTGGACGACTCGAACGGCGAGGTCACCGCGCCCGACTTCGCGCCTGGGCCGCCGATTGACGCTGAAGCGGCGTCCATCCCATGATGGAGACCTCGAACACTCCCGACTGAACGCCCGGGTCAGCCTCCACCATCGCGCGCGCGCCTTCTTCATCCGCCGCGACCACCACATAACGTCCCATTACATCGCTCACTGGACCGCCCGCGATCAATGCACCCTGCCCAAAAAGACCGCTGACGTGATCCAGGTGAGGCCCAATCGCCTGCTCGGCCAGCGGCTTCTCGGCCACCCAGGCGGGCCCAGGCTCATAATTCAACAGGAAGGCGCTCAGCGCGTCGACTTCCGAGTCAAGCGCGTCAAAGGCGAGCTGCCATCGCCCCTGCTCAGCCAGGCTCAAGACGCCGTCTTGTACCGCAGGATCGTCCAGCAACAGCTGCTCGACCGCGGGCGCTTGCTCCGCCAGGTACAGGTAGAGGCCAAGGCCATCGCTGCGCGGTCCGTAGGCGATCAAGGCCCCGGTCTCGAACAGTCCCCCGACGTAGGCGAAATGATCTGCGAGGTCCTGCTGCTCTGGCGGAAGCTGCGGGTCCCAAGCGGGCCCCGAGCCTAAGGTCACCGTGTTGAGAAGGTCTAGCTGCGGGCCTGTTGGGCTCGGGACCGCTGGTTCGGAGGAGTTGGAGTTGCACGCGGCGATCGCAAGAGCCATCGCAAGCGCCGCGGTGAGGACGTTGACGTTCATGTTTTTCATTCCCTCAGACTATTGATGAGCGCTAAACCGGGACAGATACAGCTGTTCTGATATTTAGTGAGTACAGATGAAACAGTTTCGCTACGCCGCGCTCGCGGAGGAGCTCACCGCGCGCATCCAGGACGGGACCTTTCGCACGGGAGAGCGGCTCCCCTCGGTCCGGGCGCTCAAGCGCCAGCGCCGTCTGAGCACGGCCACCGTCGTGCGCGCGCTCGAGGAGATGGAGCGCCGCGGCCTGATCGAAGCGCGCCCGCGCTCGGGCTTCTTCGTGCGCTCGCAGTGCCCGCTGAAGACGCCCCAGGTCAGCCGCAGGCTAGATCCACCGCGCGCAGCGACGCTCCACGCGCTAACCGAGTCGATCGTGCAGAGCACGAGCCAGCCGGGCCTCGCGCCCTTCGGCGGCGCGGTGCTTTCCGCCGAGTTGCTCCCGCTGACCGCGCTGGCGCGCCACCAGCGCGAGGTGCTACGGCGCGCGCCAGACGCCTTCGCCCGCTACAGCGACGCCGCCGGGCTCGACGAGCTGCGCCGCGCGATCGTTCGGCGCATGATGGACTACGGGGTGCCGAGCAGGCCCGAGGACGTGGTCATCACCAGCGGCTGCATGGACGCCATGCGGCTGTCGCTGCTGGCAGTCGCGCAGCCCGGGTCACTCGTCGCCGTGGAGACCCCCACGTTTTTTGGCATGCTTCAGCTCGTGCGTGACCTGGGGATGCGCGCGGTTCAGATCCCGGTGGACCCGGAGTCAGGCCTGGATCTCGACCACCTCGAGCGGGCGCTGTGCTCGCGCCGGATCGAGGCCCTGATCGTCACGCCGAACTTCCAGAACCCGCTGGGCGCGCTGATGCCCGACGCGCACAAGCAGTGCCTCGTGCAGTTGGCGCGGCGCCACAGCTTTGCGGTGATCGAGAGCGACGTCTACGGAGACCTTCAGCATGCTAGTACGCGTCCGCGACCGCTCGCCGCCTTTGATGACGGTCGCGCGGTCCTGCACTGCAGCTCCTTTTCAAAGACCCTCGCCCCGGGGCTTCGGCTGGGCTGGGTCGCGCCGGGTCGCCACGTCGATCGGGTGCGCAGTTTGAAGCTGTCGGGGACGATCTGCTCGCCGATCATCAGCCAGCTGATGATGGAGCGCTTTCTCTCTGGTGGCGCCTACGAGCGACACCTTCGCGCAACCCGGATTGCGATCGCGCGCCAGGTCGCGCAAGTCCGCCAACTCGTAGGCCGCGCCTTTCCCGAGGGAACCCGGGTGACCAGCCCTAAGGGCGGCTTCTTGTTGTGGGCGCAGCTGCCCGCCGGGTGCGACTCCGAGCGGCTTTTTTTCGCGGCGCAGAGTGCGAAAATCACAGTCCTTCCGGGGATCGTTTGCGCGCTCGGAGCTCGCTTCAGATCATGCGTTCGTCTGAACTGCGGTCATCCGCTGGATCCGGGCTTGGAGCGAGACCTTTTTCGCCTAGGCGCGCTTGCCGCAAAGGCCTAGCTTAGGCGCTCCCCGCGGCGAAGACGTGCTCGAGAGCCCGCAGGGGTTCGCGCAGCGCCGCGACGGAAGCGGCGCAATGGGTCGCGGCGCCTTCACTGCCTAACCCTGGCTTCGAGGATCGTTGACTCATTTGGTGAAGAATCCGCCTTCGATCAACCTCGACACGCAATCGATTGCGCCATCTGCGTCCGGACCTACCACGAGCAACTCGAGTTCCGTGCCGACCGAGGCCGCGAGCGCCAGTAGACTCATGATGCTCTTCGCGTTGGCGGCATGCGTTCCTCGACGCAGCGAGACCTCCGACTCGAACTCCGATGCGCTCGCTTCGGTGAGGCACGGCGTTCCGGTCGGGTCAAAGAGTCGGGCATGAGCGGTTCGAAGGAAAGCATCAACTAAGGCCTTGGCCCCTGGAGGTCCCGTTTTTAGGTTATGCCCCCTCGAAGAACCCAATGATGCGATGGTCCATCGAGACCCCAAGAGCAGTGTGGTTCTCCTATGAGGAAGGAGTTCGTATCGAGTCCCTCAGTGTCCGAACATTCGCGAATGAACGATTCAACCCGGCGGGAGGTCAGTCGACAGACTGTGAGTGCAGCAGGAGCACTGCGGTCCTTGCCTTCGTCGCTGCGAACGTGCTGGTTCGGAAACCGGACGGCCAATGTCAAAACCGGCCGTGCGGCACCGATCTATTCTGGACATTGCCTTTCTCTCTGGCTCTAGCCAGGCTGAGCTACGCCCCGACCAAGGGCACAACTAACGGGTCACGGCGTGTAGTAGTTCCACGTCATTTTGCGTCTTCGATAGAGGGAGCTCCCCCACAGACGCGCACGTCCTGGATTCGGATTGGTCGCCGTGTTGCGAAAGACTTCCACGCGGCGATTGACCCCGTCGACGATGATGACTTCTTCCCGCCAGTCGCCTTCCACGTCTGCGACGTAGATCCGACTCGTGCTGGTATCAAAGACCGCGACAAAGGTCCCGCTCATGGCGTCAAAAACCCCAGCATCACCCTTTGTATGACGCTCTTTTCCGGCAAGCAGCGTTTTGGCACCGCCGCTCCATTCGACCGCGTGGATCATGTCGACACCGCTGTTCGTCCATCCTCTCGGACTCCGCGAATCAAAGTCGTAATCCGCAATCTTGTTGCCCCGTCGGTCCAGGACGAACTGATCGTTTGATTCCTTGCCACGAAACCACATCTCGAGACCACGCCGGGACGGGTCGAAGTCCCCGATTTGAACCTTGTCACCGTCCGTCGAGCGTGCCTTCCCGGTATAACGGAAATACACGCCGCCGGGTCCGTACAAGACGATCGGATTGCCCCCATTCTCCTGCGGATAGATGACTTCGAGGCCAGAACGATCAGGGTCGATGTCGCCGATACCGATGGAGTCGATGTGGGGAAAGGCCAAGTTACCGATGCCCGAGTCACGAAGGATGCTACCGTCGTGGTCCACGATGTGCCCGCCGATGACTTCATCACGACCGTCGCCGTCAACGTCCGCGAGCCGCGCTCCGGCGTGGGATTGGTTCTTGAAGTCGGTTCGCCGCCATAGTCGCGCTGCGTTTTGTTCACGGTCGCGAAGTTCGCTGTAGCGGTACGCTGCAAGGACCTTTCCCCGTAGATAGTTGGCCCTGTCGGTCGGCACCGATGCCTGCAGCAAAAGGTCACGATCACCCGAGCCGCTGAAGTTTCCGATGATCGCCATCTCCCATTGGTCAAAGTATCCACCCGAATTCGGAAGACGCAGGGTCCGCTCAACCGATCCGTCGCGCCCGGAGAGGACGACGAGCTTGCCGCTCGTGTCGAGATAGAGGACCTCGACCACCCCGTCGTTGTCGATGTCTCCGGCCTGGATCCCCGCGCCGGCCGTACCAGGGCCGCCCACCGATTCATGGCTGCTTCGACCTGAGGTCGCTGCTCCGATCGCCACATCGTCGTTGCGACGCCACATGCGAGAGCCGCCATGGTCGTAGGCGAGAATTCGGTCTGGCTGAGTCAGGAGAAAATCGCGGTCGCCGTCACCGTCGAGGTCGTATGTGATGATCCCGCCGGCCTCGGTCCATCCCGTGGTCTCGACCTGAAAACTCCGTCGCGCCACCGGCTCCGGGTTCGGCGGGTTCGGCGGGTTCGGCGAGGGCGACCCGCCACCCATTGAGATGCGGTCGATATTCGCACAGTCTTTGCCATTCGAACGAAGCTCAAAGGAATTCGATCCCGTCGTCATTGCAATACTCAGTGTCTTATCGCTCCAATTGGTCCAGGTTGTGGTCGATCCGAAGGAAATCGTCCTTCCCGATCCGTTCACGATCAGTCGGCAGTCGCGACCCGAGTTTCCGAGCGCATAGCGGAAGGTGATGTCTGCTGATCCCGCTGCGGCCGCATCGAAGACCCACGCGAGCACCCCGCCACTGCTCGGAAAGTTCACGAAGCCTGAGCCGCTGAAGCCTGCATGATTCGATTCAACTGCCATGGAACCACTGAGGGTCGCATTCTCCGCTTCGACCGCGGCACCCGACGGCGTCGGGGCAACGTCCACCGCCCGGAGCTCGATCGCGTCCACTCGCGCATAGGCCCCTCGATCTCGACGACCTTCGAGCTCTATGACCGAACCGTTCGCGAGGTCGACGGTAGCCCGGGATTTTTCGATGCCATTCCCCGACTTCGCGGTAAACGAGAAGATCGAGTTTCCGTTTATCCGAACGCGATACCGCGGCTGTCCATCGGGCTCAATGAAGTGATGCACGGTGAGCTCGTAGACGCCGCTGGGGCCCGAGAATGTCCCGCTCGCGGTGCCGACGTTTCGACCGCCCTTCAGGGATATCCAGCCGCGCTCCGGGACAGAGCGATACGTTTCGAGGGCGAGAACTTCCGCCTCGGTGCGTCCTGGTCGTAGGGGGACTTCATCTGCCGACAAGGGCTCCGACTCCGCTGCTGTGATCGTTCCGCCGTTGATCGGATTCGGTGCCTCGCCACAGGCGATGAGCACGACGGTTCCAAACACGGCAGTAATACCACGCGACGGCGCGGATCGGTGTGATTTTACTCCATACATGCAGCCTCCTTTGCTGAGTTGTGGTCGCAGGGGTCAGGCCCGCCAGCGGAACCCGCGTCCAAAAAAGACTGCGCTTTTTCGAGTGCGACGGCCGGTCGCTGAGGGCAGCATCGGCTCGCGCCGCGAGTGGCAAGCTATTCCCGATTCATGCAAAAAACTTTAGACGTTCGGTTCGTTTCTGGGCCTCTCTAAAGAGAAGCAAGGGCGGCAGGTTTTGGGAGTTAGATTCGCCGTGGTCGAAACATCCTCCACCGGAGGACTTGCGGAGCTGTCCGACGACAGTCTAATGGAACGGTGCGCCCGTGATGACACCGCAGCCTTTTCGGAGCTCGTGGCTCGCTACGAGCGCCAAGTGGTCGCACTGTGCCGCCACCTCGTAAACCACCCGGACCTCGTGGAAGAGGCCGCACAAGAAGCCTTTGTAGAGCTTTGGGTCCTCCGGAGAGCCTACGTTCCCCGCTCGCGTTTTCGCAGCTATCTCTTCCAAATCAGTCTCAACAGCTGTCGTCGTCAACGCCGCAGCTGGTGGCGTTGGCAGCGACGCAATGACGCCTTTGCCGAATCATGCTCCACCGCGCACACGTCGTCGCCGCAGACCCTAGAACAAATCGAGCTGCAGCGAGACCGTGGAAGACTCGCACAAGCGATCGCAAAGCTGCCTCGGCCACAACGAGAAGCGCTGACGCTGCGCTACTTCTCCGAGATGAGCTATGAAGAGATCGCGAGCACGACGGGCGCCTCCGAGTCGACGCTTCGCTCCCGGGTCCAGCTGGCGCAACAACGACTCTGTCGTTCGCTCAGGATAACGGCGGAGCGAGATGAACGATAGAGGTGAAAATTCCCTTCCGAGTTCCGGACCCTCTGGTGAATCTGACCTCGAGATCGCGGCTCTCGAGCGCGACCTCCGTGCTCTCGCGCAGAATGAGCCTGTGCCCCCCGGCTTCCGAAGCAATGTGTTGCGCGCGATCGACCGAGCCGAGCACCGGCGGGCGCCGTGGGCCCGATTTGCGCTCCCGACGACTGCCGGCTTCGCCGTGGCCGCATCCGCCCTCATCCTTTGGATCGCGGTGCAGCCGAGCGCCGGGACCGAGCAGCGACAGGAATACGCGGTCCGGGGCAGCGCGGACGAGCACATACCCGTAGCATTTCGAATCTTCGAGCTAAAAGCAGGCGCCTCGTCACCAAAACTGGTCTACGACTCCGTCGAACGATCGAGCGGCTGGTTGTTCGCTTACTCGAATCCGCGCTCGGCGGGCTTTCGGTGGCTCACCATCGTTGCGCACGATGAGAGTGGGTCGTTGCAGCGGTTGATCCCTGCGCCCAGCGCTGGAACCTCGGCCAGTTTCGCCATCGACGAGGTGGAAGGCTTCGAAAGCATCCATGAAGGCGTTCGCCCAGTTTTCGCACCCGGTTCGATTCGCGTCGTTGCGGTCTTCTCCAGCCGGGTGGTTAGTCTCGATGCGTTGAGCCAGTGGTTGAGACACGGGGCGGTTGGAGAGATCGCCGGAGCCGGTAGGAGCGCTGCCCGCATCATGCATGTTGAGGTGAGCGAGTGACAGGAGCTATCCTATCGGTGCTCAGCACCTCACTCCTGGTGGGATCGACCGCGGGCGAAGGGGACCTTTTCGCGATCGTGGTGGGCTACAACGAAAGTCGCGTCTCACTCAACGCTACTCTGCGCTACGCGGACGACGATGCGTTACAGTACGCTCGGACTTTTGAGGATTTAGGAGGTGAGGTTCGTCTACTCGTAGAGTTAGACGACGAGTCGCGACGACTCCATCCCGTGCCTCCCGAGCACCGAGAGCCCACCCGCGCGAACATCGCAGCAGCGTTCTCCGAGTTTGAACGTTGGCGGCAAGGACGCGCGAAATCCACGCTCTATTTCGTCTACGCCGGGCACGGCGACGTCGAACGAGGCGAAGGGTCGCTGTCGCTGAAGGACGGCGCAATGCCACGCTCGGTCTTCTACGCAGAGGTGCTCGACCGCGCGTCCGCGGACGTGAACCACGTGATCATCGATGCCTGTAAATCCTACTTCATGGTCTTCGACCGCTCGCTCGACGGGGAGCGTTTTCACTACGACCAACCCTTTGCGCAAGCGGATATCCTCGAGCGCTGGCCCCGAGTGGGGTTCTTCCTTTCGACCTCATCGGCGAAGAACAGCCATGAATGGGAGGCGCTTCAAGCAGGGGTCTTCAGCTACGAGCTACGTTCCGCCATGCGTGGCGCGGCGGATGCAGACGGGGACGAGGAGGTGTCGTATGCAGAGGCGTTCGCCTTTGTTCGTACCGCGAATCAGCGAGTCCGCAACCTCAAGTTCGTTCCTGAAGTCATGGCAGTTCCCCCTAGAAGTCGAGCCCCCCTCGTTCGATTGGGCGGCAAGCGCCGCCTCACCATCGACCGCTCCCTCGGGCACCGACTGAGTATCGAGGACGTCGACGGAATTCGGATCGCCGACCTTCGCAACGGCTTTGAGTCGAAGCTTCTGCTGCCAGATACGATTACCTACGTCCTCGACGTCGATCGCGGGACTGAGTATCGGATTCCAGCGCTGTCCGTCGCACGCCTCAGTCGCCGTCGGCCGCAGCGACCGCGAGTTGCTCCTCGCGGTGCCGCCCACGCAGCCTTCGAGCAACTCTTCGCCGAACCCTTTACACCGAGCGCCGCCGAGAACGTCAACATGGGGCTCGGTCTCGCTCCAACTCGCGCAAAGAGCGAGGTTCTGTCGCCGCCGAAGGTTTCCGCCTGGGCCTGGGCGGGTGTTGGCGTCGCGACGGCTCTCGCCGCAACTGGCACGACTCTCCGGCTCTACGCGAACGAGCGTTATGAAGAATACAGGGTCACCCCGACGAGCTCCGAGCGCGACGCCCTTCGAGACCGAATAGAAATCACCGACGACCTCGCTTGGGTCGCGTTCGGGTCTGCGGCGGCGACCGCGCTGACCACCTTACTCCTCTACGAATTCGGTGTTCTCGAGCGATGAGGCACGCCGGTCTGGTCGTCGTAGCGAGTTCGCTCGCGACCGTTGCCTGTACTCGTGACTTCGATGCCTGTCCTCCGAACACCGTCGCCACCGACGGGGAGTGTCTCGTGCCGTCGGACGAGAATCCAAGCGACCGAGAGCGGGCTTCGACGATTCGCTCGTCGGGCGTCGGAGCTGGACGCGAATTTGCAGACCTAAGCGCCTTCGTTGCGGAGCGAGCAGGAGACCTGACCGCCCGCGTGTTGGTAACCGTATCGGCCGAGTCGGGATCGGCGTCGCCCGGGTCGCGGTTCACAACGCCGACCTGTTCCGCGACGCTAATCGGTGATCCCGGAGCCAACGAGTTGACGCTCGAACTGCAGTCCGGACGGTGTGAAGTCGGTCAGACTTTGAGTGGCGATAGCTACTCCGCTGTGCTCAACTCGGTGAGTGCAAAAGGCGTGATCGAGAGGGTCGAATTCGCAGCGGGGACCCACGGCGCGAGCCTGATCCTGCCCGCTGCGTTCATCACGGACGAGCGCAGCTACGTCTGGCTAACCGCTGCCCCGTCGGAGCGCCATCTGGGAGTGCCGGGAGCTGGAGCAGTGATCGATCCCGTGATCGAAGGCCACGCCGTGGTGGTGGAGCAACCGCACACTCGGGTGTCATGGCTGGAAATCGTTGGTTGGCTGAACAGCGATGGCCTCAATAGCTTCGAGGGCGTGCACGCAGCAGCTGCTCCGATCTTGCTCGAGAACCTATTGATTCACGACGACGCATTCGACGAGTCGTTGGCCGCGTGGACCGATGATCGGAAGCCCAACCCGAACGCGGATGGGATCAATCTGAATGACGTGCCTGCCGGGGGACGCGTAGTGATCCGCGGTTGCCTCATCTACAACATCTCTCGATCGGGGATCAGTCAGCAAGGAGCTACAGGTGGCAGCGACATACTGATTGAGAACACGACCATCTTCAGGGCAGCACGAAGCGGCAACCAAGCGGACGGCGAGGCAGGGTTATTCCTCCAACGCGCCGACGCGCTAATCGAGATCAACAACACGGCGGTGCTGGCGACCTGTCTCGATGCGCTCGCACCCTGTAGAAACGGCTCGCCTTTCGACTTCTATGTCGCAGGACCGAGCGCAGGAGCAAACAACCTCTCGTCAGACAGCACAGCGATCGGAGACCGCGCGATCCGTTTCGTCGAGCCTTCAGTGATGTTCGTAGACCCGACATTTGGGAGCGAAGACCTGCATCTTCGGAGCGATTCACCCTCCGTCGATGCCGGTACGATTCCGCGGGACTCGACCGAACAGTTCGATATCCACGGAGAAACCCGACCGAAGGGCGATGCGTGGGACATCGGCGCCGATGAACTCGCGATTTTTTAGGCGCTCACAAAAACCGCGTAGCGCGCCGGGCACCCGCCATCTCCGAAAACTCCGGGCTCGTCGCCGCAGTGCCCTCGCCCATCGCGCTTCCATAGGACGCGTAAACCCCTAACGCTCCAAGCGCGATGACCACGTGTCGCCACCAGACTCGCGGAGACCCACTTTCACCGAAACCAACGTGGTCCAGTGATCCGGCCGGTGGGCACCGAGTGGATCCGGGCGTGCCGCCAGCAGGCGGAGCGCGATTCGTAGGAAGGGCTCAATCGTGATGCTGCTACCCCCGTTGCCCTCCGCGTGTTCCGTACCCCTTGCCGTCCAGCACGAAATGCTCCGATCGCTCCGTGAGCCGCTCCGCAATGACTTGAGCGTTGAGCGCGTCGGGAAACACGGCTGGCCAATCTTTGAACGGTCGATTGGTGGTGATCATCGTCGAGCGCCGATAGTCGTAGCGCTCGGAGATGACTTGAAAGGCGAGCTTCGCCTGGGCTGCATCCATCGCGAGAACAGCGAAGTCGTCGATCATGAGCAGGTCGGCTCTGACGTACTTGCGTGCGACGCGCTCGAGTGCGCCATGGAGCTCGGCTCCGTGGAGCTCGTTGAGCATCTTCGGCGCGGACACCACCACGACGCGTTTGCGCGCCTGGCAGGCGGCAAAGGCGAGCGCCCGAGCGAGATAGGTCTTTCCGGTGCCCGGTGTTCCAATGAAGAGCGGATTGATGCCGGTGTTGAGGAACGTCATGTCATGGAGTGCGAGGTAGCGTGCACGAATGCGCTTTCGTGCCGCTGAATGGCCAAAGTCGAAGCCGTCGATGGTGTTGATTTCGGGAAACCGAGCCGCGGCGATGCGCCGCTCGACTGAACGCTCGAGGCGCGATCGAGTTTCCTCGTCGGCGAGTCGGTCCACCACCTCGAGTGCAGAGAGGTTTTGTTCGGCAGCGTCGGCGAGAATATCCTTGAGTGTCGCGTTCATGCCGGGCAGCCGCAGCCAGCGCAGCTTCTCCAACAGGGCGTCGTAGCGGTCGTGTTCCTTCATGGTTCCTCTCAAGGGTCGAGGGTCTTTCGGGTGGGCACGAGCTGGTCATAGACACCCAAGTCGGGTGACTCGAAGCGCAGGCCGTCGAGCTCCGGGCGGTTGAGATGAACGGCAACTCCCTGCGGGCGGAGTTTGCGTTTGTGCCGAAGGACGTACTCGACGTACTCGGCACCGACGTGGCCGGTTCGCATGACCTCAGCCATTGCCGAGGCCGTCGCCTTCTCGCCAAACAGCTCGCTCAAGAACGTGAGTCGCTCGGGTTCACAGCAGTCCTGCGACGAAGAGTCCGCGACGTTTGCTCCGATCGGCTCCGCCAACTTTGTGATCAACTGGGGATTCTTGTCGTAGTTCAATGCACCTTTTCGCCACCCTCTTCATCGCTTCCATGTTCCTCGACGGGGATCGCTGGGTTCACTTCGACGAGGAGCGTCGCGTCAGCGCCGCAGCGTGGGAGGCGGTTTTCCACTACCCCGACGGCAGGACGCACCGGCTGCGCTACGAAGATTCTGCGATCGTTCGGCTCGCGGAAGACGCGCGCGTCAACGCGGCCGACTGTCCTGTGCTGAACTGCGCGCTGAGCGCGGTTTCGTGGCAGCCGTTGATGCGCGACGCGCGTCTTTGGCGGATCCGTCTCGAGGACCCGGAGCGCTCCTCTGGCGCACGGCTCGCCGCGCTTTGGTCGAGCGACCCTCGCGTTGAGTACGCGGTTCCGGAGTTTCACCTCGAGCACCGCAGCTACGGGTACACCGTGGACGACCCCCTCGCGCCGGATCAATGGTACCTCGGAACTCTCGACCTCGCGGAGGCGTGGGCGATCGAGAGCGGCGATCCGTCGGTGTCGATCGCGGTGGTGGACAACGGATGCGACTTCGATCATCCAGACCTCTCGTTCGTGGGGGGGCTGGACTTGGTCGATGAGGACGATGACCCAAGCCATCCCGTTGGCGCAGACAACGGGCACGGGACTGCCTGCGCTGGTCTCGCGGCCGCCGATACGAATAACGGCACCGGGATCGCGGGAGCGTGCCCGGAGTGTACGATGAGCTGTGTTCGACTCCTGACGGACGACGACAGCCCCGTACCTCTTGGAGCGGATGTCGAGGCGTTCGATTTCGCCCTTCGTTCCGGCGCTGCGGTCGTCTCCAACAGCTGGGGGTTCGCAAGCGCCATCCCCGTACCCTCTCCCCTGCGCGACGCCATCAATACCGTGTTCGATCGCGGTCGCGACGGGCGAGGCGCGGTTGTTGTGTTCGCTGCCGGAAACGACGGGCGCACCGTCGGTGACGATGAGTTACTCTCGGTCCGGGGTGTTCTCGGCGTCGGCGCTGTGAACCAGTTCGACGAGACCACCTCGTTCAGCAACCGGGGAGCGGCGGTCGATCTCGTCGCTCCGGTCGGGACGCTGACGACGGACATCACGGGTCCGGATGGGTTCGACGCCAGTGACTACACGAATTCGTTCGGCGGGACCTCTTCGGCATGCCCGATCGCCGTAGGCATCGCTGGACTGGTGGTCAGCGCCCATCCCGAGTGGAGCTCAGCGGAGGTGGTGGAGCATTTGTTGGGCACGGCCCGCCCGGCACCGTTGGCCATTCCCGACGCGTTCGGTCGCGACCCTCTCTTTGGTGCAGGTGTTATCGACCCCGTTGCCGCACTCGGCCCTGTTGAAGAGCCCTCCGATGAACCGCCGGAGAGCAGCGGATGCCGTCAAGCGGGGCTCGCGCTGTGCCTGCCGGCGTGCCTTCGACGACGTCGACACCGGGCGCCGTAGGGCAGCTTCACAGATCGGCGAGATTCACGGGCGGCTGATCCCAATCGCCGTGATGTCTCGGGGCAAGAGAGTCGCCTTCTTCGAGTGCGGTGAACGCGTCGCTCGCGCGAATGCGGAATCGCACTTCGTCGCTCGGTGGGCCGTTGAGATCGTTCTGTGAGGCCCAAACGATGAGATGACTTCGAGGTTCTGGGGAACTCAAAATGCAGCGGGTGAGGCTGCGCGGGGCGGTTGGGTTCGCGCAGGAACCGGCCGACGAGCTCGGCGCACCGAGCTCGATCGAGGAACCCTCACTACCGAGCGTCACGTTGTCCACGAGCGACGCGATCGCCCAGGACGCATCGCTCGAGTCGCATGCTGCAAGACAATAGGCAGCTTCCAGATCGATCGGATCGGACGCAGAATCCGACAACGTTAGCGCGAGAGTGACCCTCCCCTTTTCATCGATCGCCACAGGCCCAACCAGTCGCGCCTCAGGCGGCTCATTTCCGAGCTGGAAGGTCTCGGTCTCGACCCAAGGGCTGGCTCGTGCGCTCGAATCAACCGCCCGAAAACGCAGGGTCACCGCTGGTAAAAACGTCACCACGTCAGCGTCGCGAATGCCATCGCCCGTCGCGTCGATGTCATTCGCGACGAGTGTCTCTTGCCGAGAAGTGGCTTCCTTTTGCGCATCGAACACCGCGTTCCAGGTTGAGAAAAATCGCCTGGGCTCGTCACTGCTCAGGAGAAAAGACTCCACGGGAGTCTCCCGGGCGGCTAGACGAACTTCGATCGTGCCCGAATACCATCCCTCCGCTCGATTGGGGTTTTCGGGGTCGAAGCCGTCAAATGCTGCGGGTCCCGCCGGACCGATGCGATACTCCGAGACGACTGTGATGGTTTCGGGAGTGTCTATCGTGCCGTTGAGGTCGAAGACCTCCAGCGCGAGACTCACGTCATTGAGATAGCGTCGGCTCGCGTCAAACTCGCTGATCGTCAATACGGGCGCTGCATCCGGGAAAGACGACGCGCACACAGGCGTCTGTTCGCGTCGGTCGACGCAGATCCAGTCCCCTGGGCAATCCTGATCAGAACCGCACGTGATCAACGCGCCGTCGTCCAGATCGAGTGCGCTGTCGCACGCCAACGTCCCGAGCCCGACGAGTACAGCGAGAGGTGCGATCCGCATGTTGAGAGTGTATCCCAAATCGACGGTCGCGCTGTGACGAAGCGCACTCAAAACCACGCGAGCGGCGACTCGCCTGTCGTTACGGGTGTGTCAGTTGGACCCGCGGCGGGTCGGCGATTGAACCCGTGCCGCTGTCGTAGCCCATCCGGTACTTCACGAGCGCCTCGAGAGCCATCGCGGACGTATAGGCTCGCGAGGACCACATACCGAGGTTCTGCGAGTCACCGGAAAAAAAGACCCCCGACTGCCAGGTCACTCGGTCGGGTCGGTCGCTCTCGAGGTCGCCGACGTCCGTGTGCTCCGCGGTTGCCAACAGCTCGCGCACCGATCCGGAGAGCGCCGCGTAGTAGGGACCGCGCCGACCAGGCGAATGACGGAGTCGCGGTTCGGAAAGATGCCCACCACGTCCGTGCGGCGGCGAACCTCTTTGTTTAATCGCTCCTGAGGATTGTTCGACCAGATTTGTTTCCAGTGCTGCTTGGGAAAGGCTGCGAAGGCCGAGAGGTCAGCCTCGACTTCTTCTAGCGACACAGCGGCAGCCGAGAATCCGCTTTCCTCGAGTCGGTCGATCCGCGAGCCGCGCCGGCGGGGCGCAGGCGACCCTCCGGCCGGTTCGGCGGGGGGTGACGGACGCGCGCGCTTGTCGTCGCTACTCATGGCCCTCAGCCTGCTAAGGCTCGGGCAACGAGCCCAAGTCCGCAAAGAACGGCTGCGGTCAAAATGATTTTCCCCAGGTGACGATCAACCCAGGTCGGGACCCCT
>CAYXVF010000124.1:8032-17355 GCA_964468125.1 uncultured Bdellovibrionales bacterium | reverse complement strand
TTAGCATTTTGGACTGGACCTGTGACGACAGCACCGGGACGGTCGAGCTCAGGAGCGTCGGTTGGAAATCATTGGCTTCAGCAATCGACACCGATCAGGGAACCGCCCGGATTCCGATCCGCATCCGAGTGGGCACGAGCCTACCGGTGTCATTCGATCCGGCCCCGTTGGGTAACCCGGTGGTCAACGCGGATGCGGTCGGGACTCCGCTCAACCAAGAGGGTACCATTTACTATACGACCGAGTTTGCGTCCGCCGGCGGGCGCACGCTCGGCGCGGATCGCGTGATTCTAGTAGCGACGAGCTCCTTTTCGCCGCTCAACTCATTTGCAGGCGCAACGGTCACGGTCAACGGCGCGTTCAACACCGTATCCGGTTTCTTTCAGAACAATTCGACCAGCGTAGCCAATACCGTTCAGGTGAACGGCACAGCCCGCTTTGCCACGGTCACCGGCGAGTTCTCGAGCTCCGAGGGCAACTGCATCAGTGTGGGAGCCGAGTCGGCGACGGTGCGCTGGGCCGTGGCGAACAACTGCGGCAACGACGGTATTCAAATGACCCAGCCCTACGGCACGGTCGAGCACAGCCGCGTCACCAATGTGGGCAACATTGGCATCAATCTCGACATCGCGGGTGCGACGCGCGTATTCGACACGACCGTCGACCGGGTCCAGGAAGGGATCGTTTTCAACGGAGAGGGCACGGGCAACATCTGGATCGACGGCGTGCGCATCAGCGAAACCAGCTTTGCGGGCATCGATTTTTCGGCCGCACGGGCCGTGCACATCAGCAATACCTTGATCGTCGGGACCGAGGGCAACGCGCTGCGGCTCACTACGGACAATAGCCTGATCCGTCACGTGACCTTCGCCAACGGCAACTCGAACGGCCTGGGTCTGAATTTTGCCAACACGGTTCGAGCCGAAGGGGTGCTGAGCGCGGGCTACTTCACGAACCTGAGCATCGGGGAGTCGAGCGACATCAGCCTGCGAGACGTGGTGCTCACCGACGGCCTGAGCAACCGAGTGTCTTCGCTCAACAGCAACAACGTGGAGTTTGAAGGGCAGCTCGTCCTCGAGACCGGCAGCTGCTCCGAGATCGACGGGTCGAACGTCGGTTTTGCGACTCCGGACTGCGTCGATCCTGCGGGGGATCTTCCTGCGCCGTCGACCGCAACCGCGACCGAGCGCAGCGCGGGGCTAGAGGGGACCTTTGTAGGACGGGTCTCCGATATCGAGAACTCCTCCGGCGACTTTCTGGGTAATCCGGTTCCGTTCGGAAACATCACGGACTGGAGTCGCTTCGAGAGCCGGTCGCGCGCGTGGCGCGACACGTCGGGATTCGGAACCACGCGCTGCTTTTTGAACTGCGAAATTTACGACTTCACCCCGAACGCGAGCTCCCCCGCGGTGGGTCTCGCCCCTCCGCCCGACTCTCTCCCAACCTACCGCATGGTTTGGGGCTCCGGCGCGAGCGTCGACGACTGCTCCTTGTTGTTCGACGGCAGCGTCTTTGATTCGGACCAGGGCGAGTGCTTCAACGAATACCTGGTGAGCGCCGACGAAGTTTCCGGTAACGGCAACGGGCTGTGCGAGTCGGATGAGACCTGCGTCTATCGCCCGGACGCCGGCGCCTTCGCCGCCGGAGGACCTCCCTACACGCCCCAGTCCGTTTCGTCGGGCAACGTCAGCAATGTGACGCTGCTCGTGCCGACCTCCCCCTAAAAGGAGAGCCCGCACGAGGCGGGCTCTCGAGGAAGGTCATTGTCTAAAGGGCGAGGTTCACCACCACCAGTACGGGTTGTCCTGGTTGCCGGCGAGGACTTCGCTCGCGGACATGCTCATGGTCTCCATGTTGTGCGAGGTCACGCCCTTGTTGGAGATCGCGTAGATGAAGTCGCCCATGAAAATGCTGCGTCGCACCGACGGGCTTCCCCACCACACGTCGTTTTCCGCATTGAAGAAGCCCGAGTGGCTGATGGCGCCGTAGGGCTGCAACGTCTCGGTCTCGAGGTCCACCTTGATCAGCTCGAGGCGCGTCGAGTACTCCCATTCCCAGTTGCCGGTCTGGTCGTCGTAGTAATCCCGGTAGGTCGACAACGGGATCGCGAGCGTCTGCTTCGGCGCCCAATACTGGAACGCTTTGTGCTCCCACTGCGCCTCGCTGTAAGCGTAGTACCAACCGTTGCCGTCCTCGGGCACCATCCGCATTTCGTCGTCGAGTGTCGGGTTCGCAAAGTCACTGACATCGAAGAGCGACAGCTGCGTTTGCCCCCAGAACAGACCGTTGTCATCACCGGCGATGCCGATGGTGAGCAGATGGGTCTCGTCCTCGAGCGGATGAATGTAGGTCGACACGCCCGCGATCTTGAGCTCGCCGATCACCTTCGGATCCGTGGGCTCGGACAGGTCGATGGTGAAGAGCGGGTCGATGTTCCGGAAGGTCACCAGGTACGCCTTGTCACCGACGAACCGTGAGCTCCAGATCTGCTCACCGGACGCGAGGCCTTCGGTCTTTCCTATCACCTGGAGGTCCTGCTCACCCGCGAGCACATAGACGTAGTTCAAGGGCGGCACTTGCTCTTCTTGCGGGAGCCACCAGCGATTCCAGCGGCCGACGGTGGTCGCCACGCGGACGTTGCCCTCGTACTCCGAAAGCGCGAACTGATCGCGGATCACACCGGGGATTCGGCCGCTGCCGGTGTAGAAGGTGCGACCGGGTTGGCTGATATCGAAGCGGTGAATGTTGGTCGCCTCTTCGAAGTCGTCGTTGTCCCAAAACCACCACCAGTCTTGCGCGAATTCGGCGAGCAGCAACACGTCACCGGAGGCGTAGACCTCACTCCAGTTCGATACGATGTGGTCCGACTCGAAGCGCGCCTCTACGTTCACCAGATCGAAGCTCAGGATCGAGGTGAAGCCTCGGCTCGTTCCGTCATCGGCGATGGCGAAATTGGAGCAGCCTTCGCTGAGGAACGAATGGCGAATGATGGTGCCGTTCGGGCGGCGCTCGAGAATGAGCGGAGTCAGATCGTCGAGACCGGTCGCGTCGATGCGGGCGTTGTTCTGCTGAACCGTTGAGATGACCGCGGACATCAGGACCTGTTCGCGTCTTTGATTGTCTTCAATCTGCCAGTAGTTGTCGGGGAGCTCGGGGTAGTAGACCAACCCTGGAACGTCGCGGTAGGCGTAGCTCACGGTGCGGACCGACGAATCAACCCGGCGAGCGGTCTGGTGCCAACCCTCCATGTAGAGCTCGCGAACCAAGGAGGGTGCGGTGCGGTCGGTCACGTCGAAGATCGTGACCTTGGTGAGGTTCTTGCCCCAGTAGTACCAATTGCCGTCGTAATCGCCGCCGATGTATTCGCGCAGCGGGTGCTCTTCGGGCAGGGACCAGGGATAGATAGTGGAAAACACCGCCACCCGGTCTTCACCGATCAGCATCTGACTCGGGTATCCCTCGACTTCCGAGGTAGATTCGGGAATCAGATCGCCGAACTCAGGAGTGCCAAAGATCTCGAGACGGTTGCCGTTGAGCATGTAGATGTGAAAGCCGTCGGTCTTGACGAAGTCGGCCTCGTCCACGCCGTTCTCTTGGTTGTTGGTCCCAGAGTAGTCGACGCCTTCCTCCCGGCCTCCACCTGCAGCATCTGCGGAAGCGCCTTCGGCCGCGGGCGCTGCGTTCGCGCTGTCTTCGGCAAAACCGATGCCGCCGCGTCCGTTGCCGTACCACTCGAGGTACTGCAGGAGCTGAACCTTCATCTCTTCCTTGAGGTTGTCCTTCAGCCGAGTTTCGAGCTCGCCGCAGCTGTCAAACTGCACGAGCTGCGCGGTGGTCCGCGCACGGGGGTCGACGGTCAGCTCGTCGCCGGGGCTGTCCGAGCACGCGGTGGCCCCGAGCGCGAGCACTGCGAGGAATGTGAGAGTGCGTTTCATGGTTCCAAGCCTCTTGCTCAGGGCCTTCCCCGAGCCACTAGTGGTTCTAACATGTGTCGGGCCCATCCCGACGGCCCTTCACCCCTTCCGGGCACCCCACTAAAGAGCACACCCTGTGCCAGGCTCGACTCGCCCTTAACCCCTTGAAATCACTCGGATCGCGATCGGCTGGAAAGGCAAGTGCGTCAACAAACGTATACAGTCCTGATGACCGTATACAGATCGATACAATCCTCGAACGCTCATCCCCGAATGATCGGCTTGTACTTGATGCGCTTGGGGTTGAAGACCGCGTCCTCGCCGAGGCGGCGTTTCTTGTCCCCTTCGTACTGCTCAAAATTGCCGTCGAAGAACTCGACGTGGCTGTCCCCCTCGAAGCTGAGAATGTGGGTCGCGATTCGGTCCAAGAACCAGCGATCGTGGCTGATCACCACCGCACAACCGGCGAACTGCAAGAGGCCTTGCTCGAGGGAGCGCAGGGTCTCGACGTCGAGGTCGTTCGTCGGCTCGTCTAAGAGCAGAACGTTGCCACCGCTCTTCAGCATCTTCGCGAGATGCACCCGGTTGCGCTCGCCGCCGCTGAGCTTGCCCACCCGCTTCTGTTGGTCTTGCCCTTTGAAGGCAAAACTCGCGACGTAGGCGCGCGCATTGACCTGACGCCTGCCCATTTCGACGACTTCGGCGCCTTCGGAGATCTCCTCGTAGACCGTGGCCTCCGGCTTCAGCGCATCGCGGCTCTGGTCGACATAGGAGAGCACAACTTTGTCGCCCACCCGCAGCTCACCGCCATCGGGCGCTTCCTGTTCGGTGAGGAGCTTGAAGAGCGTGGTCTTGCCCGCGCCGTTCGGACCGATGACGCCGACGATGCCACCTCGTGGCAGGCTGAAGCTCAAATCGTCGAAGAGCAGCTTGTCGCCATAGGCCTTCGTGAGGTTCTTGGCCTCGATGACGATCTGACCGAGCTCGGGGCCTGGTGGGATCTGGATTTCGCCGGCCGGGTCACGCCGCTCCGCCTCTTCGCGTCGGAGCTCTTCGTAGCGCTGAATGCGCGCCTTGTTCTTGGCGTGCCGCGCCTTGGGCGAGCTGCGGATCCACTCGAGCTCGCGGACGAGCTCCTTGCGTCGTTGCGACTCGCTCTTTTCTTCGACCTTGAGGCGCTCCTGCTTCTGCTCGAGCCACCCCGAGTAGTTTCCCTCCCAGGGAACGCCCTTGCCGCGCTCGAGCTCGAGAATCCATGCCACCACGTTGTCGAGGAAATAGCGATCGTGGGTGATCAGAATCACCGTGCCGGGGAACTCGGCGAGGTGCCGCTCGAGCCACGCGACGGACTCCGCATCGAGGTGGTTCGTGGGCTCGTCGAGCAGCAGCATGTCCGGCTTTTCGAGGAGCAATCGACAGAGAGCGACCCGTCGACGCTCGCCGCCACTGAGATTCGTGACCGGCCAATCACCCGGGGGCAGCCGGAGCGCATCCATGGCAACCTCGATCATGCGCTCGAACTCCCACCCATTCACCGCGTCGATCTTGTCCTGGAGCTCGCCCTGTTCCTCCAGGAGCGCGTTCATCTCATCATCGTCCAGCGGTTCGGCGAACTTCTCGCTGATCTCATTGAAGCGCTTCAGCAGATCGCGGATTTCCTTCAGGCCGAGCTCGACATTTTCCTGAACGGTCAATGATTCGTCGAGCTGCGGCTCTTGGGGCAAGAAGCCCACTTTGGCGTCCGGGTCGCGCCAGAGGTCGCCGGAGAACTCGGTGTCGACACCGGCCATGATGCGCAGAAGGGTCGATTTCCCCGCGCCGTTTCCCCCGATCACGCCGATCTTGGCGCCCGGGAAGAAACTCAACGAAATGCCTTGGAGGATCTGCTTGCCGCCGGCGGACTTGCGCAGATCGTGCATCTGACAAATGAACTGTTGAGCCATGGGTGGAGCCGTATCCGTCTTTCGGCCGCAAATAAAGACGTCAGGATGCCACGGTCTGCGGCGCCGACTCCCAGGAGGATTCCCCCACCTCCAACTGGGCGGGCTCGAGCTCCCGGCCCGCATAGGGGTCCCAAGGCGCCCAACCGTCTGCTCCCTCCATGCGCTCCAACCAATACAGCTCCTCGAGCTCATCCACGATGAACAGGTTCTGAAGCGTCGGTCGCGCCCCGATCCGCACCAGACGGCGCGCGGAGATCCGTAACACGTGAAGGAGCACCAAACCCCCAGACGCGAGGGCAACCACCAGAATAAAAAGAAACAACACGACGTCCTCCTCGAACAATCAACATATGCGTGCAATTATACACACCATTAACTCCTCATCCACAAAATCCAGCCGAGGAGGCTTGGCTGAGCGCTGATTTTTTTTGAAGAGGTCCCACGGAGGCCGGAGATCGGTGACGACGCCCCCTAGTTCGACGCGCGATCGGTACGGAGGGCGAGCCAGGCGCGTACCTCGTCGAGCTCTTTGCGCTTCACCTTCGCCTGCTCCTCGTAGACCTGCTCGGCGGCGCGTGCCTCCCGCAGTGCGCGCTCCTCGAGCCCCCCGCGGTCAAAGGCGAGGCGGGCCCAGTTGAAGCGGGCGGCGGCGGCGAGTGATCGATCTCCCTCGACACCCTCGAGAACACGGATCGACGCCTCAAAGCTCGCGAACGCATCCGAGGGTCGTCCCGCCTTCTCGTAGATCGTCCCGAGGGTATTGAGGGTTTCGCCGTAGAACGGATGCTCTTCCCCTATTACGTTCTTCACCATTTCGAGCGCGAGGTTTCCGACGCGGAGCGCTTCGCGGTAGTTGCCCTCCGCAGCACGTACCTCCGCGAGGGTCACGAGGCTGTAGGCGATGTCGTAGTGCTCGGCTCCGAGCGCCTCCTTCTGCCCAGCGATGACCTCATTGGCGAACTCGACGGCCTCATCGTAGCGTTTCAGCTCTTTCAACGCATGCACCAGAGCTTGTTTGCCACGGAGTGTCGTCGGGTGTTTTGGCCCTAGCGTCGTGGCTCGAATTCGGACCACGCGCTCCAGCATGTTTCGCGCGGCGTCGTAGTTTCCGAGCGCGAGATTTTCCACCGCGATGTTGAACACCGTGCGCGCCACGTCTCGATGCTCTTCTCCGTAGAGTCGAAGGTACTTCTCGAGAAGGTCTGTGTGGATCTCGAGGGCGTCCTCGTAGTCACCGCTCAGGTAGCGCATGTTGCCACGGGTCAGCTGAAGCGTGAGCGTCTGCGGGTTGAGGGATCCGTACAGCTTGGCCGCTAGCTGGCCGGCGCGTGCGTTGAGCTCCGCGGCCTCATTCAATCGCCCCGCCTTGCCGTGCGACGCCGCCAAACTCGAGAGAATGCTCACTTCGAGCGGGTTATCATCGTAGGGACTGCTCTCCAGGAGCTGTAACGCCCGCTCGAGCGCTGTGCATGCATCATCGAGTCTCACGTCGCTCAACGCTGTTGCACCGCGGGTCGCGTAGAGCTGGGATCCCAAATAGGGATCGCGGTCGAGGCGCACCCAAAAGGCCTCGGCAACCTCCCCCGCCTTCGCGCTCTGCGCCATGTCCCGTTGCCCGACACCGTAGGCAGAGGCGAGCTCATTCCAGCTCTCAAAGGCGAGCACATCGTGGTTCGCTGCCACCGCCTTCCACACCGCTTCCCACAGGACCGCCGTCGCTTCCTTCGAGTCACCCCTGAGTTGCAGCAAACGCCCGTGAAGAAGCTTGGCCTCGGCCTGCACCGCGAGGTAGTCGATAGCCTCGGCGTCGCGCGCAGCGTCGCGCGCCTCCTCGACCGCCTGATCAACGATACCGAGATCAAAAGCGCTCTGCGCCTGAGCGAGACGCTGCCGGATCTCCCCGACAGAGCCCGCTACCATCGGATCTTCGGGCGGTGGAACCTCGCGGGCGAGGGCGTCGACATCCGCGCAGCCAGAAATCGGCGGCAGTGCGCTCACCGCTTCCGTAGCCTTCTCGACGACGTCTACATCGGCTTCGACGAGCAGACTCGTGACGCTTCGAAGGCGCTTCATGCGGCCCTCCAGACAAAACGCGCGAAGAATCCTAACCTCTTGGGTATGCGCATGCGCCTCCTCAGTGGCACGGCAGCTCTCCGTCTGCATGGCGACCCAGCTGTTCGCGTAGCGCGACAACGTCTGGTCTGTGAGCTCGAATGCTTGCGCCGCAAACGGTAGCTGGGTTGCGTCAAAGGCCGCTCTCGCCGCTGCCCGCGTTTCGGCTCCCCAAACAGCATCCACGCGGTCTCGAAAACCCGCGCAGGCGTCGCTTTCAGCGCTGAGGAAGACTGCGAGCACCATCGCCACGAGCGCGGCGACCGCTCCTCCTGCCAACCAGCGACGACGACGGAGGCTCGGATCGTGCTCCAAGACATCGAGCAACGCTTCCATCGAGGGGTAGCGGGCGTTTGGGTCCGCGCTCAGGCCGCGCATCAAGGTCGAATGCAGGCGCTGCGACACCTTACTCTCGCGCGGCTTCTCCCGTGGCTCTCCACGGATGATCGCTCGAGCGACTCCCTCTTCCCCTCTACTGCCGAAGGGGTGAGCGCCGTAGAGAAGCTCGTAAAGCGTCACACAGAAGCTGAATTGGTCGGAGCGAGAGTCAGAGGGCTTTCCTTTGAGGCTCTCGGGCGCCATATACGCCGGCGTACCGATTTTTGATGCGCGCTGACCTAAAGCTGCTTCACCGTCCGCAACGGCGTGGGCGATTCCAAAATCGGTCACGACTACGCGGCCGTCGCTTCCGAGGAGAACGTTCGCGGGCTTGAAGTCGCGGTGAATCACACCAGCGCGATGCGCCGCGGCAAGTCCTCGTCCCGCCGCGATCATCGCGGTGATGACTTCCTGTTCGCTCCGTCGCGCGAGCGCCGACCAATCTTTCAAGGTGAGCCCGTCGATGTACTCCATCGCGAGAAAGACTTTGCCGTCGACGGTGCCCACGTCGAAGATCGCCGCGACGTTGCGATGCGAGACCCGAGCCATCGACTTGGCCTCGCGCAGGAGTAGCTCTTGGTATTCGTCTGTATCGGCGGATCGCCGGAGTACCTTGAGTGCGATCTTGCGGTCGAGCTCGGGGTCGAAGGCCGCATAGACGATGCCCATGCCCCCGACACCGAGTGTCGAGAGCACCATGTATCGACCGACGGGAGCGCCGGCCACGAGGAAGTTTTCCTCGCGATAGACGCCGGAGACGTCTATTGTGTCGTCGGAGCGCTCGGTCACTCTGGCTCGCCTTTGGTACGTGAGCGACTATGAAACAGTTGCTGAGGCCGAAGAATATGGGCGCTAGGAACACCTTGTCTCACCGCATACGATCGACGAAGCCCGCGCGCCGCTCGACCCGAACGAGCCCGGTCGCTTTCGCGCCTACGGGGCGAACTTCGACCTCAACGGCGGTGCCGTGCGGCCC
>CAYXVF010000124.1:0-8022 GCA_964468125.1 uncultured Bdellovibrionales bacterium | reverse complement strand
GGGCGAGGTGGTACGCGTAGGCAGCCGATCGAGGGCCCGCCGATAGCCGATCTCCGAGACCGGTTGCCCCTGGACCGCCACCACGCGGTCGCCCGGACGTAGACCGGCTTCGTGAGCGCCCCCTTGCTCCGCGACGGAAGCGACCAGCAGCTCGTAGACTCGAGGCTTGAACTCGGCACCGATCCCAGCGCCCGAAGTGACCTGGGAGCGCGTCAGACGGACCGCGTTTAACCGGATCATCAAGGGTTTGAGCTCTCCGCTGCCCGAGCTCTCTCTTCGCTCTGTCACTCGCGGCTCGAAGCCAGCGGCGCTTACCACAAATGCATGCTCCCCTTCCGGGATTCGATCGAGTGAAAAGGAGCCGTCGGGCCGGCTCGTCGTCATCGGCGCGGGGGGAGCGAGCGCGAATCCCTCGGTCTCGAAGAGTTGAATCCGGGCCCCGGAAATCGGCGCGCCTCGGGCGTCGGTCAGCAGACCGGTGACTGTGGCGCCGCGCTTCCATGTCAGCCGCAGCTCGTGCTCGACGGGATCCGTTCGGACAATTTCGCCTCGGGCGGAGTAACCATCAGCCCGACGAAAGGAGACCCGGTAGCGCCCCAGACCCACGTGCTCGAACCGATAGGTCTGAGTGGCTCCGTAGACGATGCGTTCATCCAGCGTGCGCCGCGTTCGTTGTCCGAACCACTCCAACGCGACGTGGGTGGGGCCAGGATGGCTCGGCCCCGCAACGTTGACCTCCAGTGACGCAACACGCGCGATCTCGAGACGCGAGCTCGTCCCTGCGCGCGTCACCGCGACCGCGTTGCCCTGAATGGCAACGATTCGCATGGGCCCCGTCCCACGCGCTTCCAGACTGAAGCGCCCGTTACGCGGATCCGCTCGCGTTCTTCCGACCGCTTCGTCGTAGCCATCGAAGGGCTCGATCTCGACGTCGATGGGGAGCGAAGACGACGACCGAACGGTGCCGGAGAACTGCGTCAGGATGGCGTTCTTGTCGAGCTCGATGGGAGATTTGGGGTTGAGACGCAGCTCGATGCCGTCCACCGGCGAGACGACATCGATGCGGTTGCGCCCATCACTCGCGAAATCCAGGAACGCGTCGCTTTGCGCGCCTACGATCGAAAATGGGGTGGCACCGGGATGACGGAGATCGCCACCGTCCACGGAGAGCTCCCGGTCCCCGTCGAGGAGGAGTACGACCGTCGCGGGCTCACCGGTCGCGGCATCGAGGACGCGTCCCCGGGTGAGCTCACCGGCCGGGGAGACCGGTCGCCAGGCGACGAATCCCTCTCGCCCTCCCGTCTCTGGCGCGATGGCCAAGGTCTCGATTGCGCTCGTGCGCACGGGATCCGGCTCCTGTGGCTCGCTGCTCAACAGCATCACCAAGAGGAGCCCCGAGAGAATCCCGAGAACAGCAACCACTACCCGCGCTCGCATGAGTGGCGAGAGACTAGCCTATCCCTGGAATTCCCGCAGCACTGCTCAACGCGAGGCCCGCATCGGCAAGGGCTCTGGACGATTGGGCTTGGCCCCTCGCAACACATCGACCGCCGCCGACAGCCCGTCGAGAGTGAGCTCGAACATCGGAAACACCGAGTGAATCAGCGCGATCGTGTCCGCATGCCAAAGGCGTCGCGGCTCCGGGTTCAGCCAGACCGAGTTGGGAATGCGTTGGCGGAATTCGAGGAGCCAGTCGAGCCCTGTACGGCGATTTTGGTGACCGTAATAAATGGCTCCCCCCGTGTGCGTCAGCTCATAGGGTGCCATCCACGCGTCCCCGACGAACACGAGGGACCAGGTGCGGTCGACCTCGTGAAAAACGTCCTCCGTCTTCGGTCCTCGCCAATGACTCATGTCGTCGTAGAGCCGGTCGTAGGGGCAGTTGTGGAAGAACAGCGTCCTAAACGTCTTGAAATGCGACGCGGCATGGGCCGCGGAAAATAGGCGTTCGCACAGCTCCGTGTACGGATCCATCGAGCCGCCTACATCCATCAGGAGCAGGAGTTTGATCCGGTTGGCCCGCGGGGGCGCGAAGACCAGATCGATCTCGCCGCCTTCACGGGCGGTCTTGTCGATAGTGGCATCGAGGTCGAGCTCCTCGGGACCACTGTCGCGCGCGAGGCGCCGCAAGCGGCGAAGAGCCATGCCGATACTGCGCGTGTCGAGAACTCGGTCGTTGCGGAGATTTCGGAACCGTCTCAGCTCGGCCACCTGCACCGCCGAGCGTCCCCCTCCGGCGCCTCCGACGCGAATCCCAGCGGGGTTCTTGCCGCCGTGGCCAAAGGGGGACGTCCCCCCGGTTCCGACCCATCGGTTGCCGCCATCATGGCGCTCGGTTTGCTCGCGCAGACGCTCTTCGAGCTCCTCGCGGAGGCGGTCGAGGTCCCAAGCTTCGAGCATCGCGAGCTCTTGCTCCGTGAGCTCCCGCGGCAAGACCGGGTCCGAGAGCCAGTCGAGGAGTTCATCGGTGAGGTCGAGGTCATCGCTCATGCCGTGAAAGAAGCTCACGAAGGCTTGGTCATAGCGATCGTAGCCTCCTTCGCTCTTCACCACGCAGGCCCGCGCTACATCGTAGAAGACGGTCAGATTCGCGCGGGAGTATCCTCGCACCAGGGCATCCATCAGGGTCAACCACTCAGTGGTCGACACATCGATCCCATTCGCCCGCAGGTGGTAGAGAAAATCTACGAACACGTGGCTAGTGGCCTCCGGACTTTTCGTCGCGATACTTCGACTGCAATTTTTCCGCGGCGACGAGGTCTTGCTCCCGCTTGAGCAGCACACCGAGGAAGGGCAGCTCCCCTTCGAGCAATGCAGTGTTCATTCCGCCGCGCTGAAGCGCCGAAATCCAGTCGACGAGCTCGCTCGTGGAGGGACGTTTTCGAATCTGCGGCTGGTCCCGAAGCCAATAGAACGCCGTGAGAACCTGGCTCAGCAATCGATCTTCCACATCCGGGTGGTGAACCCGAACGATCCGGGTCATCAATTCGCGTTCTGGGAACTCGATGTAGTGAAAGATGCACCGGCGCAGAAAGGCGTCAGGAAGCTCCTTCTCATTGTTCGATGTAATGACCATCACTGGCCGGTGCTCGGCGCTGATGGTTTCGCCGGTCTCGTCTACGAAGAAGCTCATCCGGTCGAGCTCGTGGAGCAAGTCGTTCGGGAACTCCATGTCTGCCTTGTCGATCTCGTCGACCAGCACGACGACTCGCTCGCCCGAATTGAAGGCACGGCCGAGCGGTCCGAGCTTGATGTAGTTTTTGATGTCGCTGATATCGCGGTCGCCGAAGCGCGCGTCGTTCAATCGTTGCACCGTATCGTAAACGTAGAGCCCGTCGTGCGCCTTTGAGGTGGATTTCACGTGCCAGGTGATGAGCTCCATTTCGAGCTGCCGGGCGATCGCTTCCGCGAGCATGGTTTTTCCCGTACCTGGCTCCCCCTTTATCAGGAGCGGCTTTTCCAGATTCATCGCGATGTTGACCGCGTCGCGCAGGGCGGGGGCTACGAGGTAGTCGTTGGTGCCGGTGAAGCTCATCGTATCTCCAGGGATGTCACGAATGCGTGCGTGCAATCTACGAACGGCCCAGCTTTTCGCCACCCTCCGACGAAGGAAGAGCGAAAGGTGCCGCGCACGGCCGTTGCGCTAAACTCGACCTATTCCTTATGCTCCGGGCGCCTGTCGCGACCACACAAATGAGGGAACAAATGAGCTCCGGGCCACCGCCGCCGCCCAACGACATCAGCGCGCTTCAACGCGAGAATGCCGCCCTTCGCGCGGAGCTCGAGAAAATCCGCCTCGCCCAAAGCAAGGCCGCCGAGCGCCGGGCAAAGGCCATCAAGAGCGGAGGTCGGCTGCTTCTTCCGCTGATGGACCGCAAGAAGGTCGTGCGCAACTTCGTCGCCCTCGTCGACGTGACTGCGACCTACGCCGGGTCGAAGGACAACTGGGCGGAAAAGGACGAGGTCGTCGAAGCGGCGAAGAATTTTTCGATGTCGTTCCTGCGCTTTGTGATCCGACGGCGCATGTTGATGGTGATCTTCTCGCTGATCGCATTCACCGTGCCCGCGCTACAGGTCTACGTGATGATTCAGCAAAACGACATCATCAAGAACCAGAACAAGTACTTCAACGTGCAGGTTTACGACATCGTCGGCCGCGCCTTGTCAAACAGTGACCTCCCGACCAAGCAGATCACCCGTGCGCTCCTGGCACGAAACGACTTTGACCTGATCAATGACATGGTGACCGAGGTGCTCGCCGAGAATACGGACACCTTCGCGGGCTTGAGCTATGCGGAGCGCCGCGACCTCCTCGTGCAAGAGACCGGCGCGCGCGCATACCTGATCGGCGCTCTCGGCGACTCGATCACCGTTCACGGCTATAGCCTGGGGCTCGACGAGATGTGGAGCCGCCTGCGCTCCTCCGTTGCGGCGGTCTCCAAGGATGCAGGCTTTCGCGTTGGTAGATTGCTGCGGGATATCGACGACGATACAGCGGGTATGGTCGCGAAGGTCGACAGCCGACGTTACCTCTTCGAGTTTGGCATCTTCCTGCGGCAAGTATGGAGTGTGGCGGTGGCTGCCGGTCAGACCGACGAGTTCTTCGAGATGGTCGGACCGAGCCTCGCGAGCATTTCACGCATTCGAGAACCTGGGCGCGGAACGCTCGGCTCCGCGCTCGCGACCTCCTTTCAGGAGCTGCTTCTCGACATTGGCATGAACCGCGCGTACGGCGCGGCGCCAGTAGACCTGGACTCGGGGCGAATCGAGTCGCTCGTAAAAGACGGATTCGAAAGACTGAAACGCGGCGTCGGCGACGGAGCACGCGTGAATTGGGACCAGCTCGCGAAGATCGCGGGCATCTGAGGAGGTCTCGCCATGAAGAGACGCGCTTGGGCACTCACAATGGCCGTTGGCCTCGCCGCCTGCGGGGGCTCAAACGTCAAGGCGCCGGCGGCTGCGCCCACGGAAGAAGGCGTCAGCGCCGCAACCGTCCCTGCGCCACCCGCGGCCGAGGCGACCGAGAGCGTTGAAGGTTGGGTCGCGGAGCAGCGAGAAGCGAGCGAGGCGCCCCTCAGTGGCTACGGCGTATCGGACGAATCCGCGGATGACGCGAAGCTCCTGGCGCTGCTCGCCCTCGACGAAGCGTTTTGGGAAGACAGTCAATGGCCGAGTCTTCCAGCGGGCCGTACCTCCCTCGATACGACGCGACCCAACGTGTTCGGAGCGGTGCAGGTCTCGGAGACGGAAATCGAGGGCCAGTTTGCGGCCTTTGCGACCACCGTGCTCGAGCCGATCCCCGAATTGACCCAACGCTGGCTCGACGAAACCGCGGCGCGCCTGCCGGAACCCGGAACGGGCTTCATGGAAGAGCTCGATGGGGTGCTCCACCAGGCGTGGTGGCGCGCGGCGCAAGGCCAGATCTGCGCTCGCCTGAGTCAGTTCTCACTCGGTGAGCCCTGCGAAGCGCTTCCTCTCAGCGAGCAGGAAGCGGAGATGCAGCGCCTGGCGGACGGTCTGATCCTCGAGAGTGTCTTCGCCGATGGCATTCCGCTCGACCTCTCCGGAAAACCCACGCGACCTCTGGAGATCCTCGTCACCTGGACGGACGGAAGCACGGACGCCCAGCCGGTGCGCGGTATTCCCATCGCGATTCGGGAAGGCGCCGAGTGGTTCGAGGCACCGGAGCAGGACGAGCCCTCCGGGAAGGAAGAGGCAGGAGAGCTGGAGACGGAATCATCTGAAGACGCCGCGCCCGCGGTGCAGCGCGAGAGCGGTGAGGATGGGGTCGCTCGCTTCGATTTCACCCGCAAGCCGACGGACGAGCAGCGACGCATGGGCGTCGCCCTCGACCGAAACGCACTGCTCGGAAGCTTTGGCGAGTCCTTCCCCGAGCTCGTCTTGTCGGTGCCGTTTCGACGGGTCAGCCCAGAGGACGCCCGAATCGCCCTCGCGGTACGGGAGCGCTGGGCGGAGGGTGAGACCGCGCATCTGGTCAACGCCCTGCGGGAAGAGCTTTCCAAGAGCCGGCAGGCGATTCTGCTCGGCGATGAGGAATCCGCGGTCCTGGCGGACGGGGTTACGCCCGATGCCTTGGACACCCTCGCGAGGCTGACCCGGGGTCGGATCGATGTCGTGGTGAGCGGCGATGCCACGAGCCAGCTGACCAGCCGAATGGGCTCCCGCTCGGTGTACCATGAAGCGAGCACGAACCTGACCGTTTACGACGTCTGGAGCGGCGCCCCGCTTGCGACCGTAGAAGACAGCGTGCAGGCGCTGGGCCTGGGCGAGGCGCGGGCGGCAAGAAACGCGCTCTCCAAGCTCGGCGAAGCGCTCGCGGCAAAAATAAACAGCGCTCTCAAGCGGCCGGTCGCTGCACGCTAGACCGCGAAAAAAAATTCGAGAATCACGCAACCCTCGCCGGGTCATGCCGATACCCCAACCAAGATGGGGAACATGGGCATGTCGTACGCAAATCTCGGCCTCGGAGGCGCTCGAATCGAAGCCCCCGTGATGGGCGACGCCTCTGCGCCCGTGCCCACCGTGCCCGTCGCAGGCGGGCCATCGGATGACTTCGCACGCACGGAAAAGCCCGCTCGCGTACGCCGGGCGGCGAGCCCCGAACCGGAGACGCCCGCCCGTCAGCGCGACGCCGCAGCGCCGGTGGTCAGCCAACTGACTCTCCGGCGCCAGCACAACGGCCAGGAAACCCTCGTCACCCTCACGCCGAGAGCGGTCGTGGCGTTCATCACCGCTGAAAACCATGCGGAAGCGCGTGACGCGATCTTCGGTACCGAGGGCTCACCGGTCTATATCGCGAATCCCCACGAGCGCGACGTCGCCTATGCGGTGTTCATGAGCGAGTTGTACAACCGTCCGGTGGCGGTGGTGGACGCCCCGAGCGCACGAGTGGCGCAGGGTGACCGACCTCCGCAGGTCGTGGCGGTCCCAACGCCCGACGTCATGGCCGAGATCAATCAATGGATCCAAAGGCGGACGGCCGAGGAAGGCGTTGCCCGCGAACGGTTCGAGACCATCGGCGGAGAAGGCGGAACGCTGCGCTCGATGGCGAACGCATGCACCTTCGGCGCTCAGGCGGTTAGCGAGATGGCGGCGAGCTGCGCGGTTGTCGCACAGGAGCCCGAGCCGTCGGCCTACGCCTATCGACTGGGTGCTGGCGAGACCCTGGCGAGCGTCACCGTTTCCTCGAACTTCTCGCTGATCGAGCCCTTGGCCGACGCGTATGGCGTCGACACGAATGTGATCGTCGGTGCGATGTCCGTCGTGGCACGTGCGCTCAACGCGACCGAGCACGACGCGGGGATCGGGACGGGCTCGGAAGTGCTCGTCGTGAGCTTCGCCGAGCCGGAGTCGCCGGTCCGGCGCATGCTCGAAGCGTACCTCGACCGACCGCGTGAGGAGCGCCGAGATGCCCTGGCCGAACTCGCGCTCACCCACTTCGTCAACACCGGCGTTCTGCACCACATCCGGTCCGCTCCCGTAGCGACGGCGGAGGAAGCGGAAAAAGTGATGGAAGATGTGAGCAAGGCGCTGGGCGGCGACGCGAGCCAAGACGTCGCGACGCGCAAAGAGCCCTGCAGCAACACGCGAGAGCTCCTCGATGGTCTTCGGAGGAGCGCCGCTCCGAGCGTCGGCAGCGGCACGCGTCCCGTCCTGGCTTCGGCGTTCGATGGCAACGACGGTGTGAAGCGCGCGGTGAGCCGCGCCCAGGTGGACTCGGAAGCGATCGCCTTGGGCCTGGTGGATGATGATCAGCTCTACGCCGAGCGCCAACGCGACCTCGAACGTCTCCACAATGAGCTCGACGCGCTGGGCGAGCGCCAGGTCGCGGAACGAGTGGAGCATCGCTTGCACGTGGCCGAGGAGGTCGAGCGAGCCGAAATCGACCGCAGCGAGCGCGTTTGATCAGCGCTGTCGACCGCCACCGAAGTCTAACAGAAAGCCACACTCGCTCGTCGGGGCTCTAGAATCGCACCTGACGACCGATCGCATTCCAGTCGA
>CAYXVF010000123.1:1552-17722 GCA_964468125.1 uncultured Bdellovibrionales bacterium | reverse complement strand
CCAGGCTGCCATGGCTCTTGTCGCGTCTTGATTCTGAATGGCACGACCAATTTCATTCTCGGAGAAATGGAAACGGGCCTGCCCTACGCGGAGGCGCTCGCTCGCGCTCAGAGCCTCGGCTACGCGGAGGCCGACCCCACGCTCGACGTGAATGGCGGCGATGCGGCCGACAAGCTCGCCATCCTCGTTCAACTCGCTTACGGGATGACGGTGACCCGCCGCAAGCTGCCGGTGGATGGCATCCAAGCGATGACGCCGGACATTCTCAAGGACGCAGAACGATTGGGGTACCGCGTCAAGCTCCTTGCCACCGGACGACTCCGCTCCGGCGACCAGGTGGAGGCGCGCGTTCATCCCGCCTTCGTTCGTCGCGGCACCCCTCTGGCCGCCATCCCGGGCGCCCTGAACGCGGTTCGGGTCGATTCACGCAATCTCGGCTCGACGTTCTATGAAGGACCCGGAGCGGGAGGGTTTCCCACGGGGAATGCGGTGGTGTCGGATATTCTCGAGGCGGCGCGAAACCTCAAGGCGGGCGTTGTGCCGCCCGGGCCACCGACCCACGCGACGAGAGCGCTCGTGCCGGTCGGCGAAACCTCGTCCGCCTGGTATCTCCGACTTCTCGTCGCCGATCAGCCCGGCGTGTTAGCATTGATCACCCACGCGCTGGCGGAGAATGCGATCAGCCTAGAAACCGTCCTTCAGAGGGAGCGGCAGGCGGTCTCGAAGGGGCCCGTTCCTGTCGTGGTCACGACCTTCGAGTGCAGCGCGGAGGCGATGCGGTCGAGCTTGGCGGTGCTCAGGAAACATCGGCGAGCGATCAAGGCGGTGGCGGCGGTCCGAATGGAGACGGAGTAGGGCGATGAGCGAAATGAATCGAGAGGAGATCGTGATCGACGCGCCGATCGAGCGGGTCTACGCGGTCATCACCGATTACGAGCGCTATCCGGAGTTTCTGCCGGAGAATCAAGCGGTCACGGTTCTCGAGCGCGACGGCAACACGGTGCACGTCCGCTTCGAGGTCGAGATGGTGATGCGTGTGGAGTACACCCTAGCGATCGTCGAGGAGCCGAATCGTTCGGTGCAATGGACCCTCCTCGATGCACGCATGCTCTCGGAGAATCGCGGCGGTTGGGAGCTCGAGGCGCTCTCCGACTCAAAAACGAAAGCGACCTATACCTTGGAGGTCGCCCTGGCCCGCGCGATCCCCGCAGCGGTGAGCGATCGCTTGGCCGGCCAAGCCCTGCCGCGCACGCTACAGCGCTTCAAAGAACGGGCGGAACAGGTAGCGGAATAGCCCCAACTGGAGTGTCGGGCGGAGTGGGTTTTTAAAACGTCAACCTCCCGCTAACCGTAAAACTCTCAATGATTCCGGGTTCTTGCCTATTTGCTCGCCGAGCCCTTGCGGTGGTCGGGGGCGGGAGCCTATCGTATGAATGGACGGGGCGGAGAAACGATGGCGGCAACGCGATCGATAACTCTCTCGCAAGAGACCTAACCAAGAATTAGAATTGTCTCGTATGCGTCTAATGAGGAGAGTCTCGAACCAGCCCTGACAGGCTCGAGGGGAGAACCGAATGCTCGACTCCTTCATCATCGAGGAGCTGCGAAAACGCGAGGAGGAGCGTCGCCGTGACGCGGAACGCCCCCGCCTCGAGCTCCCGCTTCATCCGGACCGGGATCCCTATGACGACCGGGACCGACCTCGCGACGACGAGGGCGGAAATCGCGGCGTCGTGATCATCGATATTTGAAACTCTTTGAGGTCTCAGGAGCGGGTCAGCGATGGCTCGCTTCCTTGAGGCTTTCCAAAACAGTGATTGGCGTCCCTGCCTTCAGCAGCTCGAGGCTGCGATACACGCCTTCCTCCAGAGACTGTGCCTTTCCGGTGACGACGAGGGCGGCTCCCGCGTTGAGAGCCACGACGTCTCGTGCGGGTCCATCGCGCGTACCGCTCAACACCTCCCGAATGATTGCCGCGTTTTCGCGCGGCGTGCCGCCTTTGAGGCTCTCCGGGTGCGCGGTCACGAGACCCACATCTTCCGGCGTGAGCTCGTGCTCGCGCACCTCGCGCCCGTTCCACTCAGCAACGTAGGTTCTGCCACAGACGGTCAGCTCGTCGAGTCCGTCTTCACCGTGCACGACCCAAGCGCGTGACGAGCCGAGACGGCCCAGGGCTTCGGCGAGCTGGCGCGTGAGCGAGCGGTCGAAAACGCCGAGGAGCTGATAGGGAGCCCCAGCAGGGTTCGTCAGGGGGCCGAGCACGTTGAAGACCGTGCGCAAACCGAGCTCTCGACGGATCGGTGTGGCGTACTTTATCGCCGGGTGGTGTTTCGGGGCGAAGAGAAATCCGATGTTCACCTCGCGGATCGCCTTCGTCATCGTTTCGATCGAAGCGTCCAGGTTTACGCCGAGCTCCATCAGGACGTCGGCACTCCCGGAGCGGGAGCTCACCGCGCGATTGCCGTGTTTCGCCACGTGAATCCCAGCCGCGGCGGCCACGAACGCCACGGCGGTAGAGATGTTGAAGGTGCCGAGATCGTCCCCACCGGTGCCGCAGGTATCCAACAAGGGGGCAACGTCCACGTCGATTCGATTCATGCGCTGCCGCATCGCGCGCGCGGCACCTTCGATCTCGTCGACGGTCTCGCCCTTCATGCGCAGAGCGACGAGCAAGGCAGCGATTTGCGCATCGCTCGCTTTGCCATCCATGATTTGGCCAACCGCGGCTGCGATTTCATCGGCGGCGAGATGCATCCCGGAAGTCGCCCGCTGGATCGCGATCTTCAGCATCGAATGAATCGCTCCAACAGCGCCGCTCCGGCCTCGGTCAAGATGCTCTCGGGGTGAAATTGCACCCCTTCCGCCCCCGTCGGAGTGTGACGCAAGCCCATGATCTCACCTTCATCGGTCCATGCGCTGACTTCAAAAGAATCTGGCAACGACTCACGCTCAACCAACAATGAGTGGTATCGCGTGGCATCAAAGGGGTTGGGGAGTCCCTCGAAGATCGTCCTGCCGTCATGGCGAATGGGAGAAGTCTTGCCGTGCATCAGGCGCTCCGCGCGCACCACCTTGCCGCCGAAGGCATGAGCGAGCGACTGGTGCCCGAGGCAGACGCCGAGCACGGGAATCTCGCCAGCGAATCGCTCGATTGCGGCGACCGAAACCCCCGCTGACTCCGGTGCGCCGGGCCCGGGCGAGATGATGAGCTTGTCCGGCTTCTTCGCGCGCAGCTCGTGGACCGTGATCTGGTCGTTCCGGATCACCTCGATGTCCGGCGCTATCGCGGCGAGAATCTGATAGATATTGTAGGTAAACGAATCGTAGTTGTCGATCATCACCACCATGGCTCAATCCTTCACCAAGTGGGTCGCCCATTTGGCCGCGCGCAACACTGCTCGGGCCTTGTGCTCGGTTTCGTCCGCTTCGGCGACCGGATCGCTGTCGGCCACGATGCCGGCACCCGCCTGAATCAAAAACCTCTCCCCATCATCGACGAGGGTGCGGATGGCGATGCCGAAATCAGCGTCACCGTCGGGACCGAAGTAGCCGACCGCGCCACCATACACCCCACGCCTGGCGCCCTCGAGCTCGTCGATGATCTGCATCGCGCGCACCTTGGGGGCGCCACTCAGAGTTCCCGCAGGAAAGGCGGCGCGTAGGGCGTCGAACGCGTCATTCCCCGGTGCCAGGCGTCCACGAACCTCGCTGACGATGTGCATCACGTGCGAGTAGTGCTCGATCACCATCAGGTCGGGCACTTCCACCTGCCCCGGCGGCGATACCCTGCCCACGTCGTTGCGCCCGAGGTCTACGAGCATGATGTGCTCCGCGCGCTCTTTGGGGTCGGCGATCAGCTCGTCGGCCAAGCGCGCGTCTTCTTCGGGCGATGAGCCACGGGGACGGGTTCCCGCGATGGGCCGCACGGTGACGCTCCCACTCTCCACGCGCACCATGACCTCGGGCGAGGCGCCAGCGAGGGTCACCTCCGGAGTGCGTAGGTAGTAGAGATAGGGGGAGGGATTGATCACGCGCAGGCCGCGGTAGACGTCAAAAGGGTCGCTCGCGCGCTCGAGAGCGAAACGGCGCGAGATCACGACCTGGATGATATCGCCGGCGCGAATGTGCTCCTTCGCCTGCTCCACCGATTCGATGAAACGCTCACGCGAGTCGAGGGCTACGGGTTCGGACCACTGACGTGCGGCGCGCGTCTCGCGCACCGGCTGACGCATGCGTTGCTCGGCCTCGTCGAGGGTCGCCTCGTCGTAGGCGTAGAGCACGAGGCGGTGCCGACGGTTGTCGAAGACGGCGAGGAGCTCCGGTTCGAAAAAACACGCATCCGGCGTCGTCGCGGGGCCCGGTGGCGTGCCGAGGGGCTCAAAGGCGCGAACCGCGTCGTAGGCGAGAAAGCCAAAGATGCCGCCGACGAAAGCCGGAGCGTGAACGGCGGGCTTCGGCCGGGGGAAGGCGCAGGCGTCCCGAAGCGCGCTCAAGGGGTCCCTAGCCGGTGCCGTGTGTTCTCCGTCGGGCCCTCGAATCGTGATCGAGCCATCGCCCACGACGAAGCTGCGGCGGGCGCCCACCCCGATGATGGAATAGGAAGCCCAGCGCTCCGCGCCCTCGACGCTTTCGTAGAGAAAGGACCAGGGACTGAGAGCCGTGAGCTTTAGATAGGCACTCACTGGCGTGTCCAGGTCTGCGTGCAGCTCGCGTTCGAGAATGCTCATCGATTGCGTGATCCCACGGCGTAGCCGCCGATCTGAAAGGTGAAGTTGACCCGGTAATCCGGCACGACTTCTCCTGTCTCTTCGTCTGTTTGAAAGGCGCGTACCACGCTCGTCGTCAAACCCCAACAGTCGCAGGGCGAGGTGTAGCCGATCGACGCGCTCTGGTTCGGAATGAACGGGCGCGATTTGTCGCCGATGACCAGGTTCGCCGCGTTGTTGCCACCTGGGCGCCGCAGGAGGAGAGAGGTCCCGTAGCTCAGGCGGACCGGCGCCAGGTCGAGTCCTACTCCCCCGCGCAGGTACTGCTCGCTGCCCGGGAGGTCGGGGTCGACGGGGAGGGAGGCTGGGGTTCCCGAGAGCTGGTAGACCGTCCGTCTAAAGCGCTCCGAGTCCTCAAACCAGCGCACATAAGACGCGCCCGCCGTGAAGGCACGGTAGCGGGCGCTCACGCTCGCCCCGACCTCTCGGAGCGGGTCCGCGTTGCCGAGGTCGAGCTGCGACCAGCCGCGCAGCGTGAGCCAACGCACCGGTACCACTTGCGCACGCACCACGCTTTGGAGTCGCTCGCCCTCGCGTAAGTCAAAAGGTTGCTCCAGGAGCAGCGTCACCACCGGCTCCCCTCTAGCATCCAGCCACTCCTGGTCCAAAGCCACGACCGCCTGGGTCAGCTCGTTACGCTCGAGCCAGGGGTCAAAGCGCGAGGCCGCCGTCGCGTCGCCGTCCTGCCAGGGAATGCTCCTGAGACCCAACTTGGGGATGATGAGGTGCGTGTCCGTGCCGTAGCGCCGCGCGAGCGGCACCTCGGCAAAGACCTCGGCGAGAAGACTCACGACTCGGCGCGTTTGCTCGTCGAAGGGCACATAGCCCCAGTCGAGCGCCTCGTCGCTCAGAGTGGAGGGCGCGCTCAACGCCCAATCGATGCCCGTCCGGGCGCGCAGGGAAACCGGGCCGATCCCGCCCAGCCACGCGCCGCCGCCGTAGCTGCGCAGGACCCACTGGCTGGGCAAGGGGAGCAGCTCGTTTGAAAAGAGTCCCGTGAGCCAGGCTCCGTAGCGGGTCGCGGTGGCGAGCCCCTCGAGGTGAAACCCCCAGCCCACCGGGAAGGCCGGCATGCGCAGCTCGAAATGAGGGCCGCGATGGTAGGTGTCGAGCTCGGCGCCGCGGGTGTTGTCCAAGAGCGTGTAGTTTTCGACCTCGCGAATGCAGTTACCGTCCTCGTCGCGCTCGAAGCAGACGCGACCGCTCTGGCCGGCGAGCCGCAAGATGAAGTCGAGATTGGCGGCGGCGTAGACCTCCGGGAGGCGCAGGTCGAGCTGCGCGCGGCTCGGCGCGTAGGTGTTGACCCGGTCCGTCACGGACAGGGACGCATCTCCGAGCAAGACGTCGTCCGAATACCAGGCACCCTGGGCCACGAAGTCCACTGCCCGCGTGATCTCGGAGCGATGGGCCCAGGTGATCGCGAATCGGTTGCGCAGGTTGCAGCGGGGATTTGGGAGGCGGTCGTCGGTCAGCGCGCAGGGGTTGGGGTCACCTTCCTGGAAATCAACGAGGCCGCGAACGGCCTCGTTTCCGGCATCGCGCTGGTACTGAATGTTCAGCTCACCCTCGGTGCCCTCGCGAGGGGCGTAGCGCACGCGTGTACCGAAGCGCGGAGCACCGAGGCGGTCGAAGGCGTTGCCCCGGGTAGCGCGCCAATCGGTGCGCAAACCCGGTGTGAGCGTCAGGTCCCAAGAGTCGCCGATGGGGATGAAGAAAGGCAGGTCGATTTGCGGGGCAAAGCCATCGTAGAGCTGAATTTCCGGGGCAAGAAACCCCGGTGCGCGTCGCGCGAAGGGGATCGACACCAGTGGCAGTGGCGGTGAGAACGGGATCTCGAAGAGACCAAAAGGCTGGATCCACAATACGGACCAGTAGAGGTTCGCGCGACTGTCGAGGTCGACATCCGCGGAAGACGAGCGAAAGAGCCACGAGGGTGGCTCGTCGCCGCAGTCGCAGAGTGTGAGCTCCGAGTCCTCGACAGTGAAGGTCCGCTCGCCGGTGCGCTCGAGGTCGCCACGGATCTCCGCTCGGTTCTTCTCGGCGGTCAAGCGCTCTGCGGGCAGGCGGCGCTCCTTGATTTCGACGACGGCGCCGTCGATCCGCCCTCGAATTCGATCGCCCTCGAGCGTCGCCTCCGAGCAGCTCAGCAGCATGTTGCCCTCGAGGGCGGACACGTTGCCCTGAGCCTTCGCCCCCGTGAAGCGCTGCTCTTCGTCGAAGTCGATGTGGATCCGGTCGGCGAAGAGGACGAGGCCTTCGCAGGTGATGAGTGCGTGTCCCTCGAGGTCGCAGCCGTCGTCGGTGCATTCGAGGTCGTCCGCTTCGACCTGAATGGCGTCGCATTGGCGCTCTTCCGAGCTCAGAATCGAGCCCTGCGCACGGACGAGCGAGGGTGCGAAGATGAGGGCGGTGGCGAGAACGCTAGCGGCGCCGGAAATCGAGCGCCAGGAAGTTGTCGTTCTGCAACGTTTCGTAGGGGACGCTCTCACGCAGTGCGATCTCGATCTGCACGCTCGGCGACGTTCCTTCGATGAGCCGAGGTTGGATGAAGGCCACCGGGCTGTCGAAGAACCGCGTGTCGAGGTGGTTCAGATGATTGACGGCAGTAACCCCGGTGTTCTGCAGGATCAAGACGATGGTGTCGCTCTTGCTGTCGTCGATGCGGTAGCTCGCCTTCTCGTTGGTGCGCACGAACACCCGGGACGCTTCCTCGTACTGCTGAAAGCCGACGAAGGTGAGATCCTTGACTTCGTCGGTCAGGTCCTGGGCTCGCGCGGTCCCGAGACTTATCGCGAAGAGGTAACACAGAAAGAGAGGGGCCGATCTCAGCTTCCACATGGGGCCACGCTAGCACGGTGCGTCCATCCTCGAAAATAACGGGCGGCTCGAGAAATCAGCCTCGTACGGGCGGATCTCGGGGCTCACCGGTGAGCACCTGAAGGGCCTCTGCGAGAAGCTGAAACGAGCCGGCGATGAGGACGATTCCCCCGTCCGCGCGCGCGTGGTCTGTTGCGCGTTCGAGGGCGTCTCGGACCGACTCGGTTCGGTGCGCCAGGCGGCCCGGAACGAGCGCCGGATCGCAGCCCCGCGGCGTCGGCAAGCGAGGCACGGTCAGCGAGCGCAGCCACGGTGCCAGCGTGCCCAGAAGCTCGAGGAGTGGCCGATCGTCGAGGACATTGAAGATTCCGTGCACCGGACGGCTGCCGATGCGCGGGTCCCGTCGGACGCTGGCACCGAGCGCCTCGAGGGCCGGCCGGTTATGCGCTGCGTCGAGAAGAACCGGCGGTTCTCGGTCGAGCCATTGGTAGCGGGCGGGTGGGTGCCAGCGTTGCGAGCGCGACATCGCCTCGATCGACGCCGCGTCGACCCCGAGGAGGCGGGCGGCCACGGCGGCGGTGCGTGCGGCGAGGATAATTGGGGCGGACCGGTACTCGACGGTGTCCGACGACCCCCGAGGCGTCTCCTCGGTCACCGCGTGGACGGGGCTGCCTCGTTCGTGAGCCGCCCGCAGGATCACCTCCCGGGCTTCGGGCTCCTGGGGACCCATCACCACGGGAACGCCCGGTTGAATCACGCCAGCCTTTTCCCCGGCGATCGCCGCGAGCGTGTTCCCGAGGTAGCGTTGATGGTCAAAGCCGATGGGCGTGATCACCGCCACCGCTCGATTGACGATGTTCGTAGCATCGAGGCGTCCGCCGAGTCCGACCTCAAGGACCCCGTCGTCGACTCCCGCTTCTACGAAAGCGAGAAACGCCATCGCCGTGCCGAGCTCGAAGAACGTCGCGGGGCGAGCCTCCGGGGCTTCCGCCACCCGGGCGCGATCAGCCTCTTTCACCCGTTCGTAGAGGGGCACGAGTACTTCCGGGGCGAGCTCCTGCCCATCGATCCGGAAGCGTTCGGAAAAACGCATCAGGTGCGGGGAGGTATAGAGGCCAACGCGGCGTCGGCTCCGACCGAGCGCATCGGCGAGTGCGGAGGCCGTGCTCCCCTTGCCGTTCGTGCCGGCGACAATCGCGCATCGGTAGCGCTCCTGGGGCTGACCGAGCCGATCCATCAGCGCGCGCATCTGCTCCAGGCCGAGCTTGAACCCCGCGGCGGACCGAGGAAAGAGGTCCGCGATCATCGCCTGGTAGGCGCCGCTCAGAAGCTGTACTCGTCCATCGGCTTCAGGATCGCGATCCGCGAATCGCGCAGCTCCTCGAGCTGCTCGCGAAGCGTGTCATAAAAGCCCGGCTTCAGGTGATAGAGAAGGATCGGACATGAGGTCCTCGGACGAAACTTGTGGGCGAGCTCGTCGGCAAGCATCCGCGGCGTGAGGTGTCCGGAGACTTCCGCGAGCCCCTCCATCCCATTCGGAAAGCTGACCTCGTAGATGAAGGCGCGCAGATCCTCGCGCCCGTTGAGCTCCTCGAACAGCGCATCGGTGGGGCCCGTGTCCGAGGAGTAGCACAGGGTCCCATTCGCATCCCGGAGAAAGACGGCGTGGGTTTCGATCGGGTGATTCACCGGCACGAGCTTGACCGAAAAGCCGCCGATCTCGAGCTCCACCCCGGCGGGAATGGTGTGGATCTCCATCGTGACCCCGCCGTTCGGATCCCCGGGATTTGGAATCTTGGTGAAGTCCGGCCAGATCACGTTGTTAAATAAGTGCTTGTGGAGTGCCTCGGCGGTGTGGGCCGTGCAGTGGACCCTCAGGGGCGATTTGCGCACGCCGATCACGTTGTCGCAAAGAAACGCAAGGTCGCGAATGTGGTCGAGGTGCGCGTGGGAGATCAGGATGTCGTCGATCTCCGCTTGCTCAGCGACAGTTAGGCCTCGCGTCGCCGCACCTGCGTCGAGAAGGAGGGTACCGTTCAACAAGAACGCGGTGGTTCTATGATTAGGGGACTCACCGCCGTGGCAGCCCAACACCCGCAAACGCATCGCCAGATTCCCCTTCCGTCCTCTTCCCAAGCTTATTCGACCGCGGCAGGCGAACGCCACTTTTGTGAAGTGGCGCCCTCAGGGCTGTCTTCGATCGTAGACATCGTGAGGGCAGTCTCGACTCGTTGACACCGCGTTCGCTGACACGGCCCCGAAATGTGATTCCTCAGTGGCACGAACACTGCATTTACTCGCCTCAGGAGGTTTCTCATGCGCATGAGCTGGAGGGTCGTGGTTCTGTTCACCGTGGTCGCTGCCTTCGGGTGTGCGGGGGTCGACAGCAGCGACATCTCGGCCCCGACGGGTGCTTCGGAGTCCGGGGGATTCGGAAATAGTAACAGCAGCAACGACCGAGGCGGCGCGGCGAGCCCGGGGACGAACGTCGGCTTCGGCGGCGCTCAGGACTTTGGCTATTTTCGCAGCCAAATCGAGGCGGGCGGGGTGCCCCGGGCTTCGGACATGGACGCGGCGGGTTTCTTCGCCGAGCACTACGGCGAGCTGCCCCCGGCGGATTGCGGTGACCGCATCTGCCTGCAGGCCATGCTCGGCGTGATGAACAATCTGATCGACGGCAACAACTGCACCTTGCTTCAGATCGGGCTGAATTCTCCGATCGTCGTCGACCCGAACGAAAGTCCGCCATTGGACCTCTCGGTGGTGGTGGACGTCTCAGGCTCGATGCAGAGCGAAAACAAGCTCGCCTCCGTGCAAGACGGGCTGCGCCTTCTCATCAACGAAATGCGGGACAGCGACCGGATCGCGCTCATCACCTACGACGGGCGCGCCCGCGTTCGTTTCGAGCTCGGAGAGCTGCTCGGCAATCGCAACGCGCTTCTCGAGATCGTCGATGGCTTGCTCGCCGGAGGCAGCACCAACATCTATGACGCGCTCCAGGAGGGCTACGGGCAGCTCAGTGCCGCGTTCGACCCGGAACGGGAGGCGCGTGTCTTGTTGCTCTCCGACGGCCAACCGACCGCCGGCGAAACGGATCCGGACGCCATTCTCACGATGAGCGCCGCGCAGAACAGCGACGGGATCGGCCTGACCACCATTGGCGTCGGTCAGTCGTTCAATATCGAGCTCATGCGCGACCTCGCGCTCCAGAGCGACGGCAATTTCTATTTCGTCGAGGACGCGACCGCGGTGAACGAGGTGTTCACCGAGGAGCTCAGCTACTTCACCGTACCCATCGCCCGGGACGTCGACATCGCCGTGCGCGTAGGGCCCCTCTATGATTTTGGCGCCGCCCGGGGCTCACCGCTCTGGGAAAACGCCGAGGACGGTGGTCGGTTGCAGCTCCCGAGCGTTTTCGTGGCCCATCGCGAATCCGCCGACGACGTCACCGACAACGGTGATCGTCGTGGCGGTGGCAGCCGTCTGTTGATCGAGGTGATGCCGAACGATCGAGCGGTAGGCGACGAGTCTTCTGCGGTCGTCGCGCAGATCGAGATGAGTTTTCGCGACCCGACCACCGGCGAAACCCTGACCCAGAGCCGCCAGGTGGTCTTTCCGAACACACCGCTCGAAACACCCACGCGCGGCCTCTTCGAGACCCCGATGGTCGAGAAGAGCTTCGTCGTGCTGAACATCTACGTCGGCGTCGTCGAAGCGGTCACCGCGTTTCACGCGGGCGCACCAGCGGAAGCGCTCGACGTGCTGGTGGGACTGGTCGCCGCGGCCGCGGACTACGAGGACAGCGCCAACGACGGTCAAGGCGACCGAGACATTCGCGCGGATATCGAGTTGATGGAACAGCTCATCGCCAACATCGAAACCCTCTCAGCCGAGCCGGCCCCCACGGAAGTCCCAGAAGACCCCTGGCCTGCGGATTGAGCCGTTCTCTCCTATCGGTCGCTGCTTTCGGTCTTGGCCGCAGGGCAAGCCGGGAGCGGCTCGCAAACACAGAGAAAGAGAACGGAGACAGACGGAGCACTTCTGGAGGTGCCGACGTCGTCCCTCACCCAGAGGGGAACGACGGTGGAAACCGGAGCCTCTAAATGTCTCCGAATTTTTCTTTCATCTCGAGGAACTCGAGGAACTCGCGGAGTTTGGCAGGCTCGTGGATCAAGAGGCCGGTCTCGGTGATGCGTACGAGCTTGGCGCGGATCAGCTTGTTCAGCACGTCGTTGACGGGCTCGACCTCAAGGCCGACTTTGCCGGCGAGGTCTTTCACGCTGATCTCCACCATGATCCCACCTTCGACCTGGTTGCCTTGGCGGGTGGCCATCGCCGAGAGGAAGTGAACCACACGCGAGTTGTGATCCTTTAGGAGCAGGTTTTCGATCTGCTCGTCCGCTTCTTGCAGACGCGCAGCGAGCTTCTTGATCATGCGGACAGCGATTTCCGCGTTACCCCGCACCATCGCCTCGAAGGTCTTCGGGTCGATCACCAAGACCTTCGCTTCCTCTTCCACCGTGGCGGTCGCGGAGCGCGGCTTGTTGTTCAGAATCGCCATCTCGCCGAAGAATTCGCCGGGCCCGAGCGTCGTGAGCGTCTTTTCGACGTCTCGGACGGTCTTCGAGATGCGGACTTTGCCAGACTGAACGACGTACATCTCTTTGCCGCTCTCGCCCTCGCGAAACAACACGGTGCCGGGGGGCATCTGCTTGCCAAATCGTTCGTAGAGCTTGTCATCCGACATATGAGAAACGCCTCTCCGCGCAGTGCAGGGTTAGGGTAGCGCTACTTCGTAGTCATGGTAAAGACGCCGTCCCAGCCCGGGCCCATATCCTGCGATCGCAATTGAACGCAGCGGTCGATGTACATCTGCGACGCGAAATCCCCCGGCTTCAAGTCCGTGCGAATGCGTTCAAATAGGGCGATTGCGTCCGTCCAGTTCTGCGAGCGGTAGGCCTGAATCGCTCGCTCGAACTGCTCGATCAGGTCGGCGGCGTTGCCCGTCGCTTTTCCTTTGCCGATGAGCTCGTAGATTCGGACCGGCTCATTCTTGCCCTTCACCCGCACCAGGTCGAGCTCACGCGCGTGAATGTCGGCCTTGGCCGCTTCGTAGGTGAACTCGCTGATGATGATGTTCGTGCCGTACTGTTTGTTGATTCCCTCGAGTCGGCTCCCGAGGTTCACCTGGTCGCCCATGACCGTGTAGTCGAAGCGCACCTCCGAGCCCATGTTACCGACCGACATGGGGCCCGTGTTCAGTCCGATGCCGATGTCGAGAGAGTGCGCGCTGCCTTCCGCCGCCCACTTCCTCTTCAGGTTGCCGAGCTCTTCCATCATTTCGAGCGCAACCAGGCAGGCTCGCGCTGCGTGATCGGAGTAGGGGACAGGCGCGCCGAAGATCGCCATGATGGCGTCGCCCATGTACTTGTCGAGGGTCCCGTCATACTTGAAGACGAGGTTCGTCATCGGAGTGAGATACTCGTTGAGCAAGGCCGACAGCTCTTCTGGCTCCAGTGACTCACTGATGGTCGTGAATCCGCGAATATCGCTGAAGAGCACCGTGCAGACCCGTCGCTCGCCACCGAGTTTGAGTTTGCTGGTGTCCTTGAGCATCTCGTCGACGACACTCTTTGTCAGATAGAATTGGAAAGCCTGGCGAATCTGTCGCTTTTCCCGACCTTCGGTCAGGTATTTGTAGAAGACGATGGCGCCAAAGGTGAATGCCCACTGGAGGGTCGGCAATACGTTCACCAGCCAGAAGCCCCGTGGAAAGGCCCAGTAGAGGTCAACGGCGTAGTAGGTGAACGTGACACCCGAGACCACGAGCAATGAGGCCCAGGGCGGAACCCGGTGAATGATCAGTCCGAGGAGCAATCCGGTGAAGAGGAACAGTGCAATTTCATAGAGCTGGATGCCCTCGAAGCGCTGCAAGAAACGACCATCGAGAATGTTCTGAATCGCCATCGCGTGAATGAACACTCCAGGCACGGTGCCGAAGGCGATGGGGCGCAAGTCGTAGGTGCCGATCGCAGTAGCGCCGACGATGACCACTTTGTCCTTCAGCCGGCTCATGTCGTTGCCGAGGGCTTCGCAACGACCTTCGATGATCGCGGCGATGCCACAGACCGGGAAGTACTCCTGGGGATCTGCGTAGTAGTTGACGAGCATCTTGCTCTGACGGTCGGTTACTATGTGGCGCTGGGTACCAATGCTAATGCCACTGATCGTTCGACCGGGGCGGATGGGGTTATTCTCCGGATACGGTGTGTCGTCGTAGTAGATGCTCGCGGCCTGCAGAGCGAGTGAAGGATAGATCTTCTTTCCCTTCTTATAGAACATGCGTACGCGACGTAGGTTGTTGTCCGAATCCGGCTCCGCGTTGAAGAACCCCATGCTCCTGGCGCGCTCAGCGAAGCGTGGCAGCGGGGCTTGAAAGCCCACAGCTTCTTTGAACTGCAGCCGGTCCCAGTCGACGGGTACCGCGTCGAAGCGCTCGAGTACCGCTCCACCGAGCTCTTCGATCATCGGTTCGTAGATCGCGTCGAGCACCACCGGTTCGAGGGTTTCGATGTCTCGTTGTTGCTCTTCGAGAGGAACATCTTTGATCTCCTCTTCGTTGAGGTAGGCGAAGTAGCCGAGGACCACGTTCTCGGCCTTTTCGATCGACTCGGCAAACGCTGCATCCGGGGAGATTTCGCTGACCTGGTCTTTCATGAGCTGCAAGAACTCGCCCGAGCTCTTCTTGAGGTCCGCAAGCGCTTTCCGGGCCGTCTCGAGCTCGGTCTTTGCCTGCCCGGACTCCTTGCTCGCTTCGGCGATCAGACGCATGAGCTGGTTGCGCTGCGCTCCCTTCAGATCCTTTCGGATCGAGCCTTTCAGTGACTCCACCCGTTTGGCGGCTTGGGAGAATCGCTCTTCGCTCTCCGCAACGCGTTTCTCGAGCACCGCGAAGGTCGTGGAGTCAGGGGGCAGCGCGCTGGCCTCGAAGGCATCCAGGAAACGCTTCACGCCCATGTACGACTGATTCTTGTCCTCGTTCGAGAACACGATGTCGAAGGCGATGACGGAGGGCTCGTGCTTTGAGAGAGCGTCGACGAACTGCGCCAGGACCTTTCGACTCCAGGGAAAGAGTCCGTATTTTTCGATGCTCTCTTCGTCGATCGCCGCCACGACCACCTGGGGATCCGGTGATTCGTCGAGCGCTGCATATTGGAATTTGCTGTCGAGGAGCTTCAGGTCCAGGCTGCGCAGGTACCCTTTGCGCGAGAAGAAGCCGTGCTCGAAAAAACCCGTATCGATGACGAAGTGCGCGACGACGAAGACGAGCGCGATGAACATCGAGATGCGCAGGGGGGTGACGCGGGTGAACCACGCCAAGAGCTTCTTCATTCGCTGACCTCGTTCGCTACGGACGCCCGGCGCCGAGTGTACGAGGGTTCTGGAGAATGGGTCAAACAGCCGAGGATCGGGTATCTTTAGCTCCGATGCGATGCGCACTTTTGGGCCTGTGCTGCCTCTCGACCCTCGTTGGCTGCGGCGGGGACGTCTCGCTCACCCTCGTGAGCTACCCCTCGGACACGGCGGACACCGATGGACCCTATCGATTTGAGGTGATTCCCACGCCCAACGACCCGGAGGAGATCGCGGAGTTGACCCTCGAGTACTCGTTGAGCCCATCGGAGACGGCGAGCTCGCTCGCTTTCTCGCCGGACGATGCGGGTGAACAATGGGTGGCGCAGATCCCCGGGGGGCTCGCTGCGGGGACTGCCGTCTCGTTCCGTGCGAAGCTCGTCGAGGCGAGCGGGGACATCGTCTGGGAGCCTCTGCTGGAACAGGAGCCGCTGAGCTTTCGCATTCTCCCCTGAGCGTCAGGCTCTGATGAGGGCGTTGAGCTGCTCGGCAAGGCGGGCGACGTCGTTGGTTTTGACGATGTAGCCGTCGGCCCCGGCCTTCGCGGCGAGCTCGCCGAGCTCGTCTTCGGGCATCGAGGAATAGAGCGCGACCAGGACGTCCCGTGTTTGTACGCTGTCCTTGAGCATGCGGCAGACGAGGTCACCGTTGAGCGCGGGCATGTTGACGTCGAGAAGGACGACTTTGGGTTGAGTCTTGCGCACGAAGGACTGAATTCCGAGCGAGGCATTGTAGGTGACCACGTCAAAACCGAATTCGCCCAGCGCTTCCTTCGCCCATTCCAAGGCGACGATGCTGTCGTCCACGAGTACGACTCTTGGTCCTGAGCTAGGCGTCTCCGCAGCCTTCATGTGCATCTCCGAGGGCACCCGTGCCCTCTTTTCCAAACATTGCCCCGACTAGAGGCGCTTCGCCATTTTCCGCTCGACGGCGATTCGCCTCGCAGAGCTCAGCCACAAACGACGCATCGAACCAGTAGGTCTCGCCGCTTCCGCTGGCCCTCTCTCGGAGGCGCTCCCTGAGGAAGTCGTCCTCCGCGGTCTGCACCGCGCGGGTGTATTCTCGGACCGCGTCCGCGTACTCACCCCAAAAATGTAGCACCCGACCCAGCTCGTATCGAGCAAAGCTGAAAGCCGGTTCGAGGAAGAGCACCCGGCGCAGAGACTTCTCCGCG
>CAYXVF010000123.1:0-1452 GCA_964468125.1 uncultured Bdellovibrionales bacterium | reverse complement strand
GTACGAAGGGTGTGGTTCAGCTCATTCAGTAGCGTGCGATTGCGGGCGAGAGCTCCGGAGACGTTGCTGACGAGCGCCTGGACGCACACGAAGATCTGGTCGATGGACTCAAAGAGCAGTTGCTCGGTATTCTCGTTGAGAATACCGGCCCGTTGATGGCTGAAGAGCATGTCCTCGGCGGCGTGGGTGATCCGTTCGATCTCCTCCAGCCCCAACAGCCGAGATTCGCCTTTGTAGGTGTGAAGGTCGCCGGCGAGCCGCTTGACCACTTCGTCCGGGTCGCTCGCCTCGCGAAGGGTGGAGAGGACCTCGCCGAGCTCGGTGAGTCGCTCCTCCGCGGTGGAGAGGAACTTCTGAATGAGAGTATCGCTCGCGCCCACCGATGACCCCGTTGTGCTAAGTGCCGGTGATTCCGGCTGGCTTCGCCAACTTCTCACCGTCCTCGAGGGCCGCTGATGTTTCCGGGACCCCTCGGGGCGCCGTTTGCGCCGATCTACCGCACCCTCACGTCGAGTCGTCGCCTAGCCTACGACCGGGGGTGGCTGCGCTCCGCACACGGAGGCCCTCCCACCTTCTCCGTGGGGGCGCTCGAAGTTGGAGGCACCGGCAAGACGCCGATCGCCCGCTGGCTCCTGCGGGGCTTGCTCGCCCGTGGACATCGACCGGGGCTCCTCACCCGCGGCTATGGACGCCGATCCAGGGCGCTAGAGGTCCACGAACCAGGGAGCTTGCCGGACCCGGAGCGAATCGGCGACGAGCCGGCCCTGATCGCTGAGTCCGTGCCGGTTCCGATCGTCGCCAGCGCCGATCGACTGGCCGGGGCCCGCGCCTTGGCGCATCGCGTCGATTCTCTGGTGCTCGACGATGGCTTCTCCCACCGACGGCTGCGCCGGGACCTCGATATTGTCGTGCTCCGCGCGGAGCAGCCGCCTTCCGAGCTTCATCACCTGCCATGGGGACCCCTGCGCGAGTCCAGCCACGGTCTCAGGCGGGCGCAGGTGCTCTGGATCCATGGGGTCCGCGGGCACGAGAGGACATTCGCGTGGCTCGAGGCACACTATCCCAATGCGCTGACCGTGCAGAGTCGGCCGCGCATGACCGGGGTCGAGACGCTCCGCGGCCAAGAGGTCATGCTCCTGACGGCGATCGCTCGGCCTGAGCGCGTCGCCCAAGGACTCGCCGAGGCGGGGGTGGCGGTCTTCGATACGATCGTCTTTCCAGACCACCACCGCTTCAGCGAGGCGGAGCTCCTGCGGGTCGCCCGCGCCGCGGGCGGGCGAACGGTCGTGTGTACAGCCAAGGACGCAGTGAAGATCGCGGATTTCGAGCTCAGGCCCGTGGTGGTGGACGTCGAGGTAGAGCTCTGGGCGGGCGAAGCGGACTTCTGGGAGCGAAAGGTGGAACCGCTTTTCACGCAACACCCCCACGTTGACAGCGATAAACACCTCTGAG
>CAYXVF010000122.1:0-17726 GCA_964468125.1 uncultured Bdellovibrionales bacterium | reverse complement strand
AGCACCAACCGGTCGAACTTCACTGCCGATTTCCAACGCACGCCGAGCCAAAATTTATTGGGAATGCGGAATCGGGGTCCGAGTACCGCCTTGACGCGCTCCCCGTTGACGTGTCAATCGCCGTTCAGCACAGTGAAATCCGGGGAATCAATGCAATGCGACGTCGCGATCGTCGGCGCGGGCTTGAGCGGCCTCTGGCTCGCAAATGTCCTGCAGCAGCGCGGTCGCTCCTTCGTGGTCCTTGAAGCGCGCAACCGGGTAGGGGGCCGAATCCTCTCCCGTCCCGCCGCCGGCCACCATCGCTACGACCTCGGATCCACCTGGTTCTGGCCGGGTCAGCCGCGCATGGCCGGGCTCGTGAAACAGCTCGGTATCGAGGTGTTCGAGCAGCACGGCCTCGGCGCCCTGGTCTACGAGCACCGAGACGGCCGAATACAAAGCTACGATTTCGCAACGATGGCGGGCTCCTTTCGCCTCGTCGGCGGGATGGCCGCGTTGAGCGACGCGCTCGCCGTGCAGCTCGCCCCCGAAACGCTTCGCCTCGGCTCGGCGGTGGAGGCGGTGAGAACCGCGCCGAAGGGCTACCTGGTGGGCGGCTCCTTCGGTGAGGTTCGGGCTGACCGCGTGGTGCTGGCGGCCCCGCCGCGGATCGTCGCGCAAACCATCGTCTTTGAACCCGCGCTTCCGCAGGACGCACTGCAGGCGCTGAAAGCGGTGCCCACCTGGATGGCGAGCCACGCGAAGATCGTCGCGGTCTATCCCGAGCGATTCTGGCGCGACCGCGGACTCTCCGGCGATGGAATCAGCCAGATCGGACCGCTCGCCGAGATCCATGACGCCTCGCCCGCCAGTGGCGAGGCCGGCGCCCTTTTCGGTTTCGCCATCCGAAAGGTCAATGGCTCTACGGACGCCCTGCGCGACGGCGCCATCGAGCAGCTCCGTCGAATGTTCGGTAGGGAAGCGAGTGCACCGAGTGAGGTCTACGTGCAGAACTGGGCGAAGGAACCGTTCACGGCGACCGACACGGACGATATGATTGCAGAGCATCCCAACTACGGGCCACCGCCGACGCTCCGCGCGCTCGGTCCCGAGGGGCTCGTGTTTGCGTCGTCGGAGATGGGGATCACCTTCGGCGGCTATCTCGAAGGCGCGCTCGAAGCGGCGGAGGCCGCGTTGGTCTGGCTCTGAGGCGTTGCCGTCTCAGTCGAGATCGAGAATCTTCGAGCCACCGACGTAGCTTTGCGTCTTGTAAGACGTGAGCTGCCCGATCTTGCGCACGATGCCGGCCATTCGCTCGGTCTCTCTACAGATCACCTCGATGGGCTTTCGATTCTGATCCCCCTCGGGAATCCGACTCTTCAGCATCTCCGCGTAGCCGAGGATCGAGGTGAGGGGTTGGTTGAGCTCGTGCGCGGCGGTGCCGGCGAGCTCGATCGCCACCGCTTGTCGCTCGGTGACTTGCAGCTTTCGCTGGGCCTGGGACAGCTTCTCTTCGATCCGCATGCGCTCGCGCAGGTCCGTGAAGATCCCAACGATGGCAACCTCGCGATCGCCTTCGTAGATCGTGGCGGCGCTCAGATTCACGGGCACGGTCTTGCCATTCTTGGCCACCAAATCCTTTCGAATCGGCTCCAGGCGCCCGCGCCCGCCACTCGAAGGGCTACGAAGACGCCGCACCACATCGTCATAGTCCCCTGCTGGGTACAGACGCTCCATGCTGAGTCGTCCCACGACCTCCTGGGCCGAATAGCCGAGAATGCGCTCCGCAGCCCGGTTGAACAGAATGACGTTCCCACTCACTTCCGCGGCCACGATCGCATCGACGGAGCTCTGGATCAGGTTCTCGAGGAAGTCCTTTGTTTGCCGCAGCTCGCTTTCGATCTCGCGAAGCTCGGTCACGTCCCGAAAGCTCACCAGGCGTTGATCAGCGTCCTCGAGATGGCGGATGGCGACTGAGATCACCGCATCGTCGCCCGGGGGTCGCTCCACCAGGAGGTCGATGTAGCCGTAGTCATCGCCTACGTCGTCGCCGGAGAGGGCCCGTGCGGCGAGATTGTGCGAGCGCGCGGAGAGGAGCGTGAGGAACGGACGATCGAGGAGCGCGTCCGGCTCGGCCTGAAAGATCTTGCTGGCAGACTGATTGGCGTAGCGAATCGTGCCCGCCTCGTCGATCACGACGATACCGTCGTGCGCCTGCTCGAAGAAGCTCGAGTACTTGCGCAGATCTTCGACCTCGCGGTCTCTCGCCATCTTCGAGCGCAACAAGGTGCGCACCTCGCGACGAAGATCATCCTGTTCGAGCGCGGAGCCGAGGGAGATCGACGCCACGGCCGCGATCAAGCGCCCCTTCGACATCAAGCTCTCATCGATCTCCTCGGCGAGCCGCTGACCGCGAAGAAACAGCGCGCCGACGACCCTGTCCTTGCGGACCAAGGGAAAGAGCAGCGCTGCCCGGTGCGGATTCTTCGCCTTTTCGAGCTTTGAGCGCACGCCTTGGAGGAGCGCGTCACCGAGGACGTCCGAGATCTTGAGCGGCTCCCGCGTGCGAATGATCTCGCGCAGCTCCGGGTAATCATCGAGGCGAACGACGAGATTGCCGAGCACCGCATGCGCGTGCTCGAGCACGACGTAGCCAACGTCCTCGTCCTCTCGAAACAACACCACCGAGGCGCGCTCGAGATCAAAGATGCTTGCGAGGCGGCCCACTGCGAGGCGGAGGACGTCTTCGAGCTCCGGCGAGCGGGCGAACTCATCGACGACCTCGAGAAGCTCGCTAGGGATTTCGTTGACGACCCGGGTGCTCACGACTCACCCTATTCTGCGGGGCTCCCTCAAGACAAGCTCTGGCCGTTTGTCGCGAGCGCCTTGGCCAGGAGCGCCTTGGCTAGAGCTTCTTCGCCCTGGGGAGCGGTCACAAAGACGATCCATCCATCGAGCACCGGTCCGGTGAGACGCACCGCTGCAGCGAGCCCGGGTTCGGGAAGGGAGGAGCGCATGACCGCCCCCGCAGGGCCGAGAACGGTTGCCGGCGGCGATGGCAGTATCGGTTGCGCCAAGAGCTCAGCGACGGGCTCGAGAAAAGCACACCCTTGAATGTTCGCGAGCTCACCGATCGCACTCTCTTCGAGCTCGCTCCATTGCTCGAGCGATGCTGGCCGACCAAGCAGTCGTTCGAGCAGCACAGTCGTCGATCGCTCGGAGAAGCAGCAGAAGAGCTGAAACGGGAACGCGTCGCTTGCCACGTCCAGGCGGACCACCGCGGCCGCTTCGGCAAGCTCGGGCATTCGAACGAGCTCCTCGGTGGAGAGTAGACGAGGCGTGCGCTGCTCGGTCGTGTCTGGGCCCACCATCGCCGCGAAGGTCTCGAGCGCACGAGCCGCACCGCGCTCGCACAGTGCGCCGAAAGCATCGCCGAGCTGGGGGTTCACGACGCTCATTGCAGCATCCTCGAGCGCAGCAGCTTGACCAGGTCCAGAATCAGAATCGGCTCCCCATCCCCGAGAATGGTCGCGCCAGAGAACCACTCGAGGCGATCGAGGGGCTCGCCCAAGGGCTTCACGACGACCTCTTGATATCCAACGATACGTTCGACCGCGAACGCCGCCAGGTCCCGACCGTCCTCGAACACGACGACCTGCTCCTGCTCTTTTTGCATTCCAAGGTCCAAGACCTCCGCCAGCGGATAGATCGGCGCGAGGGCATGACGAAAGCTCAAATAGCGCGCACCACCCGCTTCATCGACGCCATCGTCTCCAACCTCGCGTACGGCGACCACTTTTGCGACCGGGATCGCAAAGATCTGCCCCGCCGCCTCGATCAAGAGCGCGTTGATGATCGCGAGGGTCAGGGGCAATCGGAAGATGAAACGGGTTCCCTTACCGCGCTCCGATTCGATGTCGAGCGTGCCGCTCAGCCCCTCGATCTTTGCACGAACGACGTCCATGCCCACGCCTCGGCCAGATACGTCACTCACTTTCGATTTGGTAGAGAAGCCGGGCAAACAGATCAGAAAGTGCGCCTCGCGCGCCGTGAGTTGCTCGGCCTGCTCCTCACTCAGCAGTCCGCGCTCGAGTGCCACCTTTCGGAGCGCATCCGCGTCTAGCCCACGCCCGTCATCGGCGATCGCGACCACCACCGTATCCCGGTCGCGACTCGCGGTCAGAGAGAGCTTTGCCGGGGAACCCTTGCGCAGGTCGGCACGTTCTCCCGGCGCCTCGATTCCGTGATCGACCGCGTTACGGAGAGTATGGAGAAAAGGAGTGTCCAGGGCCTCCAGAATCGCTCGGTCGAGCTCGATCTCGTCTCCAACGACAATCATCTCCACCTCTTTGCCGAGGGTGCGGGCGAGGTCGCGTACGATCCGAGGGTATCGATCGGTGAGCGTCCGCAGAGGTGTCATGCGTACCGCGAGCACCTCTCCGTGAAGCTCGCGGATCCGACTCTCAAGGCCCCCCAAAACCGTTCGCAACTCAGGGTCTGCACTCTCGTCGAGCAGATTCCTGAGTTGCTCGCGGACGATGAACAGCTCACCCACCCCGTCGATCAGGCGGTCGAGGATATCCACACGCACGCGCACGGTTGCACCATCGGCGGACCGTCCACGCTTCGACTCTGCTGCATCCGGAGTCGTGGCTCGCTCGGGGGGAGCGGCCGCCTCAGGGGCACGGGTCTCGAGGCTCGCCGCGCGCACGTCGGGCACAGAGCGCGCTGCTTCGATGATGGCCCCTGCATCGAGCTCCCCTTCCAAGAAGAAGCGAACTGTTCGTCCTTCCAGCGCACCCGCTCGAATGACTTCCAGTGGCGGCTCGCTCTTCACGACCGTTGCCATCGACTCGAGCTTCCGATGCACCAGGAATGCGCGCACCGACGGTGCGCTCGTCTCTCCCTCGAGCTCAACGATGAGTGTCGTCTGCCCATTCGACGGAGGGGGCGCCGGCACGGGCGAGGTGGGGCTTTTGGGCGCCGACTCGACGCCTCCACGAAGCACCCGGTTCAGCTCGTGGAGCAGATCGATGTACTGGTCGAGGGATCGCTTGCCCGCGATCGCTTCGACTTGGTCCGTGAGTGCATCGACGGCTCTCAAGAACAGATCGACCGTGTCTGTCGGAGGGGCCTGCCCCCGCTCGCGATAGACGTCCACTCCGTCCTCGAAGCGATGGGCGAGATTCGCGATCGGGTCGTAACCCATCGAGGCCGCCATGCCCTTGACCGAGTGAATGTGACGAAAGCACTCATCGATCGTCTGCGACGGAGCGGTGTCCTTCTCGAGACCGGTGAGCAGACGAGAAAGCTCGGACAAATGATCCCGGCTCTCCTCGATGAAGAGCGCGCGGTATTTGTCCATGTTCATGGAGAGACTTCGGTAGCGGCTCAGCCGCGGTTGGCGAGAACCTTCTGCACCACGCGCTGGACGTCTTCCGACTTGAAGGGCTTGACCACGAAATCCGCCGCGCCCGCCTCGATCGCCTCCATGACGAGCGACTCTTGCCCGAGCGCGCTGCACATGACGATCACGGCGTCCTTGTCTACCGCAAGGATCTCCTTGGTGGCCTCGATGCCACTCTTGAACGGCATCACGATATCCATCGTGGTGAGGTCGGGTTTGAGCTCGTTGTACTTCTCGACCGCCTCGACGCCATTCGCGGCTTCGCCGACCACCTCGAAGTCGTCACCACTGAAGATGTCTTTGAGCATGTTCCGCATGAAGATCGCATCGTCGACGATCAACACTCTGGTCGCGCTCATCAGGTAACTCCTTCGCGTGTCGCCGCGTCAGGCGCGGGTCCAAATTCTCGTCCCAGCCCATTCATGAATGCGACTACATCGATGATGTGGATCAGACGAGTGCCGGACTGGACGGTGCGCTGCACGTACGGTCCGGAGGGTACGTCTGCTCCTGACATCGTCGACATATCCACAATCTGACGAATCCGGGACACTTTCAAGCCCAAGTTTCCAAGAGCCCTAACCTCGTCACGAACGATGACGACCTGGCGAACGTCGCCGTCCTGCGGCCGGTAGCCGAGAATGGGACTGGGGTCGACTACGGTGACGATACGGCCCCCGTGGCTGATGATTCCCTCGACGGTCGGACGGCACAGTGGCACCTCTTTGATCTGCGTCGGCTCGAAGACCTGCCACACATTTCCCACGTCGATTCCGAAGGTGCCGATGCTCTCACCGTCACCTAGCTCGAAGAGTAAGACCTGTCCCATCAGCCAGATCCTCTAGGCAGAGCGCTGCGGTCCCCGGCGAGCTGAAAGCGGGTCACGACCGCCTCGAGCTCGTGGGACAGGTTCGTCAACTCGACCGCACTCGAGGTCATCGCCTGCATCGACGCGGTCTGCCGATCGATCGCTTCGGAGACCTGCACGCTCGTGTCTGCGTTGCCCTGCGCCACCTTGGAAATATCCTCGATGGCGCCAACCATCTCCTTCGCGCCCTCAAACTGCTCGCGGGTGATGCGCGTGATCTGGTTGACCACGGCGGCACCTTTTAGCGCGGTCACGGTGATGTTTTCGAGGGAACGGATGATCGAATTCATGTCCTCCCGACCCTCGGCGAGCTCTTGGGTGGATTCGCGCATGGCGATGACCGCGCCGTTGGATTCGGTGAGACTCTCGTTGATCAGCAGTGCGATCTGATCAGCACTCTCCGAGCTGTTCTCCGCGAGCTTTCGGATTTCTTCGGCGACGACCGCGAAGCCCCGGCCGTACTCCCCCGCGCGCGCGGCTTCGATCGCCGCGTTGAGCGCGAGGAGGTTCGTCTGCTGCGCGAGCTTGGTGATCACCTCGATGATCTGGGAAATCTCTTTCGACTTCTCACCGAAGCGCTCGACCCGCTGCCCCGTCGATTCGATCTTCTCGAAGACCTTGCGCAGCTTGTCGACGGCGAGTCTCCCCACCTCGCCACCGGACTGGGAGACATGCGCCGTTTCATTCGAGGCGACGGCGGCGTCCTCCGCGGCGGTCGTAGTGCGTTCGATCCCCTCCGCCATCAGGGTGATGATGCGACTCGCCCGCTCGACGAGCTGGGTTTGAAGCTCGGCACCTTCGGCGATGTTTTGAATCGAGGTGATCACACCTTCCGTAGAGGCATTGACCCCCTCGGCCGTACTCGAGAGGTCGTTTGCGGAGTCAGCAACCGCGCGCGAGGTGCGCTGAATGTGGCTCACGAGCTCGCGCAGGTTCTCGAGCATGTAGTTGATCGAGTTTGCCAGCGCCCCGACCTCGTCGACGCTCGCCTGCGGTCGCTCAAAACGTGCATACTGTGAGAGGTCACCGCGCGAGACGCGAGACGCAAAGGTCGACAGTGCGCGGAGATCTCCGGAGAGACGGCGAGCGAGAGTCGCGCCGACTCCGATCCCCACAAAGAGGACCGTCACCACCGTCAAGACGATCACCCAAACGCGCTCGTCCATCACCTCCTGAAGAACCAGGGGGACGATACCGCTCAGTAGGGATACGACGAAAAAGGCGGTGATGAGCCTTCTGTCGATCGACGACTGCACCGCCGGAGTGTCCCCCGGAACCCGGGGAGCCGTCAATTTAGTGAGCCGCTCTCAGCGAAAGTGGTCGAAACCCTCGACCTGATAATCCGCAGGAGCACCGAGCAGCTCGAGACCCGGCTCATCGACGATCTCCCCCACCACGCTCATCCGAACCCGGTGTTTGCTGCCGACGGCTTTCACCGCCTCCACGCTTTCCGGGTCCACGGCGAGCAGCAACTCAAAGTCCTCCCCACCGGTGAGGGCGAGCTCCCAGGACGGTTGTCCCATTTCCTGCGCCACGGTGCGCACCTCTTGGGCCACGGGAATCTTCGCGACTTCGATGCGCGCCCCCAAGCCGGGGCGGGGGAGCAGGAGCGCGTCACGGGCGAGGCCGTCCGACGCGTCCGCGCATGCGTGGATTCCATCGAGCTGCGCGAGCTCGGCGGCGAGCTTGAGCTGCGGCTGGGGCCTGAGATGGCGTTTGATGAGAGACGCGGGGCGCCGACGACCCTGCTGCAGCAGGAACATGCCCGCCGCGGATCCACCGAGGGTCCCGGTGGCGACGATGACGTCGCCCCGCTGACCAAAATGGCGTCGCAGCACCCGGGAGGGGTCGAGCTCTCCCACCGCGGTCACACTCACGACCAGCGGGCCATCGGTCTTCGAGATGTCCCCTCCGACCAACGGCGTATTGTACTTTCGAGCGAGCTCCACGAAACCGTCGACCAGGTCAACGAACTCCCTGAACATGTCGGTACCGCGCAAGGCGACCGACAGGAGCAGACCACGGGGTTCGGCCCCCATCGCCGCGAGATCGGAGAGATTCACCGCTGCGGCCTTGTGACCGACGTCCTCCCAGCTCGTGTATTGGAAATCGAAGTCCTCGCGTTCCACGAGGCAGTCGGTGGTCAGCACCGCGCCAGGCCCGACCTGCGTCAGGACCGCCGCGTCGTCGCCAACACCGACCAAGACCCCGTCCGTTGCGCGCCCGAGGCGCCGCTTCAGGTAGTCGATCAGGCCAAACTCACCGACCTCGCCCACCGTCGAAACTCGTCTTTGAATACTCACGGACGCGCTCATGCTTACCTCTTCAGTGCGGGTCGAGAAAGACGTGCGTGAACCAGCCACCATCGACCGAACGTCTGCTCCCTCTATCGGCCGCAATGTCCCGTAGTTGCGCGATTTGCACCGGGCGAAGACGGGCCGTGGAAAAGCACCGGAGCGCTCGCAGGACGCAATCTGGCCCGCCCCACGCCTTGCCAACACGCCCGCATGAGGGCACTTTTGCCACTCGTAAGAGGGCCCACCTCTGATGGAGATTTGATGCGCTCGATCATCGCCGCGCTCGTCATCGCGCTGGTTACCGCCTGCGGCAGCTCGGAGCTCACCCCCCAACGCCCCCGGATCTTCATCGAACCGGTCGCGGGCACCGGACAGGTAGGAGTCGAGAGCCCCGCCGGGCTCGATCTCGGACAGGTCCCCCTCTTCGGCGTCGAAACCGCGCGCTTTACCGTTCGCAACCGGGGCACCGCGGGGCTCAACATCAGCGGCTTCAACCCCCTGGCGATCAGCGGCGGGACATTTCGCATCGTCACTTTTCCCGAGCGCCTTGGGCCGGCCGAAGACGGTGAGCTCATCGTCGAGTTCTCCCCGTCCGCCGATGGGGTGATCGATGAAGGCAGCTTCGAGCTGCTGAGCGACGACGACGAAGCCGGGTTCAACGACGAGTTCATCGTACGCGGTGAAGGAGTCTTCGTCGGCACACCGACTCTGGAGGTGTGCTACAACGGTGAGTGTCGGCCCGTCGACGGGGAGTGCACGGGCGGCGTTTGCGACCTGGCACCGCTCGACTTCGGCAACGTGCCCCTCGGTGGTCTCGGCTCGCAGCTCGTCACGATTCGCAACCGCCCAGACGATGGTACCTGCCTCGCACCAGCCGATTCGCCGGAGTGCACGAAGGTCTGCCAGCTCATCTTCGATGCGAACCCAGCCGGGGAAAACACGGGCTTTGGCCTGGTGTCGGGCACGGACTTCTCCATCGCCGGGGCCGTGCAGCTGCCCTTCGCCATCGATAAGGCTCTCGATGGCTGTGATGTCAGCTCGGAGCAGGATTTCCTGATTCGAATCAACGCCGGCGACACGGAGGACGTGGTCACGGACACGCTCGTGCTCGAAAGCAACGACCCGGCCGCGTCGATCGTGCGCATCCCACTGACCGCGACCGTTCGCGAAGCTCCAACCGCGGTGGCGAAGCTCAAGGAGTGCGACATTCTCGACCCGGGAGCCCCCTGCTCCATCGAAGGCGAGATTCGTCCGCTCGACCGCTTCTTTCTCGACGGCTCGGACTCCTTTGACCCGGATGGGCTCGCGATCACCTCCTACACGTGGGAGGTCCTCGAAACCCCGGGCGACATTCCGCTCTCCGCGATCGACGGACAGGACCTGAACACGGCGACGCCGAGCTTCAGCGCACCGGTAGCGGGAACCTACCGCCTGCGACTCACCGTCGAAAACGAAGACGGCGTGCGCAGCGGCGTCTCGGAGACGAGCGACATCGAAGTCATCGCGATTCCTGCGTCGCGTCTGAGCATTGAGCTGACCTGGCGCGACACGGACGATGTGGACCTCGACCTGCACCTCGCCCTCGCAAACGACGAGGACCATCGGATCTGCTCAGCGGAGGACGACTGCTTCTGGCGCAATTGTCGGCCGAGCTGTGCGACGGAGATAGACTGCGAGCCCGCGAACTGGTTCGGCGGTGCGCCCTACGCGGGCCCCAACCCTCGCCTCGACCGCGACGATGTCAAAGGCCCTGGGCCTGAGACCATCAACGTCGACGCGCCTGCCAACGCCCGCTACCGGCTCTACGTGCACTACTACGGTCTCGTGAACGAGACGAGCGAGCCCATGAATGCGATCGTTCGGATCCTCCTCGACGGAATCCCCCGCGGCGAGTTCCGTCGCGTGCTGCAGCGTAACGAGGTCTGGCGCATGGCGGACGTGGTCTGGAACGACGGCGGTACGATAGAGCTCCTCCCCTCGGACGGCGAAGGCCAAGGCGAAGTTCAAGTCCTCGACACCTGCCCGGTCGGTGGCATTGAATTCGGAATGCTCAACTAGGCGATACGATGACCCTCTCGAAATTCTCTCCGGCGCTCGTGCTGGTGCTGGCGCTCACCCTCGGCGCCTGCGGCAATCGCTCGAACGGTCCGGGTCAGCTCGGCGAGTGCCAATCCAACGTCGACTGTCCCGCGACCGCTCCGATCTGTGCATCGGACAATACCTGCGTCGAGTGCGCCGTAGACTCTGAGTGTGAATGCAACGAGGTTTGTGCGGAGGGCACATGCTCGCCGCTCGGCGTGGTGCCCGAGCTCTTGGGAATTCCCGGCGACACACTTCCGGACCCAACGAACGCGCACGGCGTTTGGAGCGGCACCCCCGGCACACAGGACTATCGATTCGTCGGCTTCTGCAACGCTACGAGCGACTGCGCGACGGGTCAGGTCTGCAACTCGCTCACTCGAGGCTGCGTATCGGCAAGCGCGTTTCCGGACTTCTGCGAGAGCTCCGACGAATGCCCCGCGGGATTGCTCTGTGACCCGGCGAACAACCTCTGCCTCCCCGCCGCGCTCTGCCTGAGCACCAGCAACTGCTGCGGTCTGCCCGATGTTTCTTGCCAGGGTTTCGGCGACAGCGGCGCGAGCCTGTGCTTGCCCGTCGGCGACGAGTGCACCCCGCCCGGCCCCGGCGAGCTCACGAGCACGTGCCCACAGCTTCCGGTGATTCGAGGGGAGTGCCTTGCAGGTGAGTTTTGCAACCCGGACGGCCGCTGCGTGCAGTGCGGCTGCAACGCGGATTGCGAGGGTACGGGCTTTCCGCTCTGCGACACGACCGAAGGCCGATGCGTCGGGTGCCTGAGCGACGAGGATTGTTCAGGCGGAGAGACCTGTGACCCCTTGGTTCAGCTCTGCCGAGCAACCTGCGAAAACAACAGTGACTGTCCGTTCGGTGAGTTTTGCGACACGCAAGACAACGTGTGCCGCTCCGCGCAGGATCTTCCCTGCGTCCAAGACAATAACGAGCCGAACCAAACGCTCAGCGAAGCGACCGACGGCGGCTTTTTCTTGCCCGTCCCTGTCGTGGGCGCGTCTCTCGGCGTGAGCGAGCTAGGACTCTGCCCCGGCGACGACTTCGATTACTTCACCGTCGTCCTCGAACGGGGAGACGTCCTGCGCGTCTCCGGGAGCTCGACGACTCCTCTCGAGGCGGACCTTCGTGCGATCGCTCCCGACCGAGCGACGACGATCGACACGGGGCGGATTTCGATCAACGGCAACGAAGCGCTGGAGCTCATCGCGAACTTCACGGGCACCTACTTCATCGGTGTCATTCGAGCTCAGAACGCCGGGAACTACACCCTCAATTTGACGCGCAGCAGCGCTAACCCGGACGACCTCTGCGACGACGCCTTCGAAGACACAAACGGCCGCAACGATGCGTTCGAGAGCGCGACTCTCCTGAACGACGATTCCGCCCCCGCCACCGGATGCACCGTGAACGGGCCCCTGGGTGGCTCACAGACCGTTCAGTGTCTGGGCAATCCACACACGATTTGCCAAGGCGAGGCGGACTACTTTGAGATTATCGCGCCGGTCGGAGCCACGGTGATCGCGAACGTCAATGGCTCCTCCGGTGACCTGGATGCGATTCTCTATGGTCCCTTCGTCGGCGACGAACCTGCAACGGACACGCGAATCGCCGACAGCTCGAGCTCCATCGGCACCAACGAGCGCCTCGAGGACTCGAGTCGCACCGGTGGTCGCTACTACCTCTACGTCTTCCGCGCCAACGGCAACGACCCGACCTACAGCGTGAGCGTCAGCATCGAGGCGGGCGCGACCTGCGTCGACGACCGCTTCGACGAGGCCGAGGCCGCGGACCCCCTAGACCCACCGTCGTTCAACGATGTCTACACCACCGCGAGCGGGATTGCGCTCCAGCCCGACGTGAACGGCGAATTCATGGGCACGGTAGACATGGTCAACGTGTGTCGCCTCGACATCGATTGGTATCGCTTGGGACTCGACGACGGCGCCGGAGGCCGCCTCCCGCTCGCAGCCGACCAAGAGCTCGTCGTGTCGGTGAGCGGCGTGAGCCCGGGCCCACCGAGCAACGTGATCGTGCTCGGCGGGACCGATCCGGTCGCGCTCGAGGCCGAAGTCAACAGCGAAACCCCGAGCGCCGCCGGCCAAAGCTTCAGCGTGAGACCGACGGGCGCCAGCGAATACTACGTCGCTGTGCGCCCCCTGGATCTCAGCACCGGCCCCTTCGACTACGTCCTGAGTGTCACTTCGAGCAATCCGCCCGCTTGCACGCCGAACGACGCTGACGATACGGCCGCGGGCGCGACGGTCCTCACCGGCTTGGGAGGACTCCAGGAAGGACTCCAGCTGTGCATCGACGATGTCGCCTATTATCAGCTACCGGTGGGAACGGGCGAACGCGTGATCGCCAAGGTCTTCTACGATCCGTTTCTCGCCCGGGTCGCGACGCGCGGCTTCGACGACGCGGTGCTCGGCGCATCGGCACCGGCGGGTGAAATCCCCACGACCGGTCAGCGCGACGACAGCGCGGTAGATGGGAGCGGCTTTCAATGGCTCGACTTCGACCTCGACGGCGCAGCCGGTGACGCCTACCTGGTGGTCTACAATCGCGACCGCTGGGTCGCAGACTACGACCTCGACGTGACGGTCGCGCCGCTGAGCTGCACCGAAGACGAATTCGAGATCGCGCCGGGTAACAACCGTTGGGACGACGCGGTGCCGGTCGTTCTGGATGTGGATCCGATGGACGGCCGACAACAACGCGCGTTCCTGGGACCGCTGCGCGTGTGCACCTCGAGCGGAGGTGAGCAGGACTGGTATTCGGTGGACCTCGCTCCCGGTGATCGCTTGGCCGCCACCTTCTACAGCTCACCGGACGACGGGCAGCTCGACCTCAACTTCCGCCTCCCCGGGCCCTTCGGCGCCACCTCGAGCGGTATTCTGAGCACAATCGACGGTCCCGAATCCGGCGCGCGCTTCGTCGAAACGGTGCGCTACACGGTCCCCGAAGACGGTGCGGTGGGGGATTACCTGCTGCAGGTTCAACCGCAAGACCCGGCGGGCGACGATCGGTTCGACAATGTCTACTTCCTCGACCTGCAGGTCACGCGCGTCTGCCCAGAAGATCCCTTTGAGCCGTCGAGCCAGGTGTCGCCCTACTCCCTCGGCGCAGCCGCGGACTTCGACACCATCGTGCCGCTGAGTGAAGATGCGGCGCTCTGCCGCGATGAAGACTGGTACGCGGTCGAAGTGCCGGCGAGCCGAACGGTCACGGTTTGCCTCGAGTTCGTCCACGAGGAAGGAGACATCGACCTTTTCGTCTATGACGCGCTCACACCGACCGGTACGGACGGGCTGCCCACGTCGCTGGTGGGCCAGAGCCGGCAAAACATCGCGCCGGAAGTGGTCACCTTCACCTCCCCTGCAAGTGAGCAGACCTACTATGTGCGGGCGGCCTTGGACGGCAACGAAGAGGAAAAGAACACGACCTACCGCCTCCGGGTCGTCGAAGGCGGCTCCTGTCCCTGATCGGCGCGCCAGCGTGTGACGCCGATCACTAAAAGCCCCCTAAATTCAGAAACTTAGGTGAGTCCCATCACATCCCCGGGCGCGCCGATGGGCGAGAGTAGGCTCGTGAATGGGCGGCGGCGGCGGAACGTCTAGGACACGGGGTACGAGTCCCCGAGGAGATGGCGATGGAAATGCGCAAGATGATGATGATGGTCGCCCTCGCCTTTGTCGCGAGCTTCGTCGCGGCTTACTTCGCCGCTGGTTGGGTCGCGGCAGCGGTAACGGATCAGGCCACGGAACAGGTCGATACGCGGGGTGAAACCGCAGTGGTGGTGGTGGAGTGTTGATGCGTGGACTCAGCCGCGCCTGTTCAGCACTCGATCGTCGGCAGGGGCGCCCGCGGCACAGGCTCGTGAACCACCGGACGCGCATCGGACGCATCATCGTTGCCGAGGGCTTTCGCCGCGAGCACGGTACCGGCGAGCCCGAGCAGGAAGGCCATGGAAAGCGCGACGATGTAGGGCCAGCGAACGGTCATGCATGAGTGATGAGCAAGCCCGGTGCCAACCAGGGACAAAGAAAAAATCAACAATTCCAAATATTTAGAGAGCCGCTCAGGTGTGAGCGGGATCACGCCTCGGACATTCGCGACAGCTCGACCGCCCAAACGAGAAAACCCAAGAATTCTAACGTGTTAGGTCCTGACACGTTTGTCAGGGTATTCGAGGGATCAGCGCACGCCTTCGAAGGTCACGCGTTTGGTGACCGGGTCGACGCGCGTTCCTGGGTCGCGCAGCTTCATCGGCAGACCCCAGAGATAGCTCAGGTAATCGCGGTACATGCGAGCACGCTCGTAGCGATCGACCATGCTGGCGTGGCGAAAGTCGAGCTCCACGGTGCGTACGATGCCCTCTCCGCTCGCGTACTCGCCGCGGATCTCAAAACGATAGCGTCCATCGAGGAAGTCACCCATCGGATCGTGATGGGTCAGAGTGCGTTGCAGCGCCGCCGTCCCATTCATTGTGTCGGGTGCTGCCACGAGCGCGAGGACGAAGCTCATCGGGGCCTCCTTTGGTTCGGAGCTCGTCGCTACTCTACACTATGGGTCCGAGGCAAAATGCGAGGAGAGACCATGCCCCGGCGCCCCTTTCAATTGGACCGCGAATCGGTCGTGCTCCCGCGTGGCACGCGGGTTGCGCTCCGGACCGAGCTGCGCGGCGAGGACGGATACCGGCACAAGGAAGCGACGGTCGCGGTCGTTCGTGAGGTGGCCCATCACAGCTATCTGCTCGAAACACCCAGTGGCCGCACCCTACGGGCGCGACGGGACCAACTCGCGCTGGAGCGCGAGGACCTACTCGAAGATCTGGGCAACCGCCAGTGGGACTATCGGCGCCTTCGCGACCACGTGATCTACGCCGCCGTGGTGGGAAGCCACGCCTGGGGCCTGGCAAATGAACACTCGGACGAAGACGTCCGCGGCTGCTTTGTTTTGCCCTTCGAGGAGGCATCGGGGCTCTGGCAGGCTCCCGATGAAATTCAACATCCTACCGGCGACGCGGCGTACTGGGAGGTCGGCAAGCTGGTGGAGCAGGGCCTACGGGGGGACGCCAACACGCTCGAAACGCTGTGGTCTCCGTTGGTCACGGCGAGCACCGAGCTCGGGGACAGGCTCCGACGTGAGCGACGCATGTTCGTCTCGATGAACATTCTGGGCAGCTTCGGCCGCTACGCGCAGAGCCAGTTCAAGAAGCTCGAGCGCTCGCTCCAACGCGACGAAGCGGTTCGCGACTTCCTGGAAGCGATCGAACGCCGGGAGATCCGAGATGCGGCAGGTGCAGCGGCGCGCCTGAAGGGGCTCGGGGTTGCGACGAACGACGCTGAAGCCAAGCGGGAGGTGAAGGGCGTGTGCCGCAGTCTCTTCGATCGCGGGCTCATCGCGAGCGCCGAGTTTTCCTCCGTCGTCGAGGCGGTCGCTGCGGGTCGCCGTGCGGAGCTCGTGCCGAGCACCTACCGACCGAAGAACGCCTACAACCTGCTGCGTCTGCTCCACTCCTGCGTCTCCTGGCTCACGACCGGCGAGCCGCTGATCGTGGTAGAAGGCGCGCTGCGCACGCGTCTGCTCGACATCAAGGAGCTGCGGGTCCGCGTGGAAGAGGTCGTCGAGGAAGCACGGGAGATCGCGCAGGAGCTCGAAGAGCACGCGGGATCCACCCTCCTACCGGAGCGTCCGGACTACGAAGCGGCGGATGCGTTTCTGAAGGCCTGTCGGCGAAAGGCCGCACGCACCGCATTCGCGCTCGCCGTCGAGCCGCGGGAAAGCCACGTGTCGTACCGCTCGGACGAGTGGGCTCTGGAGATGTTTCCGGTCGCGCTGCCCCCGGATATCGACGTGGGGGCGCTTCGACGGTTTTTCGAGGCCTACGTGGTCTCGCTGCACGAGGGGCGCACGCTTTGGGTCGCATTGACCGGCTCGCACACCTACGGGTTTCCATCACCGGACAGTGACCTCGACCTCAAAGGCGTTCATGCACTGCCGGCGGAGCGGCTCCTGGGGCTCAGCAAACCGACGCTCAGCGTCGATTTCCTCGGTGACTGGGAAGGACGGGAATACGATCTCACTCTAAACGAGCTCGGGAGTGCCGCGTCATTGCTTCTGTCGGGCAACGGGAACGTGATCGAGCGCTTCCTCGGGCCGATGCCACTCATCGTTACACCGCTGGGTTTGCGTCTCCAAGAGCTCGCGCGTGAGTCGCTTTCGAGACGGGCCTATCATCACTACCGCGGGTTCTTAAAGGGCGTGCGTCGCGAGCTCGAGCGCGAAGGGCGGGCAGGGGAAGCGAGCGCCAAGCGTGCGCTCTACGCCTATCGTGTGGCGCTGACCGGGCGTCACCTGCTCCTGACCGGTGAGGTCGAAACCCACGTGGGACGACTAGCCGAAGCGTACGGCGTCGCACGCGTACCGGAGCTCGTCGCGGTGAAGCAGCGGTCGGAGTGGGAGCCTCTGCCGAATTCGATCCTGGACGCGATCGGGGAAGATCTCGACCGACTCACGGAAGCCCTCGACGACGCACACGGAAAGAGCGTCCTTCCGGAAGCGCCCTTCGCGGAGCCGCTCGAGCGCTTCGTGGTGGAAACGCGCCTCGCGCAGTCCGGAGCCGACGGTTAACGCACCCAGACCAGGCCAAAGGAGATCCCGTCGCCAGGGCCGTCGAGGAAACCGAAGCTCGTACGGAGGTGAAAGACGGACCGGGCGATAACACAGATGCGGGCGTGGGAGAAAGGAATGGAGCAGGCGACGAGGCTCGAACTCGCGACCCTCAGCTTGGGAAGCTGATGCTCTACCAACTGAGCTACGCCTGCATTCCCAATCGATGTATCAGGTATTGCCAGTTGGTAGAAGCGCTTCCGGTAGGACGCGCGATGAATACGCCAACTGAGCTACGCCTGCATTCCCAATCGATGTATCAGGTATTGCCGGTTGGTAGAAGCGCTTCCGGTAGGACGCGCGATGAATACGCCAACTGAGCTACGCCTGCATTCCCAATCGATGTATCAGGTATTGCCAGTTGGTAGAAGCGCTTCCGGTAGGACGCGCGATGAATACGCCAACTGAGCTACGC
>CAYXVF010000121.1:0-17730 GCA_964468125.1 uncultured Bdellovibrionales bacterium | reverse complement strand
CGTGCGTCCGCTTTGATGGAAGAGGCCCGACGCCTCGGCGCGTCTGGGGTTGGCGGTTACTACGAGGTGTCCCGAGATGTTGATTCGGTGCGCTTGGTAGGGCGACTCAGTGGCCTCTACGGTCGCCGCCGAATCTCGGTGACGCCTTCGCGTCTGCGCGACTCGATCGATCTACGCCCCTGGATTCACCACCTCGTGGGCGCGGCGGAGGGGGTTGTCGACGAATCGCTTCTGATAGGTTTTGGACCCGGGGATCGGCCAACATGCTACTCCTTCGCTCCACTTCCGACAGACGAGGCACGGAGGCTCCTGCGCGAGCTCATCCGTGTCTTCGAGCTCGGCCGGCGCGTGCCCCTGCCGCTCTTTCGCGACGCATCCTGTGCCTATGTTGCGAAGCGGCGCGCGGGGGCGAGTGAAACGGAGGCGCGAAGCGCTGCTTGGAGCATCTACGACGCGAGCTCGCAACGTTTCGGAGATCCGCTCCCTGCGCCCCTCTTCGACGCGAAGAGCGCGGTGCTCGACGATGAGCCCGTGTGCGGCCTGGAGGGGGCTCGCTTCTCCGAGCTCGCCGACCGGGTCTACGGGCCAGCGCTAGAGAGGGGTCGGCTATAAATCCGCTCGATCCCACTCGCTGCCCCCTCGGCGGGACCCATCTGATCGAGGCGAGTGCCGGGACCGGCAAGACGTTTACCATCGCGCTCCTCTACGTCCGGCTGATCCTCGAGCGGCGCATCCGCGCCGAGGAGCTCTTGGTGGTCACCTACACGCGGGCGGCGACCGCCGAGCTTCGCGATCGGATCCGCAAGCGTCTCGAGGCCGCTCTGCGACATCTACTCGGCGAGCAGCCCGTCAAGGCGAGCGATCCCCTCGCAGACCTGCTCGAAGGGCGGGGGAGGGCGGACGCGGAGCTCCTGCGGGCCGCGCTGATCGATTTTGACCGCGCTCCGGTCCTGACGATTCATGGCTTTGCCCAGCGCGTGCTGCAGGAGCTCGCCTTTGAGACCGGCGAGCCGTTCGAGATCGAGCTGATGGAAGACGAGCGTCCGACCCTCGACGACGTCTACACCGACTTCATCGCCCGCCGCTTTCACGCGCTGCCTCTCCCCGTGGCGCATGCGCTCGAGCTCAGCGAGAAGCAGCACGATGACCTCCGAACCTTCGCCCGGACCGTCTACCAGCGGGCGAGCGCGCCGCTCCCGGACCCCGTGCCTCCAAACCCGGACGTTGGAGAGGCGCTCGACGGTTGGCATCGAGCCCGGCTGCGGGCACGAGAAACGCTCGACGTCGATCACGTCCACGCGCTCATCACCGCCCCAGGAATGAATGGCAGGAGCTACCCCGCCCGCCCGATGCGCGCTCATCTCGAGTCTGTGGCGAGCTGGAGCAGCCCTCGTGAGGTCGACACGAAGCTGCTGCGCAAGCTCTCGAGTGGAAACCTCAAGACCAACAAAGGCCACGACGCACCGGAGCATCCTTTCTTTGACGCGGCCCTCGAGTGGCTCGAGGCGCATGAACCGCTCGAAACGGTGCTCGAATGCGCGCACTACCGCCTGCGTTACGATCTCGCTCGCTTCGTGCGCGAAGAGATGGGCCGCCGACTGGAGGAGCGTGGGGCCGTGACCTTCGACGGGCTATTGCGCAAGGTCGCCGCGGGCCTCGAACGCTCGTCGACGCTCGCCGACACCCTGAGAGCACGTTATCGCGCGGCGCTGATCGACGAGTTCCAGGATACGGACCCGCTCCAATATCGGATCTTTCGTCGGGTCTTTGATGGGCTGCCGCTCTTTCTGATCGGCGATCCGAAACAAGCGATCTATGCGTTTCGCGGTGCGGACGTCTTCGCCTACCTCGAAGCCGCCGAGGACGCGGGTGCCGCCGTGGCGAGTCTCGCTCGCAACTACCGCTCCGACCCCGCCATGCTCCGAGCGGTCGAAACGCTCTTCGGTCTGCGCGAGGATCCGTTCGAGCTCCAAGCGGTGCAGTTCACGCCGGTGGAGCCGCGCGCCGGGGCGAGGGACGCGGTCATGAACGACCCCCTGGCGTCGGCGGCGATGCAGATCTTCACCCACGAGGGCATGGAGGGATCGATCAAGGAGCTCTCCGTGTCGACCTCGGCTCGGCTCATCGCTCGAGCCCTCTCGAGCGACATGGAGCTGCTCGAGGAACACGAAACGGAGCAGGGAAAGGAATGGCGATCCCGGTCTGTGAAGGCGGCGGATTTTGCCGTGCTCTGCAGGACCAACAGCACCGCCCTCGCGGTTCAGGACGCGCTTCGCCTGCGCGGCATCGCCGCGGTGTTTCGCGGGGACAAGAGCGTTTTTTCTTCGGCCACCGCCAGCGATCTCCTCAGTGTCCTGGTCGCTACCCTCGAGCCCCATGCGCTCGCTGCGCTGCGCGCCGCCTTATTGACGCCGCTCTGTGGCGTGAGCGCAGACGCGCTCCTCGCCGATGAGGGGGGAGCGCGCACGGTGGAGCACGCGCGCCGCTTTTTGCTCGCCAGATCAGAGTGGCGATCGCACGGCATCATGCGGGCCCTTCGCTTTCTCTTCGACCGCTACGAGGTCGAGCATTCGCTTCTGCGGCGTTGGGACGGCGAGCGACGACTGACCGATCTCCTCCACCTCGCGGAGCTGCTCCACCGTGCGGAACACGAGCGGGGCCTCGGACCCGAGCGGCTCACGGATTGGTTTCACAAGAGCCACACGGACCCGAGCGAGGCGGAGTCGACGGGTGCGGCGGATCTTCAGATGCGTTTGGAGTCGGACGACGCGGCGGTACAGCTCTTCACGATCCACACCTCGAAGGGACTCGAGTTCCCGTTCGTGCTTTGCCCCGACCTCTACGCGGCGCCGTACCGTCCGGCGGCGAACCTCTTCCCGCGTGAGTATCATCAGGCTGGCTCCCTTCAACTCGAGTTCGCGCTGCCGTCGGACGAAGCAGCGCTCGATGCGGCTCGGCGCGAATACGACGCCGAGAATCGCCGCCTGCTCTACGTTGCCCTGACCCGGGCGAAGCATCGGGTCTACATCCCCTGGGGGCGTGGTGCCCGCTCCTTTGCCCACTCTCCGCTCGCGGCGCTGCTCCACCCGGAGGGCGTCGAGGACGACGCGGCGCTCGTCGCCGACGTCGATCGGCTGGTGGAACGCAGTCAGGGGAGCGTTGCACGGATCGACGCGGCCAACCTCGGTGACGCAACCCTCGACGGCTCTGCTTCGGAGGAGCTGCCACGGAGTGGCGCTCGCAAGCGCACGCGTGATCTACATCAGCGGCGCGTGCTGACCAGCTACTCCGCTTGGGTGAAGGAGGCGAACGAAGCGCATTTCGCCGGTCGGGACATCGACCGCGCCATCGACGTCGAGCACGCCCGGGCGCCTTTGCTCCCGTCGCTTCCCGCCGGTGCCGCCACGGGGCTGCTCGTGCACAGCGTCCTCGAGGAGGTCGCCCTGAACGAGCTCGAGGGGCTCGAGGCCGTCATTCGAGAGGCGCTCCAGCGCTTCGGCCAGCCTGAGCACTACGCGCCAGAGATCGATGCCGCCGTTCGGGCCACCGCCCGGGCGCGTTTGGACCTCGGCGATGGCCTCTCCGCGTCCCTCGGCGAGGCGACGGCGGGCATCGCCGAGATGGAGATCATGCTGCCCTTCGAGCCGCGTGCCGATTGGCATCGGACGCTCGTGCCGGTGATGCGGCGCGAAGGCGGTCTCTTCGCGCGCTACGCGGACGCGCTCGAGACGTTGAGCATCGGTCAGGTGGACGGTTTTCTGCGCGGCTTCATCGATTGGGCCGGGGAGCTTGCCGGGCGTGCAATCGTCGTCGACTACAAATCGAACCTCCTCGCGGGCTCCGACTATGGTGAGGAAGCGCTCGAACAGGCGATGATCGACCACCACTACCCGGTCCAAGCGCTCGTGTATCTCCTCGCCCTTCGGCGTCATCTCGCCCGCGTCGGAATGCAGCTGCCCTCCGGCGGCGCGCACTATCTCTTCCTCCGTGGACTCGGTCGCGGAGGGATTTCGTCGCTGCATCCGAGTGACGCTTTGCTCGCGACTTTCGAGAACGTCTTTTTCGCGGGTGAGGGTCGATGAGCGAACAGCTTCCTACCGTGGAGGGGGTGATCGAGTCCGATCGCTGCTTTGGGCGTGCGATGGCTCGTTTTCATCGGGCGTCGTCGGATGCGTTGCCGTGGCTCGGGGCGCTACTCGCCCGCAGCGTGCGCGAGGGTCACGCATGCTTCACCGTCGCCCAGCTGCCTGAAGAGACTCGGGACGTCGCCCGCCGAGCGATCGCCGCCTTGGACGCTCAGATTCTGGAGGAAGCCTCCATGGGGCCTCTCGTTCGTGAGGGCGAGCGCATCTATCTGCGGCGGGTGTTCGAGTGGGAGCTCGACCTCGCAAGAGATCTCACTGCACGTGCATCGATCCGGAACTCAATAGACTCTGAGTGGTTGGCCTCGGTGTTGAACCGTCTGCTCGGCGAGAATGACCCGACAGATCCTCGACGGGCCGCGATCACGACCGCACTCGAGTCGCGGCTGCTCGTCCTCACCGGTGGACCCGGAACGGGAAAGACTACGACTGTCGTGCGCTTGCTCGCGGCGTTGATCGAGGACGCGCGGCGACGCGACGATCTGCCGCCGCGGGTGCAGCTCCTCGCGCCCACCGGCAAAGCCGCGGCGCGGCTCGTCGAGTCGATCCGAAGCGCGGTGTCCACACTCGAGGTCGACCCATGGACGAGGGACGCGATCCCACTGGAGGCGAAAACCATACACCGGGCACTGGGACTCGGGCTTCGCGGTGTCCCGCGTTTCAACGCAAACAACCCCTGGTCCGCCGACGTCGTGCTGGTGGACGAGGCCTCGATGGTCGACCTCGAGCTGATGCACCAGGTGACTCAGGCCACCCGACGGGACGCGCGCCTGCTTCTCCTCGGAGATCCGAACCAGCTCTCGAGCGTCGAAGCCGGTGCCGTCCTCGCGGACGTCGCGGATGGTGCGACACGCCTCGCGCGCTCGGTGGTGCGTTTGAAGCGTTCCCATCGCTACTCCGAAGCGAGCGACATCGGGCGCCTCGCCCAGGCGGTGCTCGACGGAGACGCGGAGCAGGCGCTCGTGCTTCTGGAAGGCTCAAAGGACGTTCGTTGGCGTAGCGACTCTCGGACGCACTTGCTGCCGGAGATTGTCGCGGTCCAACGAGCGATCGAGCGCAGTGAGGACGGATTAGAGCGCCATCGCCTCTGGCGGAGCGATCGTGTCGTGTGTGCCCGTCGAAGTGGTCCCTACGGTGTTGACGACCTGAATCGGCGCATGCGCCGCGCACTCGACTACCCGGATGCGGGGTTCGTCGACGGGTTGCCGATCTTCGTTCGGCGCAACGATCCGACGGTGGATCTGTTCAACGGTGACATTGGAATCGTCGGAAACGATGAGTCCGTAGGGTTCGAGGCCGCGGGTTACGAGCTGCGCTCGGTCGCGACCGCGCTCATTCCGCCTCATGACGACGCGTTCGCGATGACCGTGCATCAATCGCAGGGCTCGGAGTTCGACGCGGTGTCGGTCGTGTTGGCCTCCGCCGAATCGCACCTTGCCTCGCGCGAGCTGCTCTACACCGCCCTCACGCGCGCCCGGACATCCGTCACAGTGTATGGCGCGCGCGATGCCATCGAGGCGGCGATTCGAACGCGCCAGTTTCGGGATTCGGGTTTGGTGGATCGTCTGCGGTGACGATCATTTTCCTTCGAATTCTCGTCACCGAAAATTGCACATCTGCACCGGCTTGCTAGGTTCCAAAATCGGCGGGCCCGGCAAGGTAGTGATGTGAGGACGGTGGACCTCCAACGAAACCCCTCATTCAAATCTCTTATTGCGTCTGGGCTCGCCGCCCTCAAAACGAAAATGCCAGCGGAGTCACGCGGGGCGAGCGAGATAGAGCATGTCGCCGCCCGGCTCGACGCGGTCGTTCGGCATGATCGCGATGCTCTCGCGGTCGATTACGATACCGTCACCGAGGTCTTCGCCCTCGCGCAGCGCCGTGAACCCTTCGAGGGGACGCGGAAAACGATAGTCGCGATGCGGCTTCTTGATCACGCAGATCATTTCGAGCACGCGAGTGTCTGTGAGTGGCAGAAGCTTTTCGTTGAGTGCTCCGGCGATACCGAGGAAGCGCCGCGCGTAGTGATAGGCGCGATCGCGCGCTTCTGGCTCCTTGTGTTGCCCACATTCTATCGCTAGCGCGTTGCGCCCCTGCTGAGAGAGCACGCTGATCAGGGCGGTGCTGCCCGGAAGGCCGAGGCCGTCCCAGGATCGGGTCACGACATCCAGGCCGAGGCGCTGAAGCACGGAGAGGCGTGGCTCGCCAAAGGGCCAAATGGCGAAAGGGGCGGTTGGAAAGCTCGCCGAGTGGAGGTCGATGACCGACGTCCAATCGTCGATCAGCGGACGAAGCTCCAGGGCACGGTGGTGCTCGTAGGTCCACTCGCTGTTTGGGAGGACCCCGAGAAAGCTGAAGTCAAAGATGCGATTGAGATCCACACCGCCTTCGGTGAATCGGCGGTATTGTCTGGTGGCCTCTGGGTTGCCGTGAACGAGCACGATCGAGCCCGAAACGAAAGGAAGCTCGTCGTTCGCGAGCTCTTCGCCGAGCCGGTCGACCGCGGCGAGGCCGCAGGGCTCGTTGCCGTGAAGACCGCCGATCACCGCGAGGGTGGGCCCCGGTTCGCCGCTGTCGAAGCGAGTGACACCTTCGACGATTTCGCTCGTGCGGGTCATGAGAGGTTGGAGTAGCCGTTGAACGGTGCGGCCACAAGTCTTGACGGCCGTGGACGGCGCGGGAGACAAATCAGCGATGGACGCCGGGCTCTTTCGCCTTCGCCTCGATGACAGCATCCTGGCCCTCCGCGAGCTCCTCGCCCGGGACGGATTTGGGCGCGGAGAGCCCACCATCGGCGCTGAGCTGGAAATGTGCATCGTCGATCCCCTGGGCAGCGCCAAGGGATTGAACGAGGAGCTGCGTAAACGCGTCGGGGACCGGCGGGTGACCCTCGAGGTCAATCGGTTCAATTTGGAGCTCAACACCGACCCGTTGCCGTTTCGGGACCGCGTCTTCTTCGCTCTCGGCTCGCAGATGTACGAGGTCCTCTCGGCCCTCGAAAAGGCGGCCGAGGAGCGTGAAGCGCACATCGTCACCGTCGGGATCCTCCCGACGCTTCGGGAGTGCGACCTGGACTCGGAGTCGATGACTCACGCGGCTCGCTATGAGGCGCTCTCGCTCAGTTTGCGCGAAATCCGCGGGAGACCCTTTCAGATCCGGATCGCCGGGCGCGACGTCGTAGAGCTCGCCAGTGACGACATCACCCTCGAGGGGGCGAACACGGCCTTTCAGCTCCACCTCCGAGTTGAACCAGAACGATTCGGCGACGTGTATGACGCCGCCAATCTCGCCCTCGGTCCGGCTCTCGCGGTGGGCGCGAACTCGCCACTCTTTCTCGGCTGCGATCTCTGGAGCGAAACGCGCATTCCCCTGTTCGAGCAATCGGTCGACGTGCGTCACGGGCCGAGCCACGGATCGATCGGCCGCTGCAGCCTCGGAGTCGACTGGGTTCGCGGCGGTCCGGACGTGCTCTTCGAGCAGGCGGTTCGCCTCTACCCGCCGCTCCTGATGGAGCTGAGCGAAGAACAACCGCTCGAGGTGGTTCGGTCCGGAGGGGTCCCAGCGCTCTCGGAGCTGCGCCTGCACCACTCGACGGTTTGGCGATGGAATCGCGCGGTCTACGACCCGGTCGGTGACGGGCACTGCCGCATCGAGATGCGCGCGCTGCCGGCGGGGCCTTCGATGGTCGACATGCTCGCCAACGCCGCGTTCCTTCTCGGCCTAACCTTGGGCCTCGAGCCCGAGATGGGCCGCATCCGCGATCAGATGCCTTTCGAGCAGGTCAGCCAAAATTTCTACGCCGCCGCCCAATATGGACTGAATGCATCCATTGCCTGGCCAGGGCTGTGCGGCCTCGAGCGCTTGGACGCCGCCGAGCTCGCTCAGCGACTGATCCCGGTCGCAATGCGTGGGCTTTCCTCCTGCACCGTGGACCCGGAAGAGGCCGAAGAGCTCCTGGCGATCATCTCCGAACGCGCCGCCCGCCGGCGCTCCGGCGCCGAGTGGCAGCGCGAGACCCTCACTGCCTTCGAGTGCCGAATGCCGCGCGAAGAAGCGCTGCAGCAAATGCTTCTACGCTACGTCGAGCTCGCCTCCTCCGGCTACCCGGTGGCCGAATGGCCGATTGGCGATGAGCCCTGGGGCGCCCCGGGGGTCGCCCGGGTCGAGCTCTGGAACGCGATCTCGCCCAAATGACACGGGGCGATCCCTTTTCAACCCGCGGCGGAATCGAGCTCACTCGGCCTCTTGGTCCACCATTCAGTGGCGTCGTGATTCGACCAGACCCGTGGGAGCGCTCTCGACGCGGCCTCGATCGCGGCCAGAAGCTGCACGGCGTCTCGGAACCGCGCACGCGGGTCCTTTTCGAGACAGCGCATCACCAGGGCGTCCACCGCCGGGTGCACGTCGAGCTCGGTCGCTTTCGATGGCGGCACGGCGGTCTCGTGCACGTGGGCCATCATCATCTTCATCGGGGTCGTCGCGTCGAAGAGCAGGGCACCGGTCAGCATCCAGTAGGCGGTGCATCCGAGGGAGTAGAGATCCGAGCCAGGGGTGAGCGCCTCGCCTAGGATCACTTCCGGAGACATGAACGCCGGCGTGCCCGTGGGGGCCTGCTCCTGAGTGAGCTGAACGTCGCGCGCGCGAGGCTCCATGAACTTCACCAAGCCGAAGTCCAGAACCTTCACGAAATCCAGCTCGAGCCCGACCCGGGCGAGCGCGATGTTTGCCGGTTTCACGTCCCGATGGAGCAGATCGTTTTGGTGTGCCTCTGCCAGGGAAAGGGCGATCTGCCGCAGCACGTAGAGCACGCGTTCTTCGGGCAAGGGGCCGTGGAGGCGCACGAGGCGCTCGAGGGTCATGCCCTCCAGCAGCTCCATCGCATAGTAATACGTGCCTGCGTCGGTCTGTCCGTAGTCGTAGAGGGCCACCGTATGCGGGCTCTTGAGCGCGGCGGTGGCGCACGCCTCGCGCTCGAATCGAGCCTGCGCCGTTTCTCGGTCGTCGCCGAGGCTCTCGGGGTGGATCAGCTTCAGGGCGGCCTCCCGTGCGAGCAACCGGTGATGGGCGCGCCAGACCTGTCCCATGGCACCTTCGCCGATCCTCTCGAGCAGCTCGTAGCTGCCGATCTGCCGCGCCGCGTCCGCTTCGCTGCGCAGGACATGGGCGACGCGCGCGCCATAGAGCGCAAAGAGGCCGACGACCACCGAAGGGATCGTGTTGGCCAGGATGAAGCGGGTCTCGGGCATCACCTCGCCGCTCGCGGCAAGGGCCGCCGGCAGCGCGATGAGGGGTGATAGGCTCGCTACGAGTGTGACCACGATGCGCCGAGGCCAGGGCGTCGGGACCAGCAAGGGAAAGATCAGGAGCACGACGACCGTGAAGGAAAGGCTCGGGTCCGGGTCGAAGAAATCGAGGAGGAGCTGCTCCTCGAAGGCGAGCCCGACGCACAGGACGATCTCGTAGAGAAGACCGAGCTCGAGTACTTTGCGAGCAGGCGCACGACTGCGTGTGAGTGCGAAGAGGCCAAAGAGCGCCAGCGCAAAACCCAGTGTGATCGCATTCGCCAGACCCAGATTCTCCCGCACGGGGAGCTGCGCATGGGAGATCACGAGGCTCCGCATGGTGGTCACGAAAACAAAGAGTGAGCCAAAACCTGCGGCCACCGTGCCGAGGCGTCGCTTCGCCGCGTGCTCCATCGACGCCGGCAAGCGCGAAGAGGCGAGTCGGGCGAGCAATCGCGGCTCCGTTGTGCTGCTTCCCTCGCTCACGTCGTCCCCAGCCGACCCACTCGTGGGTCATCGTGCTACACCGCAAGGCTTTCACCCATTGTGCATCCTTTGCGTAGTCGAGGCACGTGGCCACTCGTGGGCGAAGCTTGACGGCCCTTCTGAAGCAGCGAAGACTGGCACGCGAATTGCTGAAATCCGAGGAGGACCGATGCGTGTGACGAAACGATACATTCCGCGCCGAGAGCGCGGCTTGACGCTCATGGAACTCATGTTGACCCTCGCGATCGTCTCCGTGGGGATCCTGGGGCTGACGAGCATGAACTTTCAGTCGGCACGGGCGGTGCAGGACGCCGCCGAGATCTCCCTCGCTACAAATCTCGCGAGCGCGGCCCTCGATGAAATTCAGGTAAATCGCTACGAAGACCTGGACTTGGGTGACATTGGCACCCTCGCTGGGCAGCCCGCCTTCCCTACCTATTTCGACAAGTATGGCCGCTCGCTGCCGAACGCCGACGATGCCTACTTCACCGTGAGCGCGACGGTGGAGAGCGAGTCCCCCACCCTCGGCTACAAAGACGTGCTCGTCGTGGTCGACTGGGAGGACAGTGAAGTGGGGGGGAGCAGCACCTTCGGCGCCGACCACGAGGTGCAGGTGCGCGGTCGCATTCGCCAGCTGGCGAGGGGGAACTGATGGTCCGCCGGAATGAACGAGGCTTCGCGCTCCTGATGGGGTTGACCGTGCTCGTGATCCTCACGGTCTTGGGCCTCTCGGTGATGAGCTCGATGGGGGAGGACCTGGTCGTCGTGCAGAACATGCGTGAGTCCGAGGTCGCGCTCGCCTTGGCGGAGGCAGGCCTTGCCTGGGGACTCGAGCAACTCAACGACGAGCCCTATCGCTACGACGACAATCGGGACGAGACCGCGCTCCTGGTCGACGCAAACGGCCTTTTCTCTGCGCTCTCGAACGGTGACGAAATCTGCACCGGCCTGAAGACCACCGGAGTGCCCACGCAATGTGAGTCGTGGCAGGAGATCACGGACCCGAACAATCCGGAGGCCTTTGGAGACGCGGGCGCGGCCACCCGAGGCACGTTCCGAGTGGTCTTCGGTGACAACGACGATGGCGACGGCGACTACAGCACCGACGCGGACGATTTGATTCTGATCCGCGCGCTCGGTGTCGACCCCTCGGGCTCAAAACGCCTGATCGAGGTCGCGGTGACCGCCGGGAATTGAGAGGACTGCGATGAGACCGTTGATCTATCCCCTGACTCTCGTCGCGCTCATCGCGTGGCCGCTCTCCTCCGCGCGGGCGCAGGTGTGCAACGAGACCGAAGTCGTGCTCGCCGCCGAGGCTTTCGACGACATCACGTACAAAGATCCGCTCACCTCCGCCGAGGGGTGGGACACAAATGCGGCAACACCCCTGACCCTGGCTCGCAAGGGCAACACCTTCAACACCACCGGCGAGTCCTTTGGCGTCCGCGTGTTTGTCGCCGGGTCGGGTGATTTCGACGGGGACGGCCACAACGACATGGTGGCGCAGATGCTCAGCCCCGAGTGTCACCTGCACTTCTTGAAAAACACGCGCGACGTGAACGATGACTTCGCCGGTTTCAGCGCGGGCGGGGCTCCGGGAACGAGCGCCTTTGACACCTTTCGCATCGACATGCCGACCACCTGCAACGGTAACTCCCCGGCGGTGCTCACCGGCGACTACGACGCGGACGGCGACACGGATTTCGTCTACTTCAACATGCAAAACGAGAACACCGACGGACGTCTGAACCTCGCCACCTACTACGAGAACCGCCTGATTCCGGACGGCCTCGGGGGAGGCGCGACGAATTTCGCCGCTCCCGTGGTGGTCACGACTCAATTCAACTCGGGCACCTACGAGCCCGCTGCCCACTGGACGAGCGGCTACCACGAGGTGGTCGACTGGGACGGCGACGGCGATGAAGACATTTTGGTCGGCAGCTCCTATGGGACCGAAGCGCGCGTGCTGCTCTTTCGCTCGAACGGCGATGGAACCTTTCAGTCCGCATTTGTCCTCCTCGCCGACTCCGGTCTCACCGGGCCCTTCGCGGACTACGGGGTCACCGCCAGCGGTGGCTGCGGGGGGAACCGCCGTGGCATCAACGGGCTCGCCGTCGCGGACTATGACCAGGACGGGGACTTCGACCTGATCATCGGCAGCGTCAGCGAGGCGAACCTCAGACATTGGGAGAACGACGGCTCGGGCACTTTCACCCGCCTGCCCGACATCAGCTTCGCCGAAGCCGGCGTCACCTTCATCATGGCTGCCGACTTCGACGGCGACGGTGATCCTGACCTGATGGTCGGCCGCGACGGGTGGAACTGCGGCGGGGTGGGCGGCACGGTCCACTATTTTGCCAATGACGGGCAGGCCAACTTCGCGCGTAGGGCGACCCCGATCATCAACGCCGGGGACGACCTGGACATCGGCATCGCCTTCGACATCGACAGTGACGACGACCGCACGCCGGACCTGATCGCCGCGGACGGGAACAACTCCGGCACCTACAGCCAGATTCTGAGCACGCGTGGAAGCATCTACAATCTCGCCGGAACGGCGATTTCCAAGGCGATCGCGCTCGATGCGATCACGCAGGCGTTCACGCGGATCAGGGTCAACATCAACAACGCATCGTCCGGGAATCCGTACACGCCGCCCACCGGAACCTCCTATGAATTCTACGTGTCGAGCAACGACGGGCAGGACTGGGAGCTCGTGCCGCAAGAGTTTCTCGACGGAAGTCAGGATTTCACGTTCACGAATTTCGGCTCGAAGCTTCGCTGGAAGATCGAGATGGCGGCGGAAGAGACCTCGTTGCCGTCCGAAGAAGCGGCCTTCGCGCCGGCAGCGGATGTCACCCCGGAGATCGACGAGGTGGCGTTGACCTACTACTGGATCGACCGCAGGCTCTATTCGCGCTCGGGTCTGGACCTCGCCAGCGATTTGAGACTCACAGACGGCACGAATGGTGACCTGCTCTACGGCAGTGCTTTCTTCTACCCGGGCTTTGAGGGTTTTCTCTACGCCTATAACATCACGAATTTCGACGGTACCGCGGGCAGCACTGCGTTCACCTCGGTCGCGGACGACGCGAACGTCTCCCTCGAGTGGGAGGCAGGCGAGGCGCTGCGTACGGTGAACGAATCAAACCGGCGCATCTACACCGCCCGTGACGCGGACAACGACGGTGCGGTGGACGACCGCCTGAACTTCGAGGTCGCCAACGCGCCGGTTCTCGCGCCGATCATGGCCCTGACCGAGTCGGAGACACAGACGCTCATCACCTACGTGCGCAACGGCATGGATCACCCACCGCAGGTCTACAACAGCAGGGATCTGACGAACTGGAAGCTGTACGACGCTGGCCACTCGAGCCCGGTGTTCGTCGGTGCCCCGAATCAGGACGAGGAGTACCCCGCCTACGCTGACAACAACTACAACGCGTTCAAGACGGACCCGGTGATCTCCGCCCGCGACCGGATCGTGCTCATCGCATCGAACGCCGGCATGGTGCACGCCTTCGACGCGGCGTCTGGTGCGGAGAAGTGGACCTTCATCCCTTATAACCTTCTCAATCGGCTTCAGAACCAGCGCTTCGTCGATGGAAACGGCGACGTGACCTACGAGCACCAGTTCATGATCGACGGACAGCTCCTGGTTCAGGATGTATTCGACTCCAGCACCGCTCAGTGGCGGACAATCCTGATCGCTGGGCAGGCGCAGGGCCAGGGGCGCAGCGACTACAACTACTATTTCGCTCTGGACATCACGAACACGGACGATCCGATCCCCCTTTGGGAGTTCACGGACCCTTGGGACAACACGATCGAGGAGTGCACGGGAACGAATCCGATCACCGTGACCAACACCGTCTGCTCGAACGTTTGCAACAACGACTGCACCGCGGCGGACCACGTCTTCGGCGAGACCTCGCCCGGCAACATCTACATCGAGGCGGAGAACTTCAACTCGACGTCGACCATCGACTCGATTCACACGTTCCAAGTTCAAACGACGTGCCCCGTCGGCGGTGATGCCTCCGCGGCTTCCGGTGACTGCGTGGTCCCCTTGCCCGCGACCGGTACGAACTGCGACTTCGATACTCCCCCGTGCGGTGCCCAGCTCGTTTACGAGTTCGTGACCCTCACCGCGGGGGACTACCGCGTCTTCGTCCGCGGGCTGGGTGCGAACATGAGCACGAACTCTTTCCGTGTCGCGATCGACGAAACTTCGCCGGCCCGGGTCGATCTCGATGGCGACAACACCTATGACTGGCGGACCGATATCGACAACACGGTCTACAACCTCGCCGCGGGCGACCACACGCTCACCGTCTACATGCGCGAGGATTCGTCCGTCGGCGACAAGTTCCTGATCACGACGGCGAGCACGCCGCCCGCCGATACGGACTTGGGCGAGACGTCCTTTTGCCGTTCCCAGTGTGTGAAGACCTGCGTCGCGACGCCGGTGGAGGTGACTCTGAGCGACTCGGATGAGTGGCCCGAGTGCGGCGTGGGGGACAACGAGCGGTGCTGCACCGGTGAGGTCAACGTCTGTCACCCGGTGGGCTCCGCGTGCCCGGAGGTGGGAACCGCCACCGGTGAGACCTGGTCCCGGCCCACAGTCGGGCGCGCCCGGGTTTCTGGAAACCCACGCTTCCTCGCGTTTTTCGGATCGGGATACGACAACATTCCCTCCGCGCCGGACCGCGTCGGTCGAACGGTCTATGCGATCGACGCGGTGGATGGGGAGCTCGTGAAGCGCTGGACCTTCGACGACCTCCCGGACGGGCCGGACAACCCGTCGACCATTCCGAACACGATCCCCGCCTCGGTCGAGCTGCTCGACGCCTTCGACCCGAACGACGTCACCGCCGGGCCCGATGGCTATGTCGATCGCCTCTACGTGGGCGACCTCGAGGGACGGCTTTGGAAGATTGAGCTCGATCAGAATGGTTCCTACTCGGGTTCTGAGGTTTCCGACTCGTCCTGGCCCGCCTGCGTGCTCTTCGACGCGGGCGACCCGGAGGGCGATGGCACCCGAACCTGGGCGCCGGTGATCACAAAACCCGCGGTCGCCTTCCCGCAGCGAAACTTCGATTTCCCGCACGTCTACTTCGGCACGGGGGGCGACGACCGCGTGCCCGACGAAGTCGACGGCACACCGGTGCAGCAACGCTTCTATGCGGTACGCGATGACCTCGACTGCGGGAGCCCCTACGACACGGACGCGCTCATCGACATCGGCGACCTGACGATCAATGACCTCGAGTGGGTTGTGGGGGATGGAAAGGAGCGTGATTTCGTCACCGACCTCGACCCCCCAGACAGCGAAGGCGTTCCCGAGGATCGCTACTGGTCAGACCCGGTGGTTCTCGACAACACGATCGTCTTTTTTGCGTCCCTGCCGGGGAAGATCGAGTCAGTGAACCCGTGCGAGAACCTGAACGGAGGCTCGCGCTTCTACGGCTATGCGGCGCGAAATTTCTTCGATGTGACCGCGAATGTTCAGGTGGTCGCCGGGACGTCGATTTTCGCCAATGAGACGCCCTACCTCGTGTCGGGCTCCAAAATTCGTCAAGCGGTCGTGATCCGCCGCGACCCGGCCGGCCGCGCGAGCGGACCGACGGTGAAGACCGAGGTCCCGACGACCGTGGACACCACGGACGTGTTCGTTCAAGAATTCGCCGCGGGCGATACGGAGGCGCCGCGGCCGCTCTCGATCAAGACGCAGGAGATCGGCCAGCCGTCCACCAACCTCAAGGTCATGTCATGGCGCGAAATCACGCTCGAACCCTAGCTCGCGCCCGCGGCTTCACGTTGATCGAGCTCATTATCGTGATCGCGCTGATCTCGATCCTGACCGCGCTGGCGGTGGGGTCTCTCGGCACGCTCACCTGGAACCAGCGGTTAAATGAAGTCGCCCTCGAGTTTTACGCAGCGGCCACCAAGGCCCGAGCGCAATCGATGCGCACGTCCAGGAACTCCGTGGTTCAACTCCTATTGTCCCCTGACGTGGCAAACGATGAAGACATCAAGATCGTCGCCTACTTCGATCGGGACGGGGATTACATCTACACGGAAGGCACCGACGAGCTCATTCATGAGCACCTGATCAACGAGCAGCTGCTCCTCGGCATCACCGGCACTCCTGCGACCACCTACGGCGAACAGCTCGTTTTCGACGATGCGCCCGACATCGACGGAGACGGGAGCTCGGACGGAGCCACGTTCATCACCTCGAAATGGGATGGGACGTCCTTGCCGAGGACGATCTTGTTCAACAATCAAGGCTTCTCGTACAACTGGGGCGCATCCGAGAGTGAGCAGGTGCTCCACTCGATTGCGATCGACATGTCCGATCCGGTCAACGTCTCCGGAACGGTCGTCAAGCGGCTGCAGATCACCGTCGCGGGCGCTGCGCGTTTGCGCACCTGCGGCGAGGGCGGCGTCTGTAAATGACAGTCAGATGTGCGCCGGGAGCACGAGCTTCTGGCGCACGTCGATATAGTCCCGGGTGCCCGACTCGTTCCCGTGCACGAAGCGCAGATGCGGTGATGCCCCAAAGGTCATCGGCTCTGCGATCACCTCGTCGAGGCCCTTGATCACACCGAGGAGCTTTTGCTGCACCCGGGTCGTGGGCAGGTAGGGGGGCTTCTTGCCAGATCCCTCGTAGGCGCCCTTGAAGAACTCGACCACCGCTTCGCTGCAATAGAAGGCATCGTCGCTCAGGTTCAGGTGCGAGTCGTACTTCTTCCCCTGAATCTTCTGGAACGCCTCGAGTCCCCGCTGGGCCATCTCCGACGTGAGCCGGTCGTCGTTGACGATGTAGTAATCGCCGCGGGGGAAGCGATCGAAGAACTCCTTCATCGGTTCGACGAAGACGCCGGTGAAGGGAAAGCCGTCGCGAATCGCCTCGATCCGGTCCCCAGGGCGCTGGAGCAGGCTTCGGCTGGTCTTCTTGGTGGCCATGGCGTGGCCGACCATCGGTGTACCGTTCACCTCATCGGACACCCACGCATGCCAGCGTTTGTTGCCGTCGAGAAAGGCGACGGCGTCCGCGTGAATCGACATGGCCTTGGCCTGCGCATCCTCCGCGCTCATGCCGTCGGAAAGGGCACCGAGCTCGCGACCGAGCTGGCGGAACTTGCCGAGGTAGAGATCGGTGTGACCGCAGTGCCCGCTGCCATTGCCGTTGTTGATCAGCATGAAGGGCTTGAGTACCGCGGGGCGACCCGGCTTGTTGACCGTGAGATCGACGAAGTGGTCACCGGTGAGGTTCGCTTTCTTCCCGTCGCCGACGGCAAAGGTGTACCAGATGCTCGTGCGAAGGAGCCAGGAGCGCAGAGCCCCCGGTTGCTCCATGACGGCGCGCTCGTCGAAGGCGTGAGGACCGGCGACCATGAACTTCTTTAGGTCGCGCGGCGGAATATCGACGCCGCCGGCCGCATGCGCGAGCGTCGAAGCCGCCAACGCGTTGGCACTCGGGTAGACGATCCCGTTGACGGTGAAGTCCTTGGGCGGCGTATTGACGCGGTCGAGAGTGAGACCCTCCGGGACGGTCTTCCCGGGGCGCTGCATCTCGAGACGGCTGGGGTTCGGATCCACCGGTGCGAGAACCGGTGCGTCCCCACCGGGAAACACCAGCATCCGGTCTTCGATGCGTTGTACGGGCTCGTTCACTGTCATTCTCCGGTCGATTGCGGCACATGGCACTGCCGCGAGGCAGTTATCGACAGGCGCCGGCCGTCGTTGCTCCTGGAGGGCCATCTCCGATCGGAATCGCCTGTTAGACGGTCGTTCCGCCCGTCTGAGAGCGG
>CAYXVF010000120.1:6471-17887 GCA_964468125.1 uncultured Bdellovibrionales bacterium | reverse complement strand
CAAGCCTTGGACTCCCTATGCACCCTCCGCGGCTTACAAACCGACAATTCCCGCTCTCAGACGGGCGGAACGACCGTCTGACAGCCGATTCCGATCGGGAATGTGAGAAGAGGGAGAGAATAGCGACCTAGCGCTGCGCGTCTGGGACCGCTATAGGAGCCGGGGGCCATGCTCGATATTCACAATCACGCGCTCCCGGCCGTCGACGACGGAGCCCGGAGCCTGACCGAGGCGGTCCAGATCGTTCGAGGACTCGTCGCTTGCGGCTTCGACACGCTCGCACCCTCGCCGCACCACGGCGGGGGCTCCGGCGGTGACGTCCGGCCGGAGAAGGCCCGGGCGGCACGGTCGCTCCTCACCCAGGCACTCGATGCCGCGTCCATCTCCGTGAATTTGCTGCCGAACTCGGAGCACTGCGTCACGCCCGAGCTGTTTGAGAGGATGGCCGACGGTCACGAGATCACCCCGATCGGCGGCGCAGGGCATTGGCTGTTGGTGGAGCTGCCCTGGGAGGGAGTGCCCAAGGTCGACGAGCTCCTTTTCCGGATCCAGACCAAAGGGTACCGCGTCGTGCTCGCGCACCCAGAGCGCTATCAGTTCATGGAGCCCGACCACGCCCGGGAGCTCGTCGAGCGGGGAGTGAAGCTCCAGCTCGAAATCGGTAGCTTCGTCGGTGTCTACGGCGATCGGGCGCGAAAACGCGCGGAGGAGCTCCTCGAAACCGGAGACGCTCACATTCTCGCCAGCGACGTGCACCGCCCCGAGCAGTGCGAATGGGTCGCCGCGGCTCTCGAGCATTTGCGGGGCGCATATGGTGAGGAGCTCGTCGAGCTCGGATGCGACGGCAATCCGAGGGCACTCGTCGCCGACGCGTTCGGTGAGGAGATCAGGAGGCTCGTGCCGTGAAGACCGCGATTCGCCTCGTCCTCGCGCTGACGGTCAGCGGGGTCATGCTCTATCTGGCCTTCCGCAAGGTCGATTTTCCCGCGATGGTCGACGTCATTCGTAGCGTCGACCCGCTGATGGTGCTCGTGTTTTTTGTGGCGCACACGGTATTGCAGGCGTTCCGAATTCTGCGCTGGAACATCCTGATCGAGCCATTCGCGAAGATCAGCACCAAGTCGCTCTTTCGCATCGGGGGGATCGGGATGATGCTCATCCTGCTCTTACCTCTGCGCCTCGGCGAGTTCGCGCGGCCCTACTTGCTCAAGAAGGAGAGCGGGGCGCCGATGTCGAGCGGACTGGGATCCGTGGTGATCGAACGGGCGATCGACGGGCTTCTGGTCACCTTCTTGTTCTTCTTCACGACGACGTTCCTCGGCGAGCAGTACGAAATTCCGACGGCCCTGCAGAGCGCGGCGTATCTCGCTCTCGCGGTGTTTGCGAGCGCGACCCTCGTGTCCGTGGGAGCGCTGCTCACCCACGGGTGGGTGCCCAATCTCATCGAGCGCATCGGCAAACCGATCGCACCCGGCCTGACGGAGCGCGCGGTGGGCATGCTTCGCGCCTTTGTCGACGGGTTGCGCGCGCTGCCCAGTGCGAAAGCGATCAGCCTCTTCATTCTTTGGACCGTCGCCTATTGGATGACGAACGGGCTCGGCATGTGGGCGCTCGCGCTCGGTTTCGGTTGGGACCTACCGTTGATCAGCGGCTTCATGCTCGTCGCAATTCTCGTCATCGGGATCATGGTACCTGCTGGGCCTGGGTTTCTCGGGCCCTACCAAGCCGCACTCGTTTGGGGGCTTTCGATCTTCGGCGTGAGCGCGACGGAGAGCGCCGCATACGCGATGGTCTGCTATCCGCTCACCGTCTTGTCCGTTCTAATCTTCGGGCTGCCCTGGCTCTTCGCCGGTCGAGCTGGCGTGGCGGAGATCGTGCGCCAAGCCCAGGTTGAGCAAGGCTAGGGCAGGCGCGGAACCTGCGTCAGACGCCCAATGATCATCTCGATTGCCACTGAGTTGTTGCCGCCTTCGGGGATGATCAGGTCTGCCCAGCGCTTGCTGGGCTCGACGAATTGAAGGTGCATCGGCCTCACCGTCGTATAGTACTGCTCCCGGACCTGTTGAAAGGTTCTTCCACGGTGTTCCATGTCGCGACGAATGCGGCGAAACACGCGAATGTCCGGATCCGTGTCGACGAAGATCTTCACATCGAGCCGTTCGCGCACCCTCGGGTCGACGAAGGTCAGAATTCCCTCGACGACCACGACCGGGCGAGGCTCGACCCGGCGGGTCTCGCGTTTGCGGCTGTGGGTCACGAAGTCGTAGATCGGCACGTCGACGGCGCAGCCGCTGCGCAACGCGTCGAGGTGCCGTAGCAACAGGTCGTTGTCGAGCGCGTCCGGGTGGTCGTAGTTGACGAGCGCCCGCTCTTCGCCGGTCAGCTCCGGGTGCTCGCGATAGTAGCTGTCGTGGTCGAGCGTGGCGCAGGCGCCGTCGGGAATGCCTTCGCGGATCTTTTGCGCGATCGTGCTCTTGCCCGATCCCGTTCCCCCCGCGATGCCGACCATGAACGGTTTCATGGCCCCATCCTACCCGCTAGTGATAGCGGCTCAAGCGTTCACGCACGCGTTCGAGAAGGGCGGCCACCGCGGCCGCATCGGGCGCGTCCGGACGCGATTCGAGGTAACCGACGAGGTCCACCTCCGCCTGCCCGTCGAATTCGATTTTCGCGAACAGTTGTCCCCGGTCACGCAGCTCCGAGGTGCGCATCGGGTCGAGGGCGAGGATCCCGTCGACCATTCGAATGGCGTTCAGCCACTCGCGGCGCTTGCTGTGGATGAGCTTCAGATTGGTGAGCATGCGGATGAGGATCTCCCGGGAGGTGACGGGCTCGAGATGGCCCGCGCGCAGGGTGAGCTTGCCCCGACTCATGCGCTCGAGCATGGCGCCGCAGTCCTCCACCGAGAGGAGCCGGCTCGGGTCGAACGGATCGAGGTACCCCAGGGGGGCGTCACAGTGCTCGAGTAGGAAGTGACCGGGGAATCCGACTCCGCGCAGGGGAATGTCCACGCGACGGCCGAGCTCGAGGAAGACCACGGCGATGCTGATGGGAATTCCGAGTCCGCGGTCGATGACGCGATTGAGGTAGCTGTTTTGGGGCTCGTAATAGCTTTCCGTGTTGCCCCTGATCGCCATCGATTCGGTCACGAAGCGACACAGCGTCCAAAGCCGCTCTTCCGGCGAGCTCGAGCGACACTCGATCCGTTCCGATAGCGCGTCCAGCTTGGCCAACCAGTGTTGAACGTTCAGCTCCGGCTGCGCCTCCGCGGCGATCAGGAGGGCGCCGTGGTCGAGGGCGATCTCCGAGCTTCGGGTGCGCGCGAGGTCGAGAAACTGGTCCCAGGCGAGGCTTTCGGGCAGGGGCTCCACGCTTCTTCCCTGAACGATGAGTGGCTCGCCGTCAATGGGGAACGCTAGCGAGCGCTGAGCCGTAGAGACGCTCGACCGCCGCGCCGTTGTAGTAGTGGCGCAGAATTGCGCGATAGGATTGGCCGGACTCCGCGCGTCCGATCGCTCCGAGTTGGCACATCCCAACGCCGTGGCCCCAGCCGCCGCCGCGAAAGACGTAGTCTCCGGCCTCGGTTCGAGCCACGGTGAAAGCACCGCTGTTCAGGTGGTCGAAGAGGCGACGGATCGGTAGCTCGTGCAGCAGCTTGGCGCGCCCCCTCGACCCGATGATCTCCAGGACCTCCACTCGTCCCCCGGAACCACGGGAGAGCACACGAAGGCCGCGTACGTGCCCCACGCGTGGAAAGCGCTGCGCGACGAGCGCGTCGACCTGTTTCGAGCTCAGTGTCTTGGTCCAACGGAACTTGCTGCGCGACGCCTTCGAGGCGATCGAACAGTAAGTGACCGGAGCCAGTCCCACCCAGCGTGGGAGCTCGGTCTCGCTGAGTCCATCGGCGAAGGGAGCGAGCTCCGGGTGCTGGTGGATGTCGAAATCTGGTCGACCCCGGAGCGCCGGGTCTGGATGGTTGCCCCACACTGCGTCGTTGTCTTCGGTGTGGCCACCGCAGGTGGACGAATAAACCGTGTCGACCAGGCGACCCCGGTGGAACAAGAGTTCCCCCCGGGTGATGGCCACGGCTTGGTCGGTCCGCGGATCCTCGCGGTTAACGCCTGTGTAGACCTGGCAATGCTGCTCGTCGCAGAGGTGAAAGGGCTCGGAATGGTGGCGGTGGCCGAGCTTCGCGAAGAGCTGGTTGCGGGCGGCGACCGATTGAGCCGCCAGCGCCGAAGGGTGGGCGGTGGCGAAGAGCTCCGACGGGACCACGCCGCGCAGGAGCTCCTCGGCGCCGAGCACGTTGACCACCGCGAGCGCACCCGTTGCGTCTACCACCACGTAGAGCTCGCCGCGATAGAGCCGGTCTTCTTCGCCCGAGTGGCTAAAGCCTCGACCGAACTCGACGTCGCGGACAGTCAGAGTCTGATCGGGGTCGGCGGTGAGGCGAAGGTAGCTGGTTGCGATGCCGATCGGCGCGCCATCGACGTCGATGCGAAGCTCAGCCCAGGGCTGCGTCTCGAGGCGCGAGCCCACGAAGGCGCGGCTGCCGGTGTCTTCGTGGACAGCGTCGGCGAGTCTTTGCGCCGCGGCTTCGCTCTTCGCCGGGAGGACCAGGCGTAGGCTGCGCGTGTCGATCATGCGCCCTCCGATGCCCATCGCCGCGCCGACCTCGAGCACCTCCACCTCGTAGCCGCGTGCGGACCACTCGGCGGCCTTGCTCTCGAGCAGCTGCGGCTGACCGAAGGGAACCCCTTCGACGTCCACGTGGAAGCGGCGAACCGCCGGTTTCGAGTCGAGCAGAGAGATCCGCAGGCGGGCACCGGCCCTGGGACGCGCACTGCGCAGGACGCCGTCTTGATAGAAATCGAGCTGGCCGCCGTCGATCGAGAGCTCGACCGAGCGTTGCCCTTGAACGATCCCGACCGCGATCGCGGGCTCGCCGTTGGGCTGAATCGGGACCCGGTCGCCATAGAGAAGCTCCATGCCGGTTGGGATCGGGGGCGGTTCCGACGCCGTGACGAGCGCCGCGCAAAAAAGGGTCACCATGGCGGTCACGCTAGCAGGATGCGCTCGAGCGCTCTAAAAAGCCGCCTCTTGACTCCCCCCCACCCCCGCGTGTTTTCAACAGTCCATGGTCAGTTCGAATCGCGAGTACTTGGGGGTCCCTCAGCCGATGCGGCAGCACGCGCTGACTCCCGAGACCATCGCCGCCTACCTCGACGCCACCGGGGATGAAAACCCTCGCTATCGGGCCGAGCCGGGCCTCGCGCCACCGATGTCCGTCGTGATCGGGACGATTCCGCACGCGCTCTTCCCGCTTCTACGGGATCCAGGTTTCATCGGCGAGCCGAACCGGCTGCTTCGGCTCCTCCACGGCGAGGAGGACATTCGCTGGTATTCACCGATTCGCGCGACCGACGTGCTCCACATGCGCAGCACGGTGGTGGACCTGGCGGACAAGAGCATTGGTGAGATCATGGACATCGAGACCGTGGTGACGAACGCTGAGGGAGAACACCTCGCCACCGTCGAAACAGGCCTCGTGTTGCGAGAGCCCAAGCCGATGGAGCAACGTCAAAAAGGCGTGCGGGCCCCGCGGGAGGAGCCCGCTTTGAGCGCCGAGCCCGATGGAGAGCCGCTCACGCTCGAATGGCAGGTGGCCGAAGACCAGAGCGTTCGTTACGCGAAAGCCTCCGGGGATGAGAACCCGATTCACCTCGACGACGCGGTTGCGGTAAAAGCCGGCTTGAAAGGGCGCATTCTCCACGGTCTTTGCACCATGGCATTTGCCCAGCGTGCCGTGATCAAACGGGTCTTGGGTGGCGATCCGCACGGGCTGCGCCGACTGAGAGCTCGCTTCTCGCGGCCGGTCTTCATGGGGGACCGGCTCACCTGCACCTTGCAACCGGTCGCGGTCGAGGGACACTATCGCGTGTCGGTGCAGAACCAGGACGGTGTTGTGGTCCTGCGTGATGGCGTCGCCGAGGTCGATTCGCGTTCATGACCCCTCTCCTTCGATGGACCCTGCTCGCCTCGGTGGCCATCGCTTCGTGCAGCGACAATTCTCCGAACGCGCTGGTCAGTGAGCTTCCATCCCCCGATGGCCCTAGGCTCGTGTTCGTCGTCGCACCCGGGCTCAGTCCGATCGTCCTGGAGCGAGCAAAGGGGGGCGGTCTCACGCCGAACCTGGCGAAGCTTTCGTACCAGAGCGTCATGCGGCCGTCCGTTCCTGGGCATCCGGTCGCCGTGATGAGCTCGTTGACGACCGGCCTCGAGCCCGGGGAGCACGGAAGCTTCGACGGTACCGCGCGGGTTGCCAATCAGTATCGTCGGGTCCCGGCTCCGACGGTCACGCCGAGTCGTGTCGCCAACGGTCGTGTTGGAGCCCCGCGCTTCGAGAGCCATTCAGAGGCCAAGCCGTTCTGGACTGGATTGGCGGAGGCAGGTGTGCCGGTCTCTGTCCTCTTCGCGCCTCGGGAGCTGCCCGAGTCGGACACACGAGCACGCGTTCTGGCGGGGGACTTGCCCAACGTCGTGGGGCGACGTGCCGGAGCGATGCTCTTCATTCGACCCGGCGAGGTCCCAGAGGCACCGGCACGGCCGTTGGACGAGGTGACGCAACGACGGGGCCGACGGGACGGGAGACGGCGCGCTCGGAGCGAGGATGCGCCGAGCGACATCGAGGAGGCCCCGAGTGCGGTCGAGGGGGAGGAAGAGCCGGTCGAGGGCGCACCGGACGCGCAAATCGAGGCTCTCTCCGTACCCGACGGGGTTCGGCTCATGCGTGAGCTCTCGGCGGGAGTATGGCTCGCCGAGCTTCCTCTCGACGTGACCGGGCTCCAGGGGGGCACGAAGACGCTCGTTGCGCAGGTCGTCGTCCGTGAGCAAGGCGACTCGGCGGTGGTGCAGGCCGGGCAGAGCGAGATCGAGTTGTTCGCCGGAGAGCGCTCGCCTTGGGTTTCCGTGCGTTTTTCCGCCGGAGCGCTGGAGGTTCCAGCGATGGCGAGATTCCATCTGCTCTCCCGGGACCCGTTGCGGATCGCGGTCGAAGACCCCACCGTCGACCCGCAGAAACCCTTCTACCCGATCTCGACTCCCCGCTCGCTCGTGACCTCCGTGGCGGGCCGAGCGGGCCCCGGCCCCTTCACGGACCCGGGGCTCTTCGATTCCGCTGCAGCGAAGCTCGCCGATCCAGATTTCCGTCTCCGGCGCCTTGCCGATGACTGTCAATGGCGCACGGATGTGCTGATCGGCGAGCTCGAAACCACCGAGAGCCGGGTGCTCCTGCTGTTTCAGGACGTGATCGAGCGCGCCATCGCCCTCGGCGGCGAAACGGACGACGAAACTTTGAGCCCCGCGCTGGGTGCGGCGTTCTCGGCGTTGGATCGCTCGGTGTGGCGGATTCGGAGCCGGCTCCGTCCAAGCGATACGCTCGTGCTCGTGAGCCCGTTCTCGACTTCGGCCGCCTCTCGAGTCGTGCATCTGAATGCCTGGCTCCGCCAGAAACGCTATCTCCGGGTCAAACGCGACGGTGACATCGATTGGCAGAAGAGCCAGGCCTACGCTGCGGGGCAAGGCGGCATTTACCTGAACCTCAAAGGCCGGGAGCCCTCAGGTGGTGTGCCGGCGAATCGCGCGGGGCGACTCGCAAAGAAAATCGCGCGCGAGCTTCGGGGCATGCGCGACGCGGGCACGAAGGTGGTCAAGGAAGTTTGGCTAGGTGACGAGCTCGCGGGCAGCAAGCGCGGCCTGGCCCCGGACGTGATGGTCGCCATGGAACCTGGCTACTTCGTCGAGACGACGATGAGCGTGCGTCCCGGCGAGAGCCTGTTCAGCGACGGATCGGGGCTTCGGGCCCCGCTGAGCGCGGCGGACGGTGTCGGAGTCGTACTCGCGTCGCGCCCGCTGGCGGTGGACGAGGCTTCGCCGATGGATGTGGCGGCGACCGCCTACGCGTTCGTGGGGGTTGCGTTGTCCGATCCCGTGGGTCGCGTGTGGTTTGCACCGCCGGCGCCGTGAGATAGACAGTTTGAATGAGCGACGACGAGCGTCCCAAGAAGAGCTGGCGCGATCTCGACCGAAAACGCGACCAGAGCAGCCACCGGAGCGAATCGAAGAGCGAGGTGCGCGGTACCGCGATGCGCGAGAACAGTCGCGAGTACCACGCCTACAAATCGCAGCTCGACAAGATGTTCAGCGGAGGCGGTCTCCCGGAGGCGCTCAAGGAGAAGCTCGCCGAAACCGACGCAGGGAGTGGAGCGAAGAAAAAGAAGGAGCTCCTCGACGCGCTGAAGGTCGCGGTAAAATCGCGGGAGGTCGTGAAGGCGCTGAAGGCCTACCGCGAAGAGCACGGATTTCCCGAAGATGAGGATGCGCTGGCCAAGCTGATCGACCTCGACGAGGAGAAGATCGTCCTCGAGGCGCTTCAAACCCTCGAGCGCATGCACGATGAGGGACGTCTGAAGCGGGGTCGCTCATTCAAGGCACGCCTGAAGACCGTGAAGATGACGATCGACGAGCCGAAGGTGCAGAAGTGCGTCGACGTGCTCTTGAAAAAGCTCTGAGTTTCCTGTCTTTGACGGTCCCTAGGCGCGGCCGAGACGTCCTCGGCGCGCATGTGTGGAGGATCTCATGGATTATGCGGCTGCGCAGACGAAGCTGAAGGATCTCAAGAGCAAGGCAAAGGCCGCCCGCAAAGAGGGCAAGAAGGAGCAGGCGAAAGCGTTCGCCACCGGGGCCAAGCGCGTCCAGCGTAACCTTCGCAGCATTCCCAAGCCGGAGCCGGCTCCTGAGAGCGAGGGCGGCGAGGAATAGAGCTCTTGCGCCGCCGCTCGTCCGGCGGCGCTTGATCCGGTTCATGGAACTGCGAATCGTTCGCATTTTCTGATTGACCCCCGTGGCGCTGGTCGGCAAGGTGAAGGTGCGGGTGCGAAGCATTCGCAACGAGGCGCGCCGGCGCCGGGAGACCTTGGGGAGCATCGATGATCGTCTGTTTGTGCCATGGGGTGAACGAGAAAGAGGTCGAGCGCTGCGTGGCTGAAGGGGCCCAGAGCGTCGAAGACATCGGCCGCGCCTGCGGTGCGGGCACCTGCTGTGGCTGTTGCCAGGATTTGCTCTCCCTCTCCCTCGAAGGCATTTCCGAGACCGAGTCCGATCGCGGTCCGTCCCTGCACGAACCGGAGCTTCGCGCTGGTTGAGAGTGCAAATATCAATCAGTCGCAACTTCCTGAAATTATTGACATTTTGACGCGAATGGGGTTTTCGTTTATGGCCGGTTGCGTCCGGCGGAACTCCAAACCTGGAAAGAGGATATGAAGCGAGAGCCCAATCCCAAGATCATCGAAATCCTGAACGACGTACTTTCCGCCGAGCTCACCGCCATCAATCAGTACTTCCTGCACGCCGAAATGTGCACGGACTGGGGCTACGAGTACCTCGGAAAGACCATTCGGGCCGAATCGATCGACGAAATGAAGCACGCAGAGCAGCTGATCGAACGGATCCTTTACTTGAACGGGATTCCAAACGTGCAGCGCCTCTACAAGATCAACATCGGCGAGAGCGTTCCTGAGATCTTCAAATGTGATCTTGCGCTGGAGTACGAGGCGCTCAAGCGCCTCAACGAAGGCATTCCGGTATGCGTCGCCGAAGGAGACAACGGCACGCGCGAGCTTCTCGAGAGCATTCTCACGTCGGAGGAGGAGCACGTCGACTGGCTCGAGGCGCAAATGGACCTGATCGAGCAAGCCGGCGCGGGCAACTACCTCGCGACGCAGATCCGCAAAGACAGCGAGTAGCGTCAGGCGCGCAGCAAGCGCGCCGTCGCACATCGGGTCGTCCCGTCAAATTCGCTCAAGGCGCCAAGGTCGATGGGGTGGACCACAAAGCCCCGTCGACGCAGCTCTTCGTGCAGTGGTCGCAAGGCTTCAACATCGTTGAAGAGCACCTCCCGAGGGTTGAGGTTTACGAAGTTCGTCGCCCCCGCGATCACTGCAAGATCGTCGTGCACCTCGATCACGTCCCGGTCGCGGACGCGCAGCTTCGCCTGCAGATTCTCGATCGAACGGCCCGGGTCCGCGAGGCCCGCGGGGGCCACCAGTAGCGCGCGCCCGGGTTCGTCCCCGGCATAGCCCACCACGTAGTCGAGGTGCAGGGTCCCCTCGGCCTGCCCGGGGACGACGTGTTGCCGCAGCGGTACCACGAGATGTTCCAGCTGGCCTAGGCGTCGCGCGTGGTCGCGCAGAAGGCGCCCCATCGCATCGATGGAATCGTCGCTGCTGCGCATGCTGTCTAGGCCCTGAAGAACCGTCAGCTGTCCGCGCTCTCCCGACAAGAGCAGGTCGCCCCCTTCGACCGGCGCATGCCGTCCGTAGAGCGCCGTTGGAATGCCGCCCACGAAGGAGCGCATCTCGACGCGGCGAACGTCGTGACGCAGGTTGCCGCGGATCGCCAGGGGCCCGAGCGCTGCGACCGCGTCCGTGGTGAACACCGCCTGGGTGGCGGTCTCGGGAGCGAGGGCGAGAAAAACGTCGATGCCGCGGCTCAGATAGAATCGCAGCAGGCGCTCGTGCGCCGCAAGGAGGGCCCGCTGTCGGTCCAGTGCGGCGGCGGGGCGTGCGTCGCGAACGGCGGTGCGCGGTGAGTGCGTGAACGCGTCCATATGCAGGCTGAGCGGTGGCGAGAGCAGCACCGCGCCCAGGCGGCCGGTCTCGTTCCACTGGCCGACGGGGAGCTGCCCCAGATCGACTTTGCCGGAGAGCACGTGAAGCTTGGGGTGAGCGAGGGCGTCGCCGTAGGTCTGCTGGAGGAGAGGTCGAACCGCCTCGGACTCCAGCGGACCGCCGGGAACGTGGCGCGCGTCCTCGGTGCGCATGGAACGGGAGGTCGCGGCTTCTGCGCTCAGTCGCTCGGAGGTCGCCCGGCGAAAGGGCCCGGGGAGCACGGGCTCGTAGCCTGCGCGGCCGATCTGAGGTTTTGGGGAGGGTGCGCCCGACGTGGGCCAGAGAGGCGCTTCGCTCGAGCGTTGCGGCGCGGAGCGCGGCCTCACCGGATCAAAAGCGACGGGCAGGAAGCAAAACCGGCTGAGATCGGGACCTTCGGTCGGATTCATGGCGGCACCTCAAATTGTCACGTCGCGGGTTGTCGACCTGAGCGCGGGAGCTGTTGCCCAAAAAAGCGCGCCCCTTCGCTTTCCGATCGACGGGACCGGCCTCGACCACTTAGGCTCAGGGGTATGAAAGCGTCGTACCTGATCCTCGCTGCCCTGCTCGTGGGCTGCGGCGGCGCGAATGAACGCCCAGCGGATCCGCCGCCGGCCGGCAACGGCAACGTCAACAGCGAGGTTCGAACGGTCAACGACAACGACGGGAACTCGAACGGCAATTTCCTGAACGGGAACGGGAACGGGAAC
>CAYXVF010000120.1:4279-6371 GCA_964468125.1 uncultured Bdellovibrionales bacterium | reverse complement strand
GAACGGGAACGGGAACGGGAACACGAACGCAAACACCAACACCAACACGAACACGAACAACAACGGCACTCCGGTCTGTGGCAACGGCACGCAGGAAGCCGGCGAAGTCTGCGACGACGGTTTCACGGACGCCTGCGGCAGCTGCAACGCCGACTGCACGGACGTGGGCACGGGCTCGGTGTGTGGCGACCTGGAGCTCTGTCCGGAGACCGAGGCCTGCGACGACGGGTTCACCGATGCCTGCGGCAGCTGCAACGCCGACTGCAGCGGCTCGGGAACCGGCTCGTCCTGCGGCGACATGGAGATCTGCCCGGAGACCGAAGTCTGCGATGGGGTGGTGTTCGTGGACGACAGCTGCGAAGGTCGGGGCTTTACCGCCGGGACACTGAGCTGCATCGACACCTGTACCGTCGTTAGCGACAGCTCCTGCATCGCGGCCCAGTACCCGACCGTGGCCGGCGAGCTCGTGATCACCGAGCTCATGCCCGAACCCGACGCGCTCAGCGATGGGGAAGGCGAGTGGCTCGAGCTTCACAATCCGAACGACGAGGCGGCCTACCTCGGCGGATGCACGCTCACCGATGGCGGAACCGAGATCGTCACACTCGCTTCGGACCTCGTCGTCGAACCGGGCGTCTTCCTGGGGCTTTCTCGCGGCGCGGAGCCCGGTTTTCGCGAAGACGTGCTCTATGGCGATGCGCTCGACCTCGCGACGGAAGACACGGTGCGGCTGGAGTGCCCCGTCGGGGCCGACAGTCTCGTGGTGAGTGAGGTCGTCTACTCCGCGGCCAATGGCTTCTCGGTGGAGGCGGGCAAGAGCCTCGCCCTCGACCCGGAGGCCTATCTCGACCCGGATCCCGCAGTGCGCTTCGCGAGCGGGATCGATGGAGCGAGCTGGTGCGCGGGCTTCGAGCCGTATTCGCTCCTAGGAGACCTGGGAAGCCCGCAGGCGCCGAACCCGAGCTGTTTTCCGCCATCGCTTCTGTTCAGCGAATACGTCGAAGGCGACAGCCAGGGTGATCTGAAGGCACTCGAAATCGTGAACCAGGGCGACGGGCCGCTTCCGCTCGCCGGCTGCGCCCTCGAGATTTACGGCAACGGGGTGAGCACGATGCCCGTGGTCTACGACTTCCCCGATGTCGAGCTCCCGTCCCTGGACGTCTTCGTGGTCTGCGGTCAGTTCAGCGCGGGCGAGCCCTTTTGCGACGGTGACGGGCGCTTCAACTTCGACGGCAACGATGCGATCGCTCTCGTGTGCCCCGGTTGGCTCATCGACGTGATCGGGCAGATCGGCCAAAACCCGGGCACCGCTTGGAGCGGCGGAGGCGTCAGCACCGCGAACCAGACGCTCCGTCGCAAATGCACGGTCACGGTCGGGGACTCGAACGGAAACGACGCCTTCGACCCGAGCCTCGAGTGGGACAGCGCCGGTGCCGACGACGTGAGCAACCTAGGCGTCTACCACTGCCCCTGAGTGGCGTATTTTGAGTCTGTGGCCTCGAAGGGCTCGCGCACGCCGCGGGCAGGTGGGGCATGCCGCCACGTCGTGCCCGTGCGGCACGACAAGACACGTTCGCTTGCGTGGGTGGAGACGCCGAGGAGCACCGCAGCGCTTTTCCTTTGCTCCACCGAGAGTTGGCGTCGAGATTGCTCCCTGTGTACGCGGATGGCGACGAACGTCGCCCGCATGCTGAAAGGAGCTCTCAATGAGACAATCACTGTTATTATTCGTTCTCGGCGCGTTTCTGTTCGGAGCTCCGTTGGGAGCTCAGTCCGCGGACCCGAAGGAGATGGGCACCGAGAGTTGGATCTCCGTGAGCGGGACGATCGTGAGCACGACGCCGAGCACATTCAAACTCGATTATGGCGGATGACGTTTGGGTGTCCTTCAGCGGAACGGTAGTGAGTACCAACGATGATGGCTCGTTCACCGTCGACTATGGCCCGGGGACCATCGAGGTCGAGATGGAGGACTGGGAGTGGTACCCCAAGGCGAGCTACCTCCTCGCAAACGACGACGTGGTGGTCTACGGCAAGATCGACGACGACTTCTTCGAGAGCCGGACCGTCGACAGCCGCAGCGTGTACGTCG
>CAYXVF010000120.1:0-4179 GCA_964468125.1 uncultured Bdellovibrionales bacterium | reverse complement strand
CCTCGCGGAAGCCCGGCGAGACACCGCATTGGCTCGGGTGGAAACCCTGTCCTTTCTCTACCAGCCAGATGCACGGGCCGTGGCACCGCGCTACGATGTTGATTCTCGCATTGCCGAAGCACGTCAGTTGCGTTCTGCCACTGAGGTTCTTCTCGACACGACGGGTAACGACGAGGGGGAGGTATCACCTCTCGAAACTCGACTGACGATCCTCGACGATGCGGTCGCTGAGCTTCGCACGATCGAAGCGCTCGACCGCCTGATCCAAGTGAGACAGCCGAAAGGGGACACGGGTGTGCCGTGGACGCGATGGGCTCTGACCGCCTTGCTTCTCCTCGGCTGTGTACTCCTTTTGGTCGTCGGGCAGCGCGTCGTCCACATTCTGCTCGGCGTTCGAGGGACGGTCTCGAAGCGCCTCGGCTTGGGCAAACGCGCCTCGACGAAGATCGACGTCCTTCTCACCCTCGGTTGGTATTTCCTCGTGCTCGCCGCCGCGACTGTCGCTGCCCTCTGGGGCGTCTGGCAATTCGAGATCAGCGTCGAGCACTTCTTTGATGTGCTGCGACATCCCTTGTTCCTGATCGAAGGGAACGAGGTGAGCGCCATGTCAATCCTCGCGATGTTGATGACCCTCGTGCTGGCGTTTGCCATTTCACGGGGGGTGCGGCGATTTCTCCAGAGCCGGATCTACTCCGCACTGGAGTGGGACAAAGGATTGTCGAACGCGGTCAGCACGATCATTCACTACCTGCTCATCGTAGCCGGGGGGATGATCGGTCTGCGATTCGTGGGGATCGGACTGTCGTCCTTGGCCCTCTTTGCAGGTGTGCTCGGGATCGGGATCGGTTTCGGACTGCGCAACATCGTCGAGAACTTCATCAGCGGGCTCATCCTTTTGGCGGAGCGCCCAATACAAGTGGGCGATTTCGTGCACCTCGACGGAGGCCTCGAAGGGCAGGTCCGGCACATTCGCGCGCGTTCGACCACTGTGCGAACCCGCGACAACGTCTCGGTCATCGTCCCCAACAGCCATTTCGTCGGGAGCTCGGTGACCAACTGGTCGCATGGTGATCCCAAGGTTCGCATCGAGGTCGAAGTTGGCATCGCCTACGGCTCCAAGGTCGACCTCGCGCGCAAGGCCCTGATGTCCGTCGCCGAAGATCACGGCCAGGTGCTCAGCAAGCCGGCGCCGGTGGTTTACTTTCGAGCCTTTGGCGACTCGAGCCTCAATTTCTCCTTGCTCGCGTGGATCCGTGACCCGGACTGCCGTTTTCGGATCGAGAGCGACCTTCACTTTGCAATCGATGCCGCCTTCCGTCGCGCGGGGGTCGAGATCGCCTACCCGCAGATGGACCTCCACCTGCGGTCCGTATCCGAGAGCGTTCTTTCACAGCTTCGAGAGGTGAACCCACCCGAGACCGACCAGGAACGCTCGAAGAAGGACGAGGCCGAGAAGGACTCCGAGTCCGACAAGGATTCGGAACACGACGAGTCGGAGGACAATGAGTCGTCGAAAGGTTCGAAGGGTGGGGAAAAGGCTTCGTGAGCTTTGATCTCGTCCTCGTGTTGCTCGTCCTTCTCGGGGCGACCATTGCGTTCGCCACAGAGCTCGTCACCTTCGACGTCACCGCCCTCGCCGTGCTCGTGGTTCTGCTCTTGGGCGGCGTGTTGAGTGCCGGAGAAGCGCTCGCGGGATTCAGCGACCAAGCCACCGTGACCATCGCTGCAATGTTCGTTCTGAGTGAAAGCTTGCGCCGACAGCCGCGGTTGCGATTTTTATTCCACCGGCGATGTCGTACGGGTTCGCGCGGACCCGGAGGTGATCAACGAGCTGGTGCAGCGTCGGGGTATCGATCTCGCGCCCTCGCGACATTGGGCCGATCGAGATCTCGAAGCGAAGAATCTTCGCCTGGTTGAGGCTGTGATCGCTCCGGAATCAGACCTCGTGAATCGACCGCTCTCGGAGGCCGACCTGTATGAGAACTTCGGTGCGGTCGCGCTCGCCATTCGTTCGCGGGGAAAGTTGAGCCACGAAGCACTTCAGGACCTTCGCCTTTCCGCCGGGGATTCGCTCCTGCTCCTAGTGCAGCGCGAAAGGGTACGCCAACTCGGGGCGAGCCGATTGTTCGTTTTGGCGACCGCAGTAGAGACCGAGGAGCTTCGCTACGACCGGGCGGGTTTGAGCGTTGGAATCTTGGCTCTGGTCGTCGCGCTGCCCGTCCTCACCCCGCTTCCGATCGTCGCCACGGCGCTGGCCGGCTGCGTGCTTGCGGTCTTGTCGGGAATTCTCTCGACGCGAGAGGCCTATCGGTCCATCAACTGGAAGGTGAAATCTCATCTCGAATCAGGCGACCGCGGCTCTCCTTGCCCCTATGACAATTTCGGCGGCGGACACGCTCGGGGTTTCGCCACGCATGCTGCTCATCGCGATCACCTTCGCGGCGAGCCTGAGCTTTTTGACACCCGTTGGCTCCCAAACGAACACGATGATTTACGGCCCCGGTCAGTATCGCTTCACGGACTTCTTGTCTCCTAGTCACCGCCGCGCGCGCGTGCTCCGCCGTTTCCGGGCGGAAGAGCTCCTCGATCCGTCGCGTGCGAGGAAAACGCACCGTGAAATAGACGAACATTGCCAGGCGAAGCTCGTCGAGGAGCGGCGGCAAGCCCACGGTGATAAGCGTCGTGCCGATTCCGATGAGGGCGAGCAGGGCGCCGACCGCAGAGAGCCAGCGCGGGACACCGAGCGACTCGAGCTTGCGAACCAGCGGATCGACGAGGACGGCGCAGAGGAAGGCCAGGAGCAGTGGCACAGTCACCGCTCGGAAGACCCACGCGAGACCCAAGGCAGCGAAGGTGCCGATGAAAAACGCCGCATCCCGGGCGGGACGGATGCGCAGGAGAGGACGGTCCGTCCAGTGCTTCGAAGTGTCCTTTGAGCTCACGCCCGGACCCTCTGCAGCGCCCATGCCATGGGCGCAAGCCTCACGCTGTGAGCGCAAGAGCCGGCGATTTGGGTTGCGAGGCAAATCGCCACGCTGTGGCGTTTCAGACTCTTTGCCGATCGCGCACTACCGCTGCGGGACCCCGCGAAGGATTCTGACCGCCGCCCTTGGATGGTTTCCCATCGCCGTTACGGCGACGGTCGGCGCGCTGCTGATGCTGCTCTGGCACGCTCGTTGGATTCGAGTCCGATGGCGTTCGTCATCGCCGTGTTGTCGCCTGCTCGACCACGTTTTTGAGCAATCGAAGACCCTCACGGAAACCGGTGAGCTCAAGGAACGCGGCACGACGCGCGAAGTCGATGAAGCACCGTCTCGAACGCGCATCGCGATCTGGGTGAATTTCGGCGTCATCGTTTTCTTCGCGCTCATCGCCGTGGTCGTTTGGATGATGACTTTCGGCAATCGAGGAGGTTAGCGCTTTCGCTACGTGACCGGTAACCCACTCACTCCGGTGACGGGCTCGGTGTTCTTCAGCGACCTCGACCATGGACGCGGAGCGCCTCGTCTAGCGGAGGTTCGAGGTGCCATGCTACGGGGGAGGGCATGGCTTCGTTCGAGTATCGGCGCGGGGTTTGGACTGTCCTGGGCTACGGTGCGGCCCTCGCCCTTGGCGCCGCTCTCCTGCAATGGCTCGAGTTCCGCTACGCGATGCGCACCCTCGGCACCGAGGTCTACGTGGTATTGCTCGCGGTGGGCTTTGCCGCTCTGGGGCTGTGGAGCGGGTTGCGGTTGGGGCCAGCCGGCGGGGCCCAGGCTGAGTTCACCCCCAACACACGCGCGGTGGAGTCGCTCGGGATCACCGAGCGCGAGCTCGAGGTGTTAGGGCTTCTGGCGGACGGGCTCTCCAACAAGGAGATCGCGGCCAAGCTCTTTGTCTCGCTCAACACCGTGAAGACCCACCTGGGCCATCTCTACGACAAACTCGAAGTGAGCCGGCGCACCCAAGCCGTCCAGCGCGCTCGCGAGCTTCAGATGATCCCGTGACGCACCTCGCATCGCCGGCTGAGGGTGTCGACCCACCCGCAGTCGGCTTCGTTGCGGTGGTCGAGAAAACGTCAGACGGGCGCCGTTCGGCAACTCCTCCCGCTGCGTGCGCCCGTAGATGATCCTCGAGCGGGGGATTTTGCCCGAATCACCCCTTTGGGCGATGGGCTGAGAGACCTCTAGCGGCTAGCTA
>CAYXVF010000119.1:0-18105 GCA_964468125.1 uncultured Bdellovibrionales bacterium | reverse complement strand
CCGATCCCGATCCCGATCCCGTCTCACTCGAGGCGACCGCGGTTGGGGGAGGTCATTTACGTCGCGGCGGGCGGTTTCGACCCGGGCACGGCGGTGCTGGGACTCAGTCTCCGGGTGGGGATTCTCGCCGTCGACACAGAGTTTCTTGTGCTGCCCTCGACCGCCCGTGCGGCGGTGCTCGAAGGTGTTCCCAGCAACCCAGGGCGGCCGCGCGCGTTCGTGGTCAGCTTGGAATCGGCCGAAGGAATTCCCGCGGTCGCCGAGCTCGATTACGGCGACGAGAACGGACTCGAGATCCGCGCGGCCGCCTACGGCTACAGCAATCGCATTTCGGCTGCGGGGCGGGGACCGTTTGGAGCCTATGCGATGGCCGAGCAGCGCTTCGGACCGGCGGCGACGCCCTGGCTGCGCCTCCAGCCCGACTTTCAGATCGCGTGGAATCCGGGGGGGCTCGAAACGACCGGCACTGCGTACGTGGGAGGATTTCGGGTCACTCTGACCAATTGATCGCTCACGGCGGACCTTGATTCGTGTCAATGAGAGAATCGCGGCGCTCGTGCTAGCACAAACAGAATCTCGGGGGAGAGACCCCGGATGGGAGCTGGAATGCTGGTCCTGACCGCCGTGGGCGCGCTCGGGGGGCTCACCCTCGCGCTCGCGGCGTTGCTCGTCGTAGCCAACAAAAAGCTGTACGTGCCGGAGGATCCGCGGATCGACGCGGTTGAGGACCTGCTGCCGCATGCAAACTGCGGGGCCTGCGGTCTCCCGGGCTGCCGACCCTTTGCCGAAGCCTTGGTCACGGGAGAAGCGCAGCCCGCGGCGTGTACGGTGAGCGACGACGTGGGCCGGCGGGCCATCGCCGAGCTCCTCGGGGTGAGCGTGGGAACGAGCGAAAAACGTGTCGCCCGCCTCGCCTGCGCCGGGGGGACAAACGTCGCGCGCAATCGAGCCCACTATCGCGGGCTCGACTCCTGTGCCGCTGCGGACCGGGTGTCCGGCGGCGGCAAGGGGTGCTTCTGGGGGTGCCTCGGACTCGGGGACTGTGATGTCGCCTGCGACTTTGACGCGATCCACATGAACGCCCACTCGCTTCCGGTGGTGGACGAGGACGCGTGTACCGCCTGCGGTGACTGCGTCGATGCTTGCCCGAAGGATCTCTTCTCTCTCCATCCCGCGAGCCATCGACTCTGGGTGGCCTGCAGGTCGCTCGAAGCCGGCGACCAGGTCCTCGAGGACTGTGAGGTAGGGTGCACCGCCTGTGGCAAGTGCGCGATGGACGGGCCCGATCTCATCACCATGCAAAGCAACCTGCCGGTCATCGACTACTCGAAGAATCATGCGGTCCGCGCCCCCATCGAGCGGTGCCCAACGGGCGCCATCGTTTGGATCGACCCCGAGGAGGGTCCCTCACGCGGAGCCGCCGCCAAACCGATCATTCGCAAAGGACGTCGTATCGACGCTGCCACTTAGAGGTCATTTTATGAAGTCGTCGCCCAACTCTCCGAAGTACCCCGGAACCCGCGCCGCGATGGACGGCAACACCGCGGTCATCATGTGCGAACGCGAGTCCACGGACGCCGCAGGTGCCTACCCGATCACGCCGTCTACCCAGATGGGCGAGTTTTGGGCGGAGGCTGCAGCGCAAGGACACCTGAACATCGCGGGCCGGCCGCTGATCTTCATCGAGCCGGAAGGCGAGCATGCGGCGGCCGCGGTGACCGCGGGACTTTCAATGACCGGTTTGCGTGCCGCGAATTTCTCCTCAGGCCAAGGCATCGCCTACATGCACGAGTCGCTCTACGCGGCCGTGGGCAAGCGCCTGACCTACATACTCAACATCGGCGCACGGGCGATGACGAAGGCCACGCTCAACGTGCACGCGGGCCACGACGACTACCACTGCATCGACGACACGGGCTTCTTCCAGCTCTTTGCGAAGGACGCCCAGTCGGCGGCGGACCTGAACATCATCGCCCACCGGATCGCCGAGCTAGCTCTCAATCCCGGTGTGGTGGCGCAGGATGGTTTTCTCACCACCCACCTGATCGAGTCGCTCGCAATCCCGGAGCGCGCGCTCATCGAGGAATACCTCGGCCGTCCGGAGGACATGATCGAGACGCCGACACCAGCACAGCGGATTCTCTACGGCGAGACGCGCCGACGGATCCCCGAGCTCTGGGACGTGGACAACCCGGTGATGGCGGGATTGGTGCAAAACCAAGACTCCTACATGCAGAGCGTCGCCGCCCAACGACCCTTCTTCTTCGACCACGTCGCGGAGCTCACGGATCGAGCGATGGCGGAGTTCCTGGCGCTGACCGGTCGAGCCTACGCCCGGGTGATGAGTTATCGCACCGACGACGCGGACTATTTGATCCTCGGCCAGGGTAGCCTCATTCCGAGCGCCGAGTGCGTGGCCGACTATCTGCGCGAGACCCGCAAAATCAAGGTCGGCGTGGTGAATCTCGCGATGTTCCGCCCGTTCCCCGCGGAGCTGCTCGCGCCGATTCTAAAAGGACGCAAAGGCGTGGCGGTCCTCGAACGCCTCGACCAACCACTGGCAGTCGATCTCCCGCTCATGCGAGAGATCCGTGCGACCGTATCGAAGTGCTTGGAAAACGGTCGTGACAAGAAGGAGCGTCCCTTCCCCGAGCTCGAAGCCTACACGCTGGCCGATGCTCCGCCGCTCTACTCGGGCTCCTTTGGAATGGGAAGCCGCGATCTGCAGCCGGAGGGAATCATCGGCGCCGTCGAGAACATGCTCGAGGGGGGACCGAAGAAGAAGCTCTTCTACCTGTCGATTGACTTCCTCCGCGACACGCCGGTCACGCCGAAACAGGCGACGTACCAGGAGACGATCGAGGACGCTTATCCGCACGTGCGTCAGCTCGCGGTGCGCGGATCTGAGAACCCCAACCTCATGCCGAAGGAGAGTATCACCGTGCGCTTCCACTCCGTTGGCGGCTGGGGCGCGATCACCACGGGCAAAAACCTCGCCATGACTCTCTTTGACCTGCTCGGATACCACATCAAGGCGAATCCGAAGTATGGCTCGGAGAAGAAGGGTCAGCCGACCACCTACTACTTGTCCGCTGCACCGGAGCCGATCCGTGTGAACAGCGAGTACTTCTACGTCGACGTCGTCCTCTCACCGGACCCGAACGTGTTCCACCACACGAACCCCCTCGCCGGTTTGAAGAAGGGGGGCGTCTTCGTCATTCAGTCCGATCTCGCCAAGGCCGATGAGATCTGGGCATCGATCCCTCCAGCTCATCGCAAGATCATCGTCGACCAGGAGATTCAGGTCTTCGCCCTCGATGCGTTTCAAATCGCCCGGGACGAGGCGACCGACCCGGACCTGCAGCTGCGGATGCAAGGCATCGCTTTTCAGGGCGCCTTCTTCGCCGCCTCGCCAGTGACGCAGAAGGCCGGGCTCGATGAGCCCCGCTTGCTCGACGCGATCCGCGACCAGCTCCAGACAAAGTTTGGGAGCAAGGGCGCGCGCGTGGTCGAGGACAACATGCGGGTCGTACGCCGCGGATTCGATGAGCTAAAGGCGATCCCACACGGCGGGGTCGTGCTCGAAACGGATCAGCATAGCAAGGAAATCGGCGCAGAGCCGCCAATCCCCGTGATGGTGCGTCGCGAGCCGCTGAGCAAGTCGAAGATCACGGACGTGCATCGATTCTGGGAGCAAACCGGGACGTTCTACGCACGCGGAATGGCCAACGACAACATCACGGACCCGTTCATCGGCCTCGGGGTCATGCCCGCCGGCTCGGCGATGTTCCGGGACATGACCGGGATTCGATTCCAGCATCCGGAGTGGATCCCGGAGAACTGCACGGCGTGCGGCGATTGCTACACTGTCTGTCCGGACACGGCGATCCCCGGCCTCGTAAACGAGGTTGGCGAAGTTCTCGACACCGTCCTGAAGCGGGTCAAAAAGAAAGGCGGCGACACTCAGTATCTTCCGAAGGCCGTCCGGCAGCTTGAGGGGCACTTCAAGCAACAGCTCGCAGTGGCGCAGGAGACCGACTCGGCCAACGCGATCCTTCTCGGCTCGATCGAGCACACGATCGCCGAGAGCGGACTGGACGGAGAGGAGAGGAAGGCGCTGGAGAAGGAGTTCGACGAGTTCCGTGAGGCTCTAAACGGATTCCAGTTTGCGCTCTCGCGACCCTACTTCTGGAATCTCGAAAAGAAGGAAGCGGGCAGCGGAGGTCTGCTTTCGATCACCGTCAACCCCTACACCTGCAAGGGCTGCATGGAGTGCGTCGAGGTCTGCAGCGACGACGCGCTTCGCCCGGCGACGCAGAGCGAGAGCTCAGTGAAGCGCCTGCGCGAGAACTGGGATTTCTGGCTCGATCTTCCGACGACGCAGAAGAAGTACATCCGAGTCGACGACCTCGAGGAAGGGATCGGTGCGCTCGAGACGATCCTTCTCGACAAGACGAACTACCTGTCGTTCAGCAGCGGCGATGGGGCTTGCCTCGGGTGCTCTGAGAAGACGTCGATGCACCTCTTTGTGGCGACGGTGGAGGCATTGATGCAGCCCCGCATCGAGAAGCACCTCGCTTACGTAAAGGAGCTCACGCGCAAGCTCGAGCAACACATTCAGCTCAAGCTCGTCGAGGAGCTCAAGATCAGTGACCCGTTAACGCTGGCGCGCATGGTGTCGAACATCGGTGACGGGGACGTCACCCTGGCGAGTCTTGCGGGGAACGTCGAGAGCGCGACCGGCGGCCAACCGATCGACCGGGGTTGGCTTCAGCGGGTCACGGGGATCGTTGCGAAGCTCAAGGATCTCGAGTGGCGCTACAGCGAAGGCACGAGTGGCCGGGGCCGAGCGTCGATGGGCATCATCAACGCCACCGGCTGCACTTCGGTCTGGGGCAGCACCTACCCCTACAACCCCTACCCATTCCCTTGGGCGAACCACCTGTTCCAAGACACGCCTTCGATGGCGATGGGCGTGTTCGAGGGGCACATGGCGAAGATGGCCGAAGGCTTCAAGGCGATTCGGATCGCCGAGCTCGAGCTCGAGGGGACCTACAACCCGGCGGAGCACGAAGAGCAGCTCACCTACTTCAACTGGCAGCACTTCACCGACGAAGAGTGGGAGCTCTGCCCGCCGGTGGTCGCGGTGGGGGGCGATGGCGCGATGTACGACATCGGTTTCCAGAACCTGTCGCGGCTGATGATGTCAGGCAAGCCGATCAAGGTGCTCGTGGTAGACACTCAGGTCTACTCCAACACCGGCGGTCAAGCGTGCACCTCCGGCTTCATGGGGCAGATCTCGGACATGGCGCAGTTCGGCAAAGCGATTCGCGGCAAAGAAGAGGTACGCAAAGAGATCGGCCTCATCGGCATGGCGCACCGCACCACCTACGTGATGCAGAGCACCATCGCGCACCCGGGTCACATGATCGAAGGGTTCATTCGCGGGCTGAAGGCGCGCCGCCCGGCGCTCTTCAATCTCTACTCTTCCTGCCAACCGGAGCACGGCATCGGCGACGACATGAGCTCGGCGCAGGCAAAGCTCGCGGTGGAGTCGCGGGCCTATCCGCTCTTCCGCTACGACCCGGACAACGGAAGGACGCCGGAGGAGTGTTTCGACCTCGAGGGCAACCCAGGACTCGAAGATGATTGGCCGTCCTATACGCTACGCTATCGGCAAGGCGGTCTAGAGAAGACGATGGAGGTGCCACTCACTTTCATCGACTTCGCCATTACCGAAAACCGATTCCGCAAGCACTTCCGCCTGGCACCGCCGGACACGTGGAACGACAAGATGGTTCCTCTCCACGAGTTCATCGACATGGAGCCGGACGATCGCGAAGGGCTGTTCCCCTTCGTTTGGTCCGTCAATAGGAAACGCGAGCTCACCCGCCTGCTCGTGGACTCGACCATGGTCGCCTCTTGCGAGGAGCGGCGCGACTTCTGGACGATGCTCCGCGCGATCGCAGGGGTTGGGAAACCCGGTTCCACCAGTGACGCGGAGATCGAGGAGCGCGTTCGCCGCGAGCTCGTCGGCAAGCTGGCGCAGGGCTTGATGAATCTCGCCGGCGGCGCGGGTGAGGGGATCCTCGAGCTCGCCGGCGGCGGAGCGAACGAGGGTGCCGCGGTCAGCGAGCCCGTGGCCGATGCCGCTCCTGCGGGGGCTGATGGCTACGTCGCTCCGTGGATCGACTCGGACCAGTGCACCGCGTGCGACGAGTGCGTGAATCTGAATCCGAAGATCTTCGCCTACGACGCCAACAAGAAGGCCTACATCAAGGACCCGAACGCCGGGCCCTACAAGGACATCGTCAAGGCCGCGGAGCGTTGCACGGCGCAGGTGATCCATCCCGGGCTGCCCCGCGACCGGAGTGAGAAGGGGATCGAAAAGCTCATTGCCCGGGCAGAGAAGTTCAACTGAGTTGCTCATGAGCTGGTTTGGCAAAAAGACCTTTCGTCACGGTGTTCACCCTCCGGAGATGAAGGATGAGACGAAGGGTCTGGCAATCCGCCAATTTCCCTTTGCCCCCGTGCTCGTGATTCCGCTTCAGCAGCACATCGGGAAGGCGGCGATCCCCACGGTTCGAGAGGGACAGGAGGTGACCCGCGGGCAGCAGATTGCAACGCCCGATGGGTTCATGTCCGTCGCCATGCACGCGCCGGCCTCCGGCGTCGTGCGCAGGATCGGTTGGACGCCCTCGATCACCGGGAAGATGGTCCAAGGGGTGTACCTCGAGCCGCATCCCAGCTCGACGCAGGAGGTGAGCGAGGGCACTCCCTGTCCCGTCGACAGTGCGTCCGTCGACGAGATCATCTCTGCGATTCAAGCGGCGGGCATCGTGGGGCTCGGTGGTGCGGCCTTCCCCACGCACGTCAAGATGAAGGTTCCCGACGGCAAGACGGTCGATACGCTGATCATCAACGGGGTCGAATGCGAGCCCTACCTCACGACCGACCATCGGGTGATGCTCGAGCAGCACGAAGACATCTTCATGGGGATCCGCTACCTCTCCCGCCTCTGCTCCCCGACGCGGGTGATCATCGCCGTCGAGGCGAACAAACTCGACGCCGCCGAGCACCTGCGTTCTCACCTTCCCGCGAACGTCTCGTGGAGTGTCGACGTGCTCGAGGTGAAGTATCCGCAAGGCGCCGAGAAGACACTCATTTCGGCACTCTTGGGTCGCGAGGTACCGAGCCGGGGATTGCCCGTCGACGTAGGAGCGCTCGTGTGCAACGTCGCGACCACCGCGGAGATCGGACGACTGCTGCCGCACGGTCGGGGCATTCAAGAGCGCGTGATCACGGTTTCCGGCCCTGCAGTGAAGAAAAAGGGCAACTATCGCCTCCCCATCGGCACGCCCCTGCGCTTTCTCCTCGATTGGGTCGGGGTTGAGGAGTCCCTGAGCCGCGTGTTCATGGGCGGTCCCATGATGGGTGCGGCTGCATCGAGTTTGGACATGCCGATCCTCAAGGGAACTTCCGGGGTCGTGGCGTTCACCTCCGCGGAAACCCGCGCGGACCCGGTCTATCCGTGCATTCGCTGCGGCTACTGCGTGGACGCCTGTCCCATCGGCTTGAACCCATCGCAGCTCGGCTTGCTCGCCCAGGCGGGGCAGACGGACACGATGGCGAGTGACTATCACCTGATGGATTGCTTCGAGTGCGGTTCCTGCTCCTTTGTGTGTCCATCGCACATCCCTCTCGTTCAGCACTTCCGCGTCGCGAAAGCCGCCGTCCGCAGGAAGGCGGCCTCATGAACCAGGTTGCGAAGACACTCGAGATCACGACGTCGCCGCACATTCGCAGTGACAACCGCGTCGATCAGATCATGCTTCACGTGGTGCTCGCGCTGCTGCCGGCCGCGGCGTTCTCGGTCTATGTCTTCGGCTGGGCGGCGCTGTTGACGCTGACCGTCGCTACCGGATCCTGCGTGCTGGTGGAGCACCTCCTCTGCGTCGCAGCGAAACGACCGACCACCGTGGGTGATTGGTCGGTGACGATCACGGGCCTGCTCTACGGTCTCACTCTGCCGCCCGCCTTACCCCTCTGGATGACCGTGGTGGGCGCGGTCGTCGCCGTAGGACTCGGGAAGGCGATCTTCGGTGGCCTCGGCGGAAATCCCTTCAACCCCGCACTCATTGGCCGGGCGTTCTTGCAGGCAGCGTTTCCGGTGGCGATGACGAGCTGGATGCCCGCGTTTCCCCAGGGACGGTTCACGGGGCTGCCGAGCTCGACTGCGGCGTTTCCGTTCACGACGCCGGTCTTCGACGCGATGAGTGGCGCGACTCCGCTCTCCGCTTGGAAGTTCGATCGGGTCGCGGCGAACACCGGTGATCTCGTGCTCGGCATGACCTCGGGCTCCACCGGGGAGACGAGCGCCGTGCTCCTGCTCGCCGGTGGTCTCTACCTCGCCGCGCGCAAGATGATGAACTGGCGGATCCCGGCCGCGATCTTTGCCACCGTATTCGTTCTCAGCGCGCTTTTTCACGCTGTCGACCCCACGCGCTACCCGAGTGCGCTCTTCATGCTGTTCTCCGGGGGGCTCGTGCTCGGCGCGGTATTCATGGCGACGGACATGGTGGCCTCGCCGATGACGTCGCTCGGGTGCGTGCTCTACGGCGTACTGATCGGTGCGTTGGTGGTCGTCATTCGTCTCTGGGGCGGCATGCCTGAAGGCGTGATGTACGCGATCCTCCTCGCCAACGCGCTGTCGCCGCACATCGATCAGTGGATCCAGCCCAGGGTCTACGGGACGCGGGAGCTCTCCGCATGAGCAGCACCCTCGTCCAACTTCCCGCGCCGCCACGCAGCTGGCCGATGATCCGAGCGATGGTCGGAGTGGGGCTGTTGTGTGGACTGCTGATCGTCGGGGTCTTCATCGGCACCGCGCCCGCGATTCGGGCGAACCAGGAGGCGGCGCTCCAGGCCGCGATCTTCGAGGTCCTTCCCGCGGCGACGAAGAGCGCCTCGTTCCTGCCACGCGACGACGGCGGCTTTGCTCCGGTGAACGACGCGAGCCCGGATGGACCTCGCATTCATGCGGGCTACGACGACGCCGGGCGACTGGTGGGCCTCGCGATCGAAGGGGCGGCGATGGGCTACGCGGACGTCATTCGCGTGCTCTGGGGTTATGACCCGCACCGCGAGGTGGTGGTCGGACTCCAGGTCCTCGAGAGCAAGGAGACGCCGGGTCTAGGGGACAAGATCGAGACCGACCCGGCTTTTGTCGCAAACTTTGAGGCTCTCGATATCGCGCTCAACGCAGACCGTAGCGCGCTCCTGCATCCCGTGACCGGAGTGAAGCACGGTAAGAAGAGCGAGCGTTGGCAGGTGGACGGGGTCACCGGAGCGACGATTTCCTCCTTTGCGATCGCGAGTGCTTTGGCGCAGAGCGGCGAGCGCTGGCTGCCGCGCGCGCAGCGACACCTCGATGATTTCCGCGGAGGGGAGGCGCCATGAACGCACCACCGCGTTCGCCGAGCGAGGAATTCATCAAAGGGCTCTGGCGGGACAACCCGGTCTTCGTGCAGGTCCTCGGCATGTGTCCGGTGCTCGCGGTGACGAACTCCGCGATCAACGGCCTCGCCATGGGTTTGGCCTCGCTGTTCGTGCTCCTGGGGTCGAACACGGTGGTGGCGCTCCTGCGACGCTTCATTCCGAAGCAGGTCCGAATCGCGACCTACATTCTGATCATCGCGACCTTCGTCACGGTGGTCGATTATCTGATCCAGGCGGTGAGCCTCGAGCTGCACCGGGCACTCGGGGCATTCATCTCGCTGATCGTCGCAAACTGCTTGATCCTCGGACGCGCCGAAGCTTTCGCATCAAAGAACGGCGTCTGGCGCTCGATCTTGGATGCCCTCGGCATGGGCCTCGGGTTCACCTTTGCCCTGCTCTGCCTGGGATCGGTGCGCGAAATTCTGGGGAGTGGATCCCTCTTCGGTCTGCAGCTCTTCCCGGACGCCTTCGAGCCTTGGGTGGTGATGATTCTCCCGAGCGGCGGATTCTTCACCCTCGCTGGATGGCTCTTGCTCTTCAATTGGATCAAGCGCGAGCCGGCGCGCACCGCGCCCGTGTCCGAGGGGGTGGCGGCATGAGCGACGAATCCCTGTGGACGATCTTCATCAACGCCTGTTTGGTGAACAATTTCGTGCTCGCCTACTTCCTTGGGATCTGTCCGTTTCTCGGCGTATCGGGCAAGCTCGCCACCGCGGCACGGATGGGATTGGCGGTGACCTTCGTCATGCTGATCACCTCGGTCTGCGCCTTCGGGATCAACGCGCTCCTCCTCGCGATCGGCGCGCCCTACCTGAAGCTCATCTCGTTCATCGCGGTGATCGCCTCCACGGTTCAGCTCGTGGAAATGTTCGTGAGGAAGACGAGCCCGAGCCTGTTTCGTGCGCTCGGGATCTTCTTGCCTCTGATCACCACGAACTGCGCGATTTTGGGCCTCGCGTTGTTTCAAACGAACAAGGGTTACGGTTTCGTGCAGTCGATCGTCTACGCGCTCGGCGCCGGTGCTGGCTTCACGCTCGCGCTGATTCTGATGGCGGGACTGCGCGAAAAGCTCGAGCTCGCCCACGTCCCCGATCTCGTAAAGGGAACGGCGGTTACCCTGATGCTCGCGGGTTTCTTGTCTCTCGCGTTCATGGGATTCGCCGGTCTCGGAGGATGATCCGATGATGATGCATGTCGCGGTTGCGCTCCTCGGCACGGTCACCGTCGCGGTGGGCTGGGTACTGGTGCAGATCGCGTGGCGGCACGCGTTCCCGGCCCAGGGCGGCGACCCGGATGCATTGGCGGGACGAACAGATTGCCACAGCTGCGAAAGCAATGGATCGTGTGAGACGAAAGGGAGGTAATCATGCGTTTAGAGGATTATTCGACCGAGCCGCGCTTCGACGCGACGGTGATCGCGAGCGAGCGCATCACCCCAGAAGACGCCGACGAGGTGCGCGAGCTCACGCTCGACGTGGAGCGTCCGGACCTTGAGTTTCGGGTCGGCCAGAGCATTGGCGTGCTCGCCCCGGGGCAAGAAGAGTTCGGCAAGTCCAAGCACTTTCGGCTCTACAGCATTGCCGACCTCCCGCAGCGCGTGCAGGGCGACAAGCCACGGCTGAAGATCGCCGTTCGGCGCTGCCAGTACATCGATGACTACAGCGGTGAGCGCTACGACGGCGTCGCGTCGAACTATCTCTGCGACCTCAAGAGCGGCGACACGGTGACGATGGCGGGACCCTACGGCATCGCCTTCCCTATCCCTGCTGAGATGCACGCGAATCTGATCCTCATCGGAATGGGAACGGGCATCGCGCCCTTCCGCGCATTCGTGAAGAATCTCTACACCGAGTATCCGGATTGGAATGGGCGCGTGCTGCTCTTTCACGGCGCGAGCACGGGACTCGACTTGCTCTATCAAAACGACCAGGTTGACGATTTCAACCAGTACTACGACAAAGAAACCTTCGACGCGATCAAGGCCTTGAGCCCGAGACCTCACTGGTCCGACCCGATCGATTGGGACCAGGCGTTGGGCTCGCATGGGGGAGAAGTCTGGAATCTACTCCAGCTGCCCACCACCTACGTGTACATCGCGGGATTGGAGCAGATCCGCGAGGAGCTCAACGCCGCATTCGCGAGGCTCGCGGGGGATGAGCAAAGATGGGAGCGCCGTCGCGCTGAGCTGGTCGCCGGCGGCCGCTGGGTCGAGCTGCTCTACTGAGCGCCTCCCGACTGCTCGGGGAGCAGCTCTTCCGGGACGCCCGGCGGGGCTTCGAGCTTCTCGTGCGGATAGCTGAAGACCTTCTCGCGGATGTCTCGAGACGTGTACGAGACGTGGAGCTGATGCCGGGTTCCGACCAAGAGAAAGTAATAAGGCAGGGTGAGCTCCCAAGGATGGCAGGCGATGACCGTCGGAACCCCATCGACGGTGATCGGCTTCTGTCCCACCGGTAGACTGCTCACCAGCACGTCGACCTGCTTGCGGTAGTAGCTGATCAGCTTGACGAACGCCTTGTCGGGCATCTTGGCGAGGGCGTAGCTTTGTGACGAAGCCGTACCCCAACCCACGATCGGGTTCTTGGTCTGGCGCTGTAGTCGCCGGACGATGTCCGCGAGTAAACCTCGTTTGATCTTGCAGAGGATCACTCCATATTTGTTGCGTCCCTCGAGAAAGGGAAAGTAGGCGGTGAGGCCAACCGTCAGCTTCTTTCTATCCGGGTGCCACTGAAAGACTTCGTGTACCGCGATGGCACTCGCCAGAACGTTGAAGGAGCCTCCGCCGAGATGGCCGTTGAGAGTGCGGATCGAATCCGCATCCCAGATCACCAGACCGCGTTGCAGGTTCGGTCCGGTTTCGAGCTGCTTCCTCTTCAGTTTGCCTCGCCAGACGAGACGGCGAGCGGTCGAAGGGATCGCGAGGAGCTCCGGAAGCACCGGCGGAGGGATCGGCACATCCTTGTAGGGAATCAGTGGCGGGTTTTCGTCGAATAGCGTCCGTAGGGTGGTCCACATGCCGACGCCGTCGGTCTGCATGTGGTTCCAGACCATTCGGATCTCGCCCGGACGGCTCGTGTCGAAGTACATGCCTCTGCGTGGCTTCGAGAGTGACTCGACGGTCACGTTCGGATCGGGCTCGAAGCGGAGCTCTTTACCCGAGACGTCGGCCACTTCGCGCAAGAGCTTGAAGGTCTCCGGATCTTCGACGAGCCCACGCTCGAGGCGCGCGAAGAACTCACGCTTCACGCGTCCGTCTTCTCCCGCATCGAAGTGAATGGTGAGGTCCATGTTGGAGGCGTCCCATTCGGTCTTGCCGTACATGGACATGTAGCGGTCCTCGCTGCTTTCGAGGCGCCGCTTGAGGTAGTCGCGGGCGGCGAGAATGCCGCCACCGGTGAGCATGGCGATCGAGGGAATGATCAGGGGATCCACCATATACTCCAGTGTAACACGTTCGCGTCGTCTGACCGCACGCAACCCCCGAGCGCTCCGGTCGCTTCAAGCGCCGGGAAGAGTGCGATTTTGGACCCAAGTCCGTCTGAAGGTCGCCCCCGAACTCCCTCCGAGTCCTCTGCCCTTGCCAAGACCGAAGGATATTGTGTAGTCAGCGATTCCCGCTGGAGCAGTGGCCGAGTGGCTGAAGGCGGCGGTTTGCTAAACCGTTATAGGGTCAAAAGCCCTATCGGGGGTTCGAATCCCCCCTGCTCCGCCATCCCCTCTTCAACCTCGGTGGCGCCTGAAATAGTGCTCATCGATCCCGACCACTCGCGGCCAGGGTGTCATGTGGTGGCGGCGTCTGAGCTCGAGGATGGGGTAGAGGCTCTTGGTGGAAGAGGGCGCCAAGATTCGTGGGAGCAGGTTTCTACCCCCGCGGCGCTAAAGCTCCTTCGTTCTCCTGTCATAACCGGCAAGCGATCGAGCATCGACGGTTCCGCGGACCACGAACCCGACGCTGGAGTGGGCCTATCGCTCGACCACCGTGGCGATGCCCATGCCGCCGCCGATGCAGAGGGTGGCCACGCCCGTGCTCAGGTCGCGGCGCTCGAGCTCGTCGACGAGGGTGCCGAGGAGGATCGCTCCGGTCGCACCGAGGGGGTGACCGAGCGCGATCGCGCCCCCGTTGACGTTGACCTTTTCCGGGTCGATGTCGAGGCGACGCATGGTCTCGAGGGGCACGGCCGCGAACGCTTCGTTGATCTCCCACAGGTCGATGTCCGAAACCGACATGCCCGCCATCTTCAGCGCCTTCGCCGACGCAGGAGCCGGTGCGGTGAGCATGATCACCGGCTCCGCCCCCATGGTGGCCAGCGAACGAATGCGTGCCCGCGGTTTTAGACCGCGCTCCCGCGCGAACTCGTCGCTCGAGAGCACGACCGCGGCCGCTCCGTCGACGATGCCGCTCGAGTTCCCCGCCGTGTGACGGTGAGCGATCGCGTCGACCTCCGGGTAGCGCACGAGCGCGAGCTGGTCGATCGTCTCGCCGTTCGGGCCCACGGGCATCGCGCCCATCTTCTCGAATGCGGGTCCCAGGGAGGCGAGTGCTTCGAGGGTGCTTCCGTGCCGAGGATACTCGTCGAGCTCCAAGAGCACCTCGCCCGAGCTCGGATCCGTGACCGGTATCAGGCTGCGCGAAAAGACCCCCTCTCGTTGCGCCATTTCCGCTCGCTGCTGCGAACGCAGGGCGAAGGCGTCCAGATCTTCCCGGCTAAAGCTCTCGCGGGTCGCGATCAGGTCTGCGCTCACCCCTTGGGGCACTTGCACCACGGTCTTGCGCAGTATGTCGTTGTTTCCGTCGATCCCCGCACCGTCCGAGCCGATCGGCTGGCGCGACATCGACTCGACGCCGCCTGCGACGACCATCCCCTGCATGCCGCTCATCACGCCCATTGCGGCGAAGTTCACGGCCTGAAGCCCCGATCCGCAGAATCGATTGAGGGTAACGCCAGTGACTGGCTCGGGCCATCCGGCGGAGAGTACCGCATTGCGCGCGAGGTTCGCGCCCTGTTCGCCCGCCTGACTGACACAGCCGGCGACCACGTCGTCGACCCATTCGGGCTCGAAGCCGCCGCGCTCGGGAAGAGCTCGTAGGACGGTCGCGAGGAGCTCCTGGGGGTGAACCTCCGTGAGCGCTCCTTTTCCTTTCTTTCCCTTGCCGCGCGGGGTGCGCGCTGCGTCGATAATCCATGCCTCACCCATCGATCGTCCTCCTGGGTTTCGACCGCGAACCCTGCCAGCTTTCCGGGGGATTGTGGAGACGGGCGGCATGCGACTAGGAAGAGACATGGGTCGATGGATCGGAGTCTTGGGAGCGGTCGCGCTCTGTGCCTGCGGCAGCGCGACGAACGGCGACGATTCGGACTTTGGTGCGGACGATGGGACCGACACTGGCACCGGCTCGGGCTCGGGAAGCGACGTCAGTCGCGACAATCTGCTGGTCAGCTTCCGTGCGGACCGGTTGGTGGTCGCGACGGTGCGCGATGCACCATCACCGGCTCGAGCGAAGTCGAATCACGCGCCGGCGCGCGTCTGATCCGGCCGATCGTCAGCGACGATCGCCGTCGCGTGGTCTATGCGATCGAGCCTCAGCGGGGTGACCCGTGGCAGATCGCGGTCTACGATGTCGACGACGGAACGCGTCGTTTCTACTCCGACGTCAGCTCACCAGACGCACCTACCGTGTTCCTCGACCAGGCGCAGGAGCTCGTCGTCTTCGGTCGCGTGGGCGGTGCCTGGTTTTATGCGGATCTCGAAAGCCTGACCCCGGTGCCTCTCAGTGGCGCGGCGTCCGTTCGACGGGAAGGTGGGCTCGTCCTCGTCAGGGAAGAAACGACGACCGCATTCCGACCGGGACGGCCCGAGTGGACGGTGGTGGCGAGTGAGCTGCTGGGCACTGACATCGTTTCGGACCCGAGCGGCCGCCTGCTTCACCACCTGATCGAGGCCAATCCGACCTATGGCGATTCCGTCGTCCGCGTGTCGCGGATTGAAAACGACCGGTTGACCCCCTTGATCGAGCTTCAGGGACCGAGCGGCACCGTGCTTTGGAAGCCCGATAGCCGAGTCCTCGTCCGCACGCGCTGCACTCAGGTGGGCGTGTGCAACGAGCTGTGTCACGTGGACCTCGATGGAGACCGTGTCGAGCGCTGCCTCATCAGCGACGGAAGCGCCGAGCTTCGGTTCAGCCCGACCGGTCGCTACCTGCTCGCGCTGCCGCCGGGGGCATCTCGTTTTCTCGAAGTCTTCGATACGAGCCAAGAGCCTTGGACCCGTTCCCAGCCTGGTTTGGAGAGCAACGACTATGCGTTGCTTTCTCTCCGTGCCTATCGCTCCGACGTCTTCTACCTCGAGGACTTCAACGAGCTCTTCTACTTCGATCTGCGCGACGGTTTTCCCGGCCAGATGCGGAGCGCGAATCTGTTCACAGCGCTGTCGCGCCAAGACACCGGGCCGCTCGCGCTCTTGAACGGTGCCTCGGGCGATGCGGGGCTCGCCAACGGGACGTTGCTCTCGTCTTTCAATGTGGACCTGCCTGACACGACGGCATCGCTGCGCGACGAAAGTCTGAATGTCTACGCTTCCGATATTCAGTGGTCGTCCGATGGCGACTGGGCGGTGTTCCTCGGAGGCGACGGTGCCTCCGCCGAGCTCGGGCACTTCATCATCGATGCGCGGGATGAGGGCGCTCCGGTCCGCCTCGGAACGGAGAGCACGACGACCTTCAGCGACTGGATCTTCCGTTGAGCCAACCGAGACCGAGCCGTTCGAGCTGTTTCTGACGCAGGAACTCCACCGTCTCCGGCTCGTCGAAGACCGGCGCGCCCTTGGCCCGCGCCCAAAGGTAGCCGGCGAGCATCGCGATTCCACCGCCGACGAGGGGCGGATCGGCCATGCGGCGAACACTCCGAGCGACCATGAAGAGCGGATGGTAGCCGAGAAAGTGCGCGAAGGTCCCGGTTACGAACTTGCCACGAATGTGTCCGCGTGCGGCACCGGTCGGTCTCAGGTGCTCGGTGACGAGCTCCGGAAAGTGCTCCGTGCGAAAACCCGCGCGCTGGGCGCGCAAGCCATCGATTCCATCCCAACCGTGGGTCGCTGGAAACCCGCCAAATTCATCCCAGCACGTGCGTCGATAGGTCTTGATCGGGCCACGCGTGTGGTCTCGCGGGACGTGCTCGATGCTTCGCTCGCCGCGCACCATGATAGCGCAGGTGCCGCTCGCGATGGCGAGCGCGGGATCGAGCTCGAAGCGTCGAAACAGTGCTTCGTAGTAATTCGGTGGCAACACGATGTCCGCATCGAGCTTCGAGAAAAAGTCCCAGTCCGCGGAAGCGCGCTCGAGTGCCCAGAGCATGATGCGCGCGACTTTGCTTCCGAGTGCGCGCTGGTTTTCTCCCTCGTAGGTGAGCACGTGAATCCAGGGGTGCTCGCGCGCCGCGTCTTCCGCGATTCGACGGGTCGCGTCCTCGGAACCGTCGTCGACAATCAACCAGCGGTGAGGTCGTGCGGTCTGCGCGACGACCGAGTCGATCACCGCGGGGAGGTAGCGCGCTTCGTTGTGGGCGGGGGTGATGACGACGTGTTTCATGGGAAATGGCTCGAACGCTTCGATCCGCTCAGGACCGAGCCGCTAGGACCGGCGCTTTACGACCAGCACCGAGCACTTCGCCGCGCGAACGACGCGTTCGGTGACCGATCCGAGCAGCAGCTCGCTCAACCCCGAGTCACCGTGACTCGACATGACGATCAGGTCGTAGCGGTCTGAGGCCTCGAGAATCGCGAGGGTGGGGTTGCCGACGGTCGCGTTGGTCTCGACGTCGAGGTCGGCCCCGCCGGCCTTTTCCACCATCGCCTGCATCGCTTTCTCCGCCTCTGCCAGATGCTCGGCGGACTCCTCCGGCGACTCGGTCAAGGTTGCTTCGAGGAACACGGCTCGAACGATCGGGTGCACGTGAAAGACCACGAGCTTCGCTCCGTATTCGCGCGCGAGCGAAACCGCCTCCTCGAGCGCGTGGCTCGACGCCTCTGAGAAGTCGACGGGTGCGAGGATCTTCTGCGGCCTCATGGTGAGTCTCCGTTGCGGTGGCGGAGGAGGTGGGATTCGAACCCACGAACGGTTTCCCGTTGCCGGTTTTCAAGACCGGTGCCTTCAACCACTCGGCCACTCCTCCGGGTCCAGCTCGCTTCTTAGAGTGAACGGCTTGGACTGGCAACCACATCGGGTTCGCGAGCACGAGGCTCGGGGGGCCATCCGAGAGGGTTGCTACAGCCGGGGCGGCAATCAGCGATCGAGTCATCGCCCTGTTGTGGGGACTCACCCGAAAGCGCGCCTGACTTCGCAGCGCGTACGCGCAAACAAAAAAGGGACCGACACCGCCACCCTCTGACCCCGCGCCTTCGCCTCGACCCAGCCGTGTGAAGCCTAGCCGACTGAGGGCCAAATAGAGACTCCCACCCCGCGCGAGTCTTCGACGCGTGCACCCTCCGCGGCTCACAAACCGACAATTCCCGCTCTCAGACGGGCGGAACGACCGTCTAACAGCCGATTCCGATCGGATTCCGATCGGGAATGCGAATTTGACGGAACCTTTGGGGAGCCCCGGTCGATAT
>CAYXVF010000118.1:0-18376 GCA_964468125.1 uncultured Bdellovibrionales bacterium | reverse complement strand
GTCTTCGACGCGTGCACCCTCCGCGGCTTACAAACCGACAATTCCCGCTCTCAGAAGGGCGGAAAACCCGTCTGACAGCCGATTCCGATCGGGAATGACGCCGGGTAACGCAACTTCCAACCGCCGGCCGCCGAGAACCACAACGATGCAAGCGCTGGACAGATTTGAGCGCGTTGCGGGTGCAACCGCTCATCGTGGGCCTCCAGCGCTGCATCGTCCGCGCGGTCAGGCGATCGACACTCCGGACGTGGCGCTGCGCAGCGACCGGGTCCCCGCGCAGCGTCAAAAGCGCCTCCCCCCGGGCAAAGCACGTGCAATCGTGATCGGCCGGGGCGAGGCAGTGGTCAGCATCGGGGCCCAGCGCTTCACCGCTCGTGCGCCGGACGTCCTGTTCGTCCCCGCCGGTGTCGCCTTTACGATTCATCCGAGCGGGAGCGGCGTCGATTTCTCAGAGGTCACGCCAAAACGCGGAGTCCGCTTGCCGGCCCCGGCGCATCTTCCCTTCGACCCCGCAAAGGTATTCGCCTTCGAGGAAGGCTGCGCCATTCACGAAAGCTTCAATCGTCCGAACGTGCCGGGCCTGTCTCTTTCGCTGGCCTTCACCCCGAACGATACGCTCACCGCCGAGCACGCGCTGCGAAGCACCGAGTTTCAGCTGGTCCTGAGCGGCGAGGCGGAGTTTCAGATCGAGGGGCAACGTTTCTGCGCGCGGCCCGGCGACATCGTCGAGATCCCCAAAGACCGTTTCCAACGTGTTCGGGGCCTGAGCGACGAGCCGTTCACCGTCATGTGCGTTTGCTTGCCCCGCTTTGAGCTCTCCCGCTACCGTGAGCGAGCCGGGGTCGGCCAAGCCACCCCGAAATAGCCGACGCACCATGACGAACGCGCTCGACCTGGTGGAGCCCGAGGAAATCGAAGCGCGGCTCGCGGAAACGCCACGACGAATTCGCGCGGGAGACCGCGAGATCGCTTTTCTCGACCTGAACTCCGGCGGGACATCCCCTTGGGTGTGGTTTCACGGCTCCCCGGGCTGCAGATTCGAAGCGCTCTTGGCGGAGCCCTGGGCGCGCGCGCACGATGTTCGACTCATCGCCCTCGACCGGCCGGGCCTCGGAGGAACCTCAGGCTCCGCCGAGCTCTGCGTGCTCTCGGTAACCGAAGACGTCCGTGCGGTGCTCGACGCCCTCGGAATCAGCCGTTTCTCGAGCATCGGAGGGTCTGGCGGTGGACCCTACTCCCTGGCCTGCGCCTACGCCTTCGCCGATCGACTGGACCGGGCGGTGGTCACCGCTCCCGGAGGCATCGCGGACGGGATGCGCGCCGCGGCGGGTTGGATCGATCGAAGCGCTGATCTCCTGGCGAACCGTGCCCCGTGGCTTCTCGTCGCCTATTTCCGTCTGATCCAGCTCGGCACCCGGCTACCCCGCCGGTTGCTGCGACTCGCGGCCACGGGCGTCGAGGCGCCCTTCGTGCGGATCGTGGTCGACAGCGGGATGGCGCGGGCCTTCCTCGACGAGGTGTTTCGCCAGGGCTCCTCGGGAGCGGTCGACGACTTTCAACGCTTGGGTCGCTTCGGATTTGCCCTCGAAGACATCCGGGTCCCGGTCCTCTTCGTGCAGGGCTCCCGGGACCCCTTCGTTCCCGCGCGGCAAACCCGAGCGTTTGCGGCGCGGGTGCCACAGAGCCGCTACATCGAGCTCGAAGGGGCAGGACACGGAACAGCAATCTTTGACCTGAACGCGATCATGGATGCGCTCGAATCGTTCTGAAAGAAGAGCTCTAAGCGGGTAGCGCGCGTCAGGTTTCTCGCCGCTTCCATCACCGCCGGGGTGCTGTTCGTGCTGGCCAACCAGGCGAGGAGCTTTTCTGTCGAAAGACCCTGGTCGCCAGAGAGAGACGCGTCGATCACCCGTTCGGCGAGTCCGTGAAGCCATTCGCTGTCGTCACCGAGATCATCGAGATCATCGAGAAAATCCTGTACGAGGGCCCTGCGGGAGGCGTTTGAAAGGTGCTGACAGCTCTGCAACGAAATCGACGGCATGAATCCCTCTCTGCAGTGGGCATTCACGGATTCGTCAAAGCGCGCGCTTCGGATGCACGGGCGGTCAGAAAAATCACCCGGGCTTCGCGATCAACACGAGACGTTCGCGCGTGGAGACGACGACCCCACCCGGACGCTCGAGGGTAACCGCGAAGAGGGTCGCCTCGCCCACCGGAACGCGGGGATCGATCGGCACGACCACCTCGCCACCGTCGCTGTCGAACACGCCCCCATCCACCGGGTGTGCCTCGTTTCGCTGAGCATCGAAGATCCAGAGCTGGTATTGACTCCGCTCCGGGTCATTCGCAACGAGGCCCTCGAAGCGCAGGTAGCCCTCCTGCTCATCCGCGCTCCACACCACGTCGCCACGCACGCCTTTCGCGAGCGGATCCTCCGTAGCGCTCCACTCCAGGCGCAGCGTTTCCGGTTTCGCCGCGAGCGCCGCGCGACGTTCCGCAGCGCTCGGCAGCTCCACCACCGACTCGGGCTCAGGGAGCGGCTCGCCAGAGAAGAGCAGAAAAGCCACCGCCGCCGCGGCCACCGCCCAACCAGACCAGGCCACCCATGGTCCCGCGCGCCGCGGGCGCACCGAGTCGAAATTCACGACCTCTGCTCGCTCCTCACCCAAAACACTCGCCGCATCTTCGAGAAGCGCGCCTCGGAGCGCCTCAGGCAAGGCAATCGGTGAATCGTGGAATGCCAGGTCCACGGCGGCCGCGGTCAGCTCGAGGTCGTCTTCAGACCAATCCGGGTGGTCGCGCAGAAGCGTATCGAGCTCCGCTCGCTCGGCGACCACGAGCTCGCGCTCCATGCGCTCGGCGAGCAACTCGACCAACCGTTCGACCTTGGAGGTATCCGTCACAACGTCACCTCCTCCCCACTCGGCTCGCGCAGCAGCTCCCGAACCGCCTGCAATCCACGACGAAAGTGCGACTTGACGGTGCCGAGGGGTAACCCGGTCGCCTCGGCGATCTCGCCGTGCGACATGCCCTGATGAATCGACAGCCACAGCACCTTGCGCTTGTCCTCGGGGAGCGCCTCGAGGGCGGCAGCCGCCCGCCGTGCGTCTTCGTTTTGCTCTAGTTGCGGTGCCACCGGAACCTCCGGAAGCTCGTGCCCCTCGTTCACCCGCGCACGCTTGCGTGCACGGTCGATGATTCGTCGACGCGCGATCATCGCGACGAAGGTCGCCTCTTCCGCGCGGGTCGGGTCGAAGCGACCCGCGCTCTTCCACAGACTCATGAATGCGTCCTGGACCGCTTCCTCGGCGTCCGCGTCGTTCGCGAGGTGGCGCCGGGCAAGGGACCACACCAAGCCACCGTAGGCTTCGATGCACGCACGTACCGCCCGGCGGTCGCCCGAAGCGATCCTCCCGAGCAGCGAGGGCTGCAACGCTGGGTCTGCGGCGGCCAAAAACACTCCCATTCTCCGAGGTTGCGGGACGGACCCGCGCCCTCAGATGGCCTTTCGCACGGCCTGGCGATTTGGATTCACGAGAATCTCAGTCCCGCGACCCGGGCACAATCTCGAGTGTCATGCGTTCGCCTGCGCGCACAATCACGACCGTGGTAGCCTCGCCGGGCTTCAAGACCTCCAGGGCGTAAACGTAGTCATAGATGGTCTCGATCGGTTTGCCCGCGAGCTCGACGATGACGTCGCCGCTCGTCAGGCCCGCCGCCTCGGCCGGAGTGCCGGGTTTCACCCCGGTCAGCTTCACGCCGTTCTCGCCGGCTTGGGTGTAGTCGGGGATCGTGCCCAGATAGACCCGGAAGGCTCGACGGCCCCCACGGTCTTCCGGGGCTTTCGACTCGATGTATTCGGGCAACGATTCGTTCTGCGCCAGGCGTGTGGCCACGGCGGCAAAGAAGCGCGCCGTACGCGCGATCCCCGGATAGTCCAGCAGCTCAGCGCTGTCCCGGGGCGTGTGGTACTCGCCGTGGGCACCGGTAAAGGCACTCAGAATCGGGACGCCGCGCACGTAGAACGACGTCGCATCCGTCGGCAGGTAGCTCGACGGTCGCGCACGCAGCGGCATTCGATAACCCACGTTGAGCTCCTCGAGCCAGGGAAGCCATACGGGGGACGAACCGGTGCCGTTTAGGACCAGCACTTCCCGAAGGCGCCCGACCATGTCGAGATTCAACGCCGCAGCCAGTCGGCGCTCGCTCTTTCCTGGAGACCCCAACCGCTCCTCCGCCCAGGTGGCGGATCCCAAGAGACCGAGCTCCTCCCCGGACCAGGCGGCAAAAATTACGGTTCGCTTCAAGGGGCCACGCTTCTTCAGGAGCCTCGCGATCTCGAGGAGGGCCGCCACTCCAGAAGCATTGTCGTCGGCACCGGGATGGACCTGTCCTTCTTCGTCCGCGCTCGCCAGTGAGTTGCCGCTCTGCCCCCGTCCCTGCCCGTCATAATGGGCACCGATCAACACGGGCTCGAGGTTCGGGTTCGAACCCGGGAGCCGGCCCACGACGTTGCGGCCGACCGTCTTCTGGTCCACGAGGTCGACGGTGGCATCGACCTTCACCCCCGAAATTTCAAAAGCTTCGACGGGCTCACCTCCGTCGAGCTGATCTTGCAGATCAGCCAATGACCGTCCGGTCGGCTGAAGGATCGAGCGTGCCACCGAGTTGTCGATGGAGAGAGCCGCGAGCCCCGAGCCGGCCTGGGTCGCATCGGAGCTCAGGGGTACGAGCTCGCTCTTCACCTTCGGTTTCGGACCGGTGACGATCAGAATTCCTCGGGCTCCCTTGTCGCGAGCGGCGGTGGCCTTCAGACGGAGCATGGAAAAGCGGTCGAGATGACGCGTACGCGCCTCGTCGACGTCGGCGGGTTTGTAGCGCAGCATCATCACCCACTTGTCGGTCACGTCGATGTCGCCGTAGGAGTCGTAGGCCTCTTGGTCGTCGATCTTCGGCGCCACGATGCCGTAGCCCGCGAACACGACCGGGGCAGGCTCAAACTCGCCCCGCGCGCTGAAAGCGAGCGGAATGAAGCCCTTCTTCGGGATCACCTTCTCGCCTTCAACGCGAAAGGCCGTGTCGTCGCCGAGCTCAACCCCCGCGACGAAGTCGAACTCCTGCAGATAGCCGCCTTTCGGGGCCTCGAGGCCGAGCTGCGAGTAACGTCCCGCGAGCCACTCCGCCGCCGCTCTTTCTCCAGCGGTTCCGGTGAGGCGCCCCTCGAGCTCGGGCTTCACGAGTGCGGCGACGTCTTCTTCGAGCGAGGCGAGTTTAACGGTCGGCGGCTTGGGTGCCGGGGCCGCATCTCGCGGCGACAGTCCGAGCCTGCGCCGCGCTTCCGCGTCATTCCAGGAGGCGCGAAAGATTTGGCCTTTGTCTCCGGCACGGTTGCTCGTCCAGTAGAGCTCGTCGCCCGCGGGAGTGAACACGGGCAGCCCGTCGAAGCCGTCGGCCTCGGTGACCCGCACCGGCGCGTGGGCGCCCACCGCATCGACCATGTAGAGCTCGAAGTTGCTGTAGCCGTGCTCGTTCGTGGTGAAGATCAAGTAGTCGCCGGAGGGATGATAAAACGGCGCCCAGGACATAGCCCCGAGCTGTGTAAGTTGCTTTGCGTCGGAGCCGTCGACCGCGGCCGTCCAGATCTCCGCCTGCGTGCCTTCCGGGTTGAAGCGCCGCCAGGTGATCCGCGTCCCGTCCGGCGAGAAAAACGGTCCACCGTCGTAGCCAGGGGTGTCGGTGATCTGTCGAACATTCGTGCCGTCGGCGTTCATCACGTAGAGGTCGATGAAGAAGGCTGGATCGGTCTCGCGTCGCTTCTCCCATTCGGGAAGAAGCTTCTCGTTGTAAGCCCGGCGATTCGAGGCGAACGCGATGAGCGTACCGTCCGGTGAATAGGAAGCCTCCGCGTCGTAGCCACGCGTATCCGTCAGGTTCTTCATCTTCGAGGCGTCGCCCGCGCCAACGAGTGTCCCCTGATAGATGTCGAAGCTCGGGTCGTAATCCCAGGAGTAGCGCCGGGTCTGGCCCGAAGCGCGAAACTCGAGCTCCTCCTTCTGCTTCTGCTTTGCCTCCGGGTCCTCGTGCGTCGAGCCGAAGAGGAAACGTTCGCCGTCCGGGTGCAGCCAGGCGCAGGTGGTCTTGCCGAATCCCGGCGACAGGAGCCGCGTGGTGCCAGCGTCCAGATCCATGGCGTAGATCTGATAGAACGGATTGTCGTCTCGGCGCTCGCTCTGAAAGATCAGGGTCTTTCCATCTGCGCTGAAGTAGCCTTCGCCGGCGCGCTTTCCCACCAAGGTCAGCTGGCTCGCCTCCCCGAGGAGCACATTCGAGCGCTCCGGCTCGGGCGCGGGCTCCGGTGCGGGCGTTTCGATTCCATTGCGCGGCTGGCATGCCGCGAGGGCCACAATCACGATCCATCTCAGCCTTCGCATGGACGGACAGTAATGGCCGAATCGAGCGATCAAAAGGGGGCCCTTCACGGCGCATCTCTCCTTGCGATCTTCTCGCGAATTCATGATATTGACAATCATTCGCATTCTCAGGAGAAGCCAAAATGTGGGCTGAAAATCAACAGAATCAAATAGTTAGCAACCAGGGCGTCCTTGCGGACGTGCTCGTCGTCGAGCTGCTGCGTTGGGTCGTCGTCAAGTGTCTGGACACGGAGGCGGCCCTCGAGGTGTGCGGGCCCTGGGCCCGCTGCGCCCAATTCCCAGGCACCCTCTCCAACGTCGCTGCCTTGACCGCCTGGCAAAAGCCAATGGCCTGGGCACGGTGCCAGCGTCGCGTCGACGACGCCTTGGCCCGAGGCGACCATCGTCGTTTTGCTCCCAACCTCCCCTGCCCAACCGCCGCGCTGTTTGGCTCGCCGAGCGTCGAGGACATCTGGGATCTTCTCAAACGCGAGCACGCGCACCGCTCCGGCCACTGACTAGTCCTCGAGCCCCCCCTCGTGTAGAGCGACGGGCATGGCCGTTTCGCCAGCGCCTCGGACCGCGATCCTCTTCGTCGTCGTCACCGCCTTTGTCGATTCGATGATCGTGGGGATCGTGATTCCACTGTTCCCCCGCCTGCTGATGGATCTGGGCGACACGGACGTGAGTGGCGCAGCGGTTTGGGGTGGAATCGCCACGCTCCTCTATGCGGCGATGCAGTTCATTTTTTCGCCGATCCTGGGCGGCCTGTCCGATCGCTACGGGCGCAGGCCGGTCCTGCTTCTCTCGCTCGCGGCCCTCGCCGCGGACATGGTGCTCCTGGCCGTGTCCTGGTCTGTCTGGGTCTTTCTCGCGGCACGGACACTTTCTGGCGTCTTCGCCGCCACCTACTCCACCGCCAACGCTTATATCGCGGACCGGGTCCCGCCCGAAGAACGCGCGAAGAGCTTCGGTCTGATCGGTGCGGCCTTCGGGGTGGGATTCATCGCGGGTCCGGCGCTCGGAGGTCTGGTCGGCGAGCTGGACCTGCGCGCGCCGTTCTACCTGGCCGCCGCCCTAGCCGCGCTCACCACTGTCTACGGCTATTTCTTTGTGCCCGAATCGCTCGCAGTCGAGAATCGACGCCCGTTCTCCTGGTCCCGGTCGAATTCCTTCGGAACGCTCGCCCGCCTGCTCAAAGCCTCCGGCCTGGGCATTCTCATCCCCGTATTCTTTTTCGCCACCCTGTCGAGCTGGGTCTATCCGGCGGTCTGGTCCTACGTCGCCATCGCCAAGTTCGACTGGAGCGAAGGAGAGATCGGCGCCTCGCTCACCTACTACGGGGTGATCTTCCTGATCTCGCAGACCGTGATCCTGCGCACGGTCCTTCCCAAGCTCGGAGTCGGGCGAACCATCTGGCTCTCTCTCGCCGTCGAAGGCGGTGCGCTCATGGCCTTCGGCTTTGCGCCGACCACAATCGTGGTCTACGTGCTGATCACCTTTGCCCTGATCAGTGCACTGCAGGACCCGGCCTTGCGCGAAGTCCTCTCCGCGAGCGTCTCTGAGGATTCACAGGGTGAGCTGCAGGGCGGACTGTCCGCCCTCTCTGGCCTGGCGATGGTCTTCTCCCCCGTGCTCTACACGCAGCTGTTCAGCAGCTTCACCGACGGGTCCCTCGGCGTGCGCTTTCCCGGCGCTCCGTTCGTCGTCGCGTCGGCGTTTTCTTTTCTCGCCCTCGTGCTCTACTGGCTGCATTCACCGCCGAAGGAGTCCACGTGAAGAAAGCGCTCGTGACCATCATCGGGGTCCTGGCGTTGGTCGCCGCATACCTCTTCGCCTGGCCCGTCCGCATTGCTCCGGAAGAATGGAACCCACCGGTCCCGGACCCCGGTCGCTGGAGTCCCAATCGCACCCTCGATCACGCAAGACGGGTCGAGCTCCCGGACGGTTTTGGTCCGGAGGATATCGAGGTCGATGCGGTGGGACGAATCTACGCCGGCCTCGACGACGGCCGAATTCTGCGCTGGCCCGGGCTCGGTGACCCGCCCGAGCTCTTCGCCGACACCGAGGGGCGGCCTCTCGGATTGCACTGGGACCCGCAAGGACGGCTTCTGATCGCCGATGCGTTCGCGGGGCTTCTTCGCGCCGAAGCCGATGGTACGATCGAAGTGCTCGCCACTGAGTGTAGTGGGCGCCCACTCGCCTTCACCGATGACCTGGAGACTCTGGCCGACGGCACCGTCTACTTCACGGATGCGAGCGTAAAGTTCGTGCTGATCAACGAAACCTCGCGTTACCGGGTGCTGCGCTATTGGCTCACCGACAAACGGGTCGAGGTGCTGATCGACAACCTTTCGGGATTTCCCGACGGAATCTCGAGCGACGGCGATGGGGTCTATTGGGTCGCCATCGCTTCCCGCGAACCCCCCTCGAGCGCTACTGCCTCGCCGCCCGCTTCGAGCGCCTGGAAGAGCGAGCCCCCACGCAGACCCTGAGCGGCTATGAAGGGGAGCCTCACCCCTGCGAGGCCTACGGGCGCTTGCGCTTCGAGCTCGGCGGCAAGGAGCACAGCTTGACGGCGTACCGACGCACGGACCTCGCCGAAGAACACCGCCAGTGGGTGATGGTGCAGTTCGCGACGCCACCAACGGCGAGACGACCTACGGGGGTGGGCGCTACCTCTTCCTGGACTTTCCCCTGGACGGCGATCTCACCCTGGATCTCAACCAGGCGGACAATCCCCTCTGCGCCTATGAAAAGCGCTTCAGCTGCCCCATGCCCCCTGTCGCCAACCGTTTGGACATCGAGGTGCGCGCGGGAGAGAAGGTCTACCGAGCCGCGAAGTGATTTTCTCGAACGTCGACCCGAACGCCAAGTCGCCCTATCAGGTCGTTCTCGAAGGTCACGACGACGACCTCGAACGGCTGAAGGTCGAGGTCGATGACGGCCGCCTCGAGATCGAGACGAAGCGCAGCGGCTGGAGCTGGAGCTGGGGCGGCAGTCGCAAGCTTCGCATTCGGACGACGGTGAAGTCTCTGAAGGAGCTCGCCTCCGCCGGCAGCGGCGACGTGAAGATCTGCGCCTCCGGGGATGTGTCCCAATCCACCATGGGCAGTGGTGACGTCGACAACGTCTGCGACTGAGCACGAGGATGACACGCGCCCGGCGACGCTTACCCTAGCCGCGCAATGAATGAGGTCTTTGACTATCGGTTCACGGTCGCAGCGTCCCTGGGCGCGGTGCGGGCCTTTCATGGGTCCACGCGTGTACTTCGCGCGTTGACGCCACCGCCGATGATCGCGCGCATTCACGAATTTGGGGCTCTCGAAGACGGCATGGTGGCGCGTTTCACGCTCTGGCTCGGCCCGATCCCGATCCATTGGACCGCTCGCCACGAAGACGTGAGCGAGCAGGGATTCACGGACGTGCAGGTCGACGGGCCGATGGCATCCTGGCGACACACCCATCGTTTCGTTCCCCTCTCCGAGAGAGAAACGGAGGTCGTCGAGCACATCGAGTACGCTCACCCACCGGGCCTCCGGGGGCTCTGGACCCGGCTCCTCTTCGGACGCCTCGCCCTCCGGGGCCTGTTTGCCTACCGGGCCTTCGTCACGCGCTCCGGCGCGAAACGCCACGAGTCCGCTCCATCGACTGAGGAGCTCTAGGCCGGCGGGGCGCCAAAGCGGTTGTGTCCTTCGTCGCCCGGGAGGAACCCCTGCTCCACGAAGGCCCAAAGCGGGCCAATCAGTGGCACGAGCGCGATCAGAATCCACCAGCCGGACTTGTTGCGGTCGTGCCAACGTTTTGCGCTGTTCGCCAGGCTGATCCAGAGCAGGGGAATGTAGCCCAGGGCCATCACCCCACCGCCGGCCTCTTCCCCGAGGGACATCACCGCCATGAAGACCGCGCTGTAGTAGACGAGGAGCGTACCGATCCCGATCAACCAAAAGGTCCCGCGTCCAACCCGTCCGGAGAAAGAGAACAGGAGCCCGAGAACGCTGCGCTTCTCGGCCATCAGTCCCGACGCGCGCATGTCCGCAGCCGGCGTCCGATAGGGATTGGGAGCCGGAGGCCGCCCCGCAGGTGCCTCCGGTGTCGCGGACGGTGGCGCCGCGTAGGGGTTTGAGCCGGCGTTGTCGAGAAGTGGCGGCTTTGGCATGAAGAAGAACCTCCCTGTTTTGGGAGGCTAGCACGGCTCACTCTCCCGTGCCCCCAAAGCGCGATGCTCTCCTACCGACACGGCTACCACGCGGGAAATTTCGCGGATGTGCTCAAACACGCCGTCTGGCTCTACGTACTGGATTACATGGCGCGCAAGGACAGAGCATTCCTCGTGATCGACACCCACGCCGGCGCGGGCGACTACGACCTGAGCTCCGAGCACGCCCGAAAGCTCGAAGAACACCGCGATGGCTTCAGCCGTGTCGCCGATATCCCGAACCCTCCCGCCCTTCTCGCCCGCTACCTCCAGGCCGTCGCGGCCCATCGCGAACGCTTTGGGCACAGCCACTACCCAGGCTCCTTCGCCCTGAGTCTCGCCCGTCGCCGTGCCCAGGATCGGTGCGTTGCCTACGAGCTCCACCCCGCGGACTATGAAGCCCTGCGCAGCTTCGTTCGCGGGGAGCGCAACGTCGCGTGCCTCCGCGAGGACGGGTTCAAGGGAGTGCTCGCGCACGTTCCCCCGAAGGAACGTCGTGCGGCGGTCCTCATCGACCCGCCCTACGAGCTCGAGCACGAATACGAAGACGCCCCGCGAGCGATCGAAAGAGCCTATCGGAAGTTTCCGACCGGCACCTACGCGCTGTGGTACCCGGTCGTGCGCCGCGCTTGGACCGAGTCGATGCTGAACCGAATCGTCCGGAGCGGCATTCGACGGGTCCTGCGTCTCGAGCTCGTTCTCCGGCCGGACAGCGACGCCTTCGGAATGACCGGGACCGGGATGATGCTGGTCAATCCGCCCTACACTCTCGAAGCCGACGGTGCGGAGGCTCTCGAGTGGCTGGCGAGGACACTGGGCGGCTGCGCGCGCTGCGAATGGCTCGTTCCCGAGTGAACGAGGCGGCTACTTCCCGGAGCCTCGGAACTGCTCGTCCTTGTCGCGGAACAACACGTTGAAGGTGGTGAGCGATCCGTAACAGCGCGTGATGTACTGTTCCAGATCCACCTTCTCCGCGTCCGACAGATTCTTACTCGCGTTGATCTTCTGCTCGAGCACCCGCAGCTTGTCCCGAACCATGACGATTTTGTGGAAGAAGCTGTCGAGGGGGATCTCCTTGGACTGGGTCGTCGAGTCTCCTGGCTCGAGGATCACCCGGCCCCCTTCCCAGCGTTTGCCGAGTGGAGCTTCGCCGGTGACGCCTTCGTCCCGAAGAACGTCGGTGATCAGCTCCCTGAGTGCTCTCGTGTCCATGTCATCTCCTCCAAGATCGATAGTTTCCCCGTAGCTCTTGACGCTCGATTCGGACCAACGCTCCGTTTTCGTTTCCGCATAGGCCCCGCCGTCCGAGGGCGGAGTCCGTTTGCGCTTGGGCGAGAGATCCGCGTCGTCGTGGAGAGGCCCGGCGCGACCGTGATAGACGCGGGGAGGTTTCCAGGTCCGGCCCGTCTTCTTTTCGACGTATTTCGGGCAGCGCGGCAGCGTATGCGAGACCTCACCGAGCTCGCTGCGCAGCTGGCAGCGCCCGCGGGGGCCCTTCTCATCCTCGCCGGAGGGCGAGAAGGCAATGCAGGCTCCGCAGGTCCCCGTGGTCCACTCAAACGCCATTCAACGACCACCGTAGGGACGAGCCTCGAGACTCTGCCGCAGCACCTTCATGAAGGCTTCGAGCACGTAGGATTTTCTTCAGCATTCGAGATCCACCGTCGCAGACGGATTTACGACAGTCGTTCGCCGACCACAATCCGCTGTGGAGGTATTTAAAAAAACCGTTGTCAGATCGGGTCGCGATCGACTAGCGAGCGATTGGGCAGCGCTGCCACGAGCGCCGTCAATGGGATGAGTCGCATGAAAAATGGGTTCTTGATCGGGATGGCGTTGGTCGCCGTCGCCGCTACGGCGATCGGTTGGCTTCTCGCGGACAAGCGGGTCGTTCTGATCGTCGCTTCCGACAGCAGCGAAATCACGGTGAATCGCGCCCCCGAGGCGCCGGTGTATGCAGCCACTGCGCAACCGGCGCTGAAGCTCGACCCGATCGCACTGCCGGCCAGCGAGCTCACCGCTCCGGCGCAAGCCGCCGCCAGCGATAGGGACCTCGGTGCAACCGCCGATACGCCAGTGGACGCGGCGGAGCCGGAATCTCCGAGCGAGCCTGAAAGCGCTCCCTCACCGGATGCGGCGAGCGAAGAAGCTCCCACCACCGAAGACCAGGACCGATCCGACAGCGAACCGGAAGCGCTCGCTGAGGCTGCCTCGCCCTCCCCCGGCGCTGTGGCCGCCGCTCTCGTCGCCCAAACCTCTTCACAAAGCGCGACGGCGAAAGACGCTGCGAAGGACGAGGCGAAGGCCACGACGGCCAAGGAAGCGCCGAAGAAGCCGGAAGTGGTTTACGAGGGCATCGGTCGCCTGGGGCACGTCGCGCTGACGGCGGTCCCCAAAAAGAAGAAGAAGGGGCGGCGCAGCAGTGTCGTCACTCCAAAGACGCTCTACCCGATGGGTCAGCTCGACTTTGACGAAGTCAAGCTTGCCCAGGTGATGAAGCGAACGGACGATCAGGTGCTCCACTGCTACCGCGAGGCAGGGGCGAGCCGTCGCGGGAAGGTGATGGCCGAGCTCACTCTCACTCCCGAGGGCAAAGTACAGACCGCAGCGGTGAGCGACTCGACGGTGAATGACCGAAGGGTCGAGCGCTGTGTTCAGGACCTCGTGCGCGGGCTCGTGTTTCCCAAGGGCACCACCAACAAGCCGGCGCGCGTCACATACTATTGGGAGCTCAGTCCCTCGGGCGCCTGAGTCACCACTCGCCAACCACGGGCAACAGGCCACGAGCCCGCGAGCGGCGATGCATCTCGATCGAGGTGTGTCGCCGCTCAATATCGAATCACGTCGCAGGTTGGCGATGATCGCGCCGCTCCCTGTAAGATGCGAGGCATGCGACCGCCTAAATCGACGCTCTCCCTCGTGACACTCACCCTCGCCGCCTGCTCCGGCGGAAATGGCGACGTCAGCGCCTTCGACGCGCAACTCCAGGAGCTTCAGGCGCGACACGATTCACTCGCCGCCCGCGTCGACGAGATGGAGAGCAAAACCGACGAGTCAGTGGCGCGAATCGAGGCGATGGTGGACGTGCTGAAGGACGAGCTCGGCTCAGCGGAAGCCGATGAGCTGGAGGAGCGCGCCCCGGCACCCGCGGCGAACGCGCCCGTTGAAGTGACGAACCGGGAGCCGCTCGCCGAGCTCGCAGCGGCCGCCATCGGTGTTGCCCCGCCGCCTGTGACACAGGAGGGAGAGAATTTCTCGATCGACCGCCACTGGCTACGTCGCAATCTCGCGGAGATGGCGGCAGCCGCGAAGAGGCCCTCAGTGTCGAGCAATCGCAACGGCGGCCTGCGACTCAAGGGCGTGAAGCCGCGTAGCTTCCTCGCGGAGCTCGGCTTTCGCAACAACGACGTCGTGCTCTCGCTAAACGAGGCTCTCGTCAATACGCCCGAAGGCCTGGCCCGCGAGCTCGCGAACGTCGAGAGCCCAGTCGTGGTGGTTCTCCAGCGACGCACAGAAGAGCTGCGGCAGGTCTATCGCCTGAGGTGATCGTTCACGCGCTCGCCACCCGGCGTACGTCTCGGGTGAGAATTGCGGCGCAGGACAGAAAGCTCGCGACGACCACGAACGCCGCCACTGAGTCGTAGAGCACGAGCATCGAGACGAGCATCAGCAGGAAGGTTCCGGGAAGGATCGCAAGTAGCGCGAGCGCACCAGTCTGCTCCGGGAAGATCCGCCTTTGAATCCACGCGACGCTACCACCGTGCAAAACCGGAAGTAGGTAGCTGAAGAAGTACTGAATTCGGTAGCCACTGCTCCAGGCGGCTTGCCGCCCCGCCGCATCGAGATTCTTGCCCCGGGCGAGGGCGCCAAATCCTTCGGCGAACTCCGAGGCGTAGACCCAGTATCCGGTCAACGCAAACCACGCCGCGCTCAAGAGCAAGGCGGCGCCGAGCGATGCGCTCGCCCACAGGACCGGTTTCATCGCAGCCCCTCGCGCAACACCCGCAGGGCGTTTTCCCCCATGATCGCCCGTACGTCCTCGGCGGAGAAGCCCTCGCGCAGTAAAGCGTCGGTGACCAACACGAGCTGGGACGTGTCGAAGGCGGTCCGCACGGCTCCATCGTAGTCCGACCCCAAAGCGACGTGTTGAACACCGATGCGTTTCGCTACGTAGGCCGCGGCCTTCGCGACGCCGTCGGGGTGCGCAGTGCACAGCGCTTGCGGCCAATAGCCGATTCCGATGACGCCCCCATTCGCGCCGATTCGATCGATCTGCGCGTCGCTCAGATTTCGCGGGCTGTCACAGGTGCCCTTCACGCCCGTGTGCGAAACCACCACCGGGCGCGTCACGAGGTCGAGCACATCGTCGATCACTTGCGGCGAAGTGTGCGCGAGGTCGACGATCATACCGAGCGCCTCCATTCGAAGCACGACTTCGCGACCGAACTCGCTCAATCCTCCCTTGTGCCACCCGTGGGCCGAGCCTCCGACGCTGTTGTCAAAGAAATGGGTGAGTCCGCCCATCCGGTAGCCTGCCTCATAGAGCGTATCGAGCCGCGCGAGCTCGCCCTCGAGCATGTGCAACCCCTCGAGTGCCAACAGTCCTGCCACCGCACCGGTGGACTTTGACGCGAGGTAGACGTCGAGATCCGCGCGGGAACGGATGGGCACGAGCGCACCCTCGCTCGCCGCGGCGAAACGCTCGAGTTTTTGACTCTGGTGTGTCGCCCGGGCCAAGGTGCTCGACCAGGTATCCCGGGGCCAGCCCGAGGCCTTCGCGAGCAGGTGGATCACATCCGTATCGCCCCGGTTGCGCACGGGGTTTTGTCCTTTCGGAACCTTCGTCACCGCAGAGAACACCTGGAGGGTCACGTTGCCTTCGAGGAGCCGCGGCAGGTCGACGTGTCCCTCGGAGGAGCGTTCGAGGAGCGAGCGAGGCCACAGCAGGCTGTCCGCGTGCAAGTCGACGATGCGAAGCTCCTGATGCAGTTTGCGGGCCGCGGCGCTCGGTTCCGGGAGATCGAGCTCGATGTGGCCGTTGATCGAACGGAGCAGTTTGGGCGTGGCGAAGGCGGTGACCACGAAGAGCGAGAGCCCGAAGCCGACTCCCCATTGCACCCAGCGTTTGACCATGGCGCGGAAGATAGCCGCGCCCGCGCGTCAGGGAAAGTGATGCGTGAAACGCCGATCCGTGCCAACGTCGGGCGCGGTGGAGGAGCTACCGAAAGAGAACCCCTTTGAAGCCGCGCTCCGCATCGGCAGGGCGCAGCATTTTGGCCTCAATCGCTACGACGAGCTCCTCGCACCCTCTCGCCTCGCCGCCGCTGCCCTCGCGAATACGCCGGAGGCGGTCGAGCGCCTGACAGAGATCCCGCACGCGGCCGCCGCCTGCGAGCTCGCCGTTCAGTGGCTGAGGAACGCGGACGAAGCTCAGGCCAGACGCATCGAGGACGCCTTGATTCGCCTCCCCACCGTCCGAGACGCGGAGCGCATCCTTCAGTGTCGGGCCCTGTTTCAGGTGAGCGAACGATTGGGGCGCGTCGCTCTGCCGGCGCTGCGCCTCGCCGCCCGCGCTCTCCGATGGAACTGGCTCGCCCACGGGCTCGAGCACGCCCACGCTCTCGCACCGAACACGCTGCGGGCGTTGCTCGCCGACGCGGTCGGGCGCGCCGTCGTCGACGCCTTGGCGCTGCGCAACGGAGTGCTGCAACGGGAGCTACCCCTCGCACTCGGCCGAGCCGCGTCCAAGCTCGAGCTCACGCCCGACATCGCGGTGCTCCTCGACTGGGTGGACACTCAGATGCTGCGGCCCTGGCTCCAGGCGCGTAGCGCATTGGACGATGCGCTCCTGCTCCTCCTCCCAGAGGATGCGGCGACGCATCGACTGCACCTGCCGGTGCCAGGCACCGCGGGCTACTCGCTTCGCGCACTCGACCCCGTCGAGCTCGACCGTCTCGACGATGTCCGCACTGCGGAGGCACTCCCGAAGGCGCTCATCGGCGTGCTCCCCGGTCCAGACGCTGCGCGGGAAAAATTCCGCCTTGCCCGAGCGCGGGTTCCAGAAGCGCTCGCTCGGCACGGGGAGGCGATTCGAGAGGCGCGACCGGAAGGTCCGCCTCCCTTGGAATCGGAGATCGTCCCATCAAATGGCCGGGTCCGACGACGCGGTCAGGAGCCCTGGGAGCTCAGCGACGCGGCGGCGGCGCGCGCCCTTGCGGACGCCTTGGAGAGTCCGGAGGCGGGTTGGTCGCTCTTTGACCGCTGGGCACGCGTCGGTGCGGTGGAGATCGAGAACGGCGGCGGCGTCTTTTCCACCTTCGCCGATTGCCTCCTGACGGCAGCACGTGCCTTCCCTTGCACGCTTCCGACGGCAGAGGTCCCGCCCTGGCCCCCAACGCGTGCGCCCCTCGCGCTCGATGAGCACCCAGTAGAGGTGCTCGGCCGGACCCTGCTCTTCGAGCGCGACGACGGCTTTCGTGCGGTGAAGCTGCAACGCGCCGGGGAACCACTCGATGCGCTCCTGCGGGAGGCGGCGTGGCTTGCATCTTTGACGCTCGACAGCGTGCTTCCCACCCCACTGACCGTGCAGCCGGTGGCACGTTTGAGCGCAGCCGCCGCGGAGCGTGTCGAACGGTCGGGGGTAAGACTCGCCGCGGCCCCCTGGTGCCTCAGCTACGAGCACCCGGAACGCGACTACTGGAGCTATGTCGACGCGCTCCCGCCAGAATCGCGCGCTCGCGGATGCGAGCGTGCGGCCGCCGATCTGTTTTGTCTCTTGCGCCGAGGCATCGTCCATACGGCCCTGACCGTGAAAAACCACAGCACCGGGGTCGAGGGCGACCGACGCTACGAGTGGATGATCGATGCGCTCGCGATACCAAGCGACCGCTTCGGCATGGGCCGACTCGACGGAGTCCTGCGGGTCTGTCGCTACCCCAATGTGCGCGCGAGCGGCTTGGCGGACCTCGCGGAGCTCGCCCCGTTGCACAGCCTGCCCGACTATGCGCCAGAACGCGCCCACACGTTCGCGAGCCCGCGCCTGGACCCGGTGGCGCACCTTCATTGGCAGCCCGCCCCGGTACGCGACACGCTGCGCTGGATGCGCTTTGCCGGCGACTACCTGTTCGATCTCACTCTTCTCATCGCATCCGCGCGCGCGCACCGTGGTGATGAGGAGGGCTTTGCCTCAGAGCTCAGCCGCACCTGGAGCGCGGGTTTCATCGCTTGGACCGCTTGGGAGCCTTCCCGCGCCAGGGAGTGGCTCGAGGGGGTCCTCGATTTCGCGGCGATTGCCAAGGAGTGTGGCCACGCGGTCGCAAATCTCGGCGAGCGCGACGACATCGGCCCGCACAACGGCCCCTTGGGTCTCGTGACGCTCGAGCGCGCACTCCACGTGTTCGTGACCTCGGCAGCCGCGGCCGCCGGCGTGTCCCGAACGATCTCCTGATCGCACTCTCCCATGGAATCGCCCGCCGATCTGGGACAGAATCGTCCGGCACACGGAGGACACAGCAAATGAAAATATCGGTAGGCCCGCGTCTCGTCGCGGCATTTGCAGCCGCGACGTTGGCATTCTCGCCCTTCGCCCGAGCGCAGGAGGCGGAAGAGCCCGCGGAAGAAACGAAAATGACCGAGGAAGCGGCGGAGCCTGAAACCGAAGCCGAAGCCGAAGCCGAAGAAGCTGCTCCTCCTGAAGCCGAGGCGGAGACCGAACCTGCGCCCGAGCCGGAGCCCGAGCCAGAGCCCGAGCCAGAGCCAGAGCCAGGGC
>CAYXVF010000117.1:8935-18616 GCA_964468125.1 uncultured Bdellovibrionales bacterium | reverse complement strand
GGCACACCTCGGTGCACGCGGGCTCGGCCCCATCCGGCAGACGGTGCATGCAGAGCTCGCACTTGACGATCTTCGGGTTGAAGTTCGCCCACTCGAACTGCGGCACCTCGAAGGGGCAGGCCACTTCACAGAAGCGACAGCCGATGCACAGGTCCGCTTTCCAGGACACGATTCCGGTGGTGCTGTCCTTGCTCAGCGCATGGAACGGGCAGCCGGACACGCATCCGGGCTCGAGGCAGTGCATGCATTGCCGCTTCACGAAGGACTGCTCTTCCGTCGCTTCGTCCTGGCAGAGCTCGATGATGTTCTTGGTCTGCGAGTTCAGCCGAAGCGGTGCCTGGTGAAGCCCGTTGCTCAGCTGAGTGTCGGGCTTCAGTCCGTTCGCCTCCGCGCACGCGGGCATACAGGCCTTGCAGCCGATGCAGCGCGTGGCGTCGTAGAGCATGCCCAAGGTCTCGTCATAGGCGGCCGGGTCGGGCCCATCGCTCGCCTTTGCTTTTCGTCCTAGAGCGCCGGTGGTGACACCGACGCCCAGCACCTGAAGTGCTTGTCGTCTGGTGACTCCCATCAGCTTTCACCTTCCTTGTCGTCCGGAACTTGGTCGCCTTCTTTGGCCTTGAAGCGCTGGGCGGCCACGTAGGTGCCACCGAGCACCGCGCCGGCCGCCAAGCCGACGACGCCGGTTGCGACCGGATCGACTACGCCGCGCGGCGGGTCGATCGGAGCGTAGGTATCCGGCGGCGTTGGACGCAGAATCTCCGCGGTCTGGAACATGGGCTTCTTGAATGCGATCTTCTCCTCCGTACAGCCGACGCACGGCGCACCGATTCCGATCGGCCACACCCCCGGTGTGTTGTTGAAGTGTCGGGTGGAGCAGGCCGCGTGCGTTTCGGGACCCTTGCAGCCGAGCTCGTAGAGGCACCAACCGTTTCGGTGTCCCTCATCGCCGAACTCTTTCGCGAAGCGACCGGCGTCGAAGTGGGCGCGACGTGGGCAGTGCTCGTGAATGTTGCGGTCGAAGGCGAACTTCGGACGCTTCTTGTCGTCGAGGGCGGGGAGCGTGCCGACGGTGGCGTACTGCAGCACCGTCCCCAGCACGACGTAGGGGTTCGGCGGGCATCCCGGAATGTTGACGATCGGGACGTCCTTGATGATCGCATCAACGCCGACCGCTCCCGTCGGGTTCGGACCCGAGGAGGGGATCCCACCCCAGCTCGCGCAGGAACCGATGGCGATGATCGCCGCGGCCTTGTTGCCGACATCCTTGAGGACGTTGAGCGCGGTCACGTCGGCGAGCTTCATGTAGACCCCGTCTTGCTTCAGCGGGATCGAGCCTTCGACCACACACACGAACTCGCCTTCGTTCTCTTCGACCGCTTCGTGCAGGCACTGCTCGGCTTGGTAGCCGGAGGCCGCCATCAAGGTCTCGTGGTAGTCGAGAGAGATGAGCTCGGTAATCAGCGTCGCGAGCGTCGGCTCGGAGGTGCGCAGGAGCGACTCGCTACAGCCCGTGCAGTCCTGGAAATGCAACCATACCACTGAGGGGCGTCGTGCCGCCTCGACGGTTTCCGCGACGTCTTCCGCGGCCATCGCGGTCTCGGTCAAGGCGAGACCCACCGGCGCGGCAGCCATCAGCTTGGTGCAGAATTCGAGGAAGTCCCGGCGACTCACCGCGCTGTATTCGCGAAAGTCGCCGATCGTCGGTTTGTCTGGGGCTGTGCTCATGCCGAGCAGGATACGCCGTCCGAGACAGGGGTGGCTTGATATGGCTCAAGAGTCCCCTCTACGATCTAGTCAGGCGAATCACCCGCTGGCTGCGCCTGTTCTTTTTTGCCGGGTTTTCCGTCTCCATCGCCGGTTCCAGCGCCTTGGCCACCCTGGCCCCGGCCTTCGCCTTTGCCTTGTCCGTGGGCGTGGGTCGTGCCACCCGGAACGCCGTCACCGTTCCCGGTTCCATCGCGCTGTCCGCCGTGGAGTCCCCGGCCGTCGCCACTGCCATGCTCGAGGGTCGAGCCGCCTGGAATGCCGTCTTTGTTGCCGAGCGCCTTGCCGGGATAGCCGTAATATCCGACGCCGCTGCCCGAGCCGTGAGCGTGCTTAACCGAGCCTCCGGGGCGGCCGTCCTTGTTGCCGGCGGAGCCGTTTCGACCGCCGCCGCCGACGCCTGCGCCCTGGCCGCTGCCGTGTTTGCCGCTCTGCCCGACGCCGAGTCCCTCAGGGGCTCCTGCGGGCTGCGCTTCGGACTTCTCGCCGTCAGCGTAGGCGTAGACGCCCGAGCTGTAGGTCTTGCTACCACCGCAGGCGCCGATGATGACGAACGCTGCAGTTCCCAAGAATCCGGTCCAGATCGTTCTCATGACATTCAAGCTGCCATTCACCCCCCGAAGTGTCACTGACCTGCGTCAAGGTGGGGGGGCTTGGTTCTCCGGGCGAAAATACGTGCCCTGGGCGGTGGCGCAGGGGCGTTCGCGCTCGTCGGTCCAGACCCGAACCGTGGCCACAACCGTTCGGCGGCCCGCCCTCTCGAGCACCGCTTCCGAATGGAGTGCGGCGCCGAGTGCGGGGCGAAGAAAACGGATGGAGAGCTCGGAGGTGAGCGCCATCGGCACCGCTGCGCCGCTCACGCCGCAGACCAGGAACCAGAGCGCCGAGTCTGCGGCGGCGAACTGAGTGGGGCCGGAGATGAAGCCTCCGGGGCGGATGTTCTCTGGGCGAGGGGTGAGGATCGCGCGTGCGGACGTTGCGCTGACGGCCGCGCAACGCACCCGCGCCTCGGGCCAGTGCTCCGTCAGCATGCGGTTGATCGCGTCGGGGCTGATCATCGAGTTCCTTGCCCGATTTTTGGCGCCGCGAGGCGGGCGACTTCGTTATGACAGCGCCATGAATGAACTGGCTCCCTCCCACGACGATCTCTATCGCGCATTGCTCGCCCGAGACGAGCGCATGAACGACCGGTGGTTCGTGGCCGTGCTATCGACCCGCATTTTCTGTCGCCTGAGCTGCCCCGCACGCAAGCCCAAAGCGCGGAATTGCCGCTTCTTCCCAACCGCGGCGGAGTGCCTGTCGGCCGGTTTTCGCCCGTGCAAGCGCTGCCACCCGCTCAACGAGCTGAGCCCGACCGTGCGGGCGCTCCTCGCCGCGCTCGAAGAGCTCCCCGAGGCGCGCTGGAGTGAAAGCGACCTCGTCGATTTGGGATACGACCCGTCGACGGTGCGGCGCACGTTCAAACGCGAGCTCGGCGTGACCTTCTTGTCGCTCGCGCGGCTGCGGCGGTTGCAGCGAGGTTCGACGGCCCTCGGCGCCGGGGGGCGGGTCATCGACGCGCAGCTCGAGGCAGGATTCGAGTCCGGCAGCGGTTTTCGTGCGGCAGTCGCTCAGTGGTTGGGTGGTCCTCCCGCGTCGCTGACCGGTGCACAGGCGCTCGCGGTGGATTGGATCGAATGTTCGTTGGGATCGATGGTCGCCGTCGCCGACGACGAGGCGCTCCACCTACTCGAGTTCGCGGACCGGCGTGCCCTCGGCGGCGAGCTGCGGCGCCTTCGCGATCGGCGTGGTCCCATCGCCATCGGGAGCACGGTGATCCACGCGCAGCTCAAAGAAGAGCTCGGCGCCTACTTCCGGGGAGAGTCCGCGCGTTTCGCGACGCCGGTGCATCTGCACGGCACGCCGCTTGAGCGCGCGGTGTGGGAGGAGCTGCTGCAGATTCCCGTCGGCGAGACCCGCAGCTACCGCGAAATCGCCGAGGCGATCGGGCGCCCGACGTCATTCCGTCCGGTCGCGCGCGCCAACGGCGCCAACACGATCGCCATCGTCGTTCCGTGCCATCGCGTGGTGGGCTCCGACGGCTCCATGACGGGCTACGGCGGGGGAATCTGGCGCAAGAGAAAGCTCATCGCGATCGAAGAGCGCCTTGCGCGCAGGTGACGCGGCGCGGTGCCCGTCCCTTTTGCGCCGCGCCCACCGTTGGCATATGGTCCGTCGTTCTCAGAAAAGCTCGCGGATTCCTCGAGAATCCCCCCGACGGAGGCCCATCGTGAAGACCAGCCCTGGAGCGCGGACCGCATTCCACCCGCATCTCACCCGACGAGGGTTCAGACCTGTCGCCGCCGCTGCGGCGTTGCTCATCGGCGCGCTCGCCTGCACCAGCAAGCCGAAAGCTCCGGTCGAGAAAGAGCCGACAGAGGAGCCGACAGAGGAGCCGACAGAGGAGCCGACAGAGGAGCCCAAAGCGGAGCCAGCTCCGGCCCCGTCCACCTCCGTTGCGGTCACGTCCTTCGTCGGACCGGACGGCGAGCCCGGCTGGCTCGGCACGCTGCTTGCGGACCACATCACCCGCCGCCTCCATCTACCCGCGGGCGAGGATGAGGTTCCCCTCTATGTCTTCGGAAAGCGCCAGGCGATGTCGGCGGCGCGCAGCATCGATATCGAGGAGGACGCGATCGAAAAGCGAGCGTCTGATCTCATGATCGAGCTCGGAGTCGATCACCTCGTCGTCGGCAGCTACGATGCGGAAGGCGACAGCATCGCCATTCAGTGGAAGATGTTCGGTCCAGAAGGCGTCAGCAAGACCGGAGAGGCCAGCGGCGCGAAAAGCGCGAGCGCACGCACCGCCTACGAGCTCGGTGGCACCATCCTGAAGGAGCTCGTTCCTAACGCGAAGGCCTCGACGGACAAAATGACCGAGCTCGCCGCCGTCGGAGCTGGCGAGTCCTGGGGAACGGCGTTGTCGCTGCTCGCGAAGCAGTCGCGGGACCCGCGGGCCACGGTGGTCCTGACTGACAAAGAGGTGGAGACGGTCCTCAACGAGCTCGAAAAGGTCACGCAAACCGTGAACGACTTTGCTCCCGGCTGGGCGGCCCGCGCGACGGTGGCGAGCATGGGGTATGAGCCGCAGGAAGAGATCGCCATGTCCTCGGCGAAAGCGGCAATGAATGTCGGCGCATCGGACCCCACCGCTGCCATTTCGCTCTACTACATGCACCAGCAGCTCGCTGAGCAAACCAAGGCACGCGAGCTGCTCGAGCAAGCGCTCGCGACCTATCCGGGTTCTCTGGAGATTCGGAACTATCTCGCGCAGGCCCACTATCTCGCCAGCGACTACGCGAAATGCCTGGACGTGTGGAATGAATACCTCGAGCACGTGCCGAAGAGCGCCCACGCCGCACGTCGCCGCGACCGAATGCTCGCGCGCCTCGGCCGGCACGATGAGGCGGTGAAGAACGCCACGGAGCTGGTGGCCCAGCATCCGGGGTCGGTCCCCACCATCGCCGCGCTCGCCTCGCGGCAGATCGATGCGGGGAAGCTCGACGAGGCAAAGAAGACCTTGGAAGAGGCCCTGAAGAAGGACGCGGACCACCCGCTCTTGCTGACGCGGCTCTCATACGTCGAGCTCGAGAATGGTAGTGCGGACAAAGCGCTCATCCTAGCCGAGAAGGCCGTCGAGCGAATTGGAGACGGACGCGGCGAGCCACTGGCTGGCTATGCGCACATCGACCTCGCCCGTGCTCAGGCACTGGCGGGTCAAAAAGCCAAAGCGAAGAAGACGCTGCGCAAAGCGCTGCGCTTGGGCGTCGGCGGCGATGACATCGTCCGCCTCGCAAATGATCCGCGCCTCGAAGGCTTCATCGAACTGCCGTTGGTTTTGGACTCGGAAGACTGAGGCGGCTCACACTCCAAGGTAGAGCTTCTCGATGCAGACGTCTTGAACGTTGCTGAGTCGGCCCGTGCCGGCGGTCATGCCCCAATAGACCGTGAAGTTGTCGCCGAAGATCCCTTTCACCGCCGCGGCGGGGTAGGCGGCACGCACCTTGCCATCGAGCACGATTTTCAGGCCGGCGCCCGGGTCCCAGGTGAGTCGCAGCGGATGGCGTTTGCCATCTTCCAAGTTGCCGAGTTCGACCGGGCGAAAGACGTCTTCTCCGTGAAAGAGTTGGCCGTTCGCCATCAGGGCCAAATGGTCGGCGGCCGAGTCGTTGAGATGGAAGTTTTGGTAGGTGTCGAATTCGATCCCGAGCGATGGCACGAGACCCGCGAAACCCATTCCTTCGCCGCGGAAGCCGGTTTGCTTCGAAGGGTGAAAGACGAAAACGATCCCATCCGCCCCGTCCTCGTTCTTCTGTCCCAGTACGAGCTTCACCTTCATCTCGAAGGGACGATTCAGGTCGACGGGGGAGCGGAACCAGGCGGAGCCGCTCACGTATTGTTGGTCCGGCGTTAGCCGAATGCACTCGTCACTGAGGAGAAACGCACTGCCGCCGAGCTCAAAATCGTGCACGCTGCTCTGAGCAAAGGCGTCGGAGGCCACGAGACTGGACAATGAGACTGCAACGAGCAGACGGCCGAGCATTGCGATTCCTTCTCCGAGCGGGCGAGACCTAACACCGATTTAGAATAGGGCAGCGAGGAGTGAGCCGCAGTGGATTCGATCGTGAGATTCTTCGACGTGAGCGCGGGCCCGGAGCTAGTCAACCCGATGTTTGGCACGCCACACCTGGTCGCGATCGGGCTCCTGCTCCTCATGGCGCCCGTGATGCTCCTGACCCGTGGCCAGCTCATCGAGATCTCTCCCCGGGGAGAGATCATTCGGGCCATGTCGCTCTTCATTCTCGTCGATCAACTGCTCCTCTTCGCGCTCTATTTCGCCTACGACTATCAGCCGTTTTGGGAGCGCTTTCCGCTGCATCTGTGCGCCTGGCTCAGTCTCTTCGTGCCGTTGATGACACTCCTCGGCCGCCTCGATGCGGTCCGCTTCGTCGGGATCTGGGCGATGGGCTCGGGTACGATGGCGGTGTTGAACATGAGCCTGCCCTACAATCCGGTGACGAGCTACGTGTTCCTGCACTACGTCTGGATGCATCTCTACCTGGTAGCGCTTCCGATCTTCCTCGCGCTCCACGGCGAAATGCAGATGACCTACACTCAGTTTCTAAGGTCCATGGGGGGCTTGCTCGCGCTCTCGGCTGCGGTCTTCGTCGTCGATTGGTGGACCGGCGCGAACTACATGTACATCGGACCAAACAGTACGCTCGAGGTTCCTTTCATCCCGGAGGCGTTGCGAGCGTGGCCATGGTCCTATCCGACGTTCATGCTGATCGGGGTGATCCTGCTGCATGGCTTCTATGTCGGTGTTCGCGCCCTGAGCGCGCGTGCCCCGCGGGCCGTTAGCGGTACATGATCAAGCCGATGGCCAGGATCATCACGGTGAATCCCGCGACTTGACGCCGGGTGAGCTGCTCACCCAGTACGAACCGCGAGACGAGTGCCACGCAAACGACGCCGGTCGAAAGGTTGAAGGTCGCCATCTGCGCGCCGGTGTACACCGAGTGGCCCCAGCGGGTTGCGAAGACATTTAATATGTACTCGGGCAGAACCTGAAACCAGCTCGCAAAGATCGCGGCGGTGAGGCGCCAATGCAAGAAGCGCAGGTGACCGAGCCATGCGAAGGCCATGATGAAGCTCGAGATGAAGAGCAGAATTGGTGCGCCGATCTCGATCACGCGGAATCCTTCTCCGCTTCACCCGTCGGGCTGAAGGTCAGGAGGATCGCCACGAGCAGCAGCGCGTAGCCACCCATCTGTTGCAACGTCAGGGGCTCTTCGAGGACAAAGCCAGAGACCAGGGCGACGCAGACCACGCCGCTCGAGAGGTGGATCGACGCCATCTGGGCTCCGGAGTAGACGCCATAGCCCCAGCGGGTGGCCACCGTGTTCAGCGCATACTCCGGCAGGACGAGGGACCAACTGGCCATCAATGCGGTCCAAAACGACCAGCCGTCTTCAAAGCGCAGGTGGCCCAGCCAGGCGAGGGACATCATGACCGCCGAGAGCATGAGCATGATCGGGACCGCCCAGCGCCGCCGGCCGACGAGAACGGGGGGGATGAGCACTTCCGCGTCGGGAAAGTGCGACAGGGTCGAGCGGCGCCGAAAAGGGGGGCGCTCGGTCTTTGTCGACTCGTAGGGAGGCTCAGACACGGGGCCCGACGATGCCACGAGCGTCGATTGCATGTCCAACCGGCGCCCGTTTCATCGCCGGCTACCCGTCATGGTTCAACACGCCGCCATCGCCACTCGCTCGCGGCGGTCTTGCCCTCTGTCGTGCCCGAGATCCGCGCATGCAGCGTCTCGCCTTCTCGCCAGTATTCGATGCGCTGGGGAAAGTCGTGCTCGGGGGCGATGAAGACCACACGGTGTCGCGATTGCTCGGTGAGGCGAAAGCGCGCCTCGCTCTGACCGGATGGATTGGCGACATAAAACGTCTCTTCGTCGCGCCTCTCGATCCGCAGGTGCTCGAAGAAGACGGTCCTGCCGGCTTTGATCGTCCGGTTCATCCCGATGAGCGAGTCACCGCGGGGAGCGCTCCAGATTTCCTCGAGGATGCGACCCTCGTTCTCGGACAACCACGTTCCCGTGAGCCAGTCGAGACTCGCAAAGGAGCCCTCGTACGGAGTGGAGGAGCCGCTCGGAGCCCGTGCGTCGGTCGTCGACTGGGGTACCGCTTGCGCCGGTGCGCAGCCGACACCGCAAGCGACCACAAACGCGAGCGTCTCGATGTGTCGCCAAGGCGTCGTCTGTTTTATTCCCCGTCGCACACTCCTAGGTTGAGGGTACAGGAGCGCTCATTCAAGCTGCAATTCGTGCACGGAGCGATCGAATCCTGGGAGGACGTCTGCCGTCGAGCGGCGGCGCGCTACTTCGTGCTTCAGGCTGCGCTCGGAGCCCTGTGGTGGATCGGTTTGCTATTCGCACCGGTGGCGCGTCCGTGGTTTGGTGACCTCCGGTTGCTCTGGCAGCTCTTCATGCCGGACCTGGTCGTGTTCGTCCTCGGGTCGCTCTTGGCCGGAGCTTTGGCCTGGCGCTCGAGTGTCTTCGCAACCATCGGCGCTGCGATGGTGAGCGGCGCGACGCTGTACGTCGCGCTCTTCCTGCTGTCAGCCAGTGGCCCGGCGGGCCGGGGCTTGCTGGGGGCGGCGATCATGAGCGCTGCGGCGTTTGCGAGTGTGATCGCGACACTACTCGTCAGCGCCCGCCTCGACCAGGCATGGTGCTTCAGGCGCTCGTCAAAAAACAGTTGGGCCTCTACGCTCGTCCGCACGTTCGTTCAGTCCGCCGTTTTTTGGGGGGCGCTCCTGGTTGCAGTCCCGCTCCTCGTGCACTTGCTCGAAACGCGGGCGGGGGTGCCGAGCTTTGGCTCAAGCACCACCCGTGTCTGTGGAGTCGTTCTCTTTCTCATCGCATCGGGACTGAATCTCTCGGCAGGATGGGTGTTCGCACAGCTCGGAGACGGAACGCCGCTGCCCCTCGATGCGACGAATCGGCTCGTGGTCGCTGGGCCCTATCGTTGGATTCGAAACCCGATGGCCGTCAGCGGCCTGACTCAAGGCCTCGCGGTAGGTATCGGGCTCGGCTCTCCCGCCACAATCGCATACGTCGTGCTCGGCGGGCTCGTGTGGAATACGCTCGTTCGACCGCTCGAAGAGTTTGACCTGCAACAGCGCTTCGCCGGCGAGTTCGAGCGGTACCGTGCGCAGGTCCGCTGCTGGGTGCCTCGATTACGCCCCGTCGAGTCGGCAGGCACCGGTCAGTAGCGGGCGCCGGAGCGCGCTTATGGGGTGAACCGCGTGGGCGGCGCGGATTTGCTCCGGTGAGAACTCACTGACACCGATGACGCGAACCTTCCCCGC
>CAYXVF010000117.1:0-8835 GCA_964468125.1 uncultured Bdellovibrionales bacterium | reverse complement strand
CCGAAGACAGTGAGTGCATCCTCTCGACCCCTGTCCGTGTTGACGAGAACCGCGATCGTCATTTCCTGAGAGCGAAAGTGCGCGACCGTCGACCATCCCGCCGGTGTGCCCAAATACCGACCGGCCTGCGAGCGAGCCCAAGCGAACGCCGAGGCCGTAGTCCACCGTCGCGCCATCTGAAAGCTTCGTAGGATCGAGCATGCGTTCGAAGTCAGCGCCGAGCAAAGCTGCGAGCGCTTCCGGCATTCGGACGAGATCGAGGCTCGAACCGCAGAGGCCTCCGTCTCCTAACACGCCGCGTTCCTCGAAGAAGGACCCGTCGCTCGTCCAAGATCCGCCTCACTCGGGGGCCCGGTGAGCCGCAACGAAATCACGGACGAACTGCCGACGAAGAGGTGAACCATCGCGACGGTAGCGCTTCGCGTCGGACGTACCTCGGAAATGCTAGATTGGCAGTCCGGGGCCCGACCGCTGAACGAGCCGAAGCCGTGGAAAGCATGCTGCATGACGCCCGTCGAGAACTGGCTGAAAAGCAGCGACGGCTTTCGCGACGCCATGCCCTAGGCCCTAGGCTCATCTGTCTGGGAGTTGGCTCAATAAACCGTCAGATGAGCTTGGTGGCGCGCAGATAGCGCTCGACGTCGCGGTAGGAGCTGTCCCGGCCACCGAATTTGACCAGATTTCGGGCGGTTCGGAGCCAATCTAGGGTCGACGGCTCGGTCTCTTGGGCGGCCCATTTCAGGTCCTCCTGGCGCAGGGGACGCTCGGACCCGCCGGTCAGGATGTCCTCCAGCACGCGCTCCTTGGCGCGCTCGATGATCCCGTCGACGTCGGCCCCGGAGCACGCCTCGGAGAGCTTGGCCAGGACCGAGAAGTCGAGGCCCTCCGCCGGGAGGCCGGTGGTTTTGATCCGGAACATCTCGGCCCGCGCTTCCACATCCGGAGGAGGAACGAAGACTTGTCGGTCGAACCGGCCGGGTCGCTTCATCGCGGCGTCCACGTCCCAGGGCATGTTGGTGGCGGCGAGCACGAGCAGCTTGCTGTTGTCGCGCCCGAGGCCGTCGAGCTGGGCGAGGAACTCGTTTACCAAGGTGCGGGTGTGCTCGCTCGACGCTTTCGAGCGCGAATACGCGAGAGCGTCGAGCTCATCGAAGAAGAGGACCGCGGGGGTCTGTGCGCGCGCGCGCTCGAAGAGGTCGGCCAGCTGACGCTCGCTCTGGCCGATCCACATGTTGAGCACGTCTGAGATTCCGATCGAGTTGAATGACGCGTCACATTCAGTGGCGATCGCCCTAGCGATCATCGTCTTGCCGCATCCCGGCGGGCCATAGAGCAAAATACCACCGCCGGTTTTCTTTTTGAATTTGGCGAACAGTCCTGGGTTCTTGAACGGCTCGATGATTTTGAGTCGGATCGTCTTCTTCAGCTCGTGCATTCCAACGACATCGGCAAAACGAACGCGCTCTTCCGACATCAGAGGCAATACATCGGCGTTGCTGGAGGAGTCCGCGCCACCCTCGAGGACACTGAACGCCGCCTTGCGGGCCAGCCCCAGCGCATCCTCGAGATCGGGATCGGCCTCAAAGCCGTCGAGGTCTTTTGCGCGCAGATAGGCGGTGCGGGCGTTGCCGAGATCGTCGAGCGCGAGCAACGCCCTAGCGATTCCCGTCACCGCGTCCACTCGCATCGGCGCTTGCTTCTCGACGAGCCGCCATTGGGCGAGGGAGGTCTCGTGATCGCCCTGCTCGGCGACGAGCTCCGCGTAGCGCGCGCGGAGGTCGAGGTCGAAGGGATCTTCGAGGAGCCGTTGCTCGATTTCTTCGCGGTCCATCTGGGAGCTCTCCGATGCGGCTAGAAGCCTCTCCAACGCAGCCAACGCCGAAGGACCGGCGGCCACACCCAGCTGTAGATCACCCAACCAATAAATACGAAGGCGAGCGTGCCTGCCAGCGCCGGTTGAGACTGACGCAGAACTCTCAGGACGACGACCATCGAGATCCAGATTGCGGCCGAAGCGCCCCAGCCCCAGCGCAACAGAGGATAGAGCGGGAGCATGCTCCAATGGCTCGCGATCCGGAACTCGATCATCGCCTCGAGCACCGCGTCGTTGTCCGGGTCCACACGCAGAACGCCTCGCGCCACGTCGAGCGCCTCGCGGTGGCGTTTCGAATCGACGAGGACCATCACCAGCGTCCACACGACCGAGAGGTCTTCGGGGTGCTCCCGCAGGAGCTTCTCGATTCTTGCCTGCGCATCCGGCGTGCGACGCTCGATCACGTCGATCAGGACGAGAATCACCTCAGCGTCGTGGTTGTCGGGATCGAGGCGAAGGCTTTCGGCCGCCAAGGCGCGCGCTTTTTCGAGATGCAGGGTCTGCATCATCACCCGCGCGTAGCCCGCATAGGCGTCGGCGTACTCGGGATAGTCGTGAAGCAACTCGATGTAGAGCGCTTCCGCGTCGGTGTAGCGGTTATCCCGTTGTTCGACACGCGCCAGGATGTACTTGGCCTCGCGCATGTTCGGATCGCGGGCGAGAAGGTCTCGGAAGATCCGACGGGCCTCGTCGTAGTTTTCGCGCTCAGCTTCGAGCACTCCGGACGCCACCGCGAGACCGGGGTCGTTGGGGGCGTCAGCGAGCGCGTCGCGGAGCATCTCTTCCGCCTGCTTGAGCCGACCGATCTCGATCAACCGGATGATCGAGTAGCTCTTCTCATCGTGCAGCATCAGACGCCCACCACCACTCGAACCACGGTCACGAGCCCGAAGTTGATGACGCTCGCCCCTATGATGACCCCGATGCCAGGGAGCCAAGGGCTCGGATAGTCCCGCCCGCTCATTTCGGCGGCGCGGATCAGCGGGCGATGGCGCAGGCTGAGGGCGAACCAAACCATCAGGCCCACTACCCGCAACGCAAGGCGGACGTTGCGCATCAGGTCTCGGGTCGCGGTCTCGGCCTCGACCTGCGGCAGAAGCCATGTGGCCGCCACGTAGACCGCCACGACTCCGACCGCCACTGCGCCGGCGGTTGCGAGTGCGTCGTGGCTCACCCGCCCGAGCCTCCTCGCGTTGATGAAAAACCACCACGCGGCGGCAAAGACCCCACCGAAGAACGAGACCCAGAAGAAGGACCCCGCCGAGTAGGGCATCTCGTTCACGCCGCCGTCGGCGAGTGAAGGGGTCAGCAGACTAGCGCGTTGGGGTTCGTCCATCGGCTGGGACTGTGACACGGACTGGGGGGAGCGCACTAGGCTGCGGGGTTAGAAGGTGCCTCGGTCTGCGATTGGAGGAAACCCGTAGACAGGGCGTCGTTCTCGGTTCTGGGCAACTCGGGGCGCTGACCAGAAAGATGGTAGAGCACGGGGCTACAGATTGGCCCATGCCGATGAAGCGTACATCTGCGAGGACACCCGCGTGCCCCGCTAGATGCATTTCCGGTACTCCCGCGATCCCACGGTAGGCAAGCTGCTGGACGATCTTATTGTTCCAATGTCGCTGCCACTCCCGTGAGACATAACCGCCTCAAATCAGGTGTCCACGGAAACGGGGCAGGGCTACGCCGTTGTGTCCGGCCCGAAGGGCCGGACCGCAGCACGTGAGGCTCATTCGGCGGCGCGCCGCGAGTCCTAGGAACGAAGCTCGGGGATCCGTTCTTTCAGCCAGGACCAATCAATGATCTTGTCGTCCTCCAGCCCATGGAGGTCTCCCAGCGCTGCTTGCTTTGTGCCATCGTCGCCTGCGATTCGCAGCAGTCGCTCGTAGAGAGACAAACGAGCTACCGAGTTCGATTCTTTACTGAGCTGCCGCGCCAACGCGGAGATAATCTCACGCCGGGTCATGGAGTCATTCCTATGAAGGCAGTGGTCTTCGAAATCATCTCTCGAATGCTCGACGTGTAGTCGTCCAGCTGTCGTAACTCAGATGCGCTTGCGGGTAGTTCGTATCGAAGATGTTCCGCCCTGGCTGATAGCTTTTCACCGATGGTGATCAGTGCGTTCAGGGCGTCATCAACCTCGTTGGCGTGGTCGTACGCTTCGCCTGATCCGGAGCGCCGAACAGGAAGTGAAAGATTGTCTCTGAGGGCAACCGTCCGACGGTACGAGAACCCGTAGACCCGGTCCAGTTCCGCCTCGAGCGTTCCTGTTCGTCCAACAAAGCAGGCGCTTAATGCAGTCTTCCGCGACAACCGGCACCTGGCAGGTCCATGTGTGAGCGGGAGCCAGTTCGCCAAGACGATACCACGACCAGTACGTCACAACAGGTCCCGGTTGTGTCCCGGCCGGCTGTCCGGCGCTCGGGCAGCACGGTGGCGACTTGAGCCGCTACCGCGGAGCTCGACGGCCGGGACCTCAGCGCGCAAGTGGTATCGGGCGATCGCGGCTTCTCGCTGGAAGCGTGATTGACGAGCCAGGGGTTGGTATGAAAGATTCATACCATGAGTAGCGCGGAGAAGATAGCAATCAGCCTCGATCCAGAGACGCTCGCAGAAGCAGAGCGACTGCGTGCGAAGACAGGTGAGTCACGTAGCGCACTCTTCGCCCGCGCAGTTCGGGCTCTCGTATCTCGAGAAGAACACGTCGAAAAGGTTCGGCGATATGTCGATGGCTACGAGCAAGTGCCAGAGAGGGAGGCCGAGGCGTGGCAAGACTCTGCACGCAATACGCTTGCTTCGCAGGACTGGTGAATCTGTGAAACGAGGCGAGATTTGGTGGGCGGAAGTCGACAAACGGAGGCCAGTTGTTCTCGTTTCCAGAGATGAAGCGTATTCCGTGCGTACAAACGTCACGGTAGCGCCGGTTACGACGACGATTCGTGCTTTCGCGGTTGAGGTTGTGGTTGGAAAGCGGGAAGGGCTTCCCAAGCGGGGTGTCATCAACTGCGACGCACTCGTCACGATATCGAAGGCGGTTCTTGCAGAGCGAGCCGGGGCTTTGTCGAAGGCAAAACGCGAACAGATGGATGCCGCTCTCGCCTTCGCACTTGGTCTGGAAATCGACTAACGGCTCACCGATCGCCTAAGTCCCGACCGGCTCCTCAGAATTGGCGACCTCGATCTCGCGACGGTCGGGACCCCAGCGCGTGAGACCTATTGGGCGACGCGCGGCTCGACTCTGTGGCCATCGATTCCACCCCAGAAGTGTGGAGTCGGTCAACGACCGCGTCGACAATTCCAGCCGACTCGGCGGTCGAAAAGGCGATGGCCTCTGCATGCAGATTTCCAATTCTGTCGCCGATTTCGCGAAAGATCAAAACAATATCGAACGTCTGCGATTCATGCGGCCTAATGGCAAGAACGCTGTAGCGTCGAAGTGGAGCCGACAAGAGAACGGATGCTTCCGTTGGAAGAACGAGCATGACCAGTGGTTGGATATTGATGGGCATGTGATTCGCCGCCGAAGAGATCGCTGACAGATCCCACATAGCCTATGAAGGTCCACTTTGAGGTCGACATGTCAAAAGAGGAACGCCAAAAAAACAGCCGCGCCCATCTCATCGAGGCGCTCGAGAACCTGTCTAGTTTCGATAAGCAGACGCGTTACAACGAGATTGTCCCATTCGTTCACGTTCCTGAGGAATTGATCGCGCAATGGGACTCCTACGCCTACCTCGTCCGAGAGTCGACGGACTGGTTTCTTGAGTTTCTGAGTGACGACGAACGCACCGCGATGGTGACGTTCGACGCGGCGGTTAACGCCAGCGAGCGCGTGCGAACCCCACCGCGAGTTCATCGAGGAAGCTCAAGTCGACTACGGCACCGGTCCGATGGTGCGGGTGGACCCATCCCGACTACCTTCGTGCGCTGGCGGAGCACGAGCTGACCGAACGGAAGCGAAGACGCATCGACCGAAATCAGCGAGCTTCTCAGCTTCCGAGCGAGAAGGCCCTCGCAACCTTCGACCAGAAACGGCTGTCGCAAAAGGTTCGCCGCCAAATCAACAGTCTCCTCACGGGCGAATTCGTTGGAAGAGCAGAGAACGTTCTCGCATTCGGCCTTCCTGGACGAGGCAAAACACATCTGCTGTGCGCCATCGGGCATGAGCTGATTCAGCGAGGCCACCGAGTTCTCTTCACACCCGCGTTCCAACTCGTTCAACAGCTGCTCGCAGGGAAACGAGATCTCGAACTCGAGAAGCTGCTTCGGCGACTCGACCAGTTCGATATCGTGATGATTGATGACATCGGCTACGTCCAGCACGACCGAGACGAGATGGAGGTGCTCCTCACCTTCCTCGCAGAACGCTACGAGAGGCGGAGTGTCATGATCTCCAGCAACCTCGTCTTCTCACAGTGGGACAAGATCTTTCGGGATCCGATGCCCACGGCAGCAGCCATTGATCGCCTGGTGCATCATTCCACGATCCTCGAGATCACAGGTGAGAGCTATCGAACAGAAACCGCGAGCAAGAAGAGAAAAGGAGTTCGATCGGAGGATTGAGCCTACCAGCTGCACTCCCTCAAGAAACCCGACTGGGGAATTCTAATTGTCGCTGCCGGGGAAAAATAGTTGTCGTTGACCAAGCTTGGCTGGAATCTGAGCGCGAAAGCGGTATTGGGCGGCGAGCGACTAGACGTCTGTCTGTACAGCCACTGCGCGGACCCAGCGGGTGAACTCGTTACGATCGATCGTGCCAGCTGCGACGCCCAGCATGACTTTTTCAGCGTCGTCGATCTTTGCTTCCAACTCGAGACCATACAGCATCAGCATCGTTTCAAGAGCCGCATGACCGACACGCTTGTTTCCGTCGTTGAACGGATGGTTCGCGGTCAACGAATACCCGAGGGCAGCGGCTTTCTCGACCACGGAAGGATAGAGCCGAGGGATAGGTGATCCAACCATCAGCCGTGACCTGGAGGATCTCGTTGCCGTCCTCGATGGGCGCAGGGCCGCTGAGGCCGAACTAAGGGCGCCTCATGCCCATGAGCGCGAAGCCCTTCGATCAATGTGCAACACCATTGTCTCCTCGCTCATACTCATGGAGCCGATGGAAGGTCATCTCGGACCGGGCGAATCCGGACGTTTTCCTCGACTCGAGGCGTTGCTGAACGAGCTCGCGCGATAGCGCGGCGCGCTTCCCGCGATGTTGACAGAAGACTAAATTTAGACCAAATTTGGTTCATGCCGAATGAGCCTGAACTCGCTAACGACCTAGTTCCTGTCGGACAATTCAAGAGCGAAGCCGCGTCTTGGTTGCGGAAAGTATCCGAGGAGAACCGCTCGATAGTCATTACTCAGAATGGCAGAGCAGCCGCTGTCGTTATTTCACCGCAAGAGTTCGATCGCATGAAGTACCGCAACGAACTCGTCGAGAGCATTGCCAGAGGCATGGCGGAAGCCGACAGAGGTGAGACGGTTTCCACGGCGGAACTCAAGAAGGAGTTGGCTGCTAAAAGGAAGCGCCGACGAGCCGAGAAGTGAAACGGAAGATTCGCTGGACTCATACCGCGATTGAGCGACTCGCCGAAATCGAAGCGTACATCGAGCAAGATAACCCCGTTGCAGCGTCGAACGTCGTCGCCGAGCTCATCGAGCTCGTCCAGACACTTTCCGAACAGCCCAATCGCGGAAGACACCTTCCAGAGCTCTGGGCGGAAAACGTGCGGGAACTCATCCACGGCAACTACCGGATCGTATATCGAGTTCGCTTGAAGCAGGTCGAGGTCCTCACCGTTTTCGAGGGGCATCGGCTGCTACGGGACGACGAGCTCGAGTGAATCGCCTAATATCCCTCATGTGCTGCGGCCCGGCCCTTCGGGCCGGACACAACGGCTGCCTGTTCAGGTCGTGCTGGCCGTGGCATCTTCTTCCCCGAACAACTCAATGACACGGAACACAGGGCCGCCGTTGTCACACGAGACTGGCATTAGGCGATCGCTCAGAACTCCGGCTCGAAATCGCGGAACAATCCGTCGATATCCCGGGCACCGTGGAGAACCCGAACAATCCCTACCCCACCCCCATGCGGAATGAACGAGACAACGTGTTTGCCGTTGTTCACGCTGCGGACCTCTGGGTGAAGTTCCGGCCGCTCCTTACCGGAGTTCAGAGTCAATCCTTCGATGATGACATAGAGGCTGTCGAGATATCGGTCAGCCTGCTCCTCGTCCCATCGCTGTTCGGTGTAGACATAGATGTCGATTGAGTACTCACGGGCCTCCGACGAGAGAACCCATTTGCTCATCGCTTCTTCGCGACTCGTCTCTTCTTGGCGGCCTTCTTAATGTCCGCAAGACCATCACGGCTGATTCGTCCCGACTTCAGGGAGTCGACACCCTTGCGAACCTCCATTCGAAGCGCTTCGAGCCTCAGGTGATACTCCTCGTGAAGACGAAGGGCATCGCGAACGACTTCGCTAGCGTTCGAGTACGGCCCATCCTTGGTGAGGCGCGCAAGATTGCCCCAATCCAACCGGCTCAATCGCGTACGCCTACTGGGCTCTTCCGCGCTGATCGCCCGCTCGGCGGCTGCGAATGCTGGCCTACCAAATGATCGAGTGGGCTATTCGCGCCGCCGCTCGTGAGCAACGCCACATGCGTGTAGATGCGCGTCGTTTCCACCCGGGCATGGCCGAGCATGTCCTGAATCGCGGCCAAGCTCGCGCCGTTTTCGAGCGAGTGAGTCGCAAACGTATGCCGGAGCGTATGGCAACTCACCGGCTTCTCGATGCCCGCCATGGCAGCTGCTGATTCGACGATCCGTTGGGCCGTCCGCCTCGACAAATGCCTTCCCAATGAACGCGACTCGAACAGATAATCCCCGCCGGTCTGGTATCGCCGCAGTCGACCAATCAGTCTCGACGTGGTGCCCATTCCCGCCGCGACGAACGAGATGGGCTTCTT
>CAYXVF010000116.1:2039-18672 GCA_964468125.1 uncultured Bdellovibrionales bacterium | reverse complement strand
CCGGCAGCGACGCTTCACGCATGCACGACTACAGCCGTGACATGACCGTGCGGCAGCTCATCGATGTGATCGAGTTCCTCCACGGGCGCTATCGGCCACGTGGTTCGGCTGAGATCAGCGCATCCCAGCCTGCCGGTCCTGAGCCACTTGCTGACCGAGATGATTGACGAGATCGCGGACGCCCTCGCCGGTGGCCGCGGAGATGGCAAAAAACGGGAGCCCCTTCTCTTTGGCGAAGGCCTCCACGCGTTCGCGCGCCTCCGAGACGAACTGCAGGTCCATGCGGTTGAGGACGAGTATGCGCGGGACGCGTTTCAGCTCCTGCGCGTGCGCCTCGATCTCCCGTTCGATCGCTTCGTAGTCGGCGATCGGGTCCCGGTCGTCGTAGTCCTGCTCGACGGTGACCATGTGAACGATCCGTCGCACGCGCTCGACGTGCCGGAGGAAGCGCGTCCCCAGTCCGGCGCCTTCTGAGGCGCCTACGATCAGACCGGGCACGTCAGCGACGACGAAGTGCTCGTGGCTGCCAAACTGAACCACGCCGAGCTTTGGCTCGAGTGTGGTGAAGGGATAGTCGGCGACCTTCGGCTTCGCAGCGCTGATCCGTGAGATGAGAGAGGATTTGCCGACGTTCGGAAATCCAACCAAGCCGACGTCCGCGAGGAGCTTGAGCTCGAGGCGGATCCGACGCTCCTCGGACGGCTCGCCCGGCTGCGCGAATCGTGGAACCTGGCGCGTGCTCGATTTGAAGTGCGCATTGCCCTTGCCACCACGGCCGCCCTTGCAGACGACGAATCGCTGACCCGGCTCGCTGAGGTCCACCAAGGTTTCGCGCGTATCCGCGTCGTGCGCCACGGTCCCGACCGGCACTTCCAAAATCGAGTCGTCGCCGGCTTTGCCGCTCTTGTTGCGGCCGGCCCCCGCGGCGCCACTGCCTGCGATGTGGCGCGGGGCAAATTTGTAATCGAGCAGCGTGTTCATCTGCGGGTTCGCCACGAGGACAACATCACCGCCCTTGCCGCCGTCGCCGCCGTCCGGCCCCCCGAACTCGACGAACTTCTCACGCCGAAAGGAGACCGCTCCGGGGCCCCCGGAGCCAGACCGGACGAAGATGGTGCATTCATCGATGAACTTCGTGCGGAGACTCATGGATTCCTCAATCGCCTCGATCGCGCCGTCGGCAAAAAAAAAAGCGCCGCATCCCGGACGGGGACACGACGCTTCTCGATTATCCAAAACGGGGGCAGGGCCGTTCTAGGCCTTCGCCTGCTCTTCCGCGTTGTAGATCGTCGCAGTGGTGCGATTGTTGCGCTGCTCGAAACGGACCACGCCGTCTTTGAGCGCGAACAAGGTGTGATCCTTGCCGCAGCCGACATTGCGGCCGGCGTGGATCTTGGTTCCGCGCTGGCGGACCAAAATATTGCCCGCGGCGACGGTCATTCCGTCGTGACGCTTCACACCCAGATACTTCGGATTCGAGTCGCGCCCGTTACGGGTCGAGCCCTGACCTTTTTTGTGTGCCATCGTTAACCCTCGATTCCCGTGATCTCGAGCTCGGTGAAGGCCTGCCGGTGGCCGATGAGCTTCTTCGAGCCCTTCCGACGCCGCTTCTTGAAGACGCGGACCTTCGAGCCCCGATCCTGACGCAGGATCTTGGCGGTTACCTTGGCACCTTCGACGACCGGGGTGCCGATCTTTGCGTCACCTTCGCCGCCGAGGAGCAAGATATCCTCGATTTGAATCTCCGAGCCCACGTCGCCGCTCAGGCGATCGACCTTGAGGCGCTCGCCTTTGACCACGCGGTGCTGCTTACCACCGGTACGAATTACTGCGTACATCGCATTCACTCCTAGGCCCGTTGGCCCATCGGGAACGGCGGAGATAGGGGATCGCCCCCGAACCTGTCAAGGCAAACCCGCGAAAAATGGGCGTTCAGCGCCGCCGCTTCGGCTTCTGGTCCATTTCCGCCGCCGCGATCCAGGGCTCGACCAGACCCAGCATGGTGAACCAACGGGCCTGACGGGCGAGTCGCGTCGCTCGGTTCTCGGCGCCCACGCCATGCACCCGTCGGTGCCGACGACGTGACTGCTTGACCACTCCCTTGGGTGTGCGCTCGTCGTCCCAGAGGTCTTCGAGGAGCGACGGATCGGCCTCCACCGCCCCGTGCCACACCGCGTGACTCTGGGTCGCAAATGCCGGCATGGCGATGGCGGGAACCGCCACCGTGATGGTGCGCGCGGCGGTCTCGACCGTCGACGGGTTTGGTCCCACATTCGCGAGCTGCGCCGCGGTGTTCACAACTGTGCAACCCGCCCGGCTGCGTGCGGCCGTCGTCTGCGACTGATTTGTCCCGGTCTGGCTCGTCTGTTGTTGAGCGGCGCTCTTGTTCGCGTCCGGGGTCTTCGCGCTCTCGGCGCGCTTCCCGACGTAGCTCTCACCGTATTTGATCTCGTCGACGTATTGTTTGCCCATCAGCTTGTCACTGCCGCCGACACTCGCAGCCTCACTCATGGCCGCCTCCTTCGTTGTCGCCCGATCGTTCGGGCATCACGATTGGTCGCGATCATCGCTCCCGGTCCCGGGGGGGTTGCGTGATTCGGCCCCGGAGCGTGTCGTTTTTTATCGAGAGGGTGACTTTCGCTCTGGCCGCGCTCAAAGCGCACCGAGGCGACGCCCCGCGACGTGGAACCGGGCGCGAAGGCGTGTCGGGAGGGGACTCGCGAGCAAGCAGCGGCCGAGCTCAGCGGGAGCCGAGCTCACGAGCTCACGAAGCTCCTCCATCGCCCGCGTGGTCGCATCCACTCCCGCTGCCTCGCCGTCGAGCAGCACACCGCGCGTTTCCAGCGCCTCGACGAGCCCCGGCCGCAGCCCGCGCTCTCGCGCCAAGAACTCCGCTTCGGCAAGATCGCCCAGCGCCTCCTCGAGCTCCCCGATCCGGCTTCGCGCTCGCAAGACCAAGCTCTCGACCCGCAAGTGCTCGAGCCCCCCGAGCTCGATCTCCTCGCAACACTGCGCCACCCGGTCCCTCGCTTCTTCTCTTCGGTCGAGCGCGTGCAATACCCGCGTGACGATGAGCCAAGCGGTGACGCGCTCGCTTCGATCCTCCGGTAGAGCGAGGAGCTCAAAATCTTCGAGCCGCTTCGTTGCGCCGGGCCGGTCGACAGCGACACGCCATTGCGCGTCTAGGGCGATCGCGAGAGGCAAGAGAACAGGAGGGGTAATGGTCCTCGAGGTCTCCTTCACCCGCTCGAGCGCCTCCTCCACCGTATCCCCGTCTCCCACCGCGGTCGCCGTGAGCGCGTGCCCCACCAAGGCCTTGACGTAGGAACGCGCGTCGCCACTCTCCCAGGCGGCCGCGCGCGCGGCTCGGAGCGCTTCGTATGCGGCGCCGTAGCTGCCACTCAGTCCGCGGACGCGACCGAGGTCGTGCAGAACCAGCGCTTCGTGAAGTCGCGCCTGACTCGCACGCACGAGCTCCAGTGCCCGTTCGTAGCTCTCGAGCGCCCCGCGCATGTCGCCGTCGAGAAAGCGGGCATGGCCGGTCTCGCGCAATGCGGTCGCTTCGCGCATGCGATCGCCGATCGCGCGCGCCCCTTGAAGTGCGGATCTCAACGCTTTGTGCGCCCCGTCGAGGCGTCCTCCCCGAAGAAACGCCTGACTCGTGAGAATGCTCGCGTCCGCCGCGAGCGTCCCGTCACCGCGCTGCTTGGCGAGACGTCCAGCGGCTTTGGCGAAGCGGACCGTATCGATCAGATTGCCCCGTTGGCGCGCCGCGCGAGCTTGGTCCAAGAGCAATTCATTGGCAATTGCGCTGCACTCGAGGCCACATTTCTCCGCGTGTCTGAGAGCGCGCTCGAGGACGCGACTCGCCTGGAGAAAACGACCGGCCTGCATCGCGATCCGCGCCTCGAGGCGCAGCAGTGCCACCGCGTGCTCAGGCCGTCGATGGCGGGCGGGAACCCGGGTCGCCTTTCCGACCGCAGCTTGGGCCAACTCAGGCATTCCGCGAAGGAGCGCCACCCCCGCGACCCCGAGAAGCCCGTCGAGCGCGGTCTCTCCCGTGGCCGCTGCCTCGTACCACGCCGAAGCGCGTTCGAGCTCGCCGGTGCGCTCGAACAGGCGACCGAGACGCAACGCGGTGGGCGCTGCGCGGGGATCTTCCGGATCGGAGAGGCGCGCGAACGCGCGCGCATAGTACTCAATGGCAAGGCGATCCGAGAACGCCTCTGCAGCGCGGTCTCCCGCTTCGAGGGCAGCCTCGACCGCGAGGTCGTCGTCCGAGCCTTTGAGAAGATGCTCCGCACGCTCCTCCCTTCGAATGCCGCTTCGGCGGCCGGTGCTCACCGCATCCGCCGCCCGATCGTGGAGACCGCGCCGGACGTCGATCGGGATCGCGCCGTAGACGGCGGAGTGCAGCGCTTTGCTCGCAAACCGGTACGTGGCGCGCCGCGTGGCCTCCGCGGGCATGAGAAGCTCGGCGCGAACGAGCTCGGCTAGAATGCGGTCCGTCTCTTCTACCGGAACCTGAGCGACGTGGGCCACGCGCTCGGCGTCGACGTACCAGCCGAGCACCGCCGCGGCCCAGAGAATCGGCTGCTGGTGCTGGTTGAGGGCTGCTAGGGCATCTTCCTGGGCTACCGATTCATGCTGAGACGCGGGCCGGTAGCGACCGCCGATGAAACGATAGCCCCCGACCTCGGCGACGATCGTTTCGTCGACGAGAAGCTGCGCCAGCGTGCGCTCGATGCAGCCGGGCATTCCCTCGCAGTCACCGGTGATCCTCCGAAGCGCTGGCTCAGGAACCTCGATGCCGTGCAGACGCTCACGAATGAGCGCGTGCACCGCCGCCCGTTGCAGCGGCCGCAACCTGCAAGCTACCGCTCGTTCCCCAAAGAGCCCCGCAAGGCTCGGGCGCACTTCCATCGACTCGGTCGCCGCGACGAGCAGAATCGGCGCCCGGTCTAGGCGCCGAACCAGGGCTCGAAGCACCTCTACCGCTGCGGGCTCCGCGTCCTGAAGGTTATCCACGAGAACCGCGGTGGGAACGGCGCCAAACCCACGCACGACAGCCCGGGCGATCTCGACCGGCCGGCCGAGGGGCAGCTCGGAGATGTCTACTCCCAGGCGTCCGAGCACGCGCAACAGGCGCGGCGCGGGAGAAGCCGGCTCGCGGGTCACCGGGAGGTGCACGAGCCTATAGCCACTCAGTGCTAATTTTACGCCAATCTCTCGCAGCACCGGAGTCTTCCCGACACCCACTGGCCCTTCTAGAACGGCCACTCGACCGGCTCCATCGCTCGCAACTTCCTGCGCGAGCCGGCTGATGGCGCGCACCAGTGTGGGGCGATGGCAAGACGCCCCGCCGCGCACCAAGCGCTCCATCGCGGCGCGCTTCGGACCGGTGCCGAGCTCTACGGGCGCGTGCGCGGTGAGCTCCTCCGAGGCCTCGTGCGCGGTCCGAAATCGCTGCTCCGGGTCCGGGTGCATAAGCTTCGCGATCACGTCGGAGAAGCGCCGAGAAATGCTCGGGTTGTGGTCGTGGAGGGGAGAGGTGACATTTCGCAGCCGCTCCGCAACCTCCTCGAGCGTCGCGGCGACTCCGCTCGGCAGGAGCGACTCGTAGAGGAGGACACCCAAGGAGTAGAGGTCTGCCCGCCCATCCAACGGCGCGCTTCGTGCGACCTCCGGAGCGAGATAGGGGAGCGAGCCGCCGGGTTTCTTCTGGCTTCCCACCCGCACGGACAATCCGAAGTCGATGAGGCGGGCGAGCGCCGCCGTGCCCTGGCCCACGACCAGAACGTTGTCCGGCTTTAGATCCCGATGCACGACGCCGCGGGCGTGAAGAACCGCGAGCGCATCGAGGAGCTGGGTGGCGATCACCCCCACGACCGCGGGACCGGACCCCACCAGGAACTCGCGAAGGCTCACCCCTTCGATCAGCTCCATCGTGTAGTAGGGGCGGCCCGCGTGCGTTCCGAAATCGTAGGCACGCACGATGTTCGGGTGCCGCAGGCGAGTGAGCCGACGGTACTCCTCGCGAAAACGACGGTGATGACGGCGTTTGGGCGCGAGCTTCAGGGCTCTCGGGCTCTCGGAGAAGGGATCGAACACTTCGAGGACCGTCGCCGCCGAACCGGCGCCGAGCACCCGCTTCACCTCAAAGCGGCCGTTGATCCGCTCACCGACCTCCATCACCGAGACCGGAGCTTAGCGCAGATCCGACCGAAGCCCTCCGAGGAAAAAAAACCGACCTGGGTGAGTCGGTGTAGGTTCGCTGACGACAATGAGGGCATGGGTATGAGACCGGAAAAAATCGCCGCAATTTTGGCCACATTGGGGACCCTTTGCGGCTGTGGGGCCGCCGGAAATGCGGACGCGGAGAAGCTCCTGGTGGAGCTGTGCAACAACGGCCGGGATGACACGGGCAACGGACTTTCCGACTGCCTGGATCCGGCCTGTGCGGGCAACGCGGCCTGCGGCGCCGGAGCGGGCATGTGCGGGGACGGCGTGCAGAACCTCGGCGAGGTCTGCGACAGCTTCGATTTTGGCAACGCGACCTGCCAGAATCTTGGCTTCAGCGGCGGGACCCTCTCCTGCAGCGTGGATTGCCAGAACCTGATCACGTCCGCCTGCACCGGGTCGGGCACCCTCACCTCCTGCGGCAACGGCGTTCTAGACCCCGGCGAAACCTGCGATGGCCTCACCATGAACGGCGCCACCTGCGAGACCGTCGGGAACTTCGCGGGCGGTGCCCTGAGCTGCCGCAGCGATTGCGCGGGTTACGATACGAGCGGCTGCAGCTCCGGGAACGGGAGCGTCTGCGGCAACGACGCCCTCGACAGCGGTGAAGTCTGCGACGGCTCCGCGCTGGACGGTGAGAGCTGCCAGAGCCTCGGCTTCGAGCTCGGCGGGACACTCGCCTGCGCCCTGAGCTGCCAACGCTTCGATACGTCGGCGTGCCAGAGCACCGCGATCTGCGGGGACGGGATTCGCGCCGGTCCCGAGAGCTGCGACGGTGCGGACCTGGGAGAAGCCACCTGCCAGAGCCTCGGCCAGGGATTCAGTGGCGGGAGGCTCGAATGCACACCCAGCTGCGCTTTTGACACCACTCAGTGCCAACAGGCGCAAAGCTGCGGCAATGGCGTCGCAGAGGGAACGGAGACTTGCGACGGCTCGGACCTGGGAGGCGCGACCTGCCAGTCCGAGGGATTCGGAACCGGAACGCTCCTGTGCAACGCGGCCTGCACCGGGTTTAACACGAGCAACTGCCAGCCCCCGAGCTCCTGCAACAACGGCGTGCTCGATGCTGGCGAAGCCTGTGACGGAGCAAACCTCGCGGGTGCCAGCTGCCAAAGCCTCGGCTATAAAGGTGGAACACTCAGGTGTGACACCGGCTGCGGCTTTGATACCTCTCAGTGCTTCGGTTACCCCAATTGCGGCAACGGAACGGCGGATGGCCTGGATGCCTGTGACGGCCAGTCCTGGAGCTCGGGGCCCTCGAACGCGTGCACGAACTTCGGTCTCGGTACCGGGGCGGTGACCTGCACCGCCGAGTGCGGTCTGGATTTTTCGAGCTGTCAGCAGAACGACTACTGCGCAGCCCAGGGCTGGTATGGCGATGGTGTCGTGTGCGATCCCTGCGAAGCCTACGGCGGCAGCCCAGACCCGGACTGCACCACTCTCTGCGCCGCCCGCGACGGTCAGTGCTCGAACTGGTTCGACCCGTTCATCCAAGACTACGTCTGCGACGCCGCGGGCATTCGCGATCCGGATTGCGGCGCCTGCGGCAATGGCGTTCGCGAAGGAACCGAGCTGTGCGACGAACAGCAGTTTTTCCCCGGGCGAACGAGCTGCACCGACTACGGCTTCCAAGGTGATTCTCTCGGTTGCCGCGACGACTGCACTCCGGACTTTTCCCAGTGCAACGCGGTGGTCTGCGGCGATGGTCAGATCGAGGGCGATGAAACCTGCGACGGCAACAACTTCGGCGGCGTGACCTGCCAGAGCCTCGGCTATGCGGGCGGCACGCTCGGCTGCACGAACAGTTGCGGTACCATCGACACCTCCGGCTGCACCGGCACCGTCACCTACGACAACGGTGCCCTCGACGCCGGCGAGTGGTGCGACGGCCCGGGCGGGCCCTTCCTCTACGGGTCGAATAGCTGTGCCTCCTTCGGCATGGGCGAAGGCGACATCCTCTGCGGTCCAGACGGAATCGATTTCTCTCGGTGTCGAATTTGGCGCGACGGCGCGTCCGTCCAGGCGGACTACTGCGAGATCAAAGGATGGTACAACGACGGCACCTTCTGCGACCCCTGTGAGAGGCTCGGAGGCAATCCGGACCCCGATTGTGCGAACCTCTGCGGGCAAAACGGGGTGTGCGCCGACATTTACAGCACCTCCACGCGAAGCTGGAGCTGCCCGCAGCCGGACCCGGACTGCGGCACCTGCGGCAACGGCATCGTTCAGGGCTTCGAGCAGTGCGATGGAAGCGCCTTCAACCCCAGCGTCTCGCCGAGCTGCGCGGCAAACGGGTTTGTGGGCGGAACCGTCACCTGCCGGGACGACTGCACCCTCAATTTCGCCGGCTGCCAGGCCGCGGTCTGCGGGAACGGCGTCGTGGAGGGCAACGAGGTCTGCGACGGTGGCTCCGTGCAGTGCAACAGTCTCGGTTACGCAGCGGGCGGGCGGGCGAGCTGCAAGAGCGACTGCACTGGCTACGAACAGAGCAGCTGTCAGGGCATCGCGAGTTGCGGCAACGGTCGAATCGATGGCCCGGGGATTCAGATCGAGTTGTGCGACGGGGGGCAGTTCCACACCTTTGGCAACGGCGCGAGTGCGAGAAACTGCTCGACCTTCTCCCTCGGTGCGGGGACGGTCGGCTGCACTTCCACCTGCAAGCTCGACTTCAGCGCATGCCAACAGACCGATTTTTGCACCGTCTACGGTCTGCGGGGTAACGGACAGTGCGATGTGTGTGAAGCCTTCGGGGGCGCCCCGGATCCGGACTGCGACCCGAGCTCCCCAACCTTTGCGTGCGCGCTCGACGGCCAGTGCACCGACTTCTACGACGAGTACCTCCAGGATTGGTCCTGCAAGGCGAAGGGTTTCGAGGACCCGGATTGCGGCTACTGCGGCAATGGAGCGCGAGAGGTCGGCGAGTATTGCGACGGCAGCTCCTTTGGCAACACGAACTGCACGAGCTACGGCTACAGCGGAGGGACCCTCGGTTGCACCGCCGACTGCACGCCCGACCTCCGGAGCTGCACGCCGTAGCTTCGGACGATTTCTGGTCTCCGGCCCTGTTCACATTCCCGGGTGAAGCGGGTAGCAACGCTTCCCATGAACGAGGCCAAGAAGAAGGACCGCTACCGGGACACGCTGAACCTGCCGAAGACGAATTTCGCCATGAAGGCGAATTTGATCGAGCGGGAGCCCTCCTTTCAAAAGCGCTGGGTGGACACGGATCTCGAGGGCCGGATCGCCGCGGCCAGCGAGAGCGCAGAGCCCTTCGTGTTTCACGACGGTCCTCCCTACGCGAACGGGCACATTCACCTCGGGCACATGCTGAACAAGGTGCTCAAAGACATGGTGGTTCGTTCCCGTCGCATGTTCGGGCATCGCGTCACCTTCGTGCCGGGCTGGGACTGCCACGGCCTTCCGATCGAGCACAAGGTGATGAAGGAGCTCGGAAAGAAAGCACGCGAGCTCAGCACGCTCGAGATTCGAAAGCTCTGCCAGGACTACGCCGAGAAGTATGTCGAGCTACAAGCGGGACAGATGAAGCGCCTGGGCACGAGCGCCAGCTACGACGATCCCTACATCACGATGAGTCCGCGCTACGAGGCAGGTGTTCTCGAGGTTTTTCGCATCCTCGTACGTGAAGGGATCGTCTATCGCGACCTAAAACCGGTCCATTGGTCCGTGGCGAACCGCACCGCCTTGGCCGAGGCGGAGCTCGAATACCAGGACCGCATCGACACGAGCATCTTCGTGATGTTCGAGCTCGTCGACCCGAAGAAGCTGCCCGCATCGCTCAACGCACCAGACAACGCATCGCTCATGATCTGGACCACTACGCCTTGGACCCTTCCAGCGAATCTCGCCGTGGTCGTCGCGCCCAAGGAAGAGTACGCGCTCTACCGCTTCGAGCACGGCGGCCAGACACGCCACGCTGTCGTGGCCACGGCTCTCGAGGAGCTCGTCTTCGAGAAGGCGGGAATCTCCGAGCGCACGAAGCTCGGCGTCACGGATGGCCAGTCGCTGGCGGACGCAGAGCTCAGCTACCACCACCCGTTCATCGACCGTACGGGAATCGTTTCCTACGCCGACTACGTCACCTCCGATGACGGCACCGGCCTCGTCCACACCGCGCCGGGACACGGGCAGGAAGACTACGAGACCGGACTACGGCTCGGGCTCGACATCTACTGCCCGGTCAAGGGTGACGGAGCCTACGACGAGACGGTCCCTGAATGGCTCCAGAACGTGAATATCTGGAAGGCCAACGACGCGATCGTCGAGCATTTGCGGGAATCGGGGCATCTCTTCTTCGACGAGAAGTTCAACCACAGCTATCCACACGATTGGCGCAGCAAGACGCCCACGATCTTTCGGGCCACCGAGCAGTGGTTCATCGCCGTCGACGAAAAGGTCGGCGACCAGGGCAAGACGCTGCGGGAAATGGCACTCGAAGCGACCGACGGAGGGGTCGAGTTCGTACCGGATTGGGGAGCGAATCGCCTTCGAGGAATGGTCGAGTCGCGCCCGGACTGGTGCATTTCACGCCAGCGGGCCTGGGGGCTGCCCATTCCCGCGTTCATCTGCGAAGGTGAAGAGACCCTCCTCACGGACCGGAGCGTGTCGCTGGTCATCGAACAAGTCCGGGAGAACGGCAGCAATGTGTGGTTTGAGAAGTCCGCACAGGAGCTCCTCGCCGACTACGATCCGACCGACGACCCAGACGCCCCTGAGTGGCTGAAGAGTCGCGACGATCTCGCGCGCCTCGAGAAGGCCGGGGACATCTTCGACGTTTGGTTCGAGTCGGGCTCCTCCTGGAACGCAGTCCTGCGCCAGCGAGGGATCGGTTATCCGGCGGAGCTCTACCTCGAGGGGAGCGATCAGCACCGAGGTTGGTTCCAGCTCTCGCTCTTGCCGGCACTCGGCGTCACAGGACAACCGCCCTTCAAGACCCTGCTGACCCACGGGTTCATGGTCGACAAGGACGGCAAGAAGATGAGCAAGTCCCTCGGCAACGCGCTCGAGGTCGACACCATCCTGACGCAATACGGCGCGGACATCGCGCGCTGGTGGGTGTCGAGTCTCAACTATGCAAACGACATCAAGGTGGACCCGTCGTTCTTCAAGGCAGCGGCGGACGAGTATCGCAAAGTCCGCAACACGGTGCGCTTCTTGCTCGGCAACCTCGGGGACTTCGATCCGGCGACGGACCGGGTCGAGCTCGGCGACGACGACGCGACGTCGATCGACGCTTGGGCCGCGCAACAACTCGACGCGTTCGTGGAGACCTGTCTCGATGGCTACCGCACCTATCAGTTCAAGAAGGTGCGCGAGGCAGCGTTCAACTTCTGCAACGACACCCTGAGCGCCGTCTACCTCTCCGCGCTGAAGGATCGCATGTACTGCAACGCCGTGAACGGCCGCGCGAGGCGACGAGCACAGACCGTGCTCTTTGATTCGGTCCACGCGTTGATCCGCGTGCTCGCTCCGATCATGGTCCACACCGCCGACGAGGCGTGGCTCGAGCTTCACGGGGACGCAGACGGCGATCGCTCGGTCCACCTCGAACGACTCCCGGAACCCAAAAGGCTCGAGCGAGACCCACGCTGGGATGCGGTGATGGAAGTTCGGCGGGAAGCGTCGAAGGCGCTCGAAGAGGCCAAGGGGGAGCTCGGGATCAAGAACCCCCTCGATGCCGGCGTGCACGCCAGGGTACCGGCGGAGCTGTTCGAGCAGGTTCAGCCCTTCGCCCACGAGCTCGCGGATCTCACCGGTGTCAGCCGCTTCGCCCTCGCCTCCGGCCCGTTCGCGGTGACCATCGACGACCTGCGCGAAGAACCGAAATGCGAGCGCTCCTGGAAACGCGACGGCACGGTGAAAAAACGCAGCGACGGCGGCCTGCTCACGGACCGGGACGCGTCGGTGTTGGGCGTGTGAGGGGACGCGAGATCGACTCTCCCCTCGGAGGACCTCCTCCACTGAAGATTTACCGCTGACTCATTTCGATCCACTCGATGTGATCGAATCTGACGCAGCCACGCCACCCAGCACCTGAAATCATTGAGAATTTGGCGTGGCATCTCGCGTGCACTCTTTCTGGGCGATGTGCGGACTGTTTCCACCGAAGAGTCATGTGGTCGAACGTGATCTTCTTTTCGGTTGATTTCGCGATCCGCGATCGCCTAATCCGTGAACCGACCGCGGTTCAAAGGGAGCCTCGACCTATGTCGACTAAGACGTGGAAACTGCTGGCGCATCCGATTCTCATGGTCACCCTCGCAGCCACCGGATGCGGCAGCGGCGAGACCGGCGCCACTGAGTGCACACCGGGAACCGAGGATTGCGAATGCGCGAACGGTGATCTTCCCTGCCGCGGCGAGCTCACCTGCATCGAAAATCGATGCGTGCAGACCGCTTGTACTCCCGGCAGCGAGGGCTGCGCGTGCTTTAGCAACGACACCTGCAACCCGACCGCGTCGCTCGCGACTCGGCTCGATTGCCAAAGCGATGTCTGCGTCGCGGTCGCCTGTGACGCGGGACAAGAAGGGTGCGGCTGTCTCGACGGCGGAACCTGCTCCAGCGACGACCTCGCGTGCAACGGCCAGCAATGCGTATCAACGGAGTGCCCTCCCGGTCAGCTCGGCTGCTCATGCCGCAGCGGCGGCGCCTGTGACGCGTCGGGCAGTGTCTGTCGGGACGGCGTCTGCCAGCCAATCGAATGCACCCCGGGCGAACTCTTCTGCCGTTGCGATGGGGGTTCGTGTGACAGTGGCGCGCGCTGCCGCGATGGCGTCGTCTGCGTAGAAACCGCAGGTCAAACGGGCGCGGCGTGCCGCAGCGATGGCACCTGCACCGCGGGCAATCGCTGTGCGGCCGGAACCTGTGTTCCCTGCGACTTGGGCGATCTCGGCTGCACCTGCTTCAGCAGCGGCAGCTGCCTGGCTGGCGGTGTGTGTGTAACCGGAGTCTGCGTCCGCGAGCCGGGTGAGGTTTTGCACCCCCCGGCCGTACCCAAGTGCTACAGCCCCTGCTCGGGCGATCTCGTCACCGCCGCCGGTGTGCGCGAATGCGGTCCGGATGGGCTCTTGGCCGGCTGCCTCTCCGGGAGCGTCTGCGTCGACGGTTCTTGCGTTGCCGAGGGCACGAGCCCCGCGGCTTGCTCGGGCGACATTCAATGTCCCGACTTCCAATCGTGCATAGGTGGCCGGTGCTATTCGAGCTGCGAACAGAACTCGGACTGCCCGGCGGGCCTCGACTGTCATCGCAAGACCTGCCGCATTCCCTGCCGCGTAGACTCGTTCGACTGCGCGGAGGGGCAGTTTTGTGCCGCCACCGACGGCGAGGTCGGCTATTGCGAGCCGCTCGCGGAGAGCGAGGGGCCGCCGAGCTCACCGATCACCGGGACTTTTTCACTCTCGGACATCGCGTTGTCGTTCAATGGCCAGCGAACGAGCGCCACTTTCGCGATTGTGAACGAAAGCAAACGTGCTCGCAGCTTCACCATTCGCAAGGCCAGCCACACGCGAAGAACGGACAATGGCCGAGTCTTTGTCGACGTGAATCCCCTTTCCTGGCTCACTTTGGGAGCGCCTGGCGAGGAGCGGACGCAGTCGAGCTACGAGGTGACCGCGCTCGCGGGGGACAGCGCGCTGGTGTCGGTCGGTAACGCCAACACCGATGAGTTTCCGGAGTGGGAGGGCGCGCTCGTCATCGAGGGCGAGGGCATGGGTGCGCAGCGCTTGAGCCTGAGTTACGCGGAGACCTTGGAAGGCCGCTGGAGCGGCAAGATCTACTACTTCGCGAGCTTCGGCGCCGACGAGATTGACGACTGGATCGACGCCGGTCGACCTTCTCGATCCGACCTGGGCAACGCCTTCATGAACAAGTGGTCGCAGTTTAGCGCGGGCGAATCGCCGCGGAGCTTTGAGGGGTGGAACGCGATCCTCGCATCGACCCAGAGCGGCTCGTGGAATTGGGAGAGTACCCGCGCCGCCTGCGACGCCGCCAACGCGAACGACGGCGTGGCCTGCTACCTCAGCGAGAACGGGGTCGTAAACTACTCGGACAACGTCTCGACCCAGCCGATTCCCACCGGTGTGGTCGACTTTCCCTTCAGCATTCACCTCCAGCGGACGAGCACCAGCCAGTTCGAGGGTCGCATTCACACGCCGGGCTCGCTGCAATACAGCGGCAACCCGGCGCTCAGCCTGCGCTTCGCGGGGGACCCCACCGAATGCACCGCCGTCAACGAAGACACGTGCTTTGCGGCACTGAACGCGCTCGATGCGAAGATCGTGATCGGCGGGCGCACGAGCTCGAGCGGCACCTGCCCCACGGATTTTTCCGCGGTGGACACTCCCTGGCTCGTCGATGGCTTTACGGAGGGGACGGTATTCGACGCGGAGGAAGGGATCCGACTGCGCCGGGATTGCCTCGACACCCTCGTGCCCGTCTCCATCGGCAAAGACGCGGAGGCAACGAATATCTCGCTTGCCCGCAGCAATCCGGTGCCGGACGGCAACCCGCGCACACGACGCCTGGAGCTAGTGGACGGAGGGCTCATCAACAACGATCAGCTCTTTGTGATCTTCCGCGAGCGCTTCGAGTCTTTTCTGAGCACGAACCCGAACGACGACTTCTCCGCTTACGGCTATATGCTGTTGACCCGCAGCGGCGCGGAGCTGGAAGCAGAAGATTTTGCCGGTAATCCGCAAGAGGACACGAGCACAGGCGCTCCGAGCGCCCTGGGAGCCCTGTGCAGCGACCAGCTCCTTACGGACGTCAGCGCCGAGACGTCGCTCACGGTCAACGCCGGAAACCTCGCGGCCAATGCGAATGCACTCGCCGGCGTGCTCCTGAATGGCGTCGTTGGTTCTGGCGGCGCGACCTTCGGGTCCGGCCAGGTGCACTATCTCTGCGTTTCCAGCCTCGCCAACGGCGCCGGTGGATTTGAGACCGTGGGGTATTTTGATTCAGGGCCTGGAGCCGGCGGAGGCACGCCGTCCGACCCCAACGAAGCACTCTCCTGCCCGCCGGGCAGCACGGTTCGGTTCTTCGCGTACCCTGGCACGCGCACGGACTCACAAGTCCGCAGTTCACCCTGTCAGCAAAACGGCACCTGCCACGAAGTATTCGCTGACTGGGAAGCGAACGCCGTCGACGGCACATTCAACGGCATCCGTCTCGATCCCATCTGGCGTTGCACCGATTCAAACGCGGTGAGCTGCGAGCAAAACCGCCGTGACCTGCGCGACGGCAAGCAGTTCTTCCAAGCCGGAGACGCGAACGCATACGTGCCGCTGCAGCCGGCCATCGAAGACGCGTTCCGCTACCGGTTCCGCTTCCGAGCTCGCGATGGCTCTGGCCTGGGATTTGCCCCGGCGCAGTGCAGTGAGGGCACGAGTGCTCTGCCCTACTGCTACGACCCGGCGGCCATCGAGGAGATCGGCGCGCGCCTGAGCTGCCTCACGCACCTCTACACCACCTACTACGGCAACCTCGGCAGCATGCAGGGCCCGGTGGGCGACGCGCTCGAGCTGAACTTTGCGTTTGACGACACAGGCCCCGTCGTGGTGGACGGCTTTGAGCGACTCTACTCCGAGCTGCTCGTGATGCTCGGGGACGACGCATTCACCCGCGCATCCGCCGCACGTTTCGATCTCGCGTCCGCTTCAGTCTTTGGGTTTTTGGGCTCGCGCTTTGAGCCCGGCGGGATCGATCTGTCGGGCGGCGCCGGCTACGAGATGTACGAGCTCTACCGCGCGGCACAGACCTACCAGCTCGCCCTCGATCGCTTTTACGGTCTCGCCCCCGCGCTGTGGCAAGCCATCAACGGGCCCGCGCAACAGAACTTCGTCAGCCTGGGGACCATCACCGCGTACATCGATCGCTTGATCCGCGCCTCCGCCCAGAAATCCCGGGTATGGAGTGAGATCGCGCAACGCTACCGCGGTTTCAATCGCTCTGACCTCGCCACCCGCGTGGTCGAGCGCTCCTATGCCTCGGCCTACATCGAATCGGTGATCCTCTCGCACCTGATGCTTCGTTTGCGACAGGTCGTGCCGATCTCCGAGCGAGCACAGGTGGCTGAGCAGGTGCGCCGAGCGGCCCTGGGGTATCGGTCATCGATGCTGCAGATGCGCAAGGTTTATGAAGAGGTGCAGGCCGACGTCCAGTATTTTGGATTCGCGCCGGACGAGATCCCCTTCCCCGTATTGGATCCGCAGGACACCAATGCTTTTGAGAAGCAGTTTGCTTTTGCCCGGCAGCGTGCCGCGGTAGCCGCACAAAAAGAAGATCAGGCGCTCGCCACGTCGCGTGCCTATGAGACCGATGGGGTTGCGTTCCAAAACGAGCTGACTCGAATTCAGAACACCTTCGAGGATGAGCTCAC
>CAYXVF010000116.1:0-1939 GCA_964468125.1 uncultured Bdellovibrionales bacterium | reverse complement strand
CAAACCATCAACCTCGAAGCCGCGCGCAACGATCCCAACGTCCGCATCTATAAGAACGACGCGATCTTGAACGCGGAGCGCACCTTCGAGTCCGCCCTGCGCGAAGCCTACAAGGCGACAAAGATCTACGAGTACTACACGAGCGAGAGCTACGGCGCCTTCGGCGACCTCTTCCTTGTGCGCATGGTCGGCTACGGAGACATTTCGCTCGAGAGCTACCTCGACGATCTCGAAGACAGCTTCATCGCCTTCGAGGAGCGTTTTGGCGCCCCGTCCACGCGCGTGGCGGTGATCTCGGTTCGCGACGACATCCTCCGCGTGCCGCGCTACGGCGACGACGTCGCCACCCTCTCGCAGGCCGATCGGGTCGCGGCTCTGCGCCAAGCCCTCACCGACCCGCGCTACATCAACGAGCTCGGCCACACAGTCCTGAGCTTTTCGAGCTCTTTGGATGAGCTCTCACCGCTCACCCGCAACCACAAAATCGAGCGCATCGAAGCGGAGATCGTCGGCGCCCGAGTGGGCGACGCGGTAGGCCGCGTGTATCTTCGGGCGCGAGGTACCGGCGTAATCCGTGGCCTCGACGACGCGCTCGACTACTATCAACTCCCGGAGCGCACGGCGGTGATCAACCCGTTCTTCAACGGCCAGCGCGTTTTCGACCCCGCGGTGTACTCGAATACGACGCTGCGCGACCGGCCGGTGGTCAACAGCCGTTGGGACATCGTCTTCAACTCGCTCGACGAGGCGGTCAACCAAGACATCGACCTCTCGTCACTCACGGACATTCGAATCTTTGTCTATTACACGGACTTCACTCCGTTTTGAGGGGGCTTCTCACTATGTATTGCAAACGTTTCGCCGTCGCATTGGCCTCGGCACTCATCCTTACCTCCTGCGGACCGGCCGATAGCGACGGTGGCGGAACTGACCCGGACGATCGCTGCGACTCGAGCGCGCAGTGCGATGCGAATCCAGACACCTTCGGCCGCATCTGCATTTCCGGAGCCTGCCAGGAGTGCCTGGGCGACGCCGAATGCCAGCGAGTGGACTACTACGGCGCCGGATCGTCGTGCGTAAACGGCGCCTGCCGTGTCACCGGTAGCGGTGGCGGCGGCGACGACGACTGCAGCACCAAGGTGTGCGCAGACCGCCAGCTCTGCGACGTGCTCGCGGGTGTCGCCACCTGCCTCGAAGAGTGTGAGTCCGGCTTCGAATGGGACGCACCGAGCGGAAGCTGCGTCGAGGCCACCACGGGCTGCGAGAGCATCACCTGCGCCGACCGCCAGCTTTGCGAGGTGCAAAGCGGCACGCCCACCTGCATCGCCGAGTGCGAAGCCGGCTTCGACTGGAACGCTACGACCATGAGCTGCGACGCCAACGCGTCCGCCAACTGCGAAGCGGGCGATCCCGACAGCATTCTGGATTCGTGCACGGCGGAGAACCGCGAGTGCGTGGAGTCCGGCTCCGGCGCGGAGTGCGGTGACTGTCTCTCCGGAAACATCGAGGTTGCAGGCAGCTGCCGCGCACCGCTGACGTGTTCAGACGTGAGTTGTGATCCATCCACGGAGCTGTGTGTCGCAGACCCAGGCGTCGATGCGCGCTGCGTTGAGTTCGACCCTGCGACCTGTAACGTCGCGGCTGATGCATGCCCGGCAGGCAGCGCGCTCAATCCGACCGACGGCACGTGTAAGGCTTGCCCGCCTTGCGACGGACCGAATCAGCAGGGTCTGTATCCGATCACGACTGCCTCCGGCGAAAACTCGTGTCTCTGCGTCCCAAGCGAGGGCTTCTTCATTGCCAAGGCCGCCCTCGCCCAGGCGACCGCTTGCGACGCCGACGGCGACGGTTGGACCAAGGTGTCGGCCAAGAACTCGATCGAAGACTCCGACTGCGCGATTCGTGCGAACGCCCGCTGCGACGTGCGCACCATCGACCG
>CAYXVF010000115.1:0-18751 GCA_964468125.1 uncultured Bdellovibrionales bacterium | reverse complement strand
TTTGTTCTGCGACTCACGCGAGTTCACGGTTCTGTGCTTCGGTACAGCCAGTTGGGTTGAGACACTATGACCACCTTGTTCTGCCTCACGCTTCTGCTCCAAGCGGAAGACGCCGCGAGTCCTGACCGCGCCATGAGCTACGAGCAATACTTTGGTCACGAGCGCGATATCGATCGCCTCGAAGCCCTGGCCGGAGAGGCCCTCGATTTGCAGCTCACCGATTTGACCGCCGACCGCCTACACGCAGACGCTTTTGTGCGGGAGAAGCTCGCGCTCAATGAAGCCTACCGCGGGACCGGAGAGATTGCTCACAACGGCGCGCAGGACGATTTTCTAGACCTCTACGAGCAACGATCGCGTAGAAAGCGCCCATGGTTTCGTTTTGGGTCACGGCTTTGCTTCTGGCGTTTGTCCTGCCGGCGGAGGGACCGGTAAAGAAAAAGCAGTTCCGCAAAGCCCTGCGCGAGTTTCGCTCCTGCGCCTCGAGCGCGCACCCTGTTCCCGGTGGTCCGACCCTCTCCGGCGGCTCTCAGTACGCGGAGCTCATGCGGCTCGAGATGCGCGGCCTCGACAAAAGGCGCTGGCGCGCGGGAGCAAACGAGCGGTCCTTTCAGCTCGAAAAAAAGGCGGCATTCGGACAGCGCTTTCGCTTCGAGCTCACCATCGGTACGGAACAGATCGAATGGATTCGCATACGCGTTGGAGACCGTGGCGACCGGAGCGCCTACGGCGCGGTGTGGCGGGGGTCGCGCCTGTTTGTCTTCCCGATGGACGAGCAGTGCACAGAGCGAGGCTGCAGCTGGGTACGCATCAGCACGCTCGAAATGACCTGCGGCGCCGCTGCGATTCCTGCGAAATGACGTCGCCTCGATCGCTCAACGATTCGGCACGAACAGCACGGGCGTGCGCGCGGCGAGGAACACCTTGTGGCTCGTCGTACCGAGCATGGGATGCCCCTCGTGAATCAAACGGTCCGCACCGAGCACCAGCAGGTCGCATCTCTCGACCTCGGCCGTGCGAATGATTGCGCGCCATCGCGCCTCCACGAGCACTCGGCTCTCAACGGATACGCCTTGCTTTCGCAACCGCTCCTCTCGCTCGGCGAGCTGCTTTTCTGCCTTGCTGCTCAGGACCGCGAGAAAGGCTTCGGTCGCAGAGTCTCCTCCGGAGATCGGCTCGACGGCGTGCAGCAGAATGACGTGGCTTCCAAGCCGCTCGGCAACGTCCTGCACCCAGGATTCGGCGCCGACGCTGGTCTCGGTGAAGTCAGTGGCGAGCAGGATTCGATGGGCTTGCATGGCACTCTCCTCGTGATCGCAAAGTCTCACTACACCTATACTAAAGCGAGCCCATAGGTTCGAGCGCGCAAACGTCAATCCGGTTACGCTTTGGGCTATGGAGTATCGACCCGAGATCGACGGCATGCGGGCCATAGCGGTTCTGGCCGTGATGGGCTATCATGCGCGGCTGCCTTTCTTCAGCGCAGGCTACCTCGGTGTCGATGTCTTCTTCGTGATCAGTGGCTACCTCATCACCTCGATCCTGCGACGTGAGACCGAGCGCGGTACGTTCACCCTCGCGGGCTTCTACGAGAGACGGGTACGCCGCATCCTACCGGCGCTCTTTCTCGTGTGCCTCGCGTCCGTGCCTGCTGCGCTGCTCCTGATGGCCCCCGCTCGCATGGAGAGTTTTGCCGATGCGCTCGTGGCGATCCTGACCTTCAGCTCGAACTTCTTCTTCTACTTCGAGAGCGGCTACTTCGCTCCCGCGACGGAGGAAAGCCCGCTGATCCACAGCTGGAGCCTCGCGGTAGAGGAGCAGTTCTACCTGCTCTATCCCCTGTTTTTCTTGGCACTCCGACGCTCCCGGGTCCCCGCGGTCTGGCTCGGCGCAGCCTGGGGACTCAGCTTCGTCGCGGCGACGATCCTGAGCGAGGTCGATGCGAATGCGAGCTTCTATCTCTTGCCAACTCGCGCCTGGGAGCTCGGAGCCGGGGCGCTCATCGCCTTCCTGCCCGAATCACGAGGCTCTCGCCTCCTCACGCTCCTGGGTCTCGCCGCGATACTCACATCCATACCCGTGATCGGCGAACGTCCGCCGGGGCCGTGGACGCTGCCCACCGTGCTCGGAACCGCGCTCGTCGTCGTCTACGCCCGAGGAGCCGCGGCCACGTTCTTGAGCGCCCGTCCTCTCGTGGCAATCGGCCTCGCAAGCTACAGCGCCTACCTCTGGCATCAACCGGTCTTTGTCTTCACGAGACTCTACGCGCTGGGCGGCGACCCACGCGTTGCGCTGTCGCTGGCGGCGGGCCTCACCGCCGTGTTGTCGTGGCTGTCCTGGCGCTACGTCGAGCGCCCCTTTCGCCAACGCGACGGACTCTCCCTCCGCCCGACGCTCATCGCCCTGGGCGCTGGTGCCGTCGCCATCGCTGGATTCGCGCTCGCCTCGGCACACACCGATGGCTTTGCGAAACGCTTCGACGCCGATGAGCAGTGGCTGCTCGCCTACGTCGACTACGAAACGGGCAGCGCCTATTCGGACGGACACTGCAATCTGCGACCACACGAAGGGATCACGAACCACGCTCCGGAATGTCTCGACGGTGAAGGCCCGCTCCTCCTCGGCGATTCTCACGCCGCCGCTCTTTCCCATGGGCTTCGTGAGAACCTTCCACTGCGGCAACTCACCGCCTGGGGGTGTCCGCCGCTCCTCGATTTCCAATCTCGACGGATGGACATCCCCCACTGCGCAGCCATTCAGTCTCGAATGCGCCAGGTGCTCGAGGCGCAGCCCACAGGCCTTCTGATCCTCCACGCGGACTGGCAACGTTATCTATCGGAGTCGGAAGAAGATGTGGTCGCGGCGCTCGAGCAGACGATTCGACTGGCGCGTCCTGGCTGGTCCGTCTGGGTGGTCGGCGGGGTCCCTCATTGGCACCCGAGCCTACCCGAACGCATCGTCAGCACCCGCAGCGCCGGCATGGGCTCGGTCCCCACCTCGCTCGAGCATCTGCGCCGTGCAGACGCGAAGATCGCAGCCAGCGCAAACGAAGCGGGTGCGGGTTTCATTTCACTGCTGGAGCGCTGGTGCCGCGCAACCTCCTGCCGCGCGGAGCTGCGTGACGGCACCCTCACCACCTGGGACCATTCCCACCTGACCGCCGAGGGCTCGGAATGGGTCTATCGCACCATGCTTGCGCCGGTCCTTGGCGCAGTGGAGTGAATGGAATGCGCATGCTATTCAGCTCGAGAGATGCCGATTCCTGGCTTCCATCGCGGCGCAGGTATTTGGCTCACGCTCGCCGCCCTCACACCGGCCTGCAGTGAGCCGGTGGCGCAAATTTCCGAGGAGCAGCGGGAAATGGGAGAGAGGATATACACGAAGATCTGCACGCCCTGTCATCAGGAAACCGGACTCGGACGTCCCGGAGCCTTTCCCCCACTCGACGGGAGTCATTGGGTCACCGAGGAGGCCTTCAGACCGGCGTCGGTCGTGCTCCAAGGCCTTCGGGGCCCCATCGAGGTGCGAGGACGGTCGTTTAACGGGGAAATGCCCGCCTACCGCGATCGGCTTTCCGACGAGGAAATCGCCGCGGTGGTGAGCTACATTCGTATGCGCTGGAGCAACCGCGCGTCGCCCGTCAATGCGGCTACGGTGGCTGCGACGCGTCGGAAGCTCGAAGGGACGGGGCCCATTCGCGGCGGGGAGGGCCTCGCTGAGCTCTCACTCGATGAATGATCGCATCGCAAACGCGCGATGGACCGCCCTCCTCGGGACTTGCCTTTTCCCCCCCGAGCGGGAACAAGGCGTGAGCAGGGAGGAAGAATGAGACTGGTTGTCGCGATCTGGGTTGTGTGCGTACTGCCAGCGGTGGCTCTGGCAGAAGAGCCCAAGCGGGAACGGCTGTTGGTCCTCGATTTTCAAGCCACCGAGGGGGTAGAAGCCGCGATGGTCAATATCGCCCACGACCGCTTCATCGCGACCGTGAGCGGGATCAACCGTTTCGAGCTCGCCACCAGCAACGACCTCCGGATGATGCTGCAAACCGAGCAGCAGCGGCAGCTCCTCGAGTGCGCCGACGACAGCTGCATGGCTGAAATCGCAGGAGCACTCGGCGCCCGCTACTTGAGCCGCGGGCGTCTTTCGCTGCTCGACAAGGACGTCGTCCTCACCCTCCAGCTCTTCGACTCGGAGAGCGTATCCCTCGACAACCAAGTCACCTCTGCGCTTCCGGCAGGCACCGACGCGCTCGGGAGCAAGGTCGAGGACATGACCTATTCATTGCTCCGTGTCGATCGGACCGTCGAAGAGGACAGATGGTACGAGAACACCTGGCTGTGGGTCGGCGTTGGCGTGGTCGTGGCAGGTGGCGTCACCGCAGCGATCCTGGCGAGTGGCGGTGGCGACGACGCCGCGCCCAACCTCGGGAGGTTCACCTTTGATGGTTAAAAAGACGTTGGTCGTGGCCTTGCTCGGGTGCATCGGCGCCGGCTGCAGCGACAGCTCGAGCGAAACGGGCTTCGATGTCACCTTTATTGAGCAGGAAGGCGTGACGATCGCCTCCGGCGGTTACCTGGTCGAAGTGCGCCGCTCGAACGGAGAGCCCATCGCGGGCCTCGACGGAGTCTTCGTGCCGTTTGTGGCAGGAGAGCAAGTCGCCCGTTTGGCGATCAACGATACGGCGCTTCTCGGCGACAACGAACGACTCTCCGCTCGCATCGTCGCCCGGGCGGTGCTGAGCGAAGGCGGAAACGCCATCGCCTACGGATCGACCGAAGTCGTGTTTGCAGCTGACGTCCTCGGCGATGCAACGGTCGAGCTCTTCCCCATGCCCACGCTGGGCGCGCAGGCGCTCTCCGCCGCCTATCTTTCGAGCAGCGTCGACTACAACGTCGAAGGTGACAGTGTGGCCTTTGAATGGCAGACCCCGCCGACTACACCGGGCTTCGTCTACCATGCATGGATCCAGGCGGACCCGCCGCGGTGGCTCGGCGTGTTGAACGACAACGGTGCCACTGAAATTGGACCGGAGGCGGTGGGCGCGAGTGCCCCCCTCCTGAACGACGCCGCGCTCGAGCTTCTGATCTCCGCTGAGAGTGCGGACCTCGTCACCGAGCTCGTCCAACCGATCGGCCCCATCGTCTTGCAGGGGGGCGTCCCCGCGAGCGTGCGCAGCCTCGTTCAGAATCGCCTGCCCACGCTCGACACTTTGGCAACGGTCTTCGCCACCGCCGTCGTACACTCGGAGTTCGCGGCGGCGGTCGACAGCCGGAGCAACATTCAGGACCACACGGAGCACGTTGCGAACATTCTATCGGAGGACGAGCCCTTCGATTTCGACGGCGGAGGGACGGAGGACCCTGCCCTGGACGACGAGGGGATCGCGGAAGGACCGCTGACCCTCCTCGACAGCCTCATCAACGGACTCGAAGCCGCGGTCAACGCAAACAACGATCTCGCTGTTTCTCCGACCATCGCCGCTGAGCTCGTCGCCTGCGAACAGGAGCTTCGCGGTAACGGAGGCAAGCTCGACGTCGCGATTGTCACCGCTCAGGATTACAGCGACGCGTCGGTCGTAGGCGATCCGGGCGAAATTGCTACGTTGAAAGACACGCTGTTCGAGAATCTCGACGACGTGCTCGGCCGCTTGAGCGCTCCTCCAGACGGGTTTTTGTGCCTGCGCGAAAAACTCGAACGGATCGGCACATTCTTTTTGACGCCTTCGAATTGACGCTCGACACGCCTCCGCTCCTCTCGCATCTCTCGCCCACTTCGATTATTTTGAGCGTAACGGCGCCGCGCGTAACAGCGCCCAGGAGCAGGAGCGACAGATGGCCAGCACCGAGACCCTCGAAGGAAAGACCCTAGACATCTTCACCCCCGCGGAGGTGAAGGAGATGCTCGACAACAAGGAGATCGTCCTCGTCGACGTTCGAACACCGAACGAGTTCGCGATCGAGCACTTGGATGGCGCCCTTCTCTTTCCGCTGTCCCACTTCAACCCCGATTTTCTTCCGGAGCAGGGCCAGAAGCGCCTCGTGTTTCACTGCGGCTCGGGGATGCGTTCGCACAAAGCCGCAGCCTGTTGTGCGGAAGCAGGAGTCGACAAGATTGCACACATGGAGGGCGGCTTCGGCGCCTGGAAAGAAGCCGGGCTGCCCTACATCGCGACCGACCCGGCAACGGGCAACATCGTCGCCAAACCCTGATTCCTAGGGCCGAGGCAACATCGGCCAAACCTCGCCGATACTCGCAAACGGCATGCGAGACAGCGATGAAACGGCAGTTGCGTTCAATCTGTGGTGGTCCTCGGTTTTGAACCGACTCGAGAGCCAAACCCCGTGCGCCTCCGCGCGCGGGCTCTTTGTGTTCGCCTGCCGAGAGTCCCGCACCCTCCGTTCGCTCAACGTGGGCTTGCGCTTTCAGCCGTCGACCGACGCCTGCGATGACCCCGACGTGTTCGTCGTCGTAGACGCCGAAGGCGCGCTCCTTCACGGCGCCCCGGCCTACCACGTCTATGGGGACATCGCGCGCTGGAGCGCCCTTTCCGCCGCCATCGGAGCGACCCATGCGCCTCGGTGACGGCCCGTTCCTCTTGCAGCGCTACTTTCTCGATCAGGTTCGCGCGATCGAAAACGCGCTGGACGAGCGTGGCGCCGAGGCGACCCTCGGGGCCGTCCTTTCCGGTGACGTCGATGCTCCCGTCGGGACCAAGCGCCCGTTGGCGCAACTAGAAAAGAATCTCGAGCGCTTCAATCGCGCCTTCGCGGAGCAGCTCGAGGCTCCCCTGACGTTGACTGACGTCGCCGAACGAATCTATCAGCCGCTGTCGGCGAGCATCTATCACCCGGAGCTATCGGCCTCGGCGGCTCGGAGTCGCTTCGAGAAGGCCGCGCTCGAACGCGACGGGGGCTTCGCAATTCGAGTTGGGCGGAACGTCGACTACGACCAGGTCAAAGCGATCACCAACCAGGGCACCGTGCGCGAGCACGTGCACACGGGACCCGAGCGCTTCAAGAGCGGTGCACGCCTCGGCGCCAAGGACTTCCAACCGGCCATCCAAAACAGGGTGTTCGTCGCAACCGACCCCAAGGACCCGAAGCGCATCCTCGGCCACGTACGCTTCTATCTCCGTCAAGACGGCGAGACCACGCTGCACGAGCTCGCCGTCTCCGAAGAGGCTCAGGGACGAGGCATCGGCCGAGCGTTGATGTATGCGATGATCGCGGCCGCAAACGCTCAGGGGCATCGAACGATCCGCCTGACCCTTCCCGAAGGGGGCCCGGAACGCTTCTACCGTGACCTCGGATTCGAGATCGACCGAGCCGCCACTGAAGCGCAGCGAGCAAAACGAGATGCACAGCGCGCCCGCGCCGAGGCCTCCGGGAAGCCCTACCGCAACCGGCCGCTCACGTCCTTGAGGTTGACCCTTCGCCCGACAGCCGCCCTCGAAGTCGACCTCGCGAATCCACCCTCTTGGTTCCGCACGTGCATCGCGCCCGATCCGAACACCCCTCCAGACGTGCTCGCGCGCTACGCGCGGGTCGTTGCGGCGCTGCGTGAAACCTACAGCTTTTCCCAAGACGCGGGGCTCACGGACGAGTGGCGCGATCGAAATCTCGCGAGCGGCAACGATGCGACCGGCTTCTGCTACCCCGCGGCGGAGGCCGCTTACCACATGCTGGGTGGCAAAAAATTGGAACTGAGTGTCCGGGTCATTTCCGAGGGGCCCCATTGGTATCTGGTGGACAAATGGGGCACACGAATCGACCCGACCGCCGAGCAATTCGCAAAGCCGCCTGCGTACGATCAGGCGAGCTCAGGCTTCTTTCTCACCGGCCACGCAATCAGCAAACGAGGGCGTGCCTTGCGCCAACGAGCTGAACGGCTCCTCCGCGACGCCGGCTACTGAGGCGAACGTTCTAGAAAAACCACCGAGCGCGGGCGTGCGGGTTCCTTCCAGCGGATTACTTTGACGCCATGACGGGCACGATTGCACATCTTCTGGCGCTCTCGTTTCTCGCAGCGGTGCTCGGGCTCTTCGCCCTGGTTTGGGCGATCGCGAGGAGCCAGTTCTCCAATGCGGCCGCCAACGCGCGTGTGATCTTCCGGCCCGGTGAGGAGCACGTCGGCGAAGACCCGACCGCAGACGAGCCTCTCTTTCCACCGCCGGACCTGCAACCGAGCGAGGCCACCCGGCGTGCGGAGCTCCAGGCCCGCGTCTCCGCTGACCACTCCTCGCGTACTCCTGTACTTTTCTTTCTCGTGTCCGCGGCCTTCTGGCTCGTCGTTGGGTCCATCTTCGGACTCATGGTGTCGTTGAAGTTCAACCTCCCTGACTGGCTCGTCAGCCAGCCGGAGCTGACCTTTGGCCGACTGCGTCCGCTCCACCTGAACGTGGTCGCCTATGGCTGGCTTTCCATGGCGGGCGTCGCCAGCGCGCTCTGGCTTCTGCCGCGCACCCTGCGCACGGCGCTTCGAGGCGGTGAGTACGCCGCCGCGGGGGCGCTCCTGTGGAACGTGGGAATGGTCGCGGGAATCTGGGCGCTCTTCAACGGCTGGACCGACGGGGTCGAGTGGCTCGAATTTCCCTGGCAGGTCGACATCTTCTTCGTCGTCGGCGGTGCGCTCGCCGGCGTTCCCCTGCTCTTGACCCTGCGCCATCGCCAAGTGGAGCATCTCTATGTCTCCACCTGGTACGTGGCCGCGGCGCTCATCTGGTTCCCGATTCTCTTTACCGTCGCGAATTGGCCGAACGTGCACTTCGGGGTCGAGCATGCCCTCGTGAACTGGTGGTTTGCGCACAACGTGCTCGGCCTCTGGTTTACGCCCCTCGGGCTCGCCGCGGCCTACTACCTCATCCCGAAGATCGTGGGTCGTCCGATCTACAGCTACCAGCTCTCGCTCCTGGGCTTCTGGGCGCTCGCGCTGTTCTACAGCCAAGTGGGTGTGCACCACCTCATCGGGGGGCCCGTACCGCGATGGGTGGTCACCCTTTCCATTGTGACGAGCGTCGCCATGGTGCTCCCTGTGATCGCGGTCGCGGTGAACCATCACCTGACCGTGCTCGGTCGATTCGAGGCGCTGAAACGCTCGCCGGTACTGCGCTTCGTCGTCGCCGGCGCGATGATGTATACGCTGGCGAGTCTACAGGGCTCGCTGTCGTCGCTGCGTACCGTGAACACGGTCACGCACTTCACCCACTACACGATCGCCCACGCTCACCTGGGGGCCTACGGCTTCGCGAGTCTGATCTTCTTCGGCGCCGCCTACTTCTTGGTCCCACGGGTCACCGGCAAAGAGTGGGCCTCCCGTTCGCTCATCAACCTGCACTTCATCCTCGTACTCGTCGGCTTCATCGTCTACTTCGTCGCACTCACCATCGGTGGCGTGCTGCAGGGCTTGGCAATGCTCGACGAGAGCCGACCTTTCATCGAGTCGGTAATACTCACCAAACCCTGGCTCTGGGGACGAACGGTCGGGGGAACGCTGATGACCGCGGGACATTTCGTGTTCGCAGGGCACCTCGCTGCGGTTCTTCTCTCAAAGAAGAATGTCGCAGCGGACCCTCTTCGCCTCGCACGAGAGGAGGCTGCCTGATGAGTACGCACGGAAAATCCGCACTCGGAGAGGCCCTCGGAATCCTCGCCGGATCCGCGGCGATCCTCGTTTTCGCGGGCTTGGTGCTCGTGGCTGCCCCCTACATGCAACTGAAGGAAGCCCCTGTCCCCGAGGGCCTCGAGCCCTACACGGACAAACAAGCGGCGGGACGCGAGCAGTACGTGAGCCTCGGGTGTATGTACTGCCACAGCCAACAGCCTCGCGATCCGAGTCAGGCCCCGGACATGAAACGCGGCTGGGGACGTCCCAGCATTCCCGCGGATTACACCTACGACTACCCGCACCAGCTCGGCACCATGCGCACGGGACCGGACCTGATGAACATCGGCGCCCGTCAGCCTTCCCGCGATTGGCACCTCCTCCATCTCTACCAACCGCGGGCGGTGTCGCCGGACAGCCTGATGCCCGCCTATCCCTTTCTCTTCGAGATCAAAGAAGCCGCGGCGCAAACGGACGTCGTCGTGAGAGTACCCGGAGAGCACGCCCCGCCCACAGGAGAGGTCGTCGCCAAGCCGGAAGCGCTCGCGCTCGTGGCTTATTTGAAGGCGATGGATCGCACCTATCCCATCGACCTCGAGAAGATGACATCAACGAATCGAACGGAGGGTGACGATGAGTGACACGACCCATCGCGACCCCTACGAACGCGAGGGCTCCGAGCCACAGGAGATGCCGCGCGGTATGCCCGTGCTCGTGGCGGTCTTGCTCGGAGCGATCGGCGCCTGGGGAGCGACCTACTTCTGGTACGAGGCGGGCGACCTGGACGACTTGGTGCTCGGTGATGGACGTACGGTCTTCGAGCGTCAGGCCGATGGTCCGGGTGGAACCGCCGCCGCGGCCGCAGAGGACGTCGACGGTGCGCGTGTCTTCGCGGCGATCTGCGCGGCGTGCCACCAGAGCACGGGACTAGGCCTCGCTGGCGCCTTTCCCCCGCTCGACGGAAGTAGCTGGGTCACGGGCGACGGTTTTCGTCCGGCGGCGATCGTTCTGCAGGGATTGCAGGGCGAGATCGAAGTGCTCGGCGAGACCTACAACGGCGTCATGCCCGGCTACCGCGACCAGCTCTCCGACCCGGAAATCGCGGCCGTCGTGAGCTACCTTCGCAGCTCCTGGAGCAACGACGCTCCCGCCATCGACGCGGCAACGGTCGCTGCGATGCGTGAGAAGCTCGCGGGCACCGGTGCGCTAAAAGGCGGCGAAGGCGTCGCCGCCCTCACCCATGACGACTGAACGCACCCTCCTGCGCGTCTCCGGCATGTGGTGCGCGAGCTGCGCTCGTGCAGCGGAGCGCTCCCTCGCGGCGGTTCCAGGCGTCGAATCGACGCACGTGAATCCAACGACCGGAGCCGGAATCATCGACCATGCGCCGTCGGTCAGCGAGCCCGTCCTCATCGCCGCGGTGCAGCGAGCGGGCTACGAAGCGCGCTCCTGGGAACGACTGGACGGAATGGCGCCGCCCGACCCAACCCGGGAGCTCAGTGTCCGATTCGCGATCGGTGTGCTCTTTGGCATGTGGGTGATGCTGCTGCAGCTCGCGGGCTACGTCGCTGACTTGGGCCCCCACGCTCGTTTGGTGGCCTCCGCCGCGGGGGCCTTTGCCACCCCGGTCGTGTGGGTCGTAGGGGCCCGTTTCCATCTCGCCGGATGGCGAACGCTTCGAGTCGGCGCTCCAGGAATGGATTTTTTGGTGAGTCTCGGCTCATTGACCGCCTGGGTTCTCTCAATGGCGTCGCTCGCCCTGGGCTCCAGTGAGGTGTGGTTCGACACGGCGACGATGCTGATCGTCTTCTTGCTCGGCGGACGCCTCCTCGATGCAACGGTACGCAGGCGTGGACTCGATGCGGTGGAAAGCCTCATCCAGCTCGCACCGGAGACAGCCAGGAGAGCGAGCGACGGCGAGCCGGTCGCGGCGACTGCGCTGTCTTCAGGCGACCGAATACGAATCGATGCGGGAAGTCGAGTACCGGCGGATGGTGTCGTGCTTTCGGGCACGGGACGCGTCGACAACTCCCCGTTGACCGGTGAGAGCGAGCTCGAATCCCTCGCCGCGGGAGATCTCGTGCTGGCCGGGACGACCCTCGAGCGCGGCTCGCTCATCATTCGCGTCACCCACCCGGTCGGGCATCGACGGATCGACGCGATCGCAAAACGCGTCCGCAGCGCACTCGACCAACGCATGCGAATACAGGTCGTCGCGGATCGGTTCGCTGAACGCCTCGTCCCTTGGATCCTCGTGATCGCAGCAACCGCTGCCACCAGCGCCTGGGCACTCGGCGCGGAATTCTCCGAAGCGCTACTGCGGGGCGTCGCCGTCCTGGTGGTGACCTGTCCCTGCGCCTTGGCGATCGCTGCGCCACTGACCGTCGCGTTTGCAGTGGGTCGCGCTGGCCGGGCGGGGATCGTGTTCCGCGATCCGGACGCTCTCGAGCGCGCCGCATCCGTCGACACGGTCGTCTTCGACAAGACCGGGACCCTCACCTCCCCGAGCGCAACGGTCGAAGTGAGCGCAGCTCCGGGCTACGCCCCGGACACGGTCCTTGCCTGGGCGGCGTCCGCCGAGTGGGGCATCTCCCACCCGCTTGCGAAAACGATTCGCCACGCGGCGGAGCGCAACGCCTGCACCATCGACGCCGGGGGCGAGCGCGAAGAGCTGCGCGGTCGCGGAGTCCTCTGGAGAGGAGCCTTGGGTGAGCTCCGAGTGGGGAGCGCGCGGTGGCTCTCCGAGTGCGATCCGCGCGTTCCGCCCACGGAAATCGCGGTGGTGAAGGACGGGGTTTGGGTCGGCTCCTTTGCCGTTCGCGACGAGCTGCGCGAAGGCGCGCAGGAGACGATTCACTCGCTGCGCCGCGACGGACGCTCGCTTCATCTGTGGTCCGGGGACGCGAAAGCGAACGTGGAGCGCGTCGCAACGCGCCTCGGAATCGAGCACGCACGCCATGAGTGCACGCCCGAGGACAAGGCAACCGCTCTCGAGGCGCTTTCCGCCGGGAAGGCATTGGTGGCCTTTGTGGGCGACGGGGTCAACGACGGGCCCGCGCTGGCCACAGCGCATTTGGGAATCGCAGTCCACGGGGCCAGCGACACCGCCCTGGCCGTCGCGCCGGTGGTACTGCTCGAGCCCGGACTCCACCGGGTTCGCCAGGCCCTCCGGCTTGCGGAGCGCACGCGGGCGATCATTCGCCAGAATCTCTTCTGGGCGGTCGCCTACAATGCACTTGCGGTTCCGGCGGCGGCCATGGGCTTGATTGGGCCTCTGCTTGCACCTCTCGCGATGATCGCGAGCTCGCTCACCGTGACCCTGAACACGCTGCGGATCGCACGCCAGGACCTAGATTCGAGTTCCGAACGGCGCTCAGCCGCTCCGCCTCTGTCGACCGGACTCCCTTGGGATGCGCAGGCGGCGCGGTCTGCTTATGCTGTTCGAAGGAGGTAAGGAATGCTTCGACACTGGATCGCACTCGCGATGCTGCCCGTTTCGGCTTCTGCGTGCGCAACCACGAGCCATAGCGCCTACGGCGAAAACTTCACGAAACCAGGATTCGATCGAATCCCGCAGGCCGAACCCACAAAGACCGTCAGTCTACGCGGCGACCAATACGACCTCTTCATTTCCGAGAAGCCGGACGGAACGTACATCACACGCGTGTGCGTGCGCTACGTGCAAACCGGCTCGCGACTCGAACGCAACACCTGCAGCCATGGAACGGCCAACAACGTCGTCGGCGTGAATTATCGCGGCGTTCAGATCAACGACACGAGCCGGCACACGCGTCTAACCGAGGATGCCCGCTTCGTTGCGATCACTGCTACCCGCATGTTGAACGGAACGGTTGAAATCGAGGACCTCGAGGGTGAGCTCGAGGAGGCCATGCGCAACCGCCCGGCGGACCTGCAGCGGCGCCAGCTCTGATCAGCCCCGGTCCCAGGCTCGTCGCACCGTCACGTAGCGTCGGACGAACCGCTCCAAGAGGGCGCGCTCACCGCTGGCGCGCAACAGGCGAGCATCGTCCGGCACGCGACCCTCGGCTACGATAGCCCGCGCCTCCGCTTCCCCCATCAGGAGGGACGCGTCGCACGGTCCCGGCTCGTCCACAAAGGCGCCTTGCGCACGCGCCCCGCAAGTCACGCGCCACCAGCGCGTGTCACCATCGATGCGCACGGCGAAGGCCAAGGTTGCGGCAAATCCCGACGGCGCTGCGTCCTCGCGGACCAACGCATCGAGAGATTCGAGAAGCCCGGAGGTTTTCACTTCGCCGCCTCCTTTTGCTGGGCCTTCACCGAATCGCGCATTCGCGCGATTCGCGCCTTCGCCTGGCCGTAGATCGTTTGCTCACCGGCGTCGGCTTTCGGATCTCCGGCGGCCACACCGGTCAGGATTTCGATGCCTTCGCTCACGTGACTCACCGGGTAGATGTGAAAGCGCCCCGCTTCGATCGCCGCCATCACATCCGGGCGCAGGACCAAATTGCGGAGATTACCCTCGGGAATGATCACGCCCTGCTCTCCCGTGAGCTCGCCCTGCGCCGAGCACGTGTCGAAAAAACCCTCGATTTTCTCATTGAGTCCACCGACGACCTGCACTCGCCCGTTGCGGTCCATGGAGCCGGTCACCGCAATGCCCTGGCGAATGGGAACACCAGACAATTCGGACAGCAGTCCATAGGCGATGGTCGACGTCGCGCTATCGCCATCGATCCCGACATAGGTCTGCTCCATCACCGATTTTGCACCGAAGTACAGGAAGTCTTCTTGGCCAAAGGTTCGGAGAACCCAGGAGTTGATGATCGCGTTCGCCTTGGTGAAGAGCTCACCGGACATGCCCGCATGCTCCTCGATGTTCTCAACCGGCGTGGAGCTCGGGGGCTTCGCAAAGGCGGAGACCGTGACGCGGCCCGCGCCTCCCCAAGATACCGCCGGTGTGCCGAACACCCAGAGAGCGTTGAGTTGCCCGACCTCCGAGCCAGCAGTGGCGATGTGCATCGAGCCATCGCTCATCGATTCCTGCAGGCGCTCGCGGCTCTTGCCGAGCATGTGCTCGCGGTCCGCGATGGCCTCGGCCACGTGCGCGGCGGTGACCTCCTTCGAGCCTGCATCGCGGCAGCGGGTCGCCGCTTGGCGGATGAGCTCCAGCGTCGTGTGCGCGGGTGCGAGCATGCTCGCGTTATCATCCACGGCGCGCGCGTTCTGCTCGAGCAGCAGCTCAACCGCGGACCGATCGAAGTGCGGGAGCCCTTCCTCTTTGGCCAGGTGGGCGAGCCACTGCGCGTAGCGGAGACTCGACTGCTCGTCGTTCGGTAGGCGGGCGGAAAGATCGGCGAGAGTGCCAAAGACGCGTTTGAATTCGGGCAGCTCCGTCGCCATGTGAAAGAGCTCTTCAGGACCGGCTACAACGAGCTTGACGTTCAGGGGCACCTGCGGTGCCTCCGTTCTCCCTGAGATCTTTTCCCCCATCGGATCGGTCCTGCCCATGTCGAGAACCCCTCGGTCCACCGCCTCGAGCAGCACCTTCAGCACGTAATTCGGGCTCCAGGCGCCGCCTTCCATCAGCGAGCGCAGGTTGAGAACGAGGACCCCGCCGTTCGCCGCATGGAGGGCCCCCGGGGTGATGTCGAGGGCCGAGGCCGGCGCGCCGGCCTCTTCGTTGGCATAGAGTCGGTGTGTCACGTAGCCGAACACGTCTTCGAGAGAGCTGCTGTCGAGGACGACCACCGGCGCGCCTTCGAGCTTCGAGTTGTCGACCGCGAGGTTCACGCGCAGCAGCTTGCCGAGCTCCTCGGCACCCCGTTGCGCCATGAAGTACTTGTCGATCTCGCCGCTCTTGCGCATCGCGCTGACCTCCACGTAGGCCTGCGCGAGCTCGCCGAGACGTCGCTCGCAACCGTCGAGGTAGCCCACGAGCTCCGGCACCTCCGCAAACTCTTTCCGGAGTGCATCGAGTCGCTGCTTCATGAGCTTCGCGATCGCGTTGAGCTCGCTGTCGCGGTCGAGCACGGAGAGCTGAGACTGAAGCTCCTCTCGAATCGGCTGAAGCTCGGGGATGAGCTCTTGCAGTTTCGCGACGAAGCTCTCTTGGATCTCCTTTGGCAACGCCTCGAGCTTTTCCTTGTCGACTTGTCCACTCCCGACAGCCTGTCGGGCGAGGGCGATCGCCTCGGGCACATCGCCAAAGACCGTGGCGAGGAGCTTCGTCTCCTCACCCTCAAAGTCATCGACCAGCTTGGCCGCTTCGGCGTCCCGCTGTGCGGCTGTGGCTTCGAGCGCCTCGTCCAACGCCGATGCGAGCTCGGTCCGCATGTAGCGCTCGAGCCTCTCCATCTTCGCTCGGAAGCGGCGGCCCACCCCCGCAGGCGCCCGCACTGCCACGGGCTGGTCCGTCTTCTCGAAGTTGTGAAGGAAGAGCAGATCCTTGGCCGTCGCTTTCTCGCTCGCGATCGCCCGAGCACGGTGTGCGATCGATTCGAGCACCGCGCTGCCTTCCGCCGTCACGAAGGCGTTCTGCCCCGAGGCGTCGCTGCGCAACGCTCGCTCCAGGGCCGCGACCGCTCGGTCCTGACCGGCGAGTACATCGCCGTCGGGCGCGACCTTCGCCGTGCTCGTGAAGTCTGGAGGCAGCTTCGCCTGAAACCGGATCTCGTCGAGCGTCGCTGGGATCGCCTTCGGCGCCGGATGCAGCTCAGGCGTGGACTCGGCGCGCTCGATCGCCTCGAGCAATCCGCTCGATAGTCGCTCACGCACCGCATCGGCCACCGCGGGTCTCTTGGCGGCTCGGGCCGCATGCGACAGGGCTCGAAGGGTTTTGGGCGGATTGTCGACGAGGTCCGGCTGAGCTTCGGCGTAGGCCAGAATCGCATTCGCGGCCGCGGAGTCGGAGGGCTCCTTGGTGAGCAGAGCGCCCATGGCACTCACGTGGTCCACTCCGGTCGTCTTCGCAGAAACGCTCACAGGCTTTCCTCCATCGCCGGAGAGAGTCCGGTCCTCTCATCATCGACGTGGGGCACGAAACGTTGTCGGTGTCGGAGACTATTTGACTTTGGCGGCGATGCGTTCGATCTCCAGCGCGTCTACGGTCTCCACTTCCATGAGCCGGGCGGTCAGCGCCTCGAGGAGGGCGCGTTTCTCCGTCAAAATGGACTGCGCTCGACCCTGCGCCTCACGCAGGATCCGCGAGATCTCTTCGTCGATCTCCACCGCCCGTTTTTCGCTGAAGTCGCGCTCCGTCGTTCCTGAGCCCTCCAGGAATCGATAGGCCGACTCTCGGCCGAAAGCCTGAGCCCCGAGGCGCTCGCTCATGCCAAAACGACAGACCATCTGCCGCGCGGTCTCCGTAGCGCGCTCGATGTCGTTTTGCGCGCCGGTGGACACGTTATTGAAGCACAGCTGCTCGGCCGCTCGGCCGCCCATCATCACGGCGATCTGATCCTCGAGCTCCGGTTGGGTCATCAGGTGACGCTCCTCTGTCGGGAGCTGCAACGTGATGCCCAGGGCGCCGATCGAGCGCGGAATGATGCTGACCCTGTGCACCGGATCTGCGTGCTCTACGGACATCGCCACCAGGGCGTGGCCCGCTTCATGGTAGGCGACCCGTCGCTGCTCTTCCACGTTCATGGTCGAGCCTCGCTTCTTCAGGCCGAGCTGTACTCGGTCCACCGCTTCCTCAAAATCGATTTGCGCAACGGACTTTGAGTGGCGCCGGGCTGCAGCGAGAGCTGCCTCGTTGACGAGCTTGGCCATATCCGCGCCGACCATTCCCGGCGTACGGCGTGCCACCAACTCGAGGTCGACCTGTGGGTCGAGAGCGACCTTCGCCGCGTGCACCTTTAAAATGGCGAGCCGGCCCGCGAGATCCGGGCGGTCCACCACCACCTGCCGATCGAAGCGTCCGGAGCGCACGAGTGCCCGGTCGAGCACTTCCGGCCTGTTGGTCGCAGCCATCAGGATCACGCCCTTGCGTGGATCGAAACCGTCCATTTCCGCGAGGAGCTGATTGAGGGTCTGCTCCCGTTCGTCGTTCGTGCCGAGGGCACCGAGTCCCCCTCGGCTGCGGCCAATGGCATCGATCTCATCGATGAATATGATACAGGGCGCTCGGTCGAGCGCTTGCGCGAAGAGATCGCGAACCCGCGATGCGCCCACGCCCACAAACATCTCGACGAAGGACGAGCCACTCATGGAAAAGAAAGGAACGCCCGACTCACCGGCGACAGCCCGTGCGAGGAGCGTCTTTCCCGTTCCCGGTGGCCCCACCAGGAGTACGCCTTTGGGAATCTCCGCGCCCAAATCGCGGTACTTTTCCGGATTTCGGAGGAAATCGATCACCTCCTCGAGCTCGCCCTTCGCCTCGTCGACTCCCGCGACGTCGTCGAATGTGACGGTGATCTTGGAGCCTTCATCGTAGAGCTTGGCCTTGTTCTTTCCGAAGCTCATCGGACCCGCGCCGCCTGCTGCCCCACCTGCACCGCGCAACGCGCGAGACAGGATGAAGTAGGGCAAGGCGAGGAACAGGAGGGGCAACAACCAGATGAGTGACGTCCACCACTGATCGGATTCGACCTTACCGGAGAAGGGGATGCCCCGTTCATTCAGTGTCTCGGTCAGCGACGGGTCCGGCGAAGGGGGCCTCACCGCCTCCAAGTACTTCGGAGTGGCGCCCTCCTCTTCCGGCCTCAGGGCGGCACGGACGCGGGTCTCGGAGATCCAGACCTGCGTCACGTCTTCCTGCGCCACCCGATCCAACCACTCACTGTAAGCGACGCCTACGATCGTGGGTCCGCTGTACTGCACGAAGAGCCAGGCGAGAAAGAGGCCCACCAGCAGGTAGAGTCCGGGGCTCAAGATCCGTCGGATCGGTGGCGGCTCGCTCTTCATGGCAGGAGTCTAATGTGCCTTCGAGGTGAATGGGAGGCTCTCGCCGGGTTGCCGCGGCTGCGCGGAGACGAGAGGGTTGCTACAGCCGGGGCGGCAATCCCGTGCTCGACGTGGTGCCCATTCCCGCCGCGACGAACGAGATGGGCTTCTTTCGCCGCGCGTTCGAAGACGACAAGCCTTGGACTCCCTATGCACCCGATGCTGCGTTGGTGGCCGACTGAGGGCCAAATCGAGACTCCCACCCCGCGCGAGTCTTCGACGCGTG
>CAYXVF010000114.1:0-18945 GCA_964468125.1 uncultured Bdellovibrionales bacterium | reverse complement strand
GCGGGAGTTCCGACCCGCGGCGTGTCCGCCAGTCCAGGCGAAGGAGGCGGCGTCAGCGCCGCACTCGCCCCGCTGACCACCGAGGTCGGATTGAGCAGCGCGGAGGGGACTTCGTCTGTTTGTCCATGTTGGAGATGGCTGTCGGCCGCAGCGGCGGGCCCCTCGGGTCTTTGAGTGGCAGGCGCCATTCTCGACTGCGGGAGAGAATTGGTAGCGGGGGCCGTTTTGACCGGCGCTGCTTGCTGGCCCATCTCGAACTGCGATTCGCCGCCGGTGATCGTCGGCGGTGGAATGTCTCGCGGTGCGTCTGGATCCTCGGGGATCGGCACCGGTTTGTAGGGGCTCTTCAGCTCCGTTGGCAGGGGCTCCGCCTTGGGCTTCGCGGGCACCTGGGGCGCCGCGGCGCCGGGCTTTGCGGCCGGTTGCAGTTTGGCCTGTGCAGCGCTCCGTTTCAGAGACGCCAAATCGACGGGACCGCTCTCACTCAGGTCGATGGGCTCGAGGCCGTCGAGCGTGGTTTCGGCGGGATTCGACTCCTCGGGTTTCTCGGGTACCGGGCTCTTTGCGGCAGGCGGCTGGGGGACGGCGATCGGGGTCTGCGTCGGAGGAACCTCGGTCTCCCCGGTTTCCCCCGTCAGAATCGGCTCTAGCTCCCCCGACCCCATGTCGAGCGAAGGCGGTTTAGGCAGCTCCGCCATGAAGTTCCCCATGCGTTGCGGTTGAGGCCCGGAGTATAGCCGTGAGTCGAGGTCCATTCGAACATGCTTTTTCCCCCGGGCCAAAGCGTGGTTGAATCGGTGTCCATGAAGCGTCAGCGTTGGACACTCGTTCGCCACGGCGAGACCGAGGGGGAATCCTCGATACGTTTGCACGGTGCAAGCGACGTGCTCCTGAACGACCACGGTCGGGCCCAGATGGTCCGCACTGCAGGGGAGCTACGGCGCAAGCACTTCGACATGGCTTTCGCGAGTCCACTGTCGCGCTCGCGCGAATCCGCGGAGATCGTTTCAGAACCCCATGTGTTGGCCGTCAACGCACTCGAAGGCTTTCGCGAGCTCGACTTCGGCGAGTGGGAAGGGCTCACGTATGAAGAAGTCGCGGCGCGAGACCCGGAGCGTTTTGCCGAGCGGCAGCGCCAACAGCACGATTTCACCTATCCGGGCGGTGAATCGCGCGCTGAGTTCGAGGCACGGGTCCGTAAGGCAACCCATGAGGTCGTAGGCGCCGCCGAGAGCGTTTTGCTGGTGCTTCACAAAGGCGTCATCAAGATCATTCTTTCCGAGCTCCTGGGCCTCCGATTTGAGGACTATCGCGCCCTTCCCGTCGACCTCGCCTCGATTCACGTCGTCGAGCTCTCCACCGCCGAGCCACGCTACAGCATGCGCAATCACATCGAGCATCTCGCCGAGCTTCACATCTCCGACGCGATCCCCCCCAAGTGAAGAGCACGTCTCGGATCGACGCACTCCGGCAGGCACTCCAGCTCGAGCACGACGAGGAGCAGCGGCGTTGGAACGAGCAACGCAGCGGTGCCTCGCGTCAGGAACGAATCGCGCAGGGCATCGCACTCGCGGACCTCGACCCCCTCGACGAAAGCTGGGGGCTCGGGGGCCGCCTGCTCCTGACCCTCGGACGAGAAGCTCGACCGATCTCCGAACGTTTCGAGCGTGGAGCGCTGGTGGAGCTGCGGCCGCTCCGAGACGACGAGCCCGTGGTCCGCGCGACCCTCGTGCGTCGACGAACCTATGACATCACCCTCGCCTTCGACGAGCCTCCTCCCGAGCTCGTTAGTCGAGACCGCGCTTTCATCGAGCTCGCCCCCAACACGGTGAGTTTCCGAAGGGCGAGAGCGAACCTCGACGCGGTAGCGCGCATGGAATCCGGGTCAGAACGCCGCCGCCGCGACGCCTGGTTCGGCGACGCGCCTCTTCGCTCTCAGGACACGGCCTCAGCGGGCGAGAGTGGTCTCAATCCGGAGCAAACTGAGGCTCTGGAGCGTGCCCTCTCCGCTCGCGATCTGCACGCCATTCATGGACCACCTGGGACGGGCAAGAGCACGGTGCTCGCAGCCTTGATGGCGGAGGAGGTGGCGCGGGGCAGTCGAGTCGTCGCTACCGCGGCGAGCAACGCCGCGGTGGATCATCTCCTCGAGCTCGCACTTGGGCGAGGCCTCGAAGCGGTGCGCGTCGGGCACCCGGCCCGCGTATCGTCGACCCTCCGCGCACACACGCTCGACGAGCTCCTCGAGGAGCACCCGGATCGCGCGATGCTCGACCAGCTTCGCGACGAGGCCTTCGAGCTTCGCGGCTATGCACGGCGACAGCGCCATCAGGGCCGAAGCAGGGAACGCTTCGGACGGGCCCGCGACGCGAATCGCGAGGCACGAGCGTTGCTGAAGCGGGCGGCGGAACACGAACGAATGCTCACCCGCGCGATCCTCGATGAGGCCCAGGTCGTTTGCACCACCCTCGCAACTCTCAGTGGCCCCACCCTCGAAGGCCGCCGCTTTGACGTCGCGGTCTTCGACGAAGCGACCCAAGCGACAGAACCCTTCGCCCTCGCCGCCTTTCGCGCCGCCGACCGGGTCGTGCTCGCCGGCGATCCACACCAGCTCCCCCCCACGGTGCTGAGTCCCGAAGCCGCGCGTGCGGGGCTCGCGACGAGCGCGCTCGAACGTCTGATCGCGGCGCATGAGCCGGACGTACGAACGCTCCTGCGCGAGCAGTACCGCATGAATGGGGCGATCATGGCGTTCCCATCCCAGCAGACCTACGACGGCGCCCTGCGCGCGCACCCGTCGGTGGCGGAACGCCGTCTCGAGCTCGCGGCGCCGGACGCTGAAATCCCCTTCTTGTTCATCGACACCGCGGGCAAGGGCTTCAGCGAGGAGCGCGACGACGACAGCGCGAGCCTGCGCAACCCCGGCGAAGGGGAGCTCGCCCTCGCGCACGCCCGCTCCCTCCTGGATGCGGGCCTACCGCCCTCCGAGCTCGCGCTCGTCACGCCCTACGCGGCGCAGGCGCTCTGGCTGCGCGGCCACTCGCCGAACCCGGAGATCGAGATCGATACGATCGACGCGTTTCAGGGGAGAGAGAAAGACGTGGTGCTGCTCACCCTCGTGCGCTCCAACGACAGCGGAGAGCTCGGCTTCCTGCACGACCTTCGGCGCCTGAACGTCGGGCTGACGCGCGCCCGACGGCACCTCGTGGTGCTCGGTGACTCTGCCACCCTTTCGGTGCACCCGACCTACGCTGCCCTGATCGAGCATGCGCAAGCGCAGGACGCCTACCGCTCCGCCTGGGCGTGGCCCTGAGTCAAAACGACACCGGACGAGCCGGATCGGAACGTGTCCCTGCCCCGATCTGAACCGACAGGCGAGGGTCTAGCGCACCCAGGTCACGGGTCTCCAGGGTCAAAAAACCCACGGTTTTCGGGCACCTGGGGTCTATTCACCCGGGGCCCGGCGCACCTGGCACGCACGCTGCAATCGCATCGCGCAACACCTAAAACGCTTGATGACGAGGTTTTCGAGACCATGACTGCCGCCGAGCTCCTGCCCGAGATTCCTTCCGCGACCACTGAACGGCCGATGCGCACTTCCGATTTCGCGCGTTTCTTGGTCGATCCCGATGACCGACAAGCGGTGGTGCAGCCCGGAACCATTCGCATCCGTGTGTCGCCGTTCGTCTACAGCGCCTGGGGCTTTGGTGTCTTGATGCCGAAGCACAGCAGCGCGGCTCCAGAAGAAGACGCGCGCCTCGCTTGAGTCGCTCAGCCCTCGCGGTAGAGCTCGACGCCGGTCGCGACCAGCCGGACTTCTTTCGCGGTCCCGTCCGCGGCCTTGCCTGACACGGTCGCGCCCTCCGCCTCCATGTGCTCGACGTGCTCCTTGCTCATGGTGGTCACCTCGAGCACGCCCTCGACGCGTGCGGTGGCCCCCGCGCAGTCCATCGGGACGAAGAAACCGTAGTCTTTGAACGTGATGCGGGCCCCGGCGGCGTCTTCTTCCGGGCCAGCAGCGAGCTCCATCCAACATCCCTTCGCCTGGCACACCCGGCGAACCGTGCCCTCAACCACCACCGAGGCGTCCCCGTGGGCGTCCGGACGCGAGAGGACGTCGCTCAGGGGCTCGACTTTAGCGCTCTTGCTCAAGGGAGTCCCAAAGGTCTCCGGCGCTCGTTCGGGTTCAGCGGGAGCGCTCTGGCACGCGGCGAGCGCAAAGGCGGCGAAGGCTACGAAATGTTTCATGGTTCCTCCGGTGGAGTTTTGGGGCCGACCACTGCTATCGTCTCGTCGCCTCTGGCCAACCCACCGATAAACGATCTATGGCGACGGAATGAAGGATTCAACCGCTTCCGCCCTCACCGGGCTCATCTCCCTCATCGGGGCGGTCATCGCGCTCTACCTGGTGCAGGCGCACATCACCGTAAAATCGGGCCTGAAGACCAGTGGAGTGTGCGATTTTAGTGCCGCGGTCAATTGCGACGCGGCCGCTGCTTCGAGCTACAGCGCGATCTTGGGGATTCCGGTCGCGGTCCTCGGCTTCGCGGGCTATCTCGCCTGCCTCGCGCTCGTGGGGTGGTACCTGAGCAAGCAGCCACCGCGCTCTCGGGACCCGATGAGCATTCCCGGCTTCATCCAAACTTTCTATGCCACTTCGGTGCTCTACTCGGTCTTCCTCGCGCTCGTCAGCGTGCTCGTGCTTCCGGCGATCTGCCCAGCCTGCGTCGCCCTCTACGTCACCAACATTCTGGGTCTCGTCTTTGTCGGTTTTTGGACCGAACGGGGTCCGGTGAAGACGCTGACCGAGCAGGTCAAGAACCTCGGAAAGGCGCTCGGACACCCCGCTGCCCTCACCTTCATCGGGGTCGCGGTCGTCGTGACCGTGATCGGCACGGGTTATACGCGGGCGGCCATCGATCGTGCTGCCGCCGACCCGGTGGCCCCAAGGACGGCTCAGATCGACGAGTCCGTGCTCTACGCGGACCATGCACCAGCACGCGGCCCGAAAGATGCGCCCTTGAAGCTCGTCGTTTTTTCCGACTTTCAGTGTCCCTACTGCAGCCGTTTCGCGAAGACCCTCACTTTTGCGGAGGAAACTTTCGGCCCGCAGCTGCGCGTCGAGTTCCGGCACTACCCCCTGCCCTTCCATCAGTTTGCGGCCATGGGCAGTGCAATCGGGGTCTGCGCTCAGCGCCAGGGGAGGTTCTGGGACTGGCACGACGCACTCTTCGGCGACCAATCGCGCGTCAACCCGGCGGGAATGCAGGAGTTGGTTCGCGAGCTCGGCCTCGACGAGCAGGCGATCGCCGCCTGCGTGGAAGAGCCCGCGGTCAAGGAGCTCCTCGCCAAAGACCGCGACGCGGGGCAACGCGCGGGGGTCACCGGAACACCTGCGTTTCTCGTGAACGGCAAGTTCTACAACGGCGCGCTGCCGATCCAGGAGCTCACCCGCGTCCTCGAGGCGGAGCTCGCTAAGGCAAAACCCAAGACCGCCGACGGCAGCCAAACGAACTGACAGGTCAGGTTCGTGCGCTCGATCGCCGCTCCACTCGCGGCGCAGGCTCGAGCCACCACCGATGGCAAGGCCGTTGCTTTTCACCAGGTTCCTGGGCGAAAGGTCTCGATCTCGCGCCGCGAGCGCCTATCATAGACACGGGTTAACGCTCATGTTTTAGCTAAAGGACGTCATGACCACCTCCGATGACAAACGCTCCGTTCCTCGTGGACGGCTCAACCGCCTCGGGCGGCTGGTGGGAATGACGGCCCGCGTGTCGGGCAGCATCGTCCAATCCCGCATGCAGAAGGCCCTAGGACAAGACGAGGGGGTCAAGACCGAAGCCGCCCAACGCATCCTTTCGACCCTCGGGGAGATGAAGGGCGCGGCGCTCAAGCTCGGACAAACACTGTCATTGGGTGCTAATCATCTGCCGCCAGAGGTCCGCGGCATGGTCTCCCAGCTCTTCTCTCAGGCCCCGGCCCTCGACTACGAGCAAATCGCCGAGGTGGTCGAGCAGGAACTCGGCGCCGCTCCTGACACGGTCTTTGCCCAGTTCGAGCGCGAGCCGTTTGCCGCGGCCTCACTTGGGCAGGTGCATCGCGCTCGTCTGAAGAGCGGTGAAGAAGTCGCCGTGAAGGTTCAGTACCCGGGTGTTGCGGACGCGATGGTCGAAGACATGAAGAACGCCGCCGTCGTGGTGAAGACCCTGGGCCTCGGCACGAACCTCTTCGACGGGAAGGCCTATTTCAACGAGGTTCGGGACGAGCTCGAACAGGAGCTCGACTACGCGCGCGAGCTCACGCTCCTGGAGGAGTACCGAGGTTATCTCGCGAAGTGGAGAGACCTCACGATTCCCCAGAGCTTTCCGGAGGTCAGCTCCAAGCGCGTGCTGACGCTCGAGCGCTTCGAGGGTCCTACCGTTCACGAATTCGTCAACAGCGACGAGGCTCTCGACCCGGAAGATGCATTTCGCATCGGTGAGCAGCTGACCCGCGCGGTCTACGGACCGTTCTTCCTCCACCGGGTGATTCACGCCGACACCCATCCCGGCAACTTCATCGTTCGTCCGGACGGCAGGCTCGGCATTTTGGATTTTGGTGCCGTGAAGCGATTCAGCGTGCCCTTCTGGCAGTGCTTTTGTCGCGCGGTGGAGATCGGCCTCTCGGACGAGCCGGAGAAGCTCCTGGGCATCATGCGCAGCGGCGGTTTTTCGGTCAATCTGCCGGACGAGAAAGCGAAGGAGCTGCTCCACGAGATCGCGGTGATCGTCGGTCGACCGCTGCGTGGTCCCTACGATTTTGGAAAAGACGAGATCGTCGAGGACATCAAGACGATGAGCACGCGACGGGCCGCGGATTTTCTGCGCGTGCGACCACCTCCCGAGGGGATCCTCTTCTTCCGTGCGGTGGCCGGCCTCACGCACAACCTGCGCACCCTGGGCTCGAGCGGCGATTGGCGGCCCTTCTTCCGCGAAATGATCGAGACCGCCCCCCACAACGAGCCGGAAAGCGCGACCGGTTGACGAATCGATTCGGTGCCTCTACTCCGAGGTCCTGATGCTCACGCACTCGTCCGAACGCCGGGGCGCAACGCCGCCCGTCTCCGTTGCGCCGATGATGGACCGCACGGATCGGCATTTTCGCGTACTGCTGCGCCTCATTTCCAAGCACACGCTGCTCTACACCGAAATGGTGACCACAGGCGCCCTTCTCCACGGCGACCGCCCGCGTCATCTCGACTTCTCGGAGGTGGAGCATCCGCTGTCGCTTCAGCTCGGGGGCGACGCCCCGGAGGCGCTCGTGGAGTGCGCGCGCATCGCCGAAGACTGGGGTTACGACGAGGTCAACATCAACGTGGGATGCCCGAGTGACCGCGTGCAAAACGGCAACTTCGGCGCCTGTTTGATGGCGCGACCCGCTACGGTGGCGCGTTCGGTGGAAGCGATGCGGCGGGCGACCTCTCTCCCGGTCACGGTGAAGCATCGTATCGGGATCGATGAGCACGACTCCTACGCGTTCATGAATGCTTTCGTCACCCAGGTCGTGAACGCGGGCGCGGACCGAGTGACGGTGCACGCGCGGATCGCGTGGTTGCAGGGGTTGAGCCCGAAGGAGAATCGCGAAGTCCCTGCCCTGCGCTACGAGGACGTCTACCGTCTGAAGCGCGAGCATCCCGAAGTGGCGGTGGAGATCAACGGGGGCGTGCGCACACTCGATGCGATCGAAGAACACCTCGAGCATGTGGACGCGGTGATGCTCGGGCGCGCCGCTTGGGACGACCCTTACCTCTTCGCCGAGATCGACCGGCGTTTCTTTGGCGATGACCGCGAAGTCCCGAGCCGCCACCAGGTGGCCCGCGCGATGCGCGACTATGCGGAAGCGCGACTCGCCGAGGGCACCCGCGTGCACCACGTCACCAAGCGCATGTTGACCCTGTTCACCGGGCAAAAAGGGGCCCGTCGTTGGCGTCGCATTCTGACCGAAGGCGCCGCTCAGGGACGAGGGCTCGAAGTGATCGACGAGGCGCTCGCCGCGGTGCCGGAACCGCACCCCGCGCGGGCCGATTCGCTCTCGGCCTGAGGAAGCGGACCGCGCAGGCAAACGCCGGATCCGCAATCATTCGCACTCGAGCAGTTGACGCGCATCGACTCGCCAGCGCAGTAGTCGAGGAAACTCCCCGTCGCAAATCTCGGTCGGGCCGGTGATCCCATCGCCACAGGTCGCGACCAACCGGATCCGCAACGACGCCGGAGCGCGCGGTGCCGATACGGTCGCCCTCGAAGGCCCCACACTCGAAGAGGATGGCTACGTGCGCGCCCGCGGGAGCGCATTGCGCTGCGGAGGCAACGGAAACAACGCCATCGTAGCCCCCGGGCCAGAGCCAGACGCACCGCGTGCCAGCGCACCGTCGCAAGAATCCGACACGCGCGTCGGGCTCGGCGCGGCGTTTGGCAGCGAGCTCGGGCCCGCGAGCTCCCCGGAGTTCAACGCCCCCCTTCGCCTGACGAGCATTCGCGTGTCCCGGCGAATAGCGTCGACCGCCCGTGGGGTGAGCGAGACGGGCCTCAGAACGTGCCGCCGAAGACCAAGTAGCCCGCTTGGCTGTCTTCGCCCAGGACCGCGGCGCCGTAGCCTGCGCGCAGCGTCGTACCGATGCCATAGCCGAGCACGAGCTCCAGGCGCAGCTCCGCGCCGACGCTCGCGTAGCGGTTTCCCCGGTCCGTGAGCCCCGGTAGGTCGTCCGCGACCAGCGCGGCATCGACAAAAGGAGCGGCGGACAGGTTGCCAAAGTAGACCGGCAGCGTTTCCACGCCAGTCTGCACGTCCCAGATGGGGAACCGATATTCGAGGTGCCCTTCGACGATCGCGTCTCCGACGATGGGCTCGAGGGGAAAGCCACGCAGTGCCGATCCCGCGCCAAAGTTGAGGTTCAGGATATTGAGAACCAGGTCCGCGGCCGGGAGACCCGAGATGCTAAAGAGGCTGCGGCGGCGGTAATTGCTCACGCCGTAGCCGGCGAATCCCTGAAAGGCCAAGACGTGGCGGTCGACCCACGGGTTCTCGAAGAAGACCGCGGCATTCGCCGTCACACTCACTGCCTCATACTCGCTTCCGAGAAGCTCGTCTTCGATGCGAAGGCCCAGGGTCAATCGTCCGCCTTCTTCCGAGGAAATCGAGTTGGTGAAGCCACGGACGTTGGAAACGGTCGCCCCCATGAAGAGCGATGCGAAACGGCCTTCGGAGGGGCTCTGTGGACTCGCGTCGAGCGGATCGAAAATGAGCGGCTCCGTACGTAGGCGCCGAGCGACGTTGTAGGCGAAGATCAGGCTGCCGCTGTTGTCGATCCGGTTCCAGAGCGGAACGTTGGTCGCGAGCTCACCGGCCCAAACGTCTTCTTCTACCCCCTCGCGCTCACCGTTGCGTTCGAGAGCAACGTTGGCAAACCGCAGTGCGCGCTCCGCGCTGAGTGTAAAGCCGGGAAAGAACATCGAATTGCGGTACTGCGCGAAGAAGCCCGTGAAGGCCGACTCGATGCCACGGGTGACTTGGAGAGCGTAGCGATGCTCCTCCACCGCATCGACACCGGTCACCGCTGCACCGAGCGCCGTGCCCTGGGTGTCCGTCGCGAGCACCGGAAGCCAGGATCGCGGCAGAATCGATGGCCATACGGAGTACTCCTCGCTCGGGTAGATCTCCGTCTCCGGCACCTCGACGATCTCTGGACGCGCAATCGAGGGAACGGGCTCCTCCGGCAAGAGGGTGAGATCGCTCGGCAAGCTGAGCACGGACACGTCGAAGCCCTCCGCCGAGTAGCTCTGGTACGCGAGCGTCGTCCCGTCCGGTGAAGGAGCCGGCCGAAATGCGCCGCCGAGCACTCGGGTGACACGCCGGGCCGCGCCGCCTTCAGCAGGGATCACGTAGATGTCGTAAACCCCACCGCGATCCGAGTGGAAAAAGACCGACCGGCCGTCTGCGCTCGGCATGGGCCCGCCGTCGATGAAGCGATCAGCGGTCAAACGCCGCCACTCGCCGCTTTCGGTCTCGACGCGGTACAGATCGCGCTGGCCGCCGTGAAATCCAGAGAACACCACCGCGGCGCCCCCCTCGACGAAACGAGGCGTGAACACCTGGCTGTCGGGACCAAGGTCAACCAGTGTCTGTGTGCGGCTCAAATCGTCGAGGTGTGCGAGCCGCAAAACTGAGTGGCCTCCTTCCTGCTGCACGAACACGATCCGCCGGTCGGAGGCGATATCCGGACTCAGCGCGCGTGCACCGAACGTGAGCTGTTCGCGCTGACCGGTCTCGAGGTCGACCCGGTAGAGGTCCTGATAGAAGCGAAAGAAGTCGTGCACGTCCGCGAAGCTGACGATCGCTTCCTGCGCATCGGGCACAAAAGCGATATCCGGGTCCACCTCGACGAACGCGACGCGTTCACTTCCGCCCTCACGCCAGCGACGCAGAGTCGGTCGGTCGTCGATCGGCCGCTCGACGTAGTAGAGCGCGCCGTCAGGCGCATAGCGCGGTGTGCCCGTGTCTTGGGCGGTGTGGGTCAGGCGCCGGCCTTCGATCCGCCCCCGGGACTCCACCCGCGACTGCAGGGCGTGGTCCTTCTCGCTCCGCATCTCGAGGAATTTTTCGTAGAGCTCGAGATAGCTCTTTCCGAGAGCGCGTCGGGCCGTGACGTTGACGCCGTAGGGAATGATATCGTCGCCGTAGTCGAAGTTGATGTTGCGAAAGAAGTCTTCGCCGTAGTTCTCGACCATGAAGTCTACGAAATGGCCGCCGTAGAGATAGGCCGCGGTGCCTTGCGGCCAGCGTTGGGGGAAGCCAGTGACCTCGTCGAGGGACATGGTCCGGTCTTCGAGTCCATGCATTCGCAGCATCATCTCGAAGAAGCTACTTCGAATGCGGCCGGCGGAGGTCATCGAAGACTCGAAGTAGACGGCCATGCCTTCGATCAGCCAGCGCGGGAGGATCGCATTCGGAACGAACTGGCGCCCGAGCACCGCGTTCAAGAACTCGGGAAACCCTCGAATCGTATCGATGTGAATGATGTGAACCAGCTCGTGGGCCATCAGCAAATAGCGCCAGTCGTCGTAGTCGTTCAAGACAGAGAGGTCGTCAGGCGCGACCGCATTCAGGCCGATCAAGTTGTACGGCAAGCTTCGGGCGAAGCCGTTGGCGGAGTCCGTATCGTCGTTGAGGACGACTTCGATGGGCGTATCCGGCCGCCAACCAAGACGCATCACCAGCTCTTCAAAGGCCGTTTCGGCCGCACGCCCGAAATGAAGAGCTTCGCGGTAGTAGCCAACCGGGTAGTGGATGCGGAAGTTGGGGGTGGTGAGTGTTCGCCAGTCGATCCACGGGGCATAGGCCTCGACGGGTGCGGGTGAGGCACACAGGACGAAGAGCAAGACCGCCAGGGCGCGCACCGCACCCCGGAGGGTCGCACCGGGACTCGGCGCCGGCGTCATCGTGCGGCGCTCGTCCTCGCATCGAAGACCGAAGCCAGAAAAGCGAGCACGTGCTCCTCCACCAGGGCCGGCTCCTCCAGCGGTGCGACGTGCGTGCCATCGGGCACCACCAGGAGCTCGGCGTTGGGGATCATTCGCGCCATCTTTCGCGACAGCCATACGGGTGTAAAGGTATCGTGCTCACCGGCGATGACCAGGGTGGGAACGTGAATCTGGTCTAGGGCCCCTTCCACCGAGTGATCACGGAGGTAGGAGAGAGTCCGTAGAAACACGCGAATGTCCATGCCCGCGAGATGCTCGAAATAAGGCTGCACCGCCTCCATCGCGACATTCGCTGCGTTCATCTCACTCTGCCGCGCGAGCTCCTGTGCGAGTGGCCACTCATTGACCAAGCTCCAGAGCCGTTGCCCCACTTGGGTAAAGCGGTCGCTGACCCCCAAGAGCAGCGGCAACACGTGCAGCATCGTGTCGGTCCCACGAAAGGTGTCGAGGGGCCGGCCGTAGCTGCCGCAGATGGGGATCAATGCGTCGAAACGCTCCGAATGATCGACCACCGCCTGTAGAATCACCTGCACGCCCATGGAGTGGCCAACCATGGCGCAGCGCTCGACCTCGTAGTCGTCGAGGACGGCGAGCATGTCGCGGATCAATGCGGGGACGTCCAAAAGCTCCCAACGCCGGGGAGGGTCGGACTTGCCGTGCCCTCGGTAGTGCCAATGAATGACACGATGGTCGCGCGCCAGCGCCGGGCGTAGATCGCGCCAAATATAGCCGTCGCAACCGAGGCCGTCGCACAGAAGGACAGCGGGCCCTTCCCCAACCTCGGTGCTGAAGATCCGCTGCCCGTCAATCGAAGTGACGAAGCGCTCGTGTTCTTTCATTTTTTGCAGTCAGAGACGCACTTGCTCTTGGCCTCGTCGCACGCGAGCTGACAGGCCGTGGCGTCCGCCTCTTCCGCACATTCCTCGACGCACTTGCTCTTCGCCTCGTCACATCCCGTTTCGCAGGCGGCGTTGCCGAGCTTTCCGGACATGGAACCGCCGCACGCGACGAAGAGGGACGAGGCAAAAGCGATGACCGTGAGAGCGCGAAGCATGAGAACCTCCAGGGGGTGACTTGCGTTTCCGCACTCTACAACCGACTCAGCGCGTCAATCCAGTCCTCTCTCCGCGAGCTGCTCCTCAGACAGTCCGAGGGCGTGCCCGACCTCGTGCAGCACGGTGAGCTTGATTTCGTCCACCAGCTGGTCCTCGCTGTCGCAGGCCCGCTCGAGATTGCGCTTGAAGAGCAGGATCACCGGCTGCTGCTCGCTCGCCCCATCGAGAACGGACTCCATTCGCGGCGACAGACCGACGAACAGGCCCAGGCACCGCGGCGACACGGGCGGCACGGACTCCTTCAGGTCGTCCGGGTGGGGCAGCTCCTGCACCAGGACAGGGATCCCCTCGATCGCTTTCTGAACCGTGAGCGGTAGCTCCATCACCGCGTCTTGAATGCAGCGCTCGAAATCCTCACGGCTCATCTGCGCGCCGATGGGAAACTGATCGGGCGCGAGCTTGCGTGCGATTCGAAAATGCTCCGCCTCGCGTCCGTTTCCGAGGAGCTCGTAGAGCAAGGCGAGAGTGTAGTGTGCCTCGGCCAAATCGGGGCGCCCGCGGACCGCGGAGCGCAGGGCGTTGTCCGCCTCGGGAAATCGAGCGAGCTCGAAGAGTGCTATTCCACGGGCGGCGTCGACGTCTGGGTCGGGAGTCATCGGATCGGCGACGGACTCGTAACTGGACAAGGCGCCGAGAGGATCGCCGAGATCGAGCAGGACATCACCGCGCAGCAGCGCTGCGTGGTAGCGTCCATCCTCCGAGGCGAGGGCCGCCTTGTCGACCAACTGGAGCGCGTCGTGGTGCTTACCGTCACGCCACAATCGCTCAGCTTCGTCCAGCAGCTCTTCCCAACGCATCGGCCCCAAACGCTCGCGCTCCCCGCCTGCTTCAGCCGGTGATGTAGTCGATCAGGGTGGCGACCGCGATCCCGGTGCCACCCTTCACCGTCGCTCCTGCATCCTGCTCGCTCGTGACCGGTCCCGCAATGTCCAAGTGCGCCCACTTCTTCACATCGCCGATGAACTCGCTGAGAAAGAGGGCCGCGGTGATCGAGCCCCCTTCGCGCTTGCCCGTGTTGCGCATGTCCGCGATGTCGCTCTTGAGCTGCTCCTTCAGACGTGGGTTCAGCGGCATGTGCCAGAAGGACTCGCCCATGCGAGCGCTCGTGTCTACGAGGCCATTCGCCATCGCGTCGTCGTTGGAGAAGACACCCACGGTGTAGGGTCCGAGGGCCACGATGATGGCACCGGTGAGCGTCGCCAGATCGATCACTTGGTCGGGCTCGAGACCGTTTGCGTAGTGCAGTGCATCGCCGAGGCACAAACGACCTTCGGCGTCCGTGTTGTTGATCTCGACCGTCTTGCCGTTCGCCGACTTCAGAACGTCACCGAGCTTGTAGGCGTTGCCGGACACGAGGTTCTCTGCCAGGGCCGCGATACCATGCACCTTGATCTTGGGCTTGAGCTTCGAGATCGCGATCATGGTCCCGAGCACAGAAGCCGCGCCCCCCATGTCGACCTTCATGTCGAGCATTGCCGCCGAGGGCTTCAGGCTGTAGCCGCCCGAATCAAAGGTCACGCCCTTGCCGACGAGGGCGATCGACGGCGTCTTCGCGCTCGCGCCTTTCGGCGTGTAGGTCATGTGCACGAGACGCGGGGGACGTGTGCTGCCGCGCCCCACGGCGAGAAGCATGCCCATGTTCATGCGCTTGAGTGCATTGTGGTCGTGCACTTTGACGGTGAAGCCGTGCTTCTTGCCCTCCGCCTGGGCTCGCTTAGCGTAGGAGTCGGGATAGAGATCTTCCGGAGGCAAGTTGACGAGGTCCCGCGCTACGGAGACGCCCGACGCGACGATTTCGCCCTTCTTCATCGCATTCTTCAGCGACGCGTTCGCTTCGCCGTTTTCGCCCAGGTTGACGTGAAGCTTGCTGACACTGGCTTTCCGGCCTTTGTCGCTCAGAAACTGATCAAAGCGATAGGCACCCAGCGCACCTCCGCGCCCGACGTTTTGCATCACCGAGTCGAGCTCTTCTTCGGTCTTCGGGAGCACGACCAGCACCTGCTTAGCGGCCACCGAGTTGCCAATGCGGACCGCTCGACCGGCGAGCTCGAACACGGTGCGCGCGTAATCAGCGGGCTCGCCCATACCGGCGAGGACCACGCGTTTCGCCTTGATCTGGCCGAGGGTATTGAGCGTGAGGGTCGACCCTTCCGCGCCTTTGAAGTCTTCTTCTTTCACCGCGCTGTCGAGGGCGCCGTCGAGCGCTTTGTTCAGCTCCGCCACTTCCGGGGCCTTCAGCCTTCCGTTCAACACTCCGACGACGATGAGGTCGACATTGGCCGTGCTGGAAACTCCGCTGTGAACGACGATTTGCATGTGGACTCCCTGGTGGGCGATCGGGCTCTCGTGGACCGCCGGAATGCTCGGTTCGGGTGAATCTGTCGATAAATCGGGCCCCTCTGTATCGCCGCAGCTTGGGGGTTGGCAAGGCCGGCGCGCCCCCGCCGGGCCCCAAAAGCACCGGAGAAGCGCATTTTTTGTGACCACCACTCCGGTTGACGCCGATACACTCTAGTGATCCCCGGGGTCCCCCGCGGCGATTTTCTCGAGACGCCAAGCCAAACGCAGCGCAGCTATCCGCGTGGAAACACGTGGACCATGAGGTCACGATGTTCGACCGCAGTATTTCTTTTTGTCTCCTCCTGGGCGGGATCTCTCTCGCCGGCGCATCGTGCGGTGGCGGCTCCCGCGCGGACCAAACCCCCTGCGAAATCGCCTCTGACTGCGGCGCGGGCTACGTGTGCAGCTCCGCGGGCGTTTGCGCGTCGCGAACTGCGTCATCGAACCAAGGCGTCTCGTGCAGAACGCAACTCGACTGCGAGCCCGGGCAGGCCTGCCTAGGTGGCTTTTGCAGCAGCGGCTCCAGCGGCAGCACGAGCTGCACCAACCTCGACGACTGCCCCGGTGGCCAGTACTGCCAATTCGGCACGCAACGCTGCGTCGAGTGTCTCACCAACGCGCAATGCCCTCGCGGTGAAGTTTGCCTCGGCAATGGCACCTGCGGCGCCTCCTCGGACGGCGGAGGCGGGGGCGCGGTCGGCGGTTCGTGCACCAGCAGCGTCGACTGCAACGGTCAGGTCTGCGTGCGCGGACAGTGTCTCCCCTGCGCCGTCAACAGCGACTGCCGCGAGGGGGAATCCTGTCGTGGCAATCAGTGCGTCGTCACCGATGGAGGCAGCCCCTTTTGCCAGAGTCAGCGCGACTGCGATCCCTACGGCAACATCTGCAACACGGTAAGCGGTCGTTGCGAGCCCTGCGCAAACAGCGGGCAATGCGGTGTGGGACGCACCTGCACCAACGGCGTCTGTCGTCGCAGCAGCAGCGGCGGTGGAGGCGGCGGCAACAGCGGCGCGGAGTGTGAGTCGCGCACGGACTGCACGGGCAACTTTGCCTGCTGGATCGGCACCTGCAGCCCCTGCTACTCGGACGTGATGTGCACGGATCTGGGGGACATCTTCGGTGGCCCGAAGATCTGCGACGTGACCACCGGGCAGTGCGGCCCCGCGGAGTGCGTCAACGCGAGCGAATGCGCGCCCGGCCAGGGCTGCTGGGGAAACGGTCACTGCGGCGAATGCACGACCAACTCGACCTGCCGCCCGGGCGAGCAATGCAACGATGGCGTCTGCGAAGCTCCCGCCTCGACCGGCTGCGCCAGCAACGCCGATTGCACCAACGGCCAGGTGTGCAGCGCCGGGTCCTGTAGCGCCTGCACCAAGAGCGGCCAATGCAACGCCGGCTTCATCTGCACGGACGGCGCATGCACCCCGGACGCGGGCGACGGTACGCCACCCGGAGGAGGCACCGGCGGAAGCACGCCACTCGGCGGAGCATGCAATCCCTCGAGCCCAACCTGCGCGGACGGAAGCTTCTGCATCACCGTGGGTGGGCAGTCCAAATGCTCGCGTGCCTGCGTCGGGAATGGCAAAGGCGGGGACGACGACTGCCCGACGGGAATGGCCTGCTACGATTTTGCCTCCGGGGCCTTCGACGGCTCGAAGTTCTGTGTCACCGCCGAGCAGCTGGCGCAAACGACCCCTGGGTCGCCGTTCACCACCGCTCCCGGAGGCGCTTGTTCGGCGGTCAGCAATAGCTGTCAGACTTCTTTTTGTCAGAACGGCGGAGTGTGCTCGCGCGCGTGCATGGCGAACCGCGACTGCACCGCTGGCGAAGTGTGCTTCGCGGTGCTCGACGGCAATAACGTTTCGAGCGGCTATCACGCCTGCGTCGCGAGCGACACGACGACTTACCTACCCGCGGGAGCCTCCTGCACGAGCAATCTGGAGTGCGACAGCGGAGTGTGCACCGGCTTCTGCAGCAACAGCGGCAACCCCTGCGACGACAGCGGCGACTGCGGGCTCGGAGGCACCTGCAATGGCCAGTGTGCCAACCACTGTCGGACGAGCTCCGACTGCGAGTTGAGCGAGACCTGCCTACCGTGGGCGACGATCCGAAACGGTAGCGACGAACGAGACTGGACTCCCGTGTGCCGGTCCGGCACGGGCGGATCCAAGGCCAACGGTCAGTCCTGCACGGGCGACGGCGAGTGTGCGAGCTGGTGGTGCGTGAGCGGGATCTGCACCGAGCCCTGCGGCAGCAACGCCGATTGCACCGGCGCGCTCGCGAGCCAGTCCTGCGGCCCGGTCACCGTCACCGACGCCGCCGGCGACCCGGTCTATTCCATGTCGTTCTGCGTCTACTGAGCGTACCGAGCGGTTTCGGCAAATTCCAGCCGAGCGCCCTTTTCCGGTGTACAAGCCTAAGAGATGGGAGATCGCGTTGCACCCTCGAATGGAACGATCCTTCCGACGCACGTCGACGGCCACGGCGCCACAGGTCGGAACGAATCACTCACCCCGGCGGCCTCGGGAGACGGAGACACCGTGCTCGGGGCGGAGCCGTCCCGCGCGGCCTCGCTCCCGGCCGCGCCCGGACCGCGCTTGCGCCGGCCAGAAGGCGCCGCTTTTATTCCAAAGCCTCCCGAGCCGGATCAGAGCTTCGAGGAGTGGCTCGTCGAGTTCCGCGGCCTGGCCGAACGCTCCGGTGTCACGTTGGAAACGCTCGACCGCGTTTTCGGCCCGAACAACGAGCACGTCATCTACAATGACCGCGTCAACGCGCTAAACTCCGCTCAGCCTGAATTCGAGGCGACGCTTCCGGAATATCTGAGCATGCCCCTCTCACCTCAGATGCTCGAAATCGGCCGTTCGCGCCTCGATGCGTTGGAAGCGGCGGGCACTCCCCGCGACTTCGACGGCGTACCGCGCGAAATGGTCTCCGCGATCTGGGGCATGGAATCGAGCTTTGGGCGGATCCGTGGACAAAGCGACGGCGTGGCGGCTCTCGCGAGTCAGGCCTGGGGGGGAACCCGCCCCCTCTTCGCCGCGCGCGAGCTCCGCGATCTGCTCCTCTTGGACCAGGCGCATCACGCGAACCCAAGTGTCGGTCTCGACGCTCGGGAAACGCCCAGTGGGTGGGCAGGCGCCTACGGTCACACTCAGTTCATGCCGAGCACCTTCTTCGACCACGCGGTCGATGGAGACGGGGACGGCGACATCGACCTGACCGGGGACGACCCCGCAGACGCTCTCGCCTCCACCGCCCACTACCTGCGCGAAGCAGGCTGGGTCTCCGGCCAACCGGTGCTCGCGCGCGTTGAGTTGCCGGAGGACTTCGACTACACCGTCGTAGGCGGGCATCTTCGTGGCGACGAAATGCTCACCGTCGCCGAGCTTCGCACGATGGGCGTAACGATCGATGGCGACCCTGAATGGCGTGCGAATATCTTGCTGCCCGAGGGTCACGAGGGCGCGGCGTTCGCGGCGTTTCAGAACTTTGACGTACTGAAGACCTACAACCAATCGGACAGCTACGCCTGGGCGACCGGCATGCTCTTCGCCGAGCTCTCGAGGAATCCCGTGGAAACCGATTGGCTCCATCGACCCGGCCTCAACCGGGCGGAGCGAGAAGAGTTTCAGGCGCTCGTCGGCACGACGGTCGATGCCATGATCGGTCCCGCTACCCGTCGCGCCACTCAGCTCGTCCAGCAACGCAACCCGCAATGGGGGCCGCCGGATGGCTTCCCAGACCACGAGCTGCTCGGTCAGCTCCGAGCGGCCGCGGCGGACGAGCCCGCGGCGCCACGACGATCGATTCGGCCTCGGTCCCGCCCCAGGGGCACCCGCCCTCTCTCCGAAGAATGACCCGGGTGTGTCGAATCGATTCCCCATTCCCAATTGGTTTTGGCTCGGCGTGCGTTGGAAATCGGCAGTGAAGTTCGACCGGTTGGTGCTTTCCGGATCTCTCCGGTGACGGGT
>CAYXVF010000113.1:0-19048 GCA_964468125.1 uncultured Bdellovibrionales bacterium | reverse complement strand
CAAGAGAAAAACAACGGGGATCCGGTTTGATATCGGGTCCCCGTTTTTTTTGGCGCAATGAACCGGGTTCACCCGCCCATTTCCCCGCTAACAAGAGAAAAACAACGGGGATCCGGTTTGATATCGGGTCCCCGTTTTTTTTGGCGCAATGAACCGGGTTCACCCGCCCATTTCCCCGCTAACAAGAGAAAAACAACGGGGATCCGGTTTGATATCGGGTCCCCGTTTTTTTTGGCGCATTCCTGCGAAGCGGAACTGCGTCGGCGCTCGGGCGTCGTTTTCCCCGCAATTTCAGCCGCTTAGCCAGCACCCGAAAAGCTCATAAAATGAAACTGTACTCTTCTGTAACGGAATGAATTGCGTCGGGACTGGGTTAGTACCCGTGAGAGAGGAGCGAGGATGACCGCCAACACTGCGTCCCAAGAGCTCGTCGACCAGTACATGGACGAGAGCGCAAAGCACAAGCCGCTGAGTCGCGAAGAAGAAGTGCGACTGGCGCGGGCCTACATCAAGGATAACGATCTTTCTGCCGCCAACAAGCTCGTCGCGGCGAATCTGCGCTTCGTCGTCAAGGTCGCCCACGAGTATTCCGGTTACGGCCTTGACCTCTTGGATCTGATCCAAGAAGGCAACATCGGCCTGATGATGGCGGTGAAGAAGTTCGATCCAGACAAAGGAAACCGCCTGATCTCCTACGCCACCTGGTGGATTCGCGCCTACATCAACAATTACGTGATTCGCTCCTGGTCGCTCGTGAAGGTCGGAACCACCCAGCAGCAACGCAAGCTCTTCTTCAAGCTGCGCCAGACTCGAGCCAAGGTCGACCGAGACGCCGGCGCGGGCGAGCGTGGCACGCAAATGCAGATCGCCGAGCGCCTCAACGTACGTGAGTCTGACGTGATCGAGATGGAGCAACGGCTCGCCGGCCACGACGCGTCGCTGAACTCAGTGGTGAACGACGGCAGCAACGACACCTTTATCGACGTGCTCGAAGATGAAGCGGAGAATCAGGAACAAGAAACGATCCGCCGCGGTGAAATCGACCAGGTTCGAAATGCGGTGGAAGCGTTGCGCCCCCAACTCAGCGACCGGGAGCTCTACGTTCTCGAGCGTCGGACTCTCAATGACGAGCCCGCCGCGCTGACCCAGCTCGGTGATGAGCTCAATCTCTCGCGCGAGCGGGTCAGACAGATTGAGAAGAAACTCATCAAGCGCATCGGAGACCAGATCCAGTCTGCCACACGCCTGCGGGCGGCCTGAGTCAGAACCAGCTTCGCACCAAGTCGCTGACGCTCTCGACCGCTTCGCTCATGAAGTCGCGTGGTCCTTCGAGAGCGTCAAGCGTACCGATCCAGCTCGGTGCGCCGTAACAATGCCCCGCGCGGTGAGTGAAGACGCGCGCACGACCAAGCTCCGTGCTCGACCCCGCGTTGAACAGCCAGGTGGGCCGCTCCGAGTTCGTTTCGATCGAATGCGCGGTTGCGGTGTGCCGGTGGCCGTGAAGCACGAGGTCGCACCTACCGTTGATCGCCTGCACGAGCTCCCAGCCGAGCTCGAGCTCCTCGGTGAAGGGAAGGCGAAAATGACTCGAGATCCGCTCTACGAAATGGTCCTCGGGCAAAGGCAGCGGATGGTGATGCAGGGTCACCACACGAAGCGCTCCTTCCGGCGCCGCATCGAGCGCTTCCTCCACATCGTCGACGTCTTCGGGCAAGAGGCGACCGTGGCTCGCCAGTAGATTTCGATTGTGCGCACCTGTGGAGTCGACGCGTACGATGTAGAGTCCCGGGCTCTCGCTCACCTGAACCCGACGGCCGGGCATGATCAGGTTGCGCAGGTCGTCGCCGAGCCGGTCGTGGTTCCCCGGTACGATCGTGAGTCGGTCGCGCACGGGTTGCGCCAGGTTCCAGAACAGCTGCATCTCGCTCGCGCGACCGTGATCCGTGAGGTCGCCGGACACGATGACGTGTTCGATCCCGAGGTCGACCACCAACGCAAAAAGCTCGGCAGCGACGGCGTGGGTTTGCGCGCTGCGGCCGATGTGGAGATCGGAGAGGTGAACGAATCGTCCTGCGTCCATCCCCTCGTGGTTAGGTGTTGAGCAAGACGTTGCCACGACGGTTGCGTGACGCGCGGGAAAAAACGTCCTTCCACGAGTACTTTCGGCCGTGAGCGGACTCGTCGGCGAGCGCGAAGGTGGCTTGTCGCGCTCTTTCTACGATCCCGTCGTCGTCCAACCCCTCGAGCCTCTCCACTGGGTGGCCGACGCGCACCTGAATCTCCGCGCCCTGTCGCTTGATCATCTCCCGAGGGATCAACGCGGTGCGCAAGAGGGGGTGCACCAAACCCGCGAGGTGGAAGAGCGTGCCGTTGATCCCGTCGAAGTAGACCGGGACCACCCGAGCGCCCGTGCGCCGCACGAGACGCCCGACCGTCGTGCTCCAAGGCGGATCGACCACGTCCTTTTTGCCCCACTCGAGGTGTGCGACCTCACCGGCCGGAAAAGTGCCGAGCAGGTGCCCGGAGCGAAGCCAGGACATCGCCTCTCGAATCCCGCGTAGGTTGCGGCGCTTGGACTCCCCCGTGGCGAAGGGATCGACGAGGATCAGATTAGGCAGCATCTTCGGGTAGCAGGAGAGGATGTAGTTGGCGAGGACCTTGAAATCCTGAGGACGCGCCTTGCGCAGCAGCTCGATCAACACGAGCCCCTCGACCATTCCAAAGGGATGGTTCGCCACCGCCAGCACCGGTCCGGTCGCTGGAATGCGGGCGAGCTCTTCGTCATTGACGGTCCAACGAATGTTCATCCGCGCGAGACCACGCGCCTCGAAGGGGCGATCATCCTGCGGTAGCGTGTGATAGATCTCGTTGGCCGCATCAAAGCTCAGAAGTCGCTCTAGGGGACGCTTGGCGACCTTCGCCAGGAGCTTGACCAAGGGCGCGTCGACATCCGCGTCCAAGGAGATCGGCTGGTAGTCCGGGTCCTTCATCGCTAGCGTAATCAGCGAAAAGCCGGCTCCCAGTCTAGACAAAATGTCCCCCGACCGTCACACCGGTCTCGAAAATGGAAATTGGACTCCTCGGAAGCGGGCTCTTCATGGGCTTCTCACTCGCGGTCGGAGTCGGCCCGGTGAACGTCCTATGCATACGCCGCTCCATCGCCGAGGGCTTCGGCTCCGGGTTGTGGTCCGGGTTCGGCGCGGCCACCGCCGATGCAGTGTTTGCTGTGGTCGTGGGATTTGGCCTCGCCTCGGTGGCGGGACTGATCGAAAGCCACTCCGCCTTGCTGCAGATCGGGGGCTCGCTCTTTCTCATCGGCTGGGGAATCCGTGTGGCCTTCGCCACCGTCGAAGCGGGAGAAGACACGGGCTCCACGGGGCGCATCGTCGTCAATTTCGTCACGACTTTTCTGCTCACGCTACTAAACCCCGCCAACCTCGCGACCTTTGCCCTTGCCGGTACGGGCCTGGGCCTCCTCGACCGAGAGCTCGGGCCGCGCGCGGTCCTCTTGATCGTCAGCGGCGTCTTCGTCGGGTCCATGGGATGGTGGACCCTGCTCGCCACCGGTGCAGTGAGCCTAAAGAAACGGTTCGTGGGTGACCTCCTGCCCGTAGTGAATAAAGTGGCGGGGATCATCATCGTAGCCTTCGGAGTAGCGCTGTTGATCTACGACCCAAGTCCCGACACCGAAGCACGGAAACGATCGACCGCGCACACCACGACGAACACCGCGCCGGAGACCCCGAAGAAGTAAGACCATGCCAACCTCTCCCGAACACTTCCCCTTTGTGTTCTCTGAGCTCGCCGACCTGCGCCCGCACGAGAAGATCCGCCCAGAAGGGACCGACCCCTCCCAGTACTGGTACCAATTTTGGCGCGGCATCACCTACCTGAAGAAATACTACTCGAAGCGCCACCGAGTGGCGCCAGAGATGGCGGAGCACTTCGAGATTCAGCGCGCGCTGATGACGCGCTTGAGCGAAGAAGAGACCCGAGCGCCAGACGCTCCGACACTGGGTGTTTTTGGCGACTTGATGTGGATCCGCGATGAGTGGCGGGCCTTCATGAGCGACGAAGCTCGCCGAGCCCTCGAGCGCTACGACGGTTTGCTCGGCAACCTGGAGACTGTCGTCTCGCCGCACGTCCCGGTCACCTCCTGGCTGCCGGACCTCGTCCGCTACAACTCGCCACGCGAGTATCTCAAGACCTTCACCCGGGGCGACGGGAAGCCCATGCTGAGCGCGCTCTCTACTGCCAACAACCACACGCTGGATTTCGGCGATGCGGGCGCCCTCGCAACCACCGAGGTGCTCGACGATCTCTCGATTCCCCACAGCGGTGTGCGCGAGCGGGAACGCCACAAGCGCTGGGTCGAAGTCGACGTGGGCGGGGTTCGGGTTGGCTTTGTGGCGGCCACCTTTGGAGTCAACTACCCCCAAGACTTCGCGGCCTCCGAGCTCGCGCTCTATCGGGTTCCGGGTCTCGCCCCGGAGGTGGAAGAGCCAGCGGACGTCGGTCAACTGCGCGAAGACCTCTCGGACATGGCCGCAACCGGGATCGAGTTCCGGGTGGTGAGCATTCACTGGGGCTTCGAGTACGAATCGCACCCGAGCGCCGCGATGATGCGAACCGCCCGGGAAATCGTGGCCGCCGGTGCGGACCTGATCATGGGCCATCACCCGCACCTTCAGCATCCGATGGAAATGCTCTACGTCAACCAAAGCCCGGAGACCGAGGACCCGGCGGCGCAGGCGCATCTGCGCGCCACGAGTGTTCTCGAAAGCGCCGCCTCTCCCCCGCGGCGGGCGATGGTCGCGTATTCATTGGGCAATTTCACGACCTGCATGGTGACCGACCCCTGCAAGATCGGCGTGGTCGTCTCCGGGGCGCTCGTGCGCGAGGAGGGGCGGGTGCAGCTTCGTGGGCCTAAGGCGGAATGGTTCTACAACGTTTGCGGGTTCTTTAAGCGTGGAGTGGGTTCTCGCTCCTTCGTCCCGGTTACGGATTTGTCCCGGGATGTGTTGGAACGCGGGGTAGGGGAGCATGTGGCAGCGCTGAGGCGTCACCTTGGCGGCGTTTGACGCGTACGTCACGGGATCGCCATCGTCGAAAGTTGCCTTTTCGGCGCCGACGTGACACCCACCTGGCACGGTCGCCACGTAACTCTCCCGCAACCCGCGCGAGTGGAGTCTGTAGAGATGGCATATACCCTGACCTACCTGGAACGTCCTGGCCGGACCATGAGCGACAACGAGCTCGCGACCTTGGTCAAAGAGATGCGAGAGGTCGCGGCCAATTCATTCGAAGAAGTCCCCATCTACCAGGCGCTCACCGGTGAGCGAGAAGAACTCGCCCGATGTGTGATCACCATCGCCCGGCGCGAAGACGGATCGATGGCGGGTTTCTGTTCTGGCATCCTCCTCGACGTCGAGGGCCTGGACCACGTGCTGCATTTGGGCTTGAGCTGCGTGCACGTCAACGACCGGCGCGCCGGACTCACGCGCCGCCTGAACGACATGATGGGGCGAACGTACCTGATGTCGCACGTAGCGCCCTTTGGAAAGCTCTGGATCACGAGCTGCGCCTGCGTGCTTTCGAGCCTCGGCAACATCGCCCTCTACTTCGACAACGTCTACCCCTCTCCCCTCTACGACGGGAACAAGCCGAGCGACATACACCTGCGGATCGCTCGTGCAGTGGACGAGCGCTATCGCAAGCAAATCTACATCGAGCCCTCGGCCCGCTTCGACGAGCAGAGCTTCGTCTTCCGCGGCTCGGTGAAGGACACGATGTTCGAGAAAACCGCCGAAGACCTACGCTTTCAGCACCGGGTCAGCGAGCTCAACCATTGGTACCGTGGCCTGATGCGCTTCGAGAACGGCGACGAAGTGCTGCAGGTCGGCTACGCGAGCCTTTGGACCGGCATCAAGTCGATCGTCGGCGGTCCGAAGCTCCGTGAAGCCCGCCTCAAAAAAGAGGTGGGCCTCTCCCCGGCGCATGGGATCAACGACTGAGGACCCGCGCTAGTTTGGGCCTGAGGGACTCGGTTAAAGTCGGGCGATGGACACGCTCGCCTCGGTGATCGAGGGCATGGACGGGCTCGAGCTGTATACCTACGCGGTTTGGCTCAGCGACGTCATAGCGCTCGCGACCGTCCCCTTCATCTTGGTGCAACGCCGCGGGAGGCCGGTGGCTGCGCTCGCTTGGATCCTCGCCGTGTTCTCCCTCTCCTGGGTCGGACTGCTCCTGTGGTGGCTCGTCGGCTTCAATCACCTGCGCCGCAAGCGCAAGTGGCGCAAGCGCTCCCAGAAACAAATGAAGCGTGTGCTCGCCGAGCTCCGGGACCAGCTCGACATCGAAGAGCCGGTCGACTTTCCCGAGGCCCTGCGTGCGAACGACTACGGCGTCTTTCCCCCGACGGCGGGCAATGCGGTGAAGCTGCTGGTGGACGGCGAGGAGGCATACCCATCGATGATCGAGGCGATCGAAAACGCCCGCGGTCACGTTCATTTCTCCTTCTACATCTGGCGCAAAGACAACTGGGGCACGCGCTTTCGCGACGCGCTCGCCGCCGCCGCCGCGCGCGGCGTCTCCGTACGTACGATTCACGATGACCTCGGGAGCGCGTCCGTCGACCGCCGTTTTCTCGAGCCATTGCGTATCGCCGGCGCTCAGTGTCATGCCTTCTTGCCCAACCGCCTCCTGCATGGACGCTGGTCCGTAAACTTCCGCCACCACCGAAAGATCGTCGTCGTCGATGGTCAGATCGGATTCATCGGCGGCATCAACATCGGAGACGAATACGCGAGCGACGGCTGGCGGGATTTCATGGTGCGCGTCGAGGGTCCGGTGGTCGACCAAATCCAAGAGGTTTTCGCCGACGACTGGTACTTCGCGAGCGGTGGGGCTTCAATCGCCGATGAGGAACACTTCGGCGTCCAGGAAGAGCGCCCCGGCGATGCCCTGTGCAATGTCGTCGCGAGCGGACCCGACACTGAAAGTCAGGAGACCCTCGACGCATTCTTCATTGCATTGAACACGGCGAAGGAGCGGGTCATCTTGATGACCCCGTACTTCGTACCGGACAAAACGATATTGATGACCCTGCGGACGCTTCGTGTGCGTGGGGTGAGCGTGACCTTGATCCTGCCAGGCGTACTCGACCACCGCATCGTGCAATGGGCGAGCCGCTCCTACTATCACTCGCTCCTGAGCTCGGGGGTCGAAATCTGGGAGTATCAACGGCAGATGCTCCACGGAAAGGCGATGGTCGTGGACGGCAACCTCGCTTTCGTGGGCAGCGCGAATCTCGACAATCGCAGCTTCCGATTGAACTTTGAGGCGAGTCTCTTCGTCCGGGACGCGTGCTTTGCCGCAGACCTCGAAGACTCATTTGTCGAGACACTGGGCCACGCGAAACGCGTGGAAGCCTCGGACTATCCAGAGTCGCGCGGCTTGCGCGCCGTGAGCGAGGCCATGGCGCAGCTCGCCTCCCCTTTGCTCTAAAGGCGCGCTCGAAATGACCCGGGAATAGAGCGAGTGCGGCCCCCGGTTCGCCCTGTAACGGAATCGGCAGTTAGAGGACTCTCAAAATGTCCGATGGAGCGTTGACAGACCGGTCGCCGCCCCTAGCTTCCAACCGGAGAAAGTTTGGGAGCGAAAACGGGCACTTACAGTTGTAACGGCCGCCGTGGGATACGCGACAGCACGCTTGACGCGACACGGCGTTTTTGAGCAGGAGCCTGAATATGACCACTGCGTTGGCATTGAAAGAAGGGGGCCTCGAGACCTACATCGCGGAGATCAACCGCATCCCGCTCCTGTCTCGAGACGAAGAAGTGCAGCTCGCCCGCCGTTTTCGCGATGAGGGTGACGTGGCCGCAGCGCACCAGCTCGTGACCTCGAATCTCCGTTTCGTCGTGAAGATCGCCCACGAGTACAAGCGCTACGGCTACAAGCTCCTGGATCTGGTCCAGGAAGGCAACATTGGCCTGATGACCGCGGTGAAGAAATTCGACCCAGAGAAGGGCTACCGACTGATTTCCTACGCCGTCTGGTGGATCCGCAGCCACATTCAGACCTTCGTGCTCCGCAATTTCTCGCTCGTGAAGCTCGGCAGCGGACATTCGAAGCGTCGCCTCTTCCGTCGACTGAAGAGCGAGCGTTCGAGACTCGAGCGAGAGCTGAACGGCCGCACGGAAGACGTGGACACGACCGCGGTCCTCGCCGAACGACTGAACGTGAGCCAAGCGGACATCTCCGAGATGGAGATGCGTCTGGCGGCGCGCGATTTCTCCCTCGACGCTCCGATGGGCGACGAAGGTGAGACGACCTACGTCGACATGCTCGAGTCGGTAGAGGACAACGCCGAGCGACACCTTCAGGCGCGGGAAGAACGCGAGCTTCTCGCCGGCGTGCTCGACGACACGAAGGAATCGCTGAACGAGCGTGAGAGCTACATTCTCGAGAATCGTCTCTTGGCCGATGAGCCTGAGACCCTCGCCGAGGTTGGCGAGCGCTTTGGGGTGACGCGCGAGCGTGCGCGGCAGATCGAGAGCAAGCTCATAGGGAAGCTGCGCTCGGCGGTGCCCAAAGCGATCCTCGCCGAACGCGTCGCAAGCTGACAGCCGCGCGCTAGTAGCGTCGCGCCCCGGGTCACCTACACGTGTGGCCCGGGTTTTTTTTACGCGCCCTTTACGGTCCTGAGCCTGCTTTACGGATCCTTTACCCGGGGAAACCACGCCCTCCGTCATGCTCAGACCATGAACGGTTTGCGGATCGCCTGCTGGAGCGTGCTCGTCGTCGGGACGGCCCTCGTGGTCGCGAGTAGTCTCCCGTATCTCGTCCCCGGCGGCGAGCACCCCTTCCTCCTCGAACGACCCGAGCTCACAGCGCGCGCCCTGTGGCGCGGCGCCCTGACTCTGCACGTGGCCTGCGGGGTCTTCGCGCTTCCCACCGGGGCGTTCCTGCTCTCACGCCGAGCTTTGCGCCGCTGGCCCAAGCTTCACCCTCGCCTCGGCCGCCTCTACGCCAGCGTTCTCCTTCTCGGCATGGTGCCCACGGGCACCTACCTCGCCTTCTTCGCCAAGGGCGGTGTTGCCGCGGGCTCCGGCTTCTTTCTCTCCGGTGTCTTTGCTGCTGGTTGTGTTCTTCTCGGAGCTCAGCGTGCCACTCAAAGGCGATTGCGCGCGCATCAGGAGTGGATGTTGCGCGCTTACGCACAGCTCGCTTCGGCCATCACCTTTCGCGTCGCCCACGTGTTCCTCCAACTCACTCCAATGGCCTACGAGGACCTCTACGTCACCTCGCTCTGGGTCAGTGTGCTCGGTAACGCAGCGCTCGTGGAGCTCGCGATTGTCTGGTCTCACAAAACCCGGGAGCCCGTTGTGGCCCCCACATCGACGAGGAGTCATTCATGCGTTCAAGCATCCTGATCCTTGCGGCGGGTCTGCTCGCTGCGTCCACCGCGCTCGCCGGAGAGCTTCCGGCGCTGAAGAAGCAGCGCACTAAGAGGCCAACCTCGCGTACCGTTCAGCGCGTGCGAGCAGAGGTGGTCCAGCCGATGAACCAGCAGTTCGAGCGCCGCTTCATGTTCAGCCGGGCGCGGGTGAGTCCGCCCAAGCGCAACGTGCAAACCCTCGCGCGCCGCGCGGACGCGGCCGGAAGAGCGTTCGTACCCTTCAAGGTGGTCAGCGAGGCGCGGGCGAGGAAGGTTCGCAGCAAAGGCAAGTCCGGGCAGGACGTCCTCGCAGGCTGCTACTACCCCGCGGACGACGCGGTCTACCTCGAGCACGGAGCCGGTGCGGTGCTCGCATCGCAGCACCCGCGCCTGAAGGAAAGCTCCAAGGCCCGTGCGGAAGCTGGGCGATGCGTCCCGTCCGACCGCGCCCTCTCGGCGCTCTGAGCGGCGCGAAAAGCGCTAAGGTCCCGGCCTCGGCGTGACGTGTCTCTTACCGAGGGACGTCATGCCGAGACCCGCCGAGGGCTACCATCCGCTGATTCTGGAGACCGCCGAATTCCTCGAGCAGCGCTTCCGATTGCTCGACGCGATCGAGAGCCTGCCGCCTCCCGACGGCCTAGGCTTCGAGCCGGACCTCGGTCGCCACGAATATCGTTTGGCCGAACCCGGCATGGAGTCCTGGGTGCTCCATTTCGCCTCGCGCGTCGCTCGCAAGGTGCACCTCGAGGTCAGCCGCATCGGTCCCGCCTTCGCCTACCTGCACGCGATGGTGTTCCCGGAGCTCGACCGAGCCCTCCCGATGCTGGGCATCGACGTCAACGCGACCCCCAAGAAGGTGACACTTGCCGTCTTGCACCTCTACCCCACGCGGGAGGAGGCTCTGCCGCAAAGCCTGGAGAAGCTGCGCAAAGCCTACGACCCGGAGGTGTTCGAGAAGCACCGTCCTTTGCCCGAATGGGGAGAGGTGTTTCAGAGCGGCGTCGCGGCGATCGTCCAACCGCAGAGCACGGACGAGGAGACACTCTACCTCGACATGGTGAGAGCTTTTGTCGACGGCTTCCTCCGCGCGTCCACCGCAGCACCGAGCCACGCGCAGCTGAAGCGCGCGTTGACCGACCGGCAGGTCTCTTACTCGCAGCACAAACGACGCAACGTCGGCGGGACCAAGGTTCTCCAACGCGCCCTGGGAGAGGCACGGGGTCTGCGCTACGTGAATGAGTTTCTCTGGCCGTTCGAGAACGTCGAGGGAGACTTGCTCCAGGCCGAGTCCGCGGCCGTCGCGAGTTAGACCCTGTAACGTCGCGGTCGGTCCGGAGACCGTTTCCGCATGGCCGAAGCCAAACCGTCCATGGTGCGCGCGATGCTCCGGGTTCTCTTTGCGCCCCGCAGTGCTTTTGATGCCGTCTTGGCCCGCGGGGGCGGTTTCAACTGGATCTTCCCGCTCCTCGCCCTCGAAATGCTGGTCGAGCGCCCGGACGCGGTCGCGGTCCTCGGCATGCGGCTCACGGACGCCCCTCTCGCCGCCGCCTCGACCTTCATTCGCTACGCCGTCGGGCCTGCGGTCGCGGTATTTGGGGCCGGCGTCGCTCTCCACTACGCCACCCGGGGGCGCGCAAAGACACTGGACATGGAGGTGGGCGCGGGACTCGTCACGCTCGCCTGGGTTCCACACACCGTCTGGCTCGCCCTCTCCGTCCTCCTCGCACGCGCCGGGCTCGACCATCCCTTGATGCCGCACCATCCGGTGCGCGCCCTCGCCTCCCGCGGTGACCTCTGGGAGCTCGGAGCGCTCGCGATCGAGATCGCACCCGTGGCGCTCTTTGTGTTCCTCGCCTATCGGCACGTGACCGGGGTCGCCGAAGCGTCTGCGCCCCCCCGCTGGGCTGCGCCGGTGGCGCTCGGCACCGCGGCGCTCCTGCTCCTAGGCTCCCTTTCGAGCAACGCCGCCTACGTGCGCTACAATTGGGAATCGATCCGACCGGTGGGTAGCGGCGATGAGCTCCCAAAGACACGCCTTTCTTCCCTGAGCGGCCCTGGCCTGGACACTGAGTCTCTGCGGGGAAAAGTGGTCCTCGTGGATTTCTGGGCGACCTGGTGCGGCCCGTGTCGCCAAACGCTCCCAACGCTCCAGTCGCTGCACGACGAGCTCGACGCGGAAGACTTTGTGCTCCTTTCAGTGAACGTCGAACCCGAGGATCCGGAAGGGGTGCGCGCGTTTCTCGAAGAGTACGGCTTGAGCTTCCCGGTGTACGTAGACGATGAGCGGCTCCAGCGACGGATGCACGTCGACACCCTTCCCACGATGTTCCTCGTGGACCGGGCCGGCGTCATTCGCGAGATGCACGTCGGCGCCTGGGGAGTCGGCGCGATGCGACCCAAGATCGAGGCCCTGCTCCGCGAGTCTTGACGATTTGACATAGGCCGCCGGGGCTTTGGCAATTCGATGCAAAATCGTCAAAAAGGCGGGACGTGTCGGCAACACTCAGCGGCACCCATCTACTCCTCACGCTTCATAGAGCGCGCGCGGCGTTAGCCAGCGGCGCCGAAGACCTCAAAACGCGCCTCTTCCGCCCACTCGCTCTCTTCCGGGAGCGCCTCCGCCTGCCAGAGGCGATGAGCGATCAGGTGTACCAGGCGTTGCAGCCCGGTGCCCTCCACCGCGGAGACAGATACGCCGTCTTGTCGACGCGCGAGCGCGTTGGCCTCGAAGGCCTCGACCCGATCCGCCTTGTTGAACACGACGATCATCGGAATCCCCGAGAGCTCGAGCTCATCGAGGACCTGGTTCACGGTCTCGAGCTTCTCATCGCGACGCGGGTCCGAAATGTCGATCACGTGCAGCAAGAGGTCGGCGGACTCGAGCTCTTCGAGCGTCGCGCGAAAGGCCTTCATCAGATCCGGCGGCAGGTCACGAATGAATCCGACCGTGTCCGTGATCACCGCTTCATGGTCTTTTGGAAAGCGCAAACGGCGACTCGTCGGGTCGAGGGTCGCGAAGAGCTTGTCCTCGGCCGTCACCTTGCTTGCCGTGAGTCGGTTCAAGAGCGTGGACTTGCCCGCGTTCGTGTAGCCGACGATGGAAACGATCGGCACGTCGCTGCGGTGCCGCCGCTGCCGACGCAAAGACCGCTCGCTCGAGAGCTTGTCGATCTCCCGCTCGAGACGCGCGATCCGCTCCCGCGCACGGCGACGATTTATTTCGAGCTTCGTTTCACCGGGCCCGCGGCCACCGATGCCGCCCGTCAGGCGAGACAGTCCCGCGTCGAGATCCGTGAGCCGCGGCAAGTTGTATTTCAGCTGGGCGAGCTCCACTTGCAGCTTACCGTCACGGCTGCTCGCGTGCTGCGCGAAGATGTCGAGGATGAGCTGGGTGCGGTCAATGACTCGAAGATCCGAAGAGGCCGCGATCGCACGCGCCTGCGCCGGCGTCAGGTTGTGATCGAAAACGACGAGCTCGGCGTTCAGATCGAGAGCGTGGAGCACCACCTCCTCGAGCTTGCCCTTGCCCACGACGAACTTTGGATCCGGGCGGGCGCGCAGCTGCACGACACTGTCGGCGACCTCGACCCCGGCGGTCGCGCAGAGCTCGTGCATCTCTTCCATACGCCATTCAGCGTCCACGCGATCAGCGTAGACCCCCACGAGAAGAGCCTGCTGGTGGTCCGCGCGGCGGGCACGACCGCGGCGGGAGAGCTCCTCCTCCACCGCGCGCACGAGAGCGCGAAAATCGACCTCGAGGGCTTGAACACTCGGCGCGCTCTCGCTGTGGTGTCGAACGTCGGCGCTCGGTGCGAGGTAGGCGTAGTCGACCCCGAGCGGCATCCCGTCTTCGTCCACGCCGAGCGTGGCCACGAGGTCGAGGCGCAGCTTGGTCAAGTCGGCGATGTCTTCTTGGACGAGCTTCGGCGCATCGAGCACGGTGTGCACATGGCGCAATCCTCGGAGCTGCGCCTGGCCACCGCGGGCACGACCGATTTCCGGAAGGTAGATCCGCTTCGGCTCGCCGACGAAGGCGTGCTCGATCTGACCCCGACGGTCGATCAGCACGCCGACTTGGCGGCCGATCTCGCGGGAGACCCAGGCCAGATGGCGGGCGAGCTCGAGGTTGACGATTCGGTCGGGGGCGACGCGTCGTCGAAAGAGCCGCTCGAGCGCTTTGCGCTGACTCGGCTTCAAACCGACGGTATTTCCGGTAACCTGCTGACTGATGCCTCTCGCCTCCGCCTTCGGCTCGCCTTATCATGCGAGCAGTCTGGTCAAACCATCCCGCTCATACAGTATGGAGAAAGGGCCGGGAAGACCAGCACGAGAGGTCAAACGAAATGTCTGAGACGCCAAATCGGGTCGCCTTCGTCATGGACCCGATGGAAAAGGTGAACATTCACGTGGACACGAGCTTCGCGCTGATGCGCGAGGCCCAGGCGCGCGGAATTGGCCTGGTGCACGTCGATCCGGGGCACATCTCCCTGGATGGCGACGAGGTCTTCCTGCGAGGACGCGCGATCGAAGTACGAGACGACCCGGAGCACTGCTATCAAACGCTCGAGCACGTGCACGCCGTGGCGTCGAGCTTCCGGGCGATCTTCATTCGCACCGATCCCCCCTTCGACCAGCACTACCTCAACACCACCTGGTTGCTCACCTTCGCTGAGGAGGGAGGGGTGCGCGTCTTGAACAGCCCCCGCGGCATTCGCAACGCCAACGAGAAGCTCTACGCCCTCGAGTTCGCCCATCTCTGTCCGCAAACGCTCGTCACCGCCTCCATCGCCGACGTAAAGGCATTCTTGAGCCGCGTGGGCGGCCAAGCGGTCGCGAAACCTCTCGACGGCCACGGCGGCAAAGGCGTGATGCGGCTGCGCGACGGCGACTCGAACATCAATGCGATCGTCGAGCTGCTGAGCGACGATGGCGGCCAGCCGCTGATCGTCCAGGAGTATTTACCCGAGGCGAAGCAGGGCGACCGGCGTCTGTTCATGGTGGATGGCGAGCTCGTTGCCGTGCTCCAACGCACGCCGGCAGAAGACGACCACCGGGGTAACGTGCACGTCGGCGGGACCACCTCGGAGACCGCGATCACCGACCACGACCGTGAGATCGCCGCCGCCATGGGTGCGCGCCTCCGCGAAGACGGCATCTTCTTCGCCGGTCTCGACGTCATCGCGGGCAAGTTGATCGAAGTGAACGTGACGAGTCCCACGCTGATTCAAGAGCTCAAGCGACACGGCGGCCCGGACCTCGCAAAGGTGATCCTCGACCGCGCGCTCTAGCTCAAGAGGCTCCGGGCTCCCAACCGGGGGACGCCATCTCGAATCCGCTGAATTCGAAGCCTGGGCTCACAGTACAGCTCACGAGGCACCAGCCTTCCCGAGCTTCCGCGGCCTGCCAGTGATGGGCGGGGACGATGAGCTGCGGTCGTTCGCCGGCGGCGAGGTCTGGACCCAGCCGATGCTCGGTCGCGCGTTTCTCGTCGGTCGCGGAAAGGCGCAGGGTGAGCCCTGCCCCGGAGTGGAAGTGCCAGATCTCGGTCGCGTCCACCCGATGCCAGTGCGAGCGCTGACCCCGTTCCAAGAGGAAATAGATGCACGAGCCGGCGGCCCGCGGCTCGGCTCCCGCAGGGCGCTCCCGCCAGGTCTCCGCGTACCACCCGCCTTCCGGGTGGGGCTCCATCTTTAAACGCTCGATGATCTCGCGCGGGGTCATGACGCGCGAACATAGCGCGGCGACTGGCTTAGTGCGAGCGTTCGAGCGCTTGAATGCCGCTCAAGATCGCACCGGTCATCTGCACGGTGTAGGCGCAAAACGCCGTGGCGAAATTACTGCAGAACGAGTCGGGGCGCAGATAGTCCTGCACTGCTTCCGGGTTGCGCAGGAACTCTTGCAGGTGCGCCTCACTGGGGGCCGCCCCCGGCTTGCCGCGACGCTCCGGGTCTTCCCGAAGGTAGCCCGCGATCATCTTGGCCTGCCAAGGCGAAAGCACCTCAACCGCATCCGGACTTTCATTGTCCGCAATTGAATCCAGGTGCTTTAGGACCTGGTCCAAGCTCCCGGACTTCTTCCAGACCGTGTCGAGTCCGATCTTGGCCTCGTCCACGAAGGACTTCAGGCTCCGGCTCTGACCGAGGGCGCCAAATAGGTCTACGCCCATGGGCTCATCGTTGCTCGAGAGTGCGTCGAGGGCGTCATTCAAGACACCACCGGTGGAGGTCTTGAGGTGTTCGGGGATCACCCCGTCTTCCTCCATCGCGCGAGTTTCTTGGGCGGTCAGGGCGAGCGAGCCGCGGCGTTTCTTGCCACCGAAACCAAAGCCGAGCTCCTGAAGCATCGCGGCGAGGGTGTTGACGTTTTCGAGCATCAAGCCCGTGGCCTCGTTGCCGCCCCAAAGGGCAGCGGCGCGAATGCTCGAGGAGAACACCATCGCAAACGCTTCACCGTTGAGGAGGAACCACTGCAGCTCCTTCTCGGTGGGGGCGCGCGCTTCTTTGCTTTCACGGATCCAGGTGGCGAGAAGGGCGAGCTTGGCGGGAGTTGGCGCGTCTTCAGGCGGTGCAGCACGCGCACGTTCCACCGCGGCAAGGAGCTTCTCCGCAGTGACCGCACCGGTCAGCTGTTCGAGCAGTTGGGCAACGTAATCGTGCAGCTCGCCCGCTAGGATCGTCAGATTGCGAGCCATGATGGTCTCTCGCGCCTGTTCGAGACCCTCCAAGCCTTGCTGCATTCTCAGGGCTTCGGCCGCCTCGCCGAGGTCACCCAGCGCTCGACCGGTATTGTGCGAGCCAATTTCGCTCTCGAGGCTCGAGCCGGAGCTTCGAATGTGACGCTGGGCCGCGCGACGTCCCCCGTGGGTATTTTCGAGGTACGTCCAGAACGCGAGTGCCTCGCGGACCACTCGGTCCTCTAGACCCGCCTTTTGGGCGGCCTTCGGAAGCGTAGCCGCCGACGCGTCCGGGGTCGCAGCAAACTCGCGAACAAATGCGGCAATCCTTGAGCTATCGACACTTACGCCCATTACATTTCCCCGCAACAAACTGTGCGTGTAGACCAACGTATCGACCGCTGATGTATTTTGATGTGCGAAAGTTGCACACAAAATACTACAGTGGTGCACGCTGTCCCTCTCCGAGGTCTAAACCTCAGGTCTCGAGGGGCACGATCCAGCGAATAGAATGGCGGCTTCGCGGCTCGTCCGAGAGACCCGCGCACGGGCCCCTTAGCCTGATACACGGCCGCCGTTCTACTTGGCCAGATTTTTTTGCGAGGGACGCATGGGTCCCCAAGGAGGTGAGGCTCTTGTCCCGGAACCTCACACATCGACCCCGAAAGGCCACGTTCGATATCGGTGAATGTCGCTCGCGGTTGCGTACGTCCCGGCGAAAAGCCGGTCGAAAACCAGGTTTTACGGGTCAGCCTGCTCGGCTGCTGCGCACCTGGGAGACGTTGCCACCGCCGGCCTGGAAGAGGAAGCCGACACGTTTCAGCACGGTGAGATCGCCGTTGAGCTCGACATTGCCCTCGATCAGGGCTTGGCGGGCGTCGAAGGTGCCCTTCAACATGTTCACCATTTCCGCCGCAACGATCTTGATCGTGAGGTCGGGCTTCCAGTCCGCGCCTTGAACGACGCAGGCGACCGGCGGGCGAAGTCGAATGGTCCACGTGCCGCCACCCTTGCCGGTGACGACGAAACGAAGGTTACATCCGAGAGCCGCCGCAGCAGGACCCTTCCACTTCAGCATCGCGGGAAGAATCACCTCGAAATAGTCGCGGGGTTGCAGCTCTTTAGCCATCTAATAGCTCCAAAACGAACGCGCCGACCGGCCTGTCCCTGACCTTGGCGCGTTTTAGTCTATCCCTGCAAGGAGACCGATGTAGGTCTCGTCACAGTTTTTTGCGGCGCCGTGCGCCCTTGCTATCCTGGAGTAGTGCGTCACCACACCACTCTGGCTCTCATTGGGATTCTCGCGTGCGCGTGCCAAAGCACCGTAGAGAGCACCGATCTCCCTGTTGAGCCGCCGGCCATCCAGCTACCGCCCGTCCCCCTCGCCGTGGGAGACGCCGCTCCCATTGGATACATATTGATTTCCGTAGACACCCTGCGCGCTGACTACCTCAGTGCTTACGGGCATGCGCGGATACTCACGCCTAGTATCGACCGACTCGCTGCGGGTGGTGCGCTCTTTCAGCGTGCTTTTTCCGCTTCGTCGACGACGAGCCCGTCCCATTCGTCAATGATGACGAGTCTTTATCTCCAGGATCACAACGTATACTCGAATTTCGAGGCTCTCGGGAGCGAGCCCACCACCATGGCCGAGGTGTTTCGTGAGGCGGGCTACGACACCTTCGCAGTGGTGAACATGCGGCACATGAACCCGGAGGTCTCGGGCCTGGGACGCGGCTTCGACACGGTGGTTCCGTCGGGCTACATGCGACGCGCAGGCAGCTCCATCGACGCGTTTCTCGACTGGCTCGACGAGCCGGAGCGGCAAAACAAACCGTTCATGGCCTTCCTTCACATCGTCGACTGCCACACGCCCTACCAGCCGCCGCCTCCCTACGATCGCTTCTATTACGACGACGACGAGCGCGATCCGCGCAAGCGCTCGCTTGCCAACATCTGGCCGCTCCTCCCGAAGCACATGTCCGACCATCCGTTCTTCAACCAGTGGCTCGATGGGATCACGGACGTCGACTACGTCCTCGCCCAGTACCAAGGGGCGGTCACCTACGTGGACGACGAAGTGGGGCGCCTCCTCGACGCGATGGACGAGCGCGACCTACTTCACCGCACCGCCATCACTTTCACCTCGGACCACGGCGAGTCCCTGGGTGAGCACGGCATGCACTTTGTCCATACGGGTCTCTACGACCCGACGGTGCACATTCCCCTCGTCATGTACTTCCCGGGCAGCGCCCGCTACGGCGTCGAGGTCCAGGATATCGTCGAGCACGTCGACATTCTGCCGACAGTCCTCGAGTACTTCGACCTGCCTGTGCCCCAGGCGATTCGCGGGCAGAGCCTCTGGCCTCTGATCAAGGGAGAGGTCGTCCAGCCCAAGCTCGCGTTCATCGAGCATGCGGGCAAGAACTTGGTGGCGCTGCGCAGCGAGCGCTTCAAATACATTCGCCACCTGCGCACCAACTACATTCAGCCGTCCTACCCGTTCGTAGAGGGACTCGAAGAGCTCTACGACATGAAGGAGGACCCGCGGGAGCTGCGCGACCTCGCGAGTCAGGAGCCAGAGCTCGTCGCGCTCTTTCGAGACGAGCTCAAGAAGATGCGCCAGGAGCGACTGGACCTTCGCAACGGACGCGCCGAGCTGACCGACGAAACCGTCGAGATACTGCGAACGTTGGGTTACGTCGAATGAGCTGCTACCCTCAGGTGTACGTCACCAAAGGAGACCCGACGTGAACGCGCGCCGACGTTACGACACCACTGCGCTGATTCAGGATCTGAAGACCGACCGGCGCAAGGGCATCGGTCTCACCCTGGCGGCGGCGGTGATCATCGTGATCCTGGTCGGCGTCTACTTCACGCAGATGGGAGGCGGCACGCCCGAGGTGCCCGCGAGCGCATCGCCCGTCGAGCAGACG
>CAYXVF010000112.1:0-19093 GCA_964468125.1 uncultured Bdellovibrionales bacterium | reverse complement strand
GGCCTCCGGAGCTCGCCCGGTCCGCCTAGAACCGATTGGGAATGCGAAAAGGAGCCATCTCCGATCGGAATCGCCTGTCAGACGGTCGTTCCGCCCGTCTGAGAGCGGGAATTGTCGGTTTGTAAGCCGCGGAGGGTGCACGCGTGTTTCATTGGCCGAACCCATGGCATCCTCAAAGCGCGCTAACTGATTGCCGCCCCGGCTGTAGCAACCCTCTCCGATGTTGAGCGGGATACTGGAGGCCGACCGCCGAATCTGAGTGGCCAGTGAACGGTTGATCCGACGGCCTCGGCCTCCGTCACGGAAACCGCTTCCGTGGCCGAGACCGACAGCGGTTCCACCGAAAAACCGAGACCGAGGGCCGAATCTGTGACCTGTCACCGGAGAGGTCCGCAAAGCACCAATCGGCCGTACTTCACTGCCGATTCCGAACGCACGCCGAGGCAAAACGAATTGGGCACGTAGAGCGCGCGGTCGACCCCGCACCCGACTACCCCGGGTGAGCTGCGCGCTGATCCGCGCCTTCGAGACCAGGCCAAACACCGCGGCGGACAAGACCTGTCGGCGCTCCTCGACCGCGTGCGCGGGGACACCTCCACGCTCAACGACATCGCGAACACGCTGCAGCACCTGGTGAACTCGGGGCAGATCGACGACACCGTCGCGAACAGACTCTTGGGCCGGGTTGTCGGAGAGGCGCAGTTCCTCACCGAAGCAGACCTGAGCGATGTGGTCAGCACGCTCGACCACTTCAGCGATACGAACGTCGAGCGCTGGAATCGCTGGGCTCGGGATCGGCGTGGTGCATCGGAGATCTCGGCGGCGGTTCGAGAAGGCGCTTCCGATGGCGATCTGAGCGCCGACGATTTGGAGGCGGTCTGGTCCGCAGCGCTCAACCATGGCGGCGTCTCTCTCTGGGATCTCAGCGCCGCGTTCCGGCGCCTGCAGGTGATGGAGGAGCGTGGGGAAATCGATCCGACTCAGTTCGATTCCCTGTCCGAGCAGCTCGCGGGCAAGCTCGTGGAGATGGGCGAGGTCGACGCGGACGCGATTCGCGGCGGTGCGGCGGATTTCATCGCGAGCTTCGCGAAGGGCTTGGCGAATGGGGAAGGTCTCTCGATCACCACCGCGGCGGCCGCGGCCGAGACCGTTTCGACCCTGCTCGGCGATGACGGCCGGGTGAGCTATGGCGAGCGCTGGTGGGCGTCTGGCGTGCGATTCACCAAGACGACCGGGATCTGACGGCGAACGAGGTCGAGCAGCTCGGCAAAGCGCTTTGGGACGCCGTAGACGCGGGTGAGCTCTCTCCGGCGGACTATGACCGGGCGGTTCGCTTCTTCAATCACCGGATCAAGGGCGTAACCCAGGGTCAGGCCGCGGGGGACGCGCCCTTTGACGCGCTCACCATCGACCGCAACGGGCGCTCCTACGGTGTGTCACCGGAGGTCGAAGCGGTGCTGCGCGAAGCGCTCGGTGACGGTCGCTTGGACCCGAGCGAGCTGGAGCGGGCGCTGCAGCTCTCGGCGCGTGATCGCGTGATCAGCGATGCGGAGATCGGCACGATTTTGGCGCTCGTGGAGAGCATGGACGGCGCCGATCTTCAGGCCGCGACCGACATGCTCGCGCGCTTCGCCACTGAGCAGCGGGTGACCCAGCGGAGTGCAGACTTCGCGACGCCGGCGATGAGCAATGCGTTCTACGACAACGGCGTTTCGTTCGCGCTTTCGGACGCCGCACGCGAGGCGCTGGTTGCCGCTCTGGAGCGCGAAGAAGGGGCGCAGGGGTTGCTCGCTTCGATCTACGGCGCCGCGATCACCGCGCGTGGCACCGCCGAGCTCCTGGGGGAAGGACAACGGCCCGCCGCGGAGGTTCACCCACTTCTGCGGGGTGGCTAAGCGAGGCCCCCGCGCACGTCAAGGCTCCGGGGTGTTGGAGCACACGGTGGGCGCCACGCGCTCGCACCGCCCGGTATTCGAGATTGCGTCGTCTAGGCCCGCGTCGATGAAATCCAAAGCATCGTCGACCGAGTAGATGAAACCCTCCGAGTGCTCCGCCCCTGCGCACTCCAAGAAATAGAGTGGCATGCCGTCGTCGCAGAGCGCGTCGAAGCTCGCCCGCTCGACCGCGCTGTCCACCAACTGGTCGTTCTCGGCGAGAACCATGAGCGCAGGCACCGAATCGCGGCGCGTGACCGACGTGGTGGTCAAGCTGTTTTCACGCACGATACAGTTCCAAGGCTCCAAGCGATCGAACCCAGCGTCTTGGACGCCGCGCAGGACCTGATCGGTGAAGAGCTCTTCGAGGCTGACATCGCCGAGCTCGGGAGAGCACTCCTCGTAGAGCGCCTCCACGACCGCTTCGTCGAAGGGCGGCTCGAAGACATCACGCGTTCCTCCGGGCACCTGATACCACTGACTGGCTGCAGCAACGAAGAGGATGGTATTGCCGGTTGCGGGACGCAGGGAGCGGAGCGCACGAGTGAGATGCGGGCGCAGATTCGACGGCGGAATCGCGTAAACCGCGGCGGCCACGTCGTACTCCGGTGCGTAGTAGGGCCCATAGCGGACCGTGAACGCAGCCGCGTGGCCACCTTGGGATGCTCCCCAAACCGCGACCCGTCCGGCACGGAGCCGAGAATCGGTCTCGGCAGCGATCAAACGCTCGGCGGCGCGCAGCGCGTCCCAGCTCGCGATCGCGGTCGCCTCTCCGATCAAATAGGGATGCAGCTCCGGCGACGGTGTCCCAGAGGACTTCAACCCGATGTAGTCGGGTGCGACGACGATATAGCCGTAGGAGGCGAGGACCCCCATCACCGCGGCAAATCCGAAGTCGTCGCTCAGCGGGTCGCGTATGTCCCGGGACGGTGAGCACGAATCGTTGAGCCCGGTCGTACCGTGGAGGAGGAGGATCACGGGAAGCGTACGCTCGAGCGGGGTTGCCGGAAAAACCACGAGGCCAGTCGCGTCGATCCCCGCCCCGCGGTCTTGCGTTCGATAACGCATGCGATGGATTTCGACGTCGTCATTCGGCTCGCGCGCCAGGCGTACGCCAAACTCACTGTCGACCAGGAAGCTCAGAGAAGTCAGCAGGGGGCGGTCGAGCCGATACACCGGCTCGGTTCGGACGAGCGCGCCCACGTCGCCCGCGGACAACCACGAATACTCGAGTCCACAGCGTTCGATGTCTTGGTCCGGTCCGGCCGCGCCCGGCGGGTGAAACACCTCCGGCATTTCGGCGGTGGGCGAGGAGCTCGGCTCGGGCTCGGGCTCGGGCTCGGAAAGGCGCGCCTCGGTGGGCTCACCGCAACCGGTGACAACGGCCAAACACACGAGGCAGGCAGGTCTTCGAATCATGCCCAACGTTTCGGTCGGCCGGTAGCCCGGGTTGCTCCCGGAGACTCATCCGTTTTCGTCACGCGTCGTGCTAGGGCGGCGGCGCGGTTTCGCCGGTCTCGTCCAAGTCGACGATCGAAACATCTCCGTTGAGCACGACGTTGAACGCGGCCTCGAGTCGAGCGGCGATCTCCTCCGGGACCGCACTCGAATGCACGGGCGGAATCTGCCCGACGTGACTCAGGTTGTAGCTCGTGGTGACCAGCGGCGAGCGAAAGGACATCGAGCGGGTCACGTTGCGCCGGCAGCTGTTGCGCCACACATGGGAGCCGGTCTCCCGATAACGCACGCACACCTTGGTCGCGTACCCACCGCCTTCGCGTTTCATTACGTAGACGTCGTAACGCTCGTGCCCGGCGTTGTGGCGCCAGGTGGGCTCGACCCCCTCGAGCAAGAGCGGATGAGCCTTGGGAGGGCCGGACGCGCATCCCATCAGCGCAAAGGCGCCCGCCGCGATGCACCCAGCGAAAATCGATCGGATCGCTCTGGCCACCTTCTCCTCCTCGCGACGACCCTAACACGTTGGCGCCGAGCTGGCGCGAAGTCGAACGCGATCGACCGATGCGACCTGACACGGTCCCAAACATCGGTGTAGGCTCGGGGCACCGATGAAGAACCACCGATGGATGCCGACCCTGCTCGTCGTGCTCGCCGCGGGATGCGGAGACGACGACGAAATAATGAACGAAAACAATGCTCTACCGCCAGAGCCGGCGATCGGGTTCGCCGAGGTGGAGCTCGCCTACGTGCCGGCGGGGCTGCCGGCGGGCGAGACGACGCGGAGCATCGGCGTGAAGATCTGGTACCCGGCGGTCACCGAGGGCCTCGAGAGCGAAGCCACCTACGCCGTTGCGGGAATCGTCGAGCTGGACGCGGACGGTGTGCTCGACGGGCCGGCGCCGGCCGATGGAACCCATCCGGTCGCGGTCTACTCCCATGGCTCCGGTGGTGACGGCCTTCTGGCCTATCCCTTCGGCGAGCAATTCGCGCAGAACGGGTGGATCCTCGTCGCCCCAGACCACACGGGCAACACGGCGCTCGACGGCGTGAGCGATACCCTCGAGCCCTTTTCACGCGTGGCGCTCTTTCGGCCCCAGGACGTGAGCGCGGTCCTCGACTGGCTCGAGTCCGCAGATGGCCGCGCGCTCGTGGGCAACGGGAATACCTCCCAGGTCTTCGTCACCGGCCACAGCTTTGGTGGCGCGACGACACTCAGTCTCGCCGGCGCTGACCTCGACTACGATGCCCTCAACGCGAGCTGCGGTGATCCGACGAGCGCAGACTGCGAGTTCTTGAGTGCACCGGAGGTGGAGGCAGCCTTCGATGCGGGCGCGGGGGATGCGCGAGTCGTCGCGAGTGCACCGCAGGCACCGGCGCTGCTTTCGGTCTACGGCTCGGGCGAAGTCGCCGCGATTTCTACTCCGACCCTGCTCATGAGTGGCCGTCTCGATCAGACGACTACGCAGAGCGAGTCCGCGGACCCGGCCTGGGCCGTACTCAACCAGTCGGGTAACATCTGGATCGACATCCCTACGGGCGCCCACTACACGTTCATCACGATCTGCGATGACCTGCCCGCGCAGATCCGGCTTCTATTCCAACCGGACTCGGACGACGATGGCTGCGGGCCAGAGTTCATCCCGAGCGCGGAAGCGGTGCCGGTGATCGGCGACTACCTCCTCGCCTTTGCGCGTTGGCACGTTCTCGGGGAAAGCGGCGAGGCGGCGCTGTTTGATCAGATGATCGAGGGTTTCGAGGTCACGCAGCCCTGATCACGCCGGGCGAGTGCGCACGCCGCCGGTGGGCACAGCGAGGCCCGCTCGACTGTCCGCGGGCGTCGCGTCGGCGAGTGTCGACCGAGACGCCTGCGTGTTGAGGGCGTGGGTTTCACCATCGGCGAGCGTGTTGCGCAACTCGGTCAGGTTTTCGTTCACCGTACCGAGTTGGCGCCGCTCATCCGCGCTCAGGGCTTCGCGATTGCGCTGCTCACTAGCGATCTGAAGCGCTCGCTCGGCGGAGCGAAGGGCGGCTTTCGTGTCGAGCTTCGCCTGCTCCACGATCGACTCGGACCAGGCAGTCAACCACTGAGAGACCGTCTCGTGCTGGCTGTTGAGCACCTGGCGGAGCATTTCCGGCATACCGCGCAAGATCTCGTAGAGACTTTGCCTCTGCGAACCCGGGTTCATCGCCCGTGCCCGGGCCGTCGCGATCCGCCGCTCTCGGGAGCTGGGGGGAAAATCGGCGTCGACCTGCTCACGGGTGAGCTCGGGCTGCGCGTCCGGCTCGGTAGCGCCTGCGCGTGGCGCGATGGGGTCTTCGATCAGCGTCGTCACGGTCTCTCCTCCTCCTACTTTCCCACGAGGTGGCGATCTTGGCTATTTCAGCGCCCCCCACCCCCGCATTCGAGCAGCCCTGGGCGGGCATGACCACTAATGAGGGTGACACTCGGATGGCAGAAAACCGAAAGAAACCCGGGAAATCCCGATTTTTAGCGGCGCGAAGGCACCGGACGGGTTAGACTAAGCGTAATGCCAGTGTCACTGTCCAGTCATGAAGCCTTTGTTTTCGCGGACTTGATCGACCTTCCGGGCGCGCTCAATCCAACCCTCTTAGCACTCGCCCTCGCGGGTTTGATGATGTTGATCCGAAAACCGCCGAATCGCAAAGAGGTCCGCATTCGGCTCCGGCGTCGGGACTGACCCGCAGCTAGTCGAGCAGGTGGGTGAAGAGCCCGTCGCGGAGTTTAGGCTCGAACCAGGTGCTCTTCGGAGGCATCACCTGTTCCGCGTCCGCGATCGCGAACAGCTCCTCGATCGGCGTCGCATGCATCGAGAACGCGATCCCGCCGCCTTCGTCGACACGTTTCTCGAGCTCACCGTCCCCTCGAATGCCACCCACGAAGGCGATCCGCTCGCTGGTTCTCGGGTCTTCGATACCAAGCAGCGGCCGGAACACGAGATTCTGCAGCAGGGATACATCGAGCCTTGCGACCGGGTCGGAGCGATCGATCTTTTCCTCTGGTACGCGAAGCGTGTACCACTGACCGTCGAGATACATGCCAAACTGCGCGGGTTCACTGCTCTCAGGTTTACCCGCAGCGAGCTCGAGCTCGGCACCGAGCTTCTCGAGGATGTCCACCACAGAGTGACCGTTTAAGTCCATCACGTACCGGTTGTACGGCAAGATTTGCATTTGGCTCGCCGGAAAGCTCACCGCGAGGAATCCACGGTGCGCCTCTCCAGTCTTGCCCGCACTGACCCGGGATGCAGCTGCAGAACGGTGGTGACCGTCGGCGATATAGATCGGCCCGGAGCGCTCGAAGCCCTCCACGACCGCTTCGATCTCCGCTGGCTCGCGGAGCGGCCAGACGCGGTGGCGCACTCCATCGACCGCGGTGAAGTCGACCTCTGGAGCGTTTGCGGCGACGCGATTCACGACACCGTCGATCGCCTCGCTGTCGCGATGACAAAGGAACACGGTGCCCGACTGTGCACCGAGGATTTCCATGTGGCGTACGCGGTCGTCTTCTTTGTCCGGACGGGTGTACTCGTGTTTGCGCACGAGGTTGCGATCGTAGTCTTCGACGGAGGCGAGGAGAACGACGCCCCGCTGAACGTGGCCGCCCATGGTCAGCTCATACACATAGAGCACGGGCTCGGACTCGCGCACCAACACCTCATCGGCGATCAAACGCTCGAGTGCGCGACGGCCCTGCGCGTAGACTTCGTCACTGTGAGGGTCGACGTTCTCCGGCAGGTCGATCTCCGGGCGCGTGACGTGGAGGTATGAGCGCGGCTCGTCACCAGCGAGGTCCTGCGCCTCGTTGCGCGAAACGACGTCGTAGGGCACCGAAGCGACGGCCGATGCGTGCTCGGCTGCGGGCCTCAAGGCGCGAAAGGGATAGACTCGAGCCACGGAGCGTCTCCTTTACTGGATCTCGACCTTTTTGATCACCACCGGTTCGACCGGCACGTCGGCCATCCCCTTGGTCTTCTGTCGATCACAGGGTCCCGGTCGCTTCGAGTTGCAGAGCGTAGGCACGGCCTTGATCGCGTCAACGACGTCCATCCCCTTCGTCACCTTGCCAAAAACCGTATAGCCCGGTGTCCCGGGCCGCATTCCGCCGAAATCCAGGCGCGGGTTATCGACCACGTTGATGAAGAACTGGCTGGTCGCCGAGTCCGGCTGGCTTCGACGAGCCATGGCAAGCGTACCCCGTCGGTTGCTGAGACCGTTGCTCGACTCGTTGACCACCGGCGCCTTTGTCTCTTTTTGATTCAGATTCGCGTCGAAGCCGCCGCCTTGGATCATGAAATCCGCGATCACGCGGTGAAAGACCGTGCCCTCATAGTGACCCGCTTTCACGTAGGCGAGAAAATTCGCGACACTCTTTGGCGCCTTCTCCGAGTAGAGCTCGACGGTGAACGAGCCCTTGCTGGTCTCAAAAACGACGGTGTCGTTGCCACTCGCCGAGGCAACATCGCACCCCGCAGCGATGACCAACAGCGCGGCGAGCAGTGACCTCATGGTACCTCCAGCCCTCGGGCGACCCGCGGCAGTGGGATGGTGTGTGAAATGGTTCCCGACGGGGACTACCGCAGCCCGCTCGGGGAGCACAAGGGGCTCAGGAGCCGGGCGTCCAGTCCGACCGAAAATCGCGCGCGAGCGTCGACAGATGGGTGATCACGCGCTCCACGTCGGCGAGACACCAGCCCTCGGGGACCTGAAACATGAAGCTGCGCCCGTCTCCGAGAGGGCAGTCGCGAAGGGGGGCATCGCCCGGGGATTCCGTCAGGGCTCTTTTGCGCGGGCGCTCGGGCGACGCCGACGGCGCGCGCTTTTTGACCATGGGTCGGAAGGATCCCGGCGACGCACGAAAGGCGAGAAAGTCCGACAATGCGGCCCTCGCCCGGCGAAGATACGCCGCCGCCGTCTCCGGCCGCCGCATGCGCTCCGCGGCCCAGAGGTCAGCGAGCCGCGGCAGCTCCGATAAAACCGCTTTGGCGTGGCGGTCAGAGTCCGGCTCGAGCATGGCAGCGAGCTGCTCCAAGGCGGTGGCACGCATGCGCCCCGTGTTGTGGCTGTAGACGCCCCGGTGGGTCATCGCACGGACCCAGCGGACGGCGGTATCCACGTCTACCTCGCTCGCATGGAGTGCACGCACGTCGCTCATTTTTCGACTGTAGTCGACGGATCTGACAGATCCGCGGCCGATCCGCCGAGCGCGCGCTTCCTTCGCATTCAAATTCAGGGACTTCCCGTCGCCGCGGATCGGATTCAGATCGGTGCGGATCAGCGGTTGCAGAGGTGGCGGTAGTGCTTAAAACCCAGCGGAACGAAAGCGTGGGGTCAGGTAGATGCATTCGTCGATGAATCAAGACGCACCGGAGCTCCTCCTCGAGCTCGGCTGCGCCCTGCACGAAGCGGGGTCGCCAGCCCACCGAATCGAAGACACCATGTCGGCGGTCGCCCGAGGGCTCGGGCTCAAAGCGGAGGTGATCGCGCAGCCGACGCTCCTGATGGTGTCGACCACCATCGCTGCGCGCACCTCGACGCGGATCAGGCGGGTACAACCGGGCCAGTACGACATCGCCCGGCTGCTGCTCGTAGACGATATTCTAGACCGGACGGCTCGGGGCCTCCTCAGTCTCGACGCGGCGGTGCTCGAGCTTCGGGCCACCCCTAACACGCGCTATCCCCGCTGGGCGCTCGCCGCCGCGTACGTCGCCACCGGCGCGGCGGTGGCGGTGCTCTTCGGCGGGAGCCTCGTGGATGTCGGCGCCACGAGCCTGATCGCCGCGCTGACGGGCATCGTCGGGAGCGGCGGGTGGCGAACACCGCACCTGCTGCACGTGACCTCCGCCGTCCTTGCGAGCATTGCGGGCTCTTTGGCCAATAGGTGGCTGGGAGGCTCTGCCGCGACGATTGTCTTGGCGAGTCTGATCGTTCTGGTGCCCGGCTTGAGTCTCACCCTGGGGCTCATCGAGCTCGCGACCCGTCACCTCACGTCCGGGTCTTCCCGGCTGATGGGGGCGATCATCACGTTCTTGGAGCTCGGTTTCGGAGTCGCACTCGGCCAACGCGTGGTGGAGCTCACGGCGGGTCCCGCCGGGGAAATCTCGCGCTTGCCTCTGCCCAGCTGGGCTGGATTTGCCGTGGCCGTGCCGGGGATCTTCTCACTTCTCGTCCTCTTCAATATTCCCCTGCGCCATTTCTGGGTGGTCGGGGTCTCGTGCAGCCTGGCGTTTTTTGGTGCGCGCTTCGGGAGCGCGGTCTTGAGCCCGCTTCTCGGAGCGTCGGTCGGCGCCTTCGCGGTGGCCGCGTTCTCCAACGCCTACGCGCGCTTGCGGCGGCGGCCGGTCGCGCTGCCCCTGGTGCCTGCGGTGCTCTTGCTCGTCCCTGGGAGCGTCGGCTACCGCAGCTTCGAGAGTTTTCTCGCCTCGGACACCACCGCGGCGCTCAACGCGGTCTTTGCCACTTTTGTGATCGCCACCTCGATCGCGAGCGGCCTGCTGGTGGCGAACACCGTGGTGGCCCCACGGCGTCTGCTCTAGCGCCTATCTCACGACTCCGCACCGATCGGCAGACGCGTGCAGGCTACTGAGTGACCGTCGCTGAGTTGTCGCCGTTGTCGAGCTCCGTCGAGCCCGCTGTCGGGGCGACCGTTGCAGTGTTGCTCACGCTCGTCGCCGCACCACTGAGGTCCGCGGAGATGCGATAGAGAACGACTCCCCCTGCCGGAATGTCAGCGAGCTCGCCGACAATGTCTCCCGTGCCGGCCCCGTTCGCCACGGCCGCGCCGTTGAAGAGATCGGTCGTCCAACTCGTGGCGATCACTTCCGTCGGGAAGCTATCGGCGACCGTCGCATCGATCGCCGCGTCTGGGCCGAGGTTCGACACGATGAGCAGGTAGACGACACTCCCACCAGGAACGACCGCCCCTTCGAGCGCCATGCGCATCCGGAGGTCGACCTGCGGCCCGAGACTGTCGGTCACGATCAGCGAGTCATTGGCTGAGACCGGATCGCTCGTCGCCGTAGGATCGTTTATCGAGCCCGTCAGCGCTAGGGGCGATACGGCTCCGCCATCGACGTCGGCGCTGAAGGTGTAGACGACGCTGCTCCCCGCCGGCATATCGACGGTTTCGGTGACGTTTCCAACGCCACTCACGGTCCCGGTTGCTCCGCCAGAGAACACGGCATTCCAGCTATCGTTGCTCAACCCCGCGGGAACGGAATGGGTCACGAGCACATTCGTGGCATCCCCGGGGCCTACATTTTCTGCGGTCAGAGCGTAGGTGGTCGTTCCCCCCGGAGTGACCGTCAGGCTGAGGGTCGGTGTGCTCAGACGCAGGTCAAAGCGCGACTGAACCGTCGCCGTATCGGTAGCGCTGTTGTTTGATGCGAAAGGGTCCGTGATGCCACTCGGAGGTGTCGTCGTGACCGTCGTGCTCAACGTACCTGATGCATTCGCGTCCAAGATGCCGCTCAGCACATAGGTCACGGAGCTGCCGCTCGTCGCGGTGAAGGCATCATCCTCGAAGAATGAGCTTCCGAGATTGACCGGAAAGCGCCCGGAGCTCGCGCCTGCGCTCGGCACGACGGCCATCAACCGCAGGCTGCCGAGCTGGGCAGGGAGCGTGCTGCTCACCGACGCACCGGTGGCCGTGAGAGGACCGTCGTTGCTGGCGCGAATCACGTAGGTCACGGAGCCGCCGGTGTCCTGGAACACACCGTCGCCTTCGACGGTCACGCCGAGGTCCGCGTTCTCCGCGATCACGAGCGAGGAGGGGGCCGAGTCGTTGCTGCTGTTGCTGTCCGTTGTCCCAACGGGCGCGGTCACTGTCGCGGTCGTCTCGAGCGTCGTACCGAGGGTCCCTGTGCTGATGTCCGCGGTGACGGTGTAGCGGATCGATGAAAAGGCGGGGAGGCTGACCGTTTCAGCGATGTTCCCTGTACCGCCGGACGTTCCCGTAGCAGCCCCGATGAACACCGCACTCCACAGCACGTTGTTGAGCTGCGCGCCGAAGCTCACGGTCAACGTCGCGTCCGTGACGTCGCCCGGGCCGATGTTTGTGACGTTGATCTCGTAGGTGATGTTTTCGCCGGGCGCCAACGTGCCGGCTGTGAGCCCGACCGTGACCGCGAGATCGACATCGCCCCCGGTCGAATTGTTGTTGTTGTTCGTCGAGCCGCCGCCGTTGGAGCCGAGAAACGGCTCGGGGGACGGCGCTCCGAGGCAGGCCGAAACGAGGCAGGCCGAAACGAGGAAGGCGAGAACGAGTGTCAGGGTCGAGCATCGTGCCATGAGGGGAAGCGTAGCACGGCTCTTGCGGCGCGACCCATTTTGCGGGCCGCGCGCTCGATCGCGACATCTCGCGGGGAAAGCGCGATCAGTTCGCGCGGGCGGACCCTGATGGTTTCTTGCGCTTGATGGCGCCGTTCCCTCCGCCCTCCGCGTCGCCCTTGGCGTGCGCGTTCGCGGTGGCGTCGGCCTCCGCTTTGGCCTTGGCCTCGACCTTGGCCTCGACCTTGGCCTGCGCTTCATTTCCGGCGACATCCGGGATGAGACCGAAGTGCAGGCGCACCCGCTCTTCAATGTCGCGCGCGATGTCGGCATTTTGCCGCAGAAATTCCTTCGACTGGTCCCTGCCCTGACCCAGGCGCTCGCCCTGGTAGGAATACCAAGAACCCGCCTTGTCTATGATGCCGATGTCCGTCGCGAGGTCGAGGAGATCGCCGGCTTTGCTGATCCCCTCCCCGTACATGATGTCGAACTCGTGCTCGCGAAACGGCGGAGCGAGCTTGTTCTTCACCACCTTCACGCGGGTGCGATTGCCCAAGACCTTGTCGCTGTCCTTGATGGCGCCGATGCGGCGAATGTCCATCCGGACCGAGCTGTAGAATTTGAGTGCGTTGCCGCCGGTGGTGGTCTCCGGGTTGCCGAACATCACGCCGATCTTCAAACGGATCTGGTTGATGAACACGACGCAGGTGCGGCTCTTCGCGATCACACCGGTGAGCTTACGCAGCGCCTGACTCATGAGACGCGCCTGTAGGCCGACGTGCGCGTCACCCATCTCGCCTTCGATCTCCGCGCGGGGCACCAGTGCGGCCACCGAGTCGATGACGAGAAGGTCGATGGCGTTAGAGCGCACCAACATTTCGGCGATTTCGAGCGCTTGCTCGCCCGTGTCCGGCTGCGAGATCAGAAGATCATCGGTGCGGACACCCAGTTTCCTAGCATAGGTCACATCGAGGGCGTGCTCGGCGTCGACGAAGGCGGCAATGCCACCGGCCTTTTGCGCTTCAGCGATGGCGTGGAGGGTGAGAGTGGTCTTACCACTCGATTCCGGACCGTAGATTTCGACGACGCGTCCACGGGGAATTCCCCCGATCCCCAGCGCCACATCGAGGCCGATGGAACCGGTGGAAATCGTGGGGACATCGGCGGCGATGTTCTCCTCTTCGCCGAGGCGCATGATCGAGCCCTTGCCGAACTGCTTTTCGATCGCCCCGACCGCGAGCTCGATCGCTTTTTCTCGGTCGAATCCGTTGCCGCTGTCCTTGCCTGCCATGTGTTTCTCCTGATCGAGCCGCTCTTTGCGGGCCCATACCTTCCGTGGTCGTCCGCTCGGTCGACCTTACCTCGAACCTATCGCACTGAACAAATGTTTCGTTCGCTTGATCTGATCTGTGCCACGACGGTCCGACAGGTTTTTTGGGCCCTTGGAGGCGGGCAGGCATGATTCGAAGGGTGCGCCGGTGGTTTCAGGCGCTCGGAAAGGTGACCCCCGATGGCATCCTCGCTCGGTGCTCATCCAAGCGCTGCCGCACCGCACGGACCGGTTGCGGAGGGGCTCACCGCGCTGTTTCGCCGCGTGGCGATCTTTCGACTCGACGGCACACGAGCGATCCTCGAGCGCGCCGTCGGAATGGCGCCACGCCCGGGGCTCGAGATCTCACTCGTTGACCGCACTCCCCTTCGGTCGGCGATCGAAGCGGCCTCGCCGGTGATCGGCTCGGGACGGGAATCGGGTGGCCTCTCGCTTGCGCGCTCCCTCGAGATCAGCCCGGCGCGCACCTTCGCGGTGGTGCCCCTGGTCGAGAATCGCCGGGTGGTGGGACTCGCCTACGCGGACCGGATCGATGAGCCCCTCTCCCTCAGCCAGACCGCCGAGCTGTTTCGGTTCTGCGCCGAGCAGCTCGGAGCTCGTCGACCCGGCTCACCCAAGGGCCTTCGCTCGACCCGCCGCGCCCGGCGCTCCCGCCCGCTACGGGCAGACCGGGCTCGCCGTCTCCCCGGTCGAGCCCTGCCGCCACCGCCCCCGCGCGAAGCTCTCGAAGGGCAGGAGCCGTCGGAGGCCGAGCCCGGGCCGGCACCCAAAATCGAGCCAGCGACGGCGCCCCTCCCGGAGTGGGCCGACCACACCGAACGCATTCCCCGAACCTTCAGCGCCGATCGCGACGGCTGGGGCCATCCGGAGCCTACGGACGCCGACCTGCATCCGAACGGCGAATCCTGGACCCTCGCCCAGGCCACCGCCGAGGCCCTGCCGGAGTGGAGCGAGAGCGAGGGGGCGAAATCGGCGACCGTCTTGCCGCCACCTCGGGCGCTCTTTGTCGCCTCGGACGGCTCCCAAGAGACGCTTCCCGAGGGTCTCGCCCCCTTTCGCCGCCGTCGAGCGGTCGCCCTCTTGCTGAGCACGGCTCTCGCGCTGCTGTTCGCGCTCCCGTCGGTCGCGTTGCTCACGCTCGCGCCGCCCAGGAGCGGAGAAGGGGAGACGGTGGTGCGCATCCCCGAGGGCGCGTCGTTTCGAGCGATCGCCCGACGACTCCGTGAGGCGTCGGTGATTCGCAACGAGCTCGCCTTCAAGCTCGTCGCGCAAGCGACCAGCATCGACCGAACCCTCAAAGCCGGAACCTATCGTCTTCCGCAAAACGCCTACGGTTGGGAGATCGCGGCCGAGCTCGCCCGAGGTCAGGTCAATCTGCGAGAGCTGACCGTTCCCGAAGGACTCAGTCTCGAACAGGTCGCGGCGCTCGTCGCCGGAAGCGGTCTGACCTCCCACTACGCATTCCTCGAAGCCACGCGCGACCCCGCGCTCCTGCGCAGGCTCGGCATTCCCGGCCGAAGCGCCGAGGGATTCCTCTATCCGGAGACCTACCGTCTCGCGATCGGCCTTTCCGCCCACGACATCGTGTCACTCATGGTCGAGCAGTTTCGAGAAGTGCAGGCGGAGCTCGGAGTGGAGCGAGAGGGCGATGCCTTGCGTGAGTGGGTCACGCTCGCCTCCTTGGTGCAACGCGAGGCCCGCTCCCCCGTGGAGAGGACCCTCGTGGCCGGGGTCTTCAGCAACCGTCTGCGCCGCGACATGCGCCTCGAGAGCTGTGCGACCGTCCAATACATCCTCGGCGAGCCCAAAGCGAAACTGACCCTCGAGGACGTTCGCATTCCCCACCACTACAACACGTATGTGCACCCGGGACTGCCGCCTGGCCCGATCGCGAGCCCGGGTCGCGATGCCCTCGCCGCCGCCGCACGACCGGCCGCGCACGACTACCTCTTCTTTGTCGCCCGCGAAGACGGAACGGGACGACACGTCTTTTCGGAAACCTACCGCGAGCATCTCGCGGCGAAGGCACGCATCGAACAGCGGGCGCGCTGAATCGAGATTGATCGAGCAGGCACCTGCTCAGGGCCGCGACGCCCCGGTGCTCAAGGCTCGGTGCGGGCGACGAGGCCCACGACGAGCTCTCTTACCGTTCCGTCCGAGCGCTCAGTGCAGAAGCCGAGGGTCCCGTCGGGTGAGAGCGCGAGCACCGCGCTGCCCGTGGGATCGGTGACGGCGATGCGTTGCTCGGTGAAACTCTCGTCTTGGAACGCCATGATCAGCTCGGAGCGGGGCGCATCGACCCAAGAGAGGGCGACCCGGCCGCTGCGAGTCACAGCGATGTCAAAGTCACCGATCTCCGGCGACGCTGCGACCCCCGCCGCCCTGAACTCACGACCGTCAGGACTCACGACGGTCAACGTCTGACCGGCCTGGCTCTCATCGAGCAGGGCCATCGCCACCGCGTCCGGACCCGCCGCGCTGATTCGACAGGCGGCTGCCATCGCGCCTTCTCGTGCCTGGCTCACGTCCCAATCACCGGCCCGCTCGTTCGCGTAGAGCAGACGCGACCCCGCACCGTCACTCACGACTACACAGGCATGAATTCCACCAGCGCGGTCCATCGCCGCATCAAAGCCGACAACAGCCTGCGCTGGGTCCACCGCTCCGACGGGGTCGAAGCGCCAGTCACCGAAGGCGACATAGCCGTCACGAAACAGCTCGTCACCCGTGGACGGCACCACCGCACGAAAAGACTCGACGGTCGGTTGGCTCACGTAGCGCACGGCTTCGATCGCACCGACATCCGCCTCGAGCATCTCCTGGCGCCACACGCCGCCGTTATCCCGCGCCGCCTCGACGAGCTCGTTGCCGAGCTCGACGCCGGCCGCGGCGAATAGAATGCGCGGCTTGCGCTCTTCGAGGGCGAGGTCAAAACCAGGCCGCATCGCCTCGAAGCGTCCGACCTCGTCCACGCGCCAAGCACCGCTCGCACTGTTCGAGTAACGAAGGGAGTCGACGAGCTCCGCCTCCGGCGTGAGCCCGCGGTAGCGGTAAGCCACGTGCACCGCACCGAAGAGGTCGAAGGCGACGCGGCAATCGCTGAAAACCGCGCCCGAATCGTCAACGGAGTCGACGCGATTGAGCGTGACCGTGTTGACGGGCGTTGAGTTCCCGAGGTCGATCGACGGGGATCCCCCGCAAGAAAGCAGGCCACAGGCGGCCAGCGGCACCCAGAAGAGCCGATACATGCTGCACATCCGAAACGTTGCTGATTGGCGACTGAGGCTTGGCGAGCCCCGTCAATCACTATCGCCGATCCACCTCGGGCGGTTGCGTCCTTCGACGGCCCGTGGCAGCACGGGGGTGAGCGGGCGTGTATGGGCACGCCACAACCGCCGAGGTGCTTCCATGAAACTCAGCCAAACTCTCATCGCACTCACCGCCACCGCAGCCCTCACCGCATGCGGCAGCGACGACCTCTCGGAAGAAGACGCGCAGCAGGCCTTTGGGGTCGCCTTGTCCGTCACGACCCTCGGCAGCGCCCAAGCGGGGAGCGTCTCGACCGATGGCAGCTCGTTTACTTACACGTGCCCGGGCGGCGGATCAGCGACGTTCAGTGGCACGTTCGACGAAACCGGGACGAGTGGCGATTTCGCCTGGTCGATCACCTACGACGGCTGCGTCAGCAACGGCATCACCATCGACGGCCAGATCAACTACGACGGCACGTTTACGGAGACGAGCTCGCAGCTCGAAATGACCGGCGAGCTCAACTTCAGTGGCGACATCGAAGGCTCCTGCGAGCTGGACGTGAATTGGAGCGCGACCACCGGTGCGAGCAGCGCGTCCTTCGAGTACGAAGGCAGCATCTGCGGCTACGACGCATCGATCGCGTCGTCCACGACGTTCTAACGGTCAGCGGCTGCGTCGCAGCGACGCCGGAGTCACCCCGAGCATGCGCCTGAACGCTTGGGTGAAATGGCTGTGGCTCGAGTAGCCGGTCTCGAAAGCGAGATCGACCAATCGAAGGTCTCCAGGTGCTCGAGCGCATAGAGCACCCGGAGCCGCTCACGGTAGTCGTGGATCGACATGCCCGTCACCACACAAAAGGCCCGGGCCAGGTGGTAACGTGATGAGTCGACGCGACGACCGAGATCATCGAGCGTGTCCCCCTCGAAGAAGCTCTCCACCAGGTAGCGCTGAGTGTCACGGACCGCTTCCCGAGCGCGCGGTCCCGGCGGTTTCTTCGGCGCACGCCCGTAGTGGCGCGCCGCCCCCGCGAGGATCGTATCGAGCAGAGCAATGACCTCCTCGAAGAGGGCGCCCGGTTCCGGATCGGAGGAAAAGGCGATCTCGACCACGCGCCGGTGCGCGAAGAATGCGCGCGGGTCTAGGGGACCGACGGGCCAGCGGAAGGGCCGTTCCGGATCGTCCTCACGCGGCAGCGCGTGCGCGTCTAGCATCTCCCCGAGCAAGACCGGCGGCACTTGGAAGAAGTAGCAGCGGTCGCCCTGCGCATCGCGCTACGTGGGCCAGCCCGCGAGCCGCTACCTCTGGCAGGACGTGGACCTTCGCCGACTCGAGCTCTTCCACATCAAGACCGCCATCGACGTCGCCAAACACGCCGGACAACCCGCAACTCCACCCTCACACGTTTCTACCGCAAAGACGGTCTGTAGCGCTCTTTGCGCCACAATTGCGGAAGAATCGGGGCGCCCGATCCGCTAGACTCGAGAGTCATGCGCTACGGGCTCTTGTTCTGTGTCGGCTTCGCCGCCTGTCAGGCGCCGGAGTCGGACGTCGCCGCACTCGGTGACCGAAGGCTTCGCCCGTTGGCGTGGCTCGAGTCGGTCGTCGAACGCGACGGCAGCCGCGTGGCGCTCGCGACCGCGGTGCGCCGCGGCATGCGGGTGGACACAGACGGCTACGTGCTGGTGGAGCTTCGCGGCCCGACCCTCGACGCCGCGCTCTGGGAGTCGCGCGGCGGCGCCACCCACGTACACGTGGCTGGCTTTGCGGAGGCGTGGATCCCACTGGAGAGCTTACGCGATCTTCGCCGTGCCGCGCCCGACGGGGTGCGGGTACGCGTGCCCCGAACGCCGATCGCAACCACCGGGACGGTAGCGAGCGAGGCGGTCACCCTCACGGGTGTCGAGCCGATCCACTGCACCGGTGCGGTGGGGGGTGAGGTGACAGTCGCGGTGTTGGACACCGCTTTTTCGGGCTTCGAGAGTACCGCCGACGCGGGCGAAATTCCGAGCTACACCGCCCTACCCGCCGGTGGCGGAAACGCGCACGGCACCGGTTGCTCCGAGATCGTTGCCGACATGGCACCGGCGGTGACCATCGACCCGGTCAAGGTTCAGACCTTCGGTGATGTGATCGCCCTCGCCGATCGCGTGGCCGATGACGGAATCGAAGTCGTGAGCCACTCACTGACCTGGACGGAGTTTTCGATCGGCGACGGCACCGGCGACATGTGCGGTTTGATCGACGGGATCAATGCGAACGGGGCGGTCTTTGTGACCTCGGCGGGAAATTTCGGTACTGGGCGCTTCTACACCGCGGTCTTTGACGACGAAGACGGGGACCTCGACCACGACTTCGCCTTGGGCGACGACCTGAACCGCTTCAGCTACGGCGGCAATACGTCGACGCGGATCTATCTGGAGTGGGACGGCTACCCGCAAACCGACATCGACTACGATCTCTATCTGCTGCGCGACGAGGGAAGCGGCTACGAAGAGCTCTTCAGCTCCACGGTGACCCAGGACGGAGAAGGCGGTGACGATTACCCGGACGAGCAACTCTCGGGCGGCCTGCCCGCGGGGGACTACGCCCTGTCGATCCGCAAAGCGGACGCGAGCCAACCGGATGTGCGTTTTCGCATCTTCATCATCAACGGCCGCGAACCGAACCTGCAGTACAGCCAGCACGCGGGCTCGATGGTGGACCCGGCCACCTGCGCTGGAGCGATCACCGTGGGGGCGATTCGGGCGTCGGATTGGGCACCGGGCGCGTCGGTTTTTTCCACCAGCTCGCGGGGTCCCACCACTGACGGACGCACGAAGCCCGACCTCGTTGC